>NZ_JBVJND010000001.1:0-625588 GCF_055583825.1 Streptomyces sp. NPDC104367 | reverse complement strand
GGCAACATGGCCGAACGCGCCGCGGAGCTCGGCGGCCGCCTGGAGTGGGACTGCCCGGCGGGCGGCGGTACGACCCTGGTGTGGCGGGTACCGGTCGGCGGGTGACCCCGGGGTCGGCCCGCGAGGTCCACCGGGCCGTCGAGGTCGTCGTGCTCGAAGGGACGGCCCCCCTAGTGGAGGTCGCCGAACGGGTCACGCGGGCCTTCGGGGTCCTCTCCCTCGTCATGCGGCGGACGGCCGAGAACGCTCGTGCGGGAGACGCCACCCGCAGCGCCGAGCACGCCGCTCCGGCCGCGGAGCGCGGGCACGTCCTCCGCCGAGCGGTCGAGGACTTCCGCCTCGCGGTCCGCACCACCCTCGGCAACACGAACTGACGTACGGGCGCGGCCCGGTCCGCCCGGCGCACCCGAGGCCACAGCGCCTCCGGCACACCGGCGGCCGAGGACCGGCGGGAGGGGCGCGTGCCCGGTGCGGCACGCGCCCCCGTTGGTCAGGCGACCGTGCAGGTCTGGTCGCCCAGCCGGAAGGACGCGGGCTTCGCGTTGGACCCGGTCCAGCTCCCGGTGAAGCCGAAGGACACCGAGGAGCCGGCCGCGACCGTGCCGTTCCAGCTGACGTTGCCGGCCGTCACCGCCGCACCGGACTGCGTCCAGTCCGCGTTCCAGAGCTGGCCGATCGTCTGGCCGTCCGGGAAGGACCAGCCCAGCGACCAGCCGCTCCACGCCGTCGATCCCGTGTTGGCCAGCCGGACGTCCGCCTGGAAGCCGCCGGACCACTGGTTGGTGATCGTGTAGGTGACGGCGCAGGCGCCGGTCGGCGTGGGATCGGTGCCGCCGCCCCCGCCGCTCCCGTCGTCGCCTCCGCTCGTGTCGCCGTAGATCACGCCCCGGCCGTTCGTCGAGACGTACACCCGGCCGTAGACCCGCGGGTCACCCGTGATGGCCGCGCCGGTCCAACCCCACTGGTGGGCGTCGTCGTTGATCCGCGTCCAGCTCGCGCCCGCGTCCGTGGAACGGAAGATGCCGCGCACGCCGCCGATCTTCGCGCTGGTGTAGAGGGTCTGGTACGAGGCACCGGTCGCCGCCTTGCCGAAGCCGATGGTGTCGGCCTGTTCGACACCGCTGAGCCGGGTGAAGGAGGCGCCGCCGTCGGTGGAGTGCCACAGCCCGTACGCGCCGTCCGTCGCACCGCCCGCCAGCCACACGTCGCCCCTGGTCCCGGGCAGCGCCTTGAACCGCACGCTGTCCCCGCTCGGCAGCCCGCTCGCGGCGGACGCCGTGAACGTCGCGCCGCCGTCCGTACTCACGTAGAACGTCCCGGACTTGAAGCCGTAGAAGGTCTTCGGGTCCACCCGGTCCGACTCCACGACCGCGCCGGCCGGGATGCCGCTCGACGCCGACCAGGACGACCCGAAGCCGGTCGTGTACTGCACGCCGGTCCCCGCCGGACTCCACACGAACCGGCCGCCGTCCGAGCCCGCGGCGACCGTACCGCCCCCGCTCACCCCCGAAGGGTCGGTGCCCGCGAACCAGTTGGCGCCGTTGTCCGTGGAGAACGCGATGTGCGGTCCGGAGTCCAGATTTCCCACCCTGACCACGGTGTCGGGGTTCGACTCGGCGAAGTCCAGGCTCGTGGTGGTCGTGAAGGTGGGCGACGTGTACATCATCGACGGGACCTTGGTCAGGTCCGTGTGCCGGAAGCCGCCGATGTCACCCAGCGCGCTGAAGAGCTGGGCGCCGCCGGACGGGGGAGCGGCCAGGTCGTCGACCGAGGTCTCCTCCAGCCCCTGCACCATGGGTTTCACGGTGAACTGGCCGCCGCTGTCCCACTTCGTCAGGTCCTCGGTGCCGTACAGCGTCGCGCCCGTCCCGTACATCATCCGGTCCGAGTCGAACGGGTCGATCTCCAGCGACTCCGTCATCCACCCCAGTTTCGGGGTCTGTTCGGGCGGTGACGGATTCGCGCCGAAGGTCAGCCACGGCGACGACGACACGTCGATCGTGTAGCGGTTCGAGCGGTTGGGGTACGACGTGTAGTCCCACGCCCTGGTCCAGGTCGCCCCGCTGTCCGTGGAGCGGAAGATCTGGGTGTCCGGCCACCAGGAGCTGTAGGCGGTGGCCATGACGGTGCCGGGGTGCTGCCGGTCGACGGTCAGGCCGCTGAACCCGTAGTAGGTGTCCGCCTCCGCGACCGGGCTGATGTCCGTCCAGGTGCCGGTCGCCGTCGCGTACCGCCACAGCTGTCCCTTGCCGCCGTCGTACGGGCCGCCCTTGTCGCTGTAGGCCAGGTAGAGGTAGCCGTTCCGGGCGTCCAGCACGCCCTTGTGGGCGAGGTAGCCGGTGGGCTGACCGGCCAGCCGGCTCCAGGTGGCGCCCGCGTCCGTCGAGCGGTACACCGCGTTGTCCTTGTCGGCGACCCCGACGTAGATCGTCTTCGTCGCCGTGCCCGACGTGCCGGTCGACTCGTCGAAGGTGACCCACACGATGCCCTGGTTGTCGGAGGCGTAGCCGGTGGTGTCGGTCGAATCCTGCACATAGTTGCCGACGTTGGGGAAGTTCGCGACCTGCGACCAGGTCACCCCCGAGTCGGTCGACCGCCACAGCCCCTTGCCGCTCGGCGCGCCCAGGTACAGCACGCTGTCCTTGTTCGGGTCGACCGCCAGCCGCTCGCCCATGCCGCGGCCCGGCATGTTGCCGCCCAGCTTGAACGGCAGGTCCGTCTTCTGCCAGCTGGCGCCCCGGTCAGAGGAGCGCAGCACCGCGCCGTCGGTCGGGTCCCAGCTGTTGGTGTACGTCCCGACGGCCGCGTACACCTTGTCCGGGTCGACGGAGTCGGAGGCCAGGCTCACGACCCCGGTGTGCCCCCAGTCGTCCCAGCCGACCGAGTCCAGCAGCGGCGTCCACCTCTGCGTCGACTCCGACCAGCGGTAGGCGCCTCCGATGTCGGTGCGGGCGTAGGCGAGGTTCTTCTCCGAGCGGTTGAACACGATGCCGGGGACGAATCCGCCACCGTCGATCCGGGCGTTGCTCCAGGTGTACGTGTCGGCGGCGAGCGCCACCCGCTGGGTGGTGGCGAGTGCGGGCGGGGTGCCGGCGAGCAGCCCGGCCGCGAGGGCGAGAACGGCGGTGAGGATACGGGTTCTTCGCACGGGGGATCCTTTCCGGGAGGGGGTTGGCAAGCGCTTTCCGGCAGGGGCGCGAGTCGCCGGGTCACCCCCAGTGCGGGTGGGGGCGCCCCGGCGACGGTTCTCTTGAAGCGCGGCCGGCCCGCGGCGCCCCTTCGGGGGCGCGGGGAACTGCGCGACCAGCCACGACGAACCCGCAGCTGGACTACTCCAGCAGCTCCGCGTACGAACCCATGGCCAGGGCGATGTCCGCCTGAGCCCAGAACCGGTGGTACGTGAAGACGGGCGCGGCCCCGCCCGCCAGGTAGCTCTCGATCTTCGACCACGCGGGGTCGTTCTTGTAGAAGCTCCGCAACGAGGCGAACGTCGAGGACGAGTTGACCGCGTCCCCGTTCGGCATCGTCCCGCTCCAGCCGCTGGGGACGTACACCGTGTCGTCGAAGCGGTTGTAGTCGGCCCGCGTCTCCGGCACCGCGATCCCCAGGCTGTCCTGGTAGTTGTCCCACATGCCGTCGAGCAGCGCCTTGGCCGTCGACTTCGCCGTAGCGTCACCGGACCTGGCGGCGTAGTACGTCAGCGTCTTGGCGTACGCGGCCGCCACGCCCACGTCGTCGGTGTAGTCGGCGACGGTGACATGAAGTCCGCTGTTGGAGCCGGGACTCGACGCGTTCCAGGTGTCGGGCTGGCCCGACCACTGGAGCGTGGACGGGATCAGGTACGTGCCGTCCGGATTGACCGTGGTCTTGGACAGCGCCCACGCCACCCACTTGTCCAGGACCGTCTTGGCGGTGGCGTTGCCGGTCTGCTGGTAGTACTCGGCGACCCGCTCCATCGACCAGGCCTGGAAGCCGAACCACTGGTTGGACGGCGGGTCGTGGTAGACCGGCTCCCAGTCGTAGTACATGCCGTAGAACGTCGACGTACCCGACGGCGGGCTCGCGTACCGCCCCTGCCAGCTGTTGGTCGCGCCACCGGCGATGGCGCCCTCCGAGGACTGCAGCCAGCGGTAGAACTCCAGCTGCCGGGTCAGGGACGTGCCCCAGTCCGTCGCCCCCGTCGCCGACTTGGGCTTCAGGTCGGCGTACGAGCTCAACGCGTAGGCCGCCAGCGGGTTCTGGTAGCCGCCGTGCACATGGCTCGACCCGATCCGCCACGCCCAGCCCGCGCTGGTGTCGGTCGCGCCGCCCCAGGCGTAGTACCAGGAGAGCAGGTAGTCCGAGGCGTCCTTGCCGGTGCCGGCCGCGCAGGTCGTCGGCCCCACGCAGTTGCCGATCTTCTTGAAGTACTTGTCGTACATGGCGTAGCGCAGATAGTCGCCCATCTTCGCCGCCTTGCCCACGGTGGCGGAGACGTCGCCGCCCTTGCCCTGCTCCTTGGCCCACACGTCCGCCCAGTACGCGGCCTGCACCGCACGCGCGTCGGCGTCCGGGGCGTCCGTGTACTTCCACTGCTTGGCGTAGGACGAGTCACCGGTGAACAGGTCCAGATACCCGTTGGTCCCGCCGTACTTGAAGGCGTCGCAGGTCGGCTGCGGAACCGTCTCCCACACCGACTCCTGCGCACCGCGCTGGAAGGTGTTGATGTACGACGGCCCGTCCGCGGTGGGACCCGCCTCGCACGAACCGCCCGGCGTGTCGCCGTAGCCGTAGACGTTGTCGACGTCCTCCAGCCAGTGCATGCCGTACACGTCGTCCGTGCCGTAGGCGCTCTTCAGCTCCGAGGCGATCGGGTCCGAGCCCACCGACACCGACGTGTCCAGCGCCGCCGGGTACTCGTTCGGCGTGTCCAGCTCCGGTGCGTACGTGGCCGGTTTGGACGCGTTGTAGAACGAGTTGGTCGGCTGGTCGGCGTGGGTCGGGATCATGTACTTCTCCATGAGGTCCCACGCGCCGTTGAACTGGGACCAGTCGCCGGTGACCTTGCCGTACATGGCCTGCAGCCAGAGAAGGTAGCTGTACGCCTCGGACGTGGTCTCGTGGCCCTGGTCCGGGGCCTCGACGATCAGCGTCTCGACCGAGTGGTAGGGGATGCCCTCGGGCGAGAAGTAGCCGCTGGCCGGGTCGGTGATCTTCCCGTAGAGGTCCAGGAAGCGCGCGTCGTACGTGTTCGACGCGGCCAGCTCCGTCACGGTGACCGTCGCGCTCGTGTAGCCGCTCGACGACGCCGTGAAGGTGGCTGTGCCGGTGCCGGCGGAGTCCGCGGCGACGGTCACGTTCTGCGCGGTGCTCCAGTTGGACGGCGTGAAGGTCAGCGACGCCCCGGCGCTCACCGAGAGCCCGGTGTTGCCGGCCGTGCGGGCCACGGAGACCGTCACACTGGCGCTCGGCTGCTTCGACAGGCTCACCCCGAAGGTGCCGGTCGCGCTCTGCTGGACGCCCAGCTGGGTGGGCGAGGCGACCACCGCCGGACCCGAGGCCACCGTGATGCCGACCGGGGTCGAGGAGGCGGACGCGCCCAGGCTGTCGTACGCCTTCGCCACCAGAGAATGACTGCCCACGGTCAAACTGGAGACCGAGAGCGAGTACGGCGACGAGGTGTCCGTCCCCAGCAGGGTGGTGTCGTCGTAGAACTCCATCTTGCTGATGGTCGCGCCGTCGGCCGCCGCCGCGGTCGCCGCCAGCGGGATCGCGTCGCCCTGGGTGTAGACCGCGCCCGCGGCCGGGCTGGTCAGCACGGTGACCGGCGGCTGGTGCGCGCCGGCGCAGGTCGTGCCGTTGACCGCGAAGGAGGTCGGCGCCGTGTTCGTGCCGCTGTACGAGAACTGCGCGCCCGTCGACACCGCCGCGCCCGCCGCGATGGTGCCGTTGTACGACGCGTTCTGCACGGTGACCGAGGTGCCGGACTGGGACCAGGTGCCGTTCCAGCCGTTGGACAGCTTCTGGTTGCCGGTGTACGCGTAGGTCAGCGTCCAGCCGCTGATCGCGTCCGTACCGCGGTTGGTGAGGGTGAGGTCGGCGGTGAAGCCGGTGCCCCAGTCGTTGGTCGTGTAGTCCACGCTGCACTGGACGGTCGCCGCCTGGGCGGGGGTCGTTCCGGTCGCGAGCATCGACAGCGGCAGGGCGAGGGCCGCGACGACGGCGGTCCACAACCGCCGCACGGCTCTGCGCCTCCTCCCGGGACCTTGGGGGTGTGCGGGATGCATGTGCTGGTTCCTCCTTGCGCTTGCGGCTCGGGGAAGAAGTCAAGGCTTGAACCAGTGGGAGCGCTCCCATAGTGGAGACGTGGCATGGTTCGGTCAAGGAGGTTGAAGAGTCGAAAAGATTCGACGGATCCCGCCTCGGAAAAGTCAAGCAACTCCTCTGTTCTTTGCCGTCACTTGGCGCTACCTTCCTTCGCACCAGTGGGAGCGATTCCGTTCAGTCGACGCGTCCGTCACGACGCGCCCGAGCTGCAAGGAGTCGCTCATGCGACACCCCCCGCGTTCAGTTCTTTTAGCCGTCACCGGTGCGGTCGCCCTCGTCGGGTCCGCGCTGGTGCCGGTGGTGTCGGCGTCCGGCGCCACACCTGCGTGCACGGTCGAGTACGCGGTCACGAGCCAGTGGGACACCGGCTTCCAGGGCTCCGTGACCATCACCAACAACATGGCCGCCATGAGCAGTTGGAGCCTTGGCTTCGACTTCACGGGCGGCCAGAAGGTCACCCAGGGCTGGAACGCCAAGTGGTCCCAGTCCGGTACGGCGGTCACCGCCGCGAACGAGAGCTGGAACGGCTCCCTGGCCACCGGTGCGAGCGTCAGCGCCGGCTTCCTCGGCTCCTGGTCGGGGAGCAACGCCGTACCGGCGGCCTTCACGCTCAACGGCACCACCTGCAACGTCGACACGGAGCCGACCCCGACTCCGACCCCGACCGAGCCGCCCGCCACCGGGACGGCTCCCGCCCTGCACGTCTCCGGTACCGAGCTCGTGGACGCCGACGGGACGGCCCACCGCCTCCTCGGCGTGAACCGCTCCGGTGGCGAGTTCATGTGCGTGCAGGGCTACGGGATCTGGGACGGACCCGTGGACGACGCGGCGATCAAGGCGATCGCCGACTGGAAGGCCAACGCGGTCCGCATCCCGCTCAACGAGGAGTGCTGGCTCGGCCTGTCCAACGTCAAGTCCGAGTACGCGGGCGCCAACTACATCGACGCCGTCAAGGAGCTGGTGGCCCGCGTGGAGTCGTTCGGCATGACGCCGATCCTCGAACTCCACTGGTCCTACGGCCAGTACACCGGCAACTCGGCGGGCTGCTCCGACGTCCACGCCACCTGCCAGAAGCCGATGCCCGACGCCCAGTACACCCCGTCCTTCTGGTCCTCGGTGGCCGGCACCTTCAAGGACGACCCGGCGGCCGTGTTCGACCTGTTCAACGAGCCCTACCCGGACCGGGCGACCGCCACCACCACCCAGGCCTGGGAGTGCTGGCGGGACGGCGGCACCTGCTCGGGGATCGGCTACGAGGTCGCCGGCATGCAGGACCTGGTGGACGCCGTCCGGGACGCCGGCGCCCAGAACGTCATCATGATCGGCGGGCTGGCCTACTCCAACGACCTCAGCCAGTGGCTGACCTACCGGCCCACCGACCCGGCGGGCAATCTCGTCGCCGCCTACCACGTCTACAACTTCAACACCTGTGCCGGCGAGAGCTGCTGGAACTCCACCCTCGCCCCGGTCGCGGCCCAGGTGCCGCTGGTCGCGGGGGAGATCGGCGAGAACACCTGCTCGCACGCGTTCGTGGACCAGGTCATGAAGTGGTTCGACGACCGTGACCTGTCCTACCTGGGCTGGACCTGGAACACCTGGGACTGCTCCTCCGGCCCGTCCCTGATCTCCGACTACACCGGTACGCCCACGGCGTACGGCGTCGGGCTGCGCGACCACCTGCAGGCCATCAACCCGTAAGCACGTCCACCGAGGAAGAAGGAAACCCGCACTCATGAGCCGTACCAGAACAGCGGTACTCGCCGCCCTGGCGCTCGTCGCCGGGGTCTCGGGACCCGCCCTCGCCGCGACCCCCTCCTCCGAGGCGGCGATCTCCGCGGTGCCCTGTACCGTCGACTACAAGATCCAGAACGACTGGGGCTCCGGCTTCACCGCCGCCGTCACCATCACCAACAACTCGGCCGCCAAGTCGAGCTGGGCGGTGAACTGGTCCTACGCCGGGAACCAGAAGGTGACCAGCTACTGGAACACCAAGCTGTCCCAGAGCGGCACCGCCGTCACCGCGAGCAACGAGACCTACAACGGCACGCTGGCTACCGGCGGTTCGGTCAGCTTCGGCTTCAACGGGTCCTACAGCGGCACCAACGCGGTGCCGACCGCCTTCACCCTCGACGGCGTCACCTGCAACGTCGACGACGGCAGCAGCGGCGGGGGCGGCGGCGGGGGAGGCGGCACCGACACGCGGGTCGACAACCCGTACTCCGGCGCCAAGGTGTACGTGAACCCGGAGTGGTCGGCCAAGGCCGCCGCCGAGACGGGCGGCAGCCGGATCTCCAGCCAGCCCACCGGCGTCTGGCTCGACCGCATCGCCGCGATCGACGGCGTCGACGGCGGCATGGGCCTGCGCGACCACCTGGACGCGGCCCTGACCCAGCAGGGCAGCGGCGAGGAGGTCGTCCAGCTGGTCGTCTACGACCTGCCGGGGCGTGACTGCGCGGCCCTCGCCTCCAACGGCGAACTCGGCGCGACGGAGATCGACAAGTACAAGAGCGACTTCATCGACCCGATCGCCGCGATCCTGTCCGACAGCAAGTACGCCTCGCTGCGGATCGTCACCACCATCGAGATCGACTCGCTGCCCAACCTGGTCACCAACACCGGCAGCCGGGCCACCGCCACCGCCAACTGCGACACCATGCTCGCCAACGGCAACTACGTGAAGGGCGTCGGCTACGCGCTGGCCAAGCTGGGCGCGATCCCGAACGTCTACAACTACCTCGACGCCGGCCACCACGGCTGGCTCGGCTGGGACGACAACTTCGCCCCCGCCGCGAACCTCTTCTACCAGGCCGCCAACGCCGAGGGCGCGACCGTCGACGACGTCCAGGGCTTCATCACCAACACGGCCAACTACAGCGCCCTGAAGGAGGACAACTTCACCATCAACGACACGGTGAACGGCACCTCCGTCCGCCAGTCCAAGTGGGTGGACTGGAACCGCTACGTCGACGAGCTGTCCTTCGCCCAGGCCTTCCGCACCGAACTGGTCTCGGTCGGCTTCAACTCGGGCATCGGCATGCTGATCGACACCTCCCGCAACGGCTGGGGCGGCAGCGCGCGTCCCACCGGCGCCGGACCGACGACCAGCGTGGACACGTACGTCGACGGCGGCCGCTACGACCGCCGGATCCACGTCGGCAACTGGTGCAACCAGTCCGGAGCCGGCCTCGGCGAGCGCCCGCAGGCCAGCCCCGCGACCGGGATCGACGCCTACGTCTGGATGAAGCCGCCGGGTGAGTCCGACGGCTCCAGCAGCGCCATCGCGAACGACGAGGGCAAGGGCTTCGACCAGATGTGCGACCCGACGTACACGGGCAACGCCCGCAACGGCAACAGCCTGTCCGGCGCCCTGCCGAACGCGCCGCTGTCCGGGCACTGGTTCTCCGCCCAGTTCCAGCAGCTGATGGCGAACGCCTACCCGCCGCTGTAGGCCCGCCCGTCCACACGGCACCGCGCCCCCTGGGCAGGGGGCGCGGTGTCCGCCGGGGCCCGTGCGGCTTGCCGTTCGCGGATGTCTTTTTGCCGCAACGGCAACGGGACTGGCCCTCGGGCGGTGCGTCGGCGCACGCTGTCCGCACCAGGACGAGAGGCTGATCCCATGGCGCACGACCACCACCAGGACCACAGCGACCGGCACACCCGCACCCACACCCGTTCGCGATCCCACGACCACACCCACGCGCACTCCGGCACGGAACTGGACTGGGCGGAGATGGCCGGTCACCTGGAGTCGCAGGCGGAGCTCTTCGCCCCCCTGTACGAGCAGGCCCTGGGATGGCTCGGCAGGGAGGTCACCGAGCCGGGGCTGATCGTCGACGCGGGCAGCGGGCCCGGGGTGGTGGCGTGTCTGTTCGCCGAGGTCTTCCCGGGCGCCCGGGTGCTGGCGGTGGACGGCAGCGCACCGCTGCTGGACCGGGCCGCGGCCCGCGCCGAGCGGCAGGGCGTGGCCGACCGCTTCGGTGTGCTCACCGGTGAACTCCCGGGAATCCTGGAGGAGCTGGACTACCCGGCGGATCTGCTCTGGGCCGGGCACAGCCTGCACCACCTCGGCGACCAGCGGGCCGCGCTGAGCGCCTTCGCCGGGCGGCTGGCCCCCGGCGGCACCCTGGCCGTCCTCGAAGGCGGCCTGCCCAGCCGCTTCCTGCCCCGTGACATCGGCATCGGCCGGCCCGGACTCCAGGCCCGGCTGGACGCGCTCCAGGAGGAGTGGTTCGCGCGGA
This sequence comes from Streptomyces sp. NPDC104367, assembly GCF_055583825.1. NCBI lineage: Bacteria > Bacillati > Actinomycetota > Actinomycetes > Kitasatosporales > Streptomycetaceae > Streptomyces > Streptomyces sp. NPDC104367. The sequence continues at coordinate 615,044 of NZ_JBVJND010000001.1, read as the reverse complement.
TGCGCGCCGAGCTGCCGGGCTCGGTCACCGAGACCGAGGACTGGCCCGCCCTGCTGGCCGCCGCCGGGCTCAAGCACGCCCGCACCCGCAGCTTCCTCGTCGACCTGCCCGCCCCCGCCTCCGAGCGGGCCCGCGCCTATGTCGCCGAGATCCTCACCCGGCTGCGCGACACGGTCGCCGACGAGCTCGACGCCGAGGACCACGCCACCCTGGACCGCCTGCTGGACCCGGCCGACCCGGCGAGCGTGCACCGCAGGCCCGACGTGTTCGTCCTCGGCGTCCGGACGGTCCACACGGCGGTACGGCCCGTCTAGCGCCGGTCCGGGACAGACGGCGTCACCGGGTGGGCCGGTGACCGGGCTCGCGGAGAACAGCCGTCGTCCCGGGACGGCCCGACGGCCCGGCACCCCGTGGTGCCGGGCCGTTCCGCCGCTCCGGGGACCGGTCAGTTGTCGGCCAGGAACTGCTTCGCCAGCTGGTCGCCGAGGGTCACCGCCGCGCTGTGGCTCTCGATGGGGGAGACCTTGGAGTTCTTGAAGAGGATGTAGGTCACGCCGGAGTCGACGCCGCCGGTCGCCGGGTCGGGGTCGATGCCGAGCGCCTTGGCGGTGGCGTACGAGGCCTCGCCGATGATCTTCGTGGGGCCGGTGTCGCCGACCACCGCGTACTCCACCCTGTCGCCGTAGATCACGGCCACCACCCCGCCGCCCTTGATGCCGGCGCCGGCGTAGTCCCAGATGTCGCCGGCACCGGGCACCACGACGTAGGGCAGCGACTCGGCCTTCAGCGCCTTGCCGTCGGACTGGTGGAACGCGGTGTCCTCCTGGTACCAGGGGTCGCTGTCCTCGTTGCAGGCGGTGGTGCGCCGGCCGTCGCAGTCGATGTCCATGTCGGCCTTCCAGAAGACCGCGCCGTTCTTGCCGCAGACCGGGACCGTGGCCGACGCCTCGTCGTCGGTCCGGTACGTGCCGTTGGAGATCTGCGTGCAGGACGTCACCGCGGCGAGCAGGTCCGCCGCGCCGACCGAGCCCTCCCGGGCGGATCTCGGGGTGCCGGACGCGCTCGCGGGGAGCACTCCGGCGGCGAGCAGCGCGGCCCCGGAGGCCGCGGCGAGGGTCAGTGTTCGGATGCGCACTGTGGGGGGTGCCCTTCTGTTAGGAAAGTTTCCTTACCGGGTGCGCTACAAGGTGACCCCGGCTACATGTTCGCGTCAACCCTCGGGCCGCGAAGTCGGCGATGTGTCGCGCATTGCGGTGACATGTACCCCGGGGAACACTGGTGGGGCAGAACATTCCAGACATATGCGCAGGGGCCGTGCGGGGGTTGAGCGGTGGCTCCGGTGGCCCCTGGGAGGCGAGGGGTCATGTTCGTACGCTCGGTCTACGTCACCGGTGATCCGACGCGGGTCGAATCCGCCGTCAGGGCCCTCAACAGCGAGGGGCGCGGTCTGCTGGAGGACCGCCCCGAGTACCGGGGCGCCGGCGTCTTCGTCGACCGGGAGCTGGGCAAGCTGCTCGCGGTGAGCTGGTGGGGTTCCGAGGCGGCCCGCCGCAACAGCGACCAGGTGATGCGCGAGCGGCGCGGGCCGATGCTGGAACCGTTCGCGGGCACCGTGGCCGTCGAGAACTACGAGGTGGCCGTCTTCCACTCGGTGCAGATGCCGAGGGCGGGCGGCGGCCTGCGCTCCACCCGGGTGGAGTTCGACCCCGCCGACGCGGACCTGTTCGCCGAGACGTTCCGGGCCTCGGCGGTACCCCGGCTCGAAGCGCTGCCCGGCTTCGCCCGGTGCTCCCTGTTCGTCGACCGGGAGCGGGGGCGCGGTGTGGTCGGCGCGCTCTTCGTCGACCGCGCCTCGATGGCCGCCTCGCGCGGCGGCCAGGCGGCGGCCCGGCGCGCGGACGCCGCGAAGGCGCGGGTGACCGTGGTCGGGCTGGAGGAGTTCGAGGTCGTCCACGCGGACGTGCACCCTGGCTGAGCGGCCCGGCCCGCCGACACCTGAGGGCCGCCCTGCCGCGGGCGCGGCGGGACGGCCCTCACACGGTGCGTCCTGGCTCAGCCCACGTCGAAGGTGGCCGGGTCCGGACCCAGCCGCCGGTCCTCGTTGAGCGCGCTGATCGCGGCGAGGTCCTCGGTGTCCAGGCTGAAGTCGAACACCTCGATGTTCTCCTTGATCCGGGACGGCGTCACGGACTTGGGGATCACCACGTTGCCCAGCTGGAGGTGCCAGCGCAGCACGACCTGGGCGGGGGTGCGGTTGTGCTTCTGCGCGATCGCGACGATCGCCGGTACCTCCAGCAGCCCCTTGCCCTGGCCGAGCGGCGACCAGGCCTCGGTGGCGATGCCCTGCTCCTCGTGCAGTTCGCGGGCGGCGCGCTGCTGGAGGTGCGGGTGCAGCTCGATCTGGTTGACGGCCGGGATGACCGACGTCTGTTCGATCAGCCGCTCCAGGTGCTCCGGGACGAAGTTGGAGACGCCGATCGCCCTGACGCGGCCGTCGGCGTACAGCTTCTCGAACGCCTTGTAGGTGTCGGTGTACTTGTCCCGGGCCGGCAGCGGCCAGTGGATCAGGTACAGGTCCAGGTACTCCAGGCCCAGCTTCGCCAGCGAGGTGTCGAACGCGCGCAGTGTGGCGTCGTACCCCTGGTCGGAGTTCCAGAGCTTGGTGGTGACGAAGATGTCCTCACGGGGCAGGCCGGAGGCGGCGATGGCCTTGCCGGTGCCCTCTTCGTTGCCGTAGATCGCCGCTGTGTCGATGCTGCGGTACCCGGCCTCCAGTGCCGTGGCGACGGCCCGCTCGGCCTCGTCGTCCGGCACCTGCCAGACGCCGAAGCCCAGCTGCGGCATCTCGACGCCGTTGTTGAGGATTTTCGGGGGGACCTTGCTGGTCACGAGCTCTCGATCCTTAGGTTGTCGACAGGTGGTACTCCCATCGTCAACGATCACCGGCCGCGATGCATTCCTGACCGGGCAATCCGCCGGAAGTGGCCACCGGGCGGGCCCCGCCGTGCCGAGATTGGCCGGAAACATCCGTCAGGCCCGGTAGAGGGCCTCGACCTCGTTGGCGTAGGCGTTCTCGATCGCCTTGCGCTTGAGTTTCAACGACGGCGTCAGCAGGCCGTGTTCCTCGGTGAAGGGCTGGGCCAGGATGCGGAACGTGCGGATCGACTCGGCCTGCGAGACGAGGGTGTTGGCGGCCACCACCGCCCGCCGCACCTCGGCCTCCAGATCGGCGTCGCGCACCAGCTGGGACGCCGGCATCCGCGCCTTGCCGCGCATCGCCAGCCAGTGCTCGACCGCCTCGGTGTCGAGGGTGACCAGGGCGGCGATGTAGGGGCGGTCGTTGCCGACGACTATGCACTGGCTGACCAGCGGATGGTCCCGCACCCGCTCCTCCAGCACACCGGGGGAGACGCTCTTGCCGCCGGAGGTCACCAGGATCTCCTTCTTGCGGCCGGTGATGGTCAGATAGCCGTCCTCGTCCAGGGAGCCCAGGTCGCCGGTGGCCAGCCAGCCGTCGTGCAGGGTGGCGTCGGTCGCCTTCTGGTTGTTCAGGTAGCCCTGGAAGACGTTGCCGCCGTTCAGCCAGATCTCCCCGTCGTCCGCGATGTGCACGGTCGTGCCCGGGATGGCCTGGCCGACCGTGCCGTAGCGGGTGAGCTCGGGCGGGTTCGCGGTCGCGGCCGCCGTGGACTCGGTCAGTCCGTAGCCCTCGTAGATGTGCACACCCGCGCCGGCGAAGAACAGACCGAGCCTGCGGTCCATCCCCGAGCCGCCGGACATGGCGTTGCGGATGCGGCCGCCCATCGCGGTGCGGACCTTGGCGTAGACGAGCTTGTCGAAGAGCTGGTGCTGCATGCGCAGCCCCGCCGACGGCCCGGGACCGGTGCCCCACGCCTTGGCCTCGACCGCGTCCGCGTACTTCACCGCGATCTCGACGGCCTTCTCGAACGGCCCGCCCTTGCCCTCCTTCTCCGCCTTGCGCCGCGCCGCGTTGAACACCTTCTCGAAGATGTACGGCACGGCCAGGATGAACGTCGGCCGGAACGCGGCCAGATCGGGCAGCAGCGCGGCCGCGTGCAGCTGCGGCTGGTGGCCGAAACGGACGCCGTGCCGGATCGCGGCCACCTCCACCATGCGCCCGAAGACGTGCGCGAGGGGCAGGAAGAGCAGGGTGGAGACCTCCTCGCCCTTCTTGGCGCGGAACACCGACTCCCAGCGCGCGACGACCGTGTCCGCCTCGAACATGAAGTTCCCGTGCGACAGGACGCAGCCCTTCGGACGGCCCGTGGTGCCCGAGGTGTAGATGATCGTCGCGATCGAGTCCGGGGTGACCGCCTCCCGGTGCCGGTGCACGACCGCGTCCTCCAGGTGCGCCCCGGCGTCGTACAGCTCCTGCACCGCGCCCGAGTCCAGCTGCCACAGCTGGCGCAGCCGCGGCAGCCGGTCGATGACGGTGGCGATCGTCATCGCGTGGTCCTCGTGCTCCACGACCGCCGCCGTGCACTCGGCGTCGTACAGCATCCAGAAGCACTGCTCGGCCGACGAGGTCGGGTACACCGGCACCACCTGGGCGCCGACCGTCCACAGCGCGAAGTCGAACAGCGTCCACTCGTACCGGGTGCGGGACATGATCGCGACCCGGTCGCCGAACCGGACGCCTCGCGCGAGCAGCCCCTTGGCGAGCGCCAGGACCTCGTCGCGGAACTCGGCGGAGGTCACGTCACGCCACTGGCCGAGCTCGTCCTTGCGGCCCAGCGCGACATGCAGCGGGTCCTTCTGGGCATGCTCGAACACGCAGTCGGCCAGGCCGCCGACCGGCGGCGGTGCCGACGCCGACGGCGGGTTGGTGAACTCGCGCAAACCCCGCTCCCCGCCTCTCGCTCCACAGTCTCGCTGGTGACGCTCCGCACAGCGCCGTGAAAGCTACCCCACCGGAAGACCGTTCGGGAGGGGGGTGCGAAAACGAGCATTGCTCCCGTACGGCCGCGTTCCTGTTCGGAAAATACGCTCACATGGGGAAGGGCCGGACAGAATCCCTACGGTGGAGTAAGTTCCGGCTCCGTAATCTCCACGGAATCTGTACGACCCGGTTACCGCCCCCGTCCGGTTACCGGCCGGTCAGCGGCGGGGTGCGGCGGCTCCTGCCGAAGACTGCGCCGCGGCGCCCGATTCCGTCACTCCCCGGTCCCCGTCCGGCGCCCTGACCAGCGCCAGGACCAGCGCGCCTGCCAACGTCGCGGCGCCTCCCATGACCAGCAGCCCGGTGTTCAGCCCCGAGGCGAAGGCGGTGCGCAGCGTGTGCTCGCCGAGCGTGCCGCGCAGCGCCCCCGCACCGCCACCCGCGAGCGTGTGCGCCGCGCCGTGCGGCAGCGTCCCGCTCATCCGGGACGTCAGCACGGTCCCGAAGACGGCGACCGCGAGCGCGTACCCGAGCTGCCGGACCGTGTTCACCGCACCGCCCGCCATCCCGGACCGCTCGGCCGGCACCGCCGCCAGCGCCGCGCCCGCGACCGTCGGCGACACCAGCCCGGTGCCGACCCCCACCAGCACGAACCCCGGCACCAGCGCCGTCCAGTCCGAGCCCGCGCCCAGCACCGCCTGGCAGAAGTCGCCCGAGCCGATCAGCAGCAGCCCGCCGCCGACCGTCAGCCGGGCCGGCACCCCGTGCAGCAGCCGTCCCACCAGCACCGCGACCACCATCGCGGCCACCGTCAGCGGCAGCAGCGTCAGCCCGCCGCGCACCGGCGTCATCCCGAGCAGCGTCTGCATCCAGATCGACACGTACGGCAGCGAACCGAACGCCACCCCGCTGAACGCCAGCGCCCCCAGCATCACGCCCGCGAACGACCGCTCCCGCAGCAGGGACAGCTCCAGCAGCGGATGGGCCGCCCGCCGCTCCACCAGGACGAACGCCAGCAGCCCGGCCGCCGCCGCGGCGAACGCCCCGAGCGGCACCGGCGCCGCCCACCCGTCCTCCCCGGCCCGCACCACGCCGTAGGTCACCCCGCCCGCGAACAGCGCGAACGCGACCGTCCCCGCCCAGTCCACGCGCATCCCGCGCGGCCCCCGCGACTCCGGCACCACCCGCAGCGTCAGCCATATCGCGACCACGCTCACCGGCAGGTTCACCAGGAAGATCCAGCGCCAGCCGGGCCCCGCCGTCAGCAGCCCGCCCAGCACCGGCCCGACCGCCGCGGCCCCGCCGCTGACCGCACCCCACACCCCGAGCGCCACCGACCGCCGCCGCCCCTGGTACACCGAGCCGAGCAGCGGCAGCGTCGTCGCGAACATCGCCGCCGCGCCGACCCCCTGCACCGCCCGCGCCGCCACCAGCGTCCCCGGCCCCGGGGCCAGCCCGCACAGCAGGCTCGCCGCCGCGAACACCACCACCCCGGCCACATGCGTACGCCGCCGGCCCAGGATGTCGGCCGCCGCCCCCACCCCGAGCAGCAGCGCGGCCAGCGCCAGCGCGTAGCCGTCCACCACCCACTGCAGATCGCTCAGCGACGCGTGCAGCGCCGCCGCCATGTCCGGCAGCGCCACCACCACGATCGTCACGTCCAGCAACAACATGAACGTCCCCAGGCACACCGCCGTCAGCGGCCCCCAAGTGCGCATCCGTCCGCTCCTCACTGCCTCGACTGCCGTTTCCGCTCCGTAGGATGGCCGCACCGCGAGCGATCCGACCGGCAGAGCACGGTCATCCGGCGAAACCCGACAGGAGTTGCCGTGCTGAAGCTGGAATCCGATACGTTCGATCTGCTGGACGTCCAGTTGCTCTGCGCGCTGGAGATCGACGGCCGGGCCTCCTTCAGCCGGATCGCGGCCGTGCTCGGCGTCTCCGACCAGACGATCGCCCGCCGCTACCGGCGGCTGCGCGCCGAGGCCGGGCTGCGGGTCGTCGCCGTCCGGGACGCCGAACGGCTCGGCCAGGACCAGTGGATGCTCCGGATGCGCTGCGCGCCCGACAGCGCCACCGTCATCGCCGACGCGCTCGCCAAGCGCCCCGACACCGCCTGGATCGGGCTGGCGTCCGGCGGCACGGAGATCGCCTGCATGACCCGGCCGCGCCGCCCCGGCGACCACGACGACCTGCTCCTCGGCAAGCTGCCGCGCACCCCGAGCGTGGTGGAGATCCGCGCCCAGCAGCTCCTGCACCGCTTCTACGGCGGCCCCACCGGGTGGGCGCAGAAGTTCCGGGCGCTGTCCGCGGAGCAGACGGCGGCGCTGCGCCCCGCCCCGGCCGGGACCGACGGGCCGGCACGGCTGGAGCCGGAGGACGCGCCGCTGCTGGCCGCGCTGGAACGGGACGGGCGGGCGACCTGCCCCGAGCTGCAACGGGCCACGGGACGCTCCGAGTCGGCGGTCAAGCGCAGGCTGGCCGCGCTGATCGGCTCCGGGGCGGTCTACATCGACGTCGAGTACCGGTCCGAGGCGCTGGGCCATCCCAGGGGCGCGCTGCTGTGGATCACCACCGCGCCGGCCGCGCTGCACTCGGTGGGGCAGGCGCTGGCGGGACACGACGAGGTGGCGTTCGCCGCGGCCACGGCGGGCCCGTCCCACATCGTCGTGACGGCGGTGCTGCGCGACACCGCCCATCTGTACGCCTACCTGAGCGGGCCCCTGGGACGGCTGGACGGGGTCCAGCACGTGGAGACGATGCCGTTCCTGCGGCGGGTGAAGCAGCTGACCTACCAGGGGGTGCAGCCGTCACCGGCGTCCTAGGGGCGCCGCAGGTGTCCGCCGCCGGCCAGGATCGCCGCCGCGAGCGCGTCCGCGGCCGGCTGCGCAGGTGAGCGTCTCGGGTGGTGCACGAGGACGAAGTCGACCTTGCCCAGCTCCGGCAGGCCCGCCCGGTCCGGGACCCGGAACAGGCCCGGCGGGATCAGACCCCGCGAATGGGCCATCACGCCCAGGCCCGCCCGCGCCGCCGCGATCAGGCCGTTGAGGCTGCCGCTCGTGCAGACGATGCGCCACTCGCGGCCCTGGCGTTCCAGGGACTCCAGGGCGAGGGCACGGGTGATGCCGGGCGGCGGGTACACGATCAGCGGGACCGGCCGGTCGGGGTCCAGGCGGAGCCGTTCCGCGCCGATCCAGACCAGGTCGTCGTGGCGCACCAGCTCGCCCTGCGGGTCCTCCGCGCGCCGCTTGGCCAGCACCAGGTCCAGCTTCCCGGCGGCGAGCCGCTCGTGCAGGGTGCCGGAGAGCTCCACCGTCAGTTCGAGGTCGACCTCGGGGTGGTCGTAGCGGAAGCCCTCCAGGATCTCCGGCAGTCGGGTCAGGACGAAGTCCTCCGACGCGCCGAAGCGGAGCCTGCCGCGCACCCGGGTGCCGGTGAAGAACGCCGTCGCCTGCTCGTGCACCGCGAGGATGCGGCGCGCGAACCCGAGCATCGCCTCGCCGTCCTCGGTCAGCTCCACGGAGTGCGTGTCGCGGGAGAACAGCTGGCGGCCGGCCGCGTCCTCCAGCCGGCGCACGTGCTGGCTGACCGTCGACTGGCGCAGTCCCAGCCGGCGGGCGGCCTGGGTGAAGCTGAGCGTCTGCGCCACGGCCAGGAAGGTGCGCAGCTGGGAGGGGTCGTACACGCCGACATGTTATCGCGGAACGTGATGACAGTCAGAGTGGTATACCGGATTCCCGATCACGAAGCTGAGGAGGACGATGGAGAGGGGCCTTCCGGCCCCGGCGAGAGCCGGCCGCACCGTCGGCGCGACACCCTGACCGACCCGCAAGTGGAGCACCGTGAAACGCCTGAGCTGGCCCCGCTGGATGCCGATCGACCCGTACGTCCTCCTGCTGCTCGGCACGGTGTGTCTCGCCGCCGTCCTGCCGGCCAGGGGCACCTCCGCCGAGGTGGCGTCCGGCGCCTCCACGGCCGCGATCGCCTTCCTCTTCTTCCTCTACGGCACCCGCCTCTCCACCCGCGAGGCGGTCGACGGACTGCGCCACTGGCGGCTCCACACCGCGGTCCTCGCCTGCACCTTCGTGGTCTTCCCGCTGCTCGGCCTGGCCGCCCGCGGACTGGTCCCCGTCCTCCTCACCCAGCCGCTCTACCAGGGCCTCCTCTTCCTGACCCTGGTGCCCTCGACCATCCAGTCGTCGATCGCGTTCACCTCGATCGCCCGCGGCAACGTGCCCGCGGCGATCTGCGCCGGCTCCTTCTCCTCGCTCGTCGGCATCGTGATCACCCCGCTGCTCGCCGCCGCGCTGCTCGGCAACAGCGGGGGCGGCTTCTCCGCCGACTCGATCGTCAAGATCGTGCTCCAGCTGCTGGTGCCGTTCGTCGCCGGACAGCTGCTGCGCCCGTGGATCGGGGAGTTCGTCGCCCGGCACAAGAAGATCCTCGGCCTGGTCGACCGCGGCTCGATCCTGCTGGTCGTCTACACCGCGTTCAGCGAGGGCATGGTCCGGGGCATCTGGCACCAGGTCAGCGCCGTCCGGCTGGCCGCACTGCTCGCCGTCGAGGCCGTACTCCTCGCCGTGATGCTCCTGCTGACCTGGTACGGCGGCAAGGCGCTCGGCTTCGGCCGCGGCGACCGCGTCGCCATCCAGTTCGCCGGGTCGAAGAAGTCCCTCGCCTCCGGACTGCCCATGGCCAGCGTCCTGTTCGGTGCCCACGCCTCGCTCGCCGTGCTGCCGCTGATGCTCTTCCACCAGATGCAGCTCATGGTCTGCGCGGTCATCGCCAAGCGCCGGGCCCACGACCCGGAGGAGCCCCCGGCACCGCCCGCCCCGGCGACGGAGTCACGCACCGCGGTCGGCACCGTGAACGCGTCCGGTTCCTGAGGCCGCCCTCGGTCCTCGTCCGCACCCCCGGCCGAGGCGGAGCCCCTGCGGCGCAGGGGGCGCTCCCCGCCGGTCGGGGCCCCGCCGCCGTGCCGCGGCGAGGCCGGTCAGCCCTGGGCGGCCGCGGCCCGCAGGACGACGCGGTCCTCGCCCGCGTACACGTTCATGTTGCTGCCCCGCAGGAAACCGACGAGGGTCAGACCGGTCTCCGCCGCCAGGTCCACCGCCAGCGAGGACGGCGCCGAGACCGCCGCGAGCACCGGGATCCCCGCCATCACGGCCTTCTGCGCCAGCTCGAAGGAGGCCCGTCCGGAGACCAGCAGGATGGCGCGGGACAGCGGCAGGCCGCCGTTCTGCAGAGCCCGGCCCACCAGCTTGTCCACCGCGTTGTGCCGGCCCACGTCCTCCCGGATGTCCAGCAGCTCGCCGTCCTCCGCGAACAGCGCCGCCGCGTGCAGCCCCCCGGTCCGGTCGAACACCCGCTGCGACGCACGGAGCCGGTCGGGGAGGCTCGCGAGCAGCTCGGGCTCCACCCGGACCGGGGGAGTGTCGGCTATCGGCCAGCGGGCCGTCGTCCGCACCGCGTCGAGGCTCGCCTTGCCGCACAGCCCGCAGGACGAGGACGTGTAGACGTTCCGCTCCAGCGTGAAATCGGGGAGCCGCACGCCCGGCGCGGTCCGCACGTCGACCACGTTGTACGTGTTGGAGCCGTCGACCGTCGCCCCCGCGCAGTAGACGATGTTCTGCAGGTCCTCGGCGGTCGCCAGCACCCCCTCGCTCACCAGGAACCCGGCCGCCAGCGCGAAGTCGTCGCCGGGCGTGCGCATGGTGATCGCGAGGGGTTTCCCGTTCAGTCTGATCTCCAGCGGTTCCTCGGCCACGAGCGTGTCCGGCCGGGCGGAGACCGCTTCACCGCGGATCCGGATGACCTTGCGTCGTTCCGTGACTCGTCCCATTGTCCTGATCAGCCCCGGTTCTGTACGTGCTGGTAGCCGAAACGGCCCTTGATGCAGAGGTTGCCGTGGGTCACCGGGTTGTCGTGCGGCGAGGTGACCTTGACTATCTCATTGTCCTGCACGTGCAGAGTGAGGTTGCAGCCCACACCGCAGTACGCGCACACGGTGGTCGTCTCCGTCTGCCGCGACTCGTCCCAGGTACCCGCCGCCCGCATGTCGAACTCCGACTTGAACGACAGCGCCCCCGTGGGGCAGACCTCCACGCAGTTCCCGCAGTAGACGCAGGCGGAGTCGGTCAGCGGGGCGTCGTGCTCCACGGCGATCCGGGCGTCGAAACCGCGCCCGGCGACGGAGATCGCGAAACTGTTCTGCCACTGGTCGCCGCACGCGTCCACGCACTTGTAGCAGAGCACGCACTTGTCGTAGTCGCGCACGTACAGCTCGTTGTCGACCCTGGGCGGCTCGTCGAGCCGGGCCGCGCCGGGGCCGAAGCGGTCCGGCTCCGCCCCGTACTCCTCGATCCACTCGGCGGCCCGGGGCGTCGTCGACAGGTCCACCGAGGAGGCCAGCAGCTCCAGCACGATCCTGCGGCTGTGCCGGACGCGCTCGGTGCCGGTGCCGACGGCCATCCCCGGCTCGGCCCTCCGGGAACAGGCCGGCACGAGCGTGCGGGCCCCCTCCACCTCCACCACGCACAGCCGGCAGGCGTTCTTCGGGCGCAGGGTGTCGCCCTCGCACAGGGTCGGCACGTCCTTCCCGGCCGCCCGGCAGGCGTCCAGGACCGTCGAACCCTCCGGGACCCGGACCTCCTCCCCGTCGACGGTGAACTCCAGCAGCCGGCGCGGGATGCCCAGCGGTACGGCGGTCATTCGTACGCCCCCAGACGGTCGATGGCGGATTCCACGGCGTTCCACGCGGTCTGTCCGAGACCGCAGATCGAGGCGTCCCGCATCGCCCGGCCGACCTCGCGCAGCAGCGCGACGTCCCCGGCCGCCTCGGCACCCGTACGCGCGACGATCCGGTGCAGCGCCTCCTCCTGCCGGACCGTCCCCACCCGGCACGGCACGCACTGCCCGCAGGACTCGTCCCGGAAGAACTCGGCTATGCGCAGAAGGAGTTGGGGCAGCGGCACGGTGCCGTCGAAGGCCATCACCACACCCGAGCCGAGCGTGGTGCCCGCCTCCCGGGTGCCCTCGAAGGTGAGCGGGATGTCGAGTTCGTCCGGCCGTACGAAGCCGCCGGCGGCCCCGCCGAGCAGGACCGCCCGCAAGTCGCCGCGCACTCGGGCCAGTTCGAGGAGTTCACCGAGGGTGGCGCCGAAGGGGAGTTCGTAGACACCCGGGCGGGCCACGCTCCCCGACACGCAGAACAGCTTGGGGCCGGTGGACCTCCCCGTCCCGATCGCCGCGTACGCCGGGGCGCCCATGGTCAGCACCGGCAGTACGTTGACCAGCGTCTCCACGTTGTTCTCGACCGTCGGCTTCCCGAACAGCCCCTTCTCCACCGGGAACGGCGGCTTGGAGCGGGGCTCGCCGCGGTACCCCTCGATGGAGTTGAACAGGGCCGTCTCCTCACCGCAGACGTAGGCGCCCGCCCCGCGCCGGATCTCGATGTCGAAGGCGAAGCCCTGGCCGAGGACGTCGTCGCCGAGGAAGCCGCGCGCGCGTGCCTGCGCCACGGCGTGCTCCATGCGGCGCAGCGCCCTCGGGTACTCGCCGCGCAGATAGAGGTGGCCCCGGCGCGCACCGGTCGCGTACGCCGCGACGGTCATCGCCTCCACCAGGGCGTACGGATCCCCCTCCATGATCACGCGGTCCTTGAAGGTGCCCGGCTCGGACTCGTCGGCGTTGCAGACGAGGTGGTGCGGGTGGTCCGGCTGGGACGCCGTGGCCTGCCACTTGCGGCCGGTGGGGAAGGCGGCGCCGCCGCGCCCGACCAGACCCGAGTCGGTGACCTCGCGGATGACCCCGGCGGGGCCGAGGCCGAAGGCGCGGCGCAGGGCGGTGTAGCCGCCGTGCGCCCGGTAGTCGTCGAGGGAGGACGGGTCCACCACGCCCACCCGCCGCAGCAGGACCAGACCCTCCTGACCGGCCTGGGGCACGGCCGCGGCCGCCGGCGGTTCCGCCGGCGCCGAGTCGGGCGCGGCGGCCGCGAGGAGGGCCGTCCGGACCGTCGCCGGGGCCGACACCGCCGTACGCACCGGATCGCCGGCCCGGACGGCGAGCGCGGCCGGGGCGCGTTCGCACAGGCCGAGGCACGGACCGCGCTCGACCACGGCCCCGGGGCCGGCGCTCTCCTCGACGCCGGCGCACAGGTCCGCGGCCCCGGCCGCCGTGCACGCGAGATCCGTGCAGACGTGCAGGACGGTCGCCGGGCGGGGCCGCACGGAGAACATCGAGTAGAAGGTGGCGACGCCGTAGGCCTCGGCCGGCGGGACCGTCAGACGGCGGCACAGGTAGCCGAGCGCGCCCTCGCTGATCCAGCCGATCCGGTCGTTGACCGCGTGCAGCCCCGGCAGCAGCAGATCGCGGCGGTCCCGGGCCGCACGGCCGCCGCGCGCCCACCGCAGGTCCTGGTCGAAGCGGTCGCCGCCCTCCCAGGACGACTCCGGCGGGCCCAGCAGGGCGTCCACGGCGGCCCGTTCGTCGTCCGTCGGCTTGCTGTCACCGAAGTGCAGGTCCACTTGCGTCACCTCACGATGGTCGCGACCGGGAGCTTCTCGACACGGATCGCCGACGCCTTGAACTCCGCCGTCCCCGCGATCGGGCAGTTGGCCTCGATCGTCAGCTGGTTGGTGTCCACCTCGTCGGGGAAGTGCATGGTCATGAAGGCGAGTCCGGGACGCAGGGCCGGGTCGATCCAGACCGGCGCGACGACCGCGCCCCGCCGCGAGGACACCCGGACCTGCTCGCCGACGGCCACCCCGTACCGCTCGGCGTCCTCCGGGGCGAGCTCGACGTACTCGCCGCGCCGCAGCGGGGAGGCGTAACCACCGCTCTGCACACCGGTGTTGTAGGAGTCGAGGCGTCGCCCGGTGGTGAGCCGGAGGGGGTACTCCTCGTCGGTGAGGTCGACCGGCGGATCGTGCCGGACCAGCCCGAAGGGCGCCGGCCTCCCGCGCCGCCCCGGGTCCGTCTCCCACAACCTGCCGTGCAGATAGCTCGGTTCGAGGCGTTCGGCGCTGGGACAGGGCCACTGGATGCCCTGGTGCTCGACGAGCCGGTCGTACGTCATCCCGTGGTGGTCCGGGGACAGCGAGCGCAGCTCGTTCCAGACGGCCTCCGCGCCGGCGTACTTCCAGTCGTGGCCGAGCCGGGCCGCCAGCTCGCAGAGGATGTCGATGTCCTCGCGGGCCTCGCCGGGCGGGGCGACCGCCCGGCGCACCCGCTGGACCCGGCGCTCGCTGTTGGTCGTCGTGCCCTCGGTCTCCGCCCAGCCGGCGGTCGCGGGCAGCACCACGTCCGCCAGCTCCGCCGTCCTGGTGAGGAAGATGTCCTGGACGACGAGGAAGTCGAGGGCCCCGAGCCGCCGTACGGCCTGCTCGCTGTCCGCCTCCGACTGGGCCGGGTTCTCGCCGATGCAGTAGACCGCCCTGAGCGAGCCCTCCTCCATCGCCTCGAACATCTCGGTGAGGTTCAGCCCGTAGTGCGGCTCGATGACCGAGCCCCAGGCCGACTCGAACTTCAGCCGGACGTCCGCGTCGAGGATGTCCTGGAAGCCCGGCAGACGGTTGGGGATCGCGCCCATGTCGCCGCCGCCCTGCACGTTGTTCTGGCCGCGCAGCGGCTGCAACCCGGCACCCCACCGGCCGACCTGGCCGGTGAGCAGGGAGAGGTTGATCAGGGCCCGCACGTTGTCGGTGCCGTTGTGGTGCTCGGTGATGCCGAGCGTCCAGCACAGCTGGGCCCGCTCGGCGCGGGCGTAGGCGTGCGCCAACTCCCGTATCGCGGCGGCCGGTACGCCGGTCACCTTCTCCGTGAGCGAGAGCGTCCAGGGCTCGACCAGCGCCCGGTACTCCTCGAAGCCGGTCGTCGCCCGTTCGACGAACGCCTCGTTGACCAGCCCGGCGTGGATGATCTCGCGGCCGATCGCGTGCGCCATCGGGATGTCCGTGCCGACGTTCGGACCGAGCCAGCTCTCCGCCCACTCGGCGGTCGAGGTGCGCCGCGGGTCGACGGCGTACATCCGGGCGCCGTTCCTGATGCCCCTGAGCACGTGCTGGAAGAAGATCGGGTGCGCGAAGCGGGCGTTGGAGCCCCACATCACGATGACGTCGGTGTGCTCGATCTCCTCGTACGAGGAGGTGCCGCCGCCGGAGCCGAAGGCGGCGCTCAGTCCGGCCACGCTCGGCGCGTGACAGGTCCGGTTGCAGGAGTCGACGTTGTTGGTGCCCATCACCACCCGGGCGAACTTCTGGGCCACGTAGTTCATCTCGTTGGTGGCGCGGGCGCAGGAGAACATCCCGAACGCGCCGCGGGCCGCCGCCAGACCGCGGGCCGTGCGGTCCAGGGCCTCCGCCCAGTCCGCCCGCCGGAACGGCTCGTCGCGCGCGTCCCTGATCAAGGGATGGGTCAGCCGGGTGTAGGTCTTCGGTGCACGCTTCCTCATGCGGCGCTCCTCAGCGCGAGCAGGTCCGAGATGGCGTGCACGGTGCGCAGGGTGGGCACCTCCACGCCGGTGATCTCCGCCAGCTCGACGACGGCCGCGAGCAGCACGTCGAGCTCCAGCGGCTTGCCGCGCTCCAGGTCCTGGAGCGTGGAGGTGCGGTGGTCGCCGACCTTCTCCGCACCCGCGAGCCGGCGCTCGATGGAGACACCGACCTCGCAGCCCAGGGCCTCGGCGACGGCGAGCGTCTCGCGCATCATGATCTCGATGACCCGGCGGGTGCCGCCGTGCAGGCACATCTGCCGCATGGTGGCGCGGGCCAGCGCGCTGATCGGGTTGAAGGAGATGTTGCCGAGCAGCTTGAGCCAGATGTCGTTGCGCAGGTCCGGCTCCACCGGGCACTTGAGCCCGCCGGACCGCATCGCCTCGCTCAGCCGCGCACAGCGCGCGGACTCGCCGCGGTCCGGCTCGCCGATCGAGAACCGGGTGCCCTCCAAGTGCCGCACCACGCCGGGTGCTTCGAGTTCGGTGGCGGCGTAGACCACGCAGCCGACGGCGCGTTCGGGGGCGAGGACCGCGCTGACCGCGCCGCCCGGGTCGACGCTCTCGACGCGGTGGCCGTCGTGCGGGCCGCCGTGCCGGTGGAAGTACCACCAGGGGATGCCGTTCTGGGCCGCGACCACCGCGGTGCGCTCGTTCAGCAGCGGCCCGATCAGCGGCCCGCACGCCGCGTACGAGTGGGCCTTCAGGCCGAGGAAGACGTAGTCGACCGGGCCGACCTCGGCCGGGTCGTCGGTCGCGTGGGCGTGCGCGGTGAAGTCGCCGCGCGGGCTGAGCACCCGTACTCCGTACTGCCTCATGGCCGCCAGATGGGGTCCACGGGCGATGAGATGCACGTCGGCGCCCGCGCGGTGGAGCGCGGCGCCGACGTAGGCGCCGATCGCACCGGCGCCGAGGACTGCGACTTTCACTGAACGCTCCGTTCGGTTCGAGGGATACCGCGGAGGTGGCCCGGAGGGCCGGAACGTGTCGATGAAATATTGTCTACAGTATGGATTTGGGCTCGACAAGGGTTCCGACCATGACCGTTCGGCGCATGCTGGATACCGCTCACCGCATACGATCGAACGGTTGGGTTCTCAACTACCTTGTGGGGTCCTACCGTCCGGGTCTCATGAGCAGCCCCCCCATCGCACCGCCGGGCTGGAGCCGATGGCTCGTCCCGCCCGCCGCACTCTCCGTCCACCTCTCCATCGGCCAGGCCTACGCCTGGAGCGTGTTCAAGCCGCCGCTCGAATCCGCACTGCACCTGAACGGCACCGAGAGCGCGCTGCCCTTCCAGCTCGCGATCGTGATGCTCGGCCTGTCGGCCGCCTTCGGCGGCACCCTCGTCGAGCGCAACGGCCCGCGCTGGGCCATGACGGTGGCCCTGATCTGCTTCTCCTCCGGCTTCCTGATCTCCGCGCTCGGCGCCCGGACCGAGCAGTACTGGCTGATCGTCCTCGGCTACGGCTTCGTCGGCGGCATCGGCCTGGGCATCGGCTACATCTCACCGGTCTCCACCCTGATCAAGTGGTTCCCTGACCGGCCCGGCATGGCCACCGGCATCGCCATCATGGGCTTCGGCGGCGGCGCGCTGATCGCCTCGCCCTGGTCCGCGCAGATGCTCTCGTCCTTCGGCTCCGACAACGATGGCATCGCCCTCGCCTTCCTGGTGCACGGGCTGTCGTACGCCGTCTTCATGACCCTCGGGGTGCTGCTGGTCCGCGTCCCGCGGACGGCGGACCACGGGAGCGCGGCGGACGCGCCGAGCGCCCCCGCGGGCGTGCAGGTCTCCGCGAGCAGCGCGATCCGCACCCCGCAGTTCTGGTGCCTGTGGGTCGTGCTCTGCATGAACGTGACCGCCGGCATCGGCATCCTGGAGAAGGCCGCCCCGATGATCACGGACTTCTTCGCCGACAGCTCCACCCCGGTCACGGTGTCCGCGGCGGCCGGGTTCGTCGCCCTGCTGTCCGCCGCCAACATGGCGGGCCGCATCGGCTGGTCGTCCACCTCCGACCTGATCGGCCGCAAGAACATCTACCGCGTCTACCTCGGCGTCGGCGCCCTGATGTACCTGCTCATCACGCTGTTCGGCGACACCTCGAAGCCGCTGTTCATCCTCTGCGCGCTGGTGATCCTCTCCTTCTACGGCGGCGGCTTCGCCACCGTCCCCGCCTATCTGAAGGATCTCTTCGGCACCTACCAGGTCGGCGCCATCCACGGCCGGCTGCTCACCGCCTGGTCCACCGCCGGCGTGCTCGGACCGCTGATCGTCAACTGGATCGCCGACCGCCAGAAGGACGCCGGCAAGCACGGCTCCGACCTCTACACCCTGTCCTTCGGCATCATGATCGGACTCCTCGTCGTCGGCTTCGTCGCCAACGAACTCGTCCGGCCCGTCGACGCCCGCCACCACGTCCCAGCACAGAGGGAGGCCACCGATGCCGAACGAGAGCAGCCCGCCCAGTCCTGACCGCCGGGGGCTGATCGCGCTCGCCTGGCTCTGGGTCGGCGCCCCCTTCGCCTACGGGGTGTACGAACTCGTACAGAAGGCGACACAGCTCTTCAACGGGTGAACCGGGAACTTGCTCGGGCGTCCGAGGGTCTGCAAGAAGCCGACAACCCGGGCGCCCGTTTCCTGTGGCCTTACGTGCCGTCGTACCCGTGAGTCACTGAACAGACTGGTGGGCCCACACCGAGGCAACGAGGGGGATCCACCACCCATGAACGGCTCGCGCATCGCCGCCGTCGGCCACTACCAGCCCGCCAGGGTTCTCACCAACGAGGACCTCGCGGGCATGGTCGACACCAGTGACGAGTGGATCCGCAGCCGGGTGGGCATCAACACCCGGCACATCGCCGGTCCCGACGAACCCGTCGACGAGCTCGCCGCGCACGCGGCCGCCAAGGCCCTGGCCGCCGCCGGACTCACCCCCGCGGACATCGACCTGGTCCTGGTCGCCACCTCCACGGCGATCGACCGCTCCCCGAACACCGCCGCCCGCGTCGCCGCCCGGCTCGGCATCCCGGGACCCGCCGCGATGGACGTCAACGTGGTGTGCGCCGGGTTCACGCACGCGCTCGCCACCGCCGACCACACCGTCCGGGCGGGCGCGGCCACCCGGGCGCTGGTCATCGGCGCCGACAAGATGTCCGAGGTGACGGACTGGACCGACCGCACGACCTGCGTCCTCGTCGGTGACGGGGCGGGCGCGGCCGTGGTCGAGGCGTGCGGGCCCGGCGAGGAACCCGGCATCGGGCCGGTGCTGTGGGGTTCCGTCCCCGAGATGGGCCACGCCGTACGCATCGAGGGCACCCCGCCCCGGTTCGCGCAGGAGGGGCAGAGCGTGTACCGCTGGGCCACCACCCAGCTGCCGCCCATCGCCCGGCGCGCCTGCGAGAAGGCCGGGGTGGACCCCGTCGACCTCGCCGCGGTCGTGCTGCACCAGGCCAACCTGCGGATCATCGAACCGCTCGCCCAGAAGATCGGCGCGGTCAACGCGGTCGTCGCGCGGGACGTCACCGAGTCCGGCAACACGTCGGCGGCGAGCATTCCGCTCGCCCTGTCCAAGCTGGTCGAACAGGGACGGGTGTCGGGCGGCGACCCGGTCCTGCTGTTCGGCTTCGGCGGCAACCTGTCGTACGCCGGACAGGTCGTGCGCTGTCCCTGAGTTCCCCGCTTCGCCCGTCTCCCCCTCGGCAGGGCACCGTAGACTGTAGACGAAAGACAATCGATACTGAGTGTCCGCGTGTACGGGTTGTCTGCCGAAGGGGGACCCGATGTTGTCTGCCGGACTGCCGCAGGGCGCGGTGCCGAAGCTCGAACGGCCCGGCCCGCTGCGCGACCGCGTGTACGAGGCGCTGCTCGAACTCATCACCACCCGCGCCCTCCAGCCCGGCCAGCACCTCGTGGAGAGCGAACTCGCCGGGCACCTCGGCGTCTCCCGGCAGCCGGTCCGCGAGGCGTTGCAGCGGCTGAACACCGAGGGCTGGGTCGATCTGCGGCCCGCCCAGGGCGCGTTCGTGCACGAGCCGACGGAGGCGGAGGCCGACCAGCTCCTCACCGTGCGCACGCTGCTGGAGGCCGAGGCGGCCCGGCTCGCCGCGGCCAACGCGGGCAGCGCGGGGGTGGCCGCGCTGGAGTCGCTGTGCGCCGAGGGCGAGAAGGCGGTCACCGCGGACGACGTGGACGCGGCCGTCGCCCTGAACGCCGCGTTCCACGCCAAGATCATGGACCTGGCGGGCAACACGGTCCTCGCCGAGCTCGCCGGCCAGGTCGACCGCAGGGTCCGCTGGTACTACACCCCGGTCGCCCGCCAGCGGGGCCGCCAGTCCTGGATCGAACACCGAGAACTCATCGCGGCGATCACGGCCCGCGACGAGCAGCTCGCCACCACCCTGATGCGCGAACACACGGAACACACCAGGCGCTCGTACCACGAGCGCGCGCAGGCCTGAGGGACCCACCGCCGGCGCCTCCTCGCGCACGACCGGCCACTTCGGCGCCCCGCGCGGGCCCGATCCAGCAGCCGCGGTCCGGCTGCGCTCACGACTCCCTCGTGCCGCTGCGCTCACGACCCCCTCGTGCCGCTCGACCGGGACCACATGCCCGCCCCCGGCCTCGGTTCGGCCCGACCTCTCCCGGCCTCCGCCTCGGTTCCGGCCCGGCCCGGCTCGTCCCGGCCCCCGGCCCCCGGCCTGCCTCGGGCTCCGCCTCGGTTCCGGCCCGATCCCGCCACGCCCCGCCCCGGTCCCGCACCGGCCCCGCCTCGGTCCCGGCCTGCTCCGATCTCCGACCTCCGACCCGACCTCCGGCCTCCGACCCAGGCTCCGACCCCCGCCCCGGCCCCCGGCGCCCCGCCCCGTTCTGTTTCGGGCAGGCCGACGGGCTCCTGGGCGGGGGTGCCCCGGAGCCCGTCGGGTGCCGGACACGGACGGTGCGGAGGGAGTCGCGGTGCCGTCACGCCGCCGTCTGCGGCTGGGCGCTCACCGCCCTCGTGCCTGTGTCCGGCTCGCGGCCCGGCCGGCGGAGCAGGAGGGCTATCGCGGCCGCGACCATCGAGACGCCGCCCGCCAGGGCGTACGCGCCGTTGTAGCCCCAGGCGCCCACGACCATGGAGCCGAGGCCCCCGCCGAAGAGGCCGCTGACCAGCTTGCCGCTGTAGACGAGGCCGTAGTTGGTGGCGTTGTAGTTCTCGCCGAAGTAGTCCGGGGTGAGGGCGGCGAAGAGCGGGTAGAAGGCGCCGCCGCCGAAGCCGGAGAGGAAGGCGAAGAACAGGAACAGCCACTCGCTCCTGACGTCACCGGCCCAGATCACCCCGAACTGGGCGAGACCCAGGACGACGATCACGAAGACGAGGGTCGGCTTGCGGCCGAAGCGGTCGGAGAGCCAGCCGACCACACCGCGGCCCACCCCGTTGATGACCGCCATCACGCCCATGGAGGAGGCCGCGACCAGCGGGCCGAAGCCCACCTCCTTCGCGAAGTCCACCTGGAACGAGATACCGAAGATCGAGACGCCCGCCGTCATCACGATCGAGATCCACATCAGCGGGAGCATGCCGGTGCGGATCGCCTCCTTCGGGGTGAACTGCCGTACCGCGGGCGGGTTCTTGGCGAGCGCCGTCCCGGTCCTGGAGCCGGTGCCGTGGGTGAGCGGGTCGATGTCGGCCGGCCACCAGTTCTTCGGCGGGTCCTTGAAGAAGAACGCCGAGACCAGGACCACGACCATCACGTAGGCGCCGATCAGGTCCAGGACCCGGTGGTAGTTGGCCGTGTCGAAGGCGTAGTTGAAGATGAAGATGAAGGGCAGCGAGCCGTAGGCGAAGCCGCCGTTCACGAACCCGGTGCGGGCGCCCCGGCGTTCGGGGAACCACTTGCCGACCATGTTGATGCAGGTCGCGTAGACCAGACCGGCGCCGAGTCCGCCGATCACGCCGAAGCCCAGGATCGCCAGCCACACGTTGTGCAGATGGGACAGGGCCAGGAAGCCGATCAGGCACATCACCGAGCCCGTGTACATCGCCCGCCGCGCGGTCAGGACGCCCCGCTCGCGCAGCCAGCCCGCCGGGAAGGCGATACCGGCCTGGAAGAACACCCAGATGCTCAGGATCCAGAAGGTGTTGGACTGCGTCCAGCCGTGCGCGTGGGACAGGGTGTCCTCCGCGGAGCCGTACGCGTACTCGAAGACGCTGATGGCCATCATGGCGATCCACGGCAGATACACCATGAGGTTGCGGGAGTGGCCGAGGATGTCCCGGTCGGTCTCCCCGATCCGGTACACCCGGCCGCGGGCGTCCGTGACCTCGCGGTACGGACGCCGTTCGGCGCCGGTGCTGTTCGTGGCCACAGGGTCAGCCGTCATGTCACGCCATCTCCTCGCCGAGCGGATGCGGATTGGGGACGATGCGCCGGGCGCTGGGCCTGCCCGGTGCCTTGAGGAAGAGCGCCAGAACCGCGGAGGCCAGGCCGACGGAGCCCGCGAGCACGAACGCGCCGTCGTAGTCCCACTCGCCGACGACGACCGCGCCCAGACCCGAGCCCACCAGGCCGGAGATCAGCTTGGAGCTGTAGACCATCCCGTAGTTGGTGGCGTTGTTGTTCTCACCGAAGTAGTCCGCCGTCATCGCCGCGAAGAGCGGGAAGATCGCCCCGCCGCCGAAGCCGGAGACCATGGAGCAGAACAGGAAGAACGGCATGCTGCCCGTCTGGCCGGAGACCAGCACGCCGAACTGCGCGCTGCCGAGCACGACGCACACGAGGGTCAGGGTGCTGCGGCGGCCGCAGCGGTCGGAGATCCAGCCGATGACCCCGCGGCCGGTGCCGTTGACGACGGCCTTCAACGACATCGCGGTGGCCACGATCCCGCCCGCGAAGCCCATGTCCTTGCCGAACGGCACCTGGAAGGCGATGCCGAAGATGTTGATGCCGGCCGTGCACAGCAGACAGAACCACATCATCCACAGGACGGGCGTACGGGCGGCCTCCTTGGGGGTGTACTGCTTCACGGCGGGCGGGTTCTTCGCCAACGCCCTCCGGATCCTCGGGTCCTGGGTGACCCTGAGCGGATCGACGTGCGGCGGCCACCAGTTCTTCGGCGGGTCCCGGAAGAACCAGCCGGCCGACGCCACCACCAGACACAGCCCGACCCCGACCGCCGAGAGCACGGCCCGGTAGTTGCCCAGGTCGAGCACGGAGGTGAACAGGAACACGAACGGCACCGACCCGTAGGCGAATCCGCCGTTCACGAAGCCCGTCTTGCCGCCCTTGCGCTCCGGATACCACTTGCCGACCATGTTCACGCAGGTCGTGTAGACGAGACCGGCGCCGATACCGCTGCACATGCCGAAGCCGAGATAGGCGACCACGACGTTCGGTGCGAACGCCAGTGCCAGATAGCCCAGCAGGGTGCCGGCCGCGCCGATCAGCATGGCCGTACGGGCGGGGAGCCGTCCGCTCTCCCGCAACTGCCCGGCCGGGAAGGCCACGGCCGCCTGGAAGAACACCCAGACGCCCATCAGCCAGAAGATGTGCCCGCTGCTCCACAGATGCGCCTCGTGGAGCGTCTCCTCCGCCGACGTGAACGCGTACTCGGCGGAACTGATGCCCATCATGCCCACCCAGGGCAGGACGACCATCCATTTCCGTGTCCGGCCCATGAGATCGACATCTGTCTCGCCGATCCGGTACCTGCGGCCGTTGCGGTCCGTCACCTCCCTGAAAGGGACGGAAGCCGATAGATCGATGGATGACATGTCTGCTCAGCACCCCTTGCGTCGAAAGTTCTGGCCAGCGCCCCCTGTCCAATGCCTTTCGCGCGCGCACGGGTCCCGGGGCCGGCCGGGGACGCGCTCCGCCGGCCGGCCCCTTCCTCGGCTACGTCATGACGCGCCCCCCAGCAGCCCGGCCGCCCGCGCCCAGCGGTACTTGGCGCCGAGCACGGCCACCGGCCGTTCGGTCGTGTACGGGTACGCCACGACACCCCGCTCGTACAGGTACTGGCAGGCCTCCTCGACCTCGACGTCCCCCGCGAGCGAGGCGACGACCGGCTTGTGCACGCCCCGCTCCCGGAACTCCGCGACCACCCGCGCGGTCAGCTCCGCGAACACCATCGGCGGGGTGACGATGGTGTGCCAGTAGCCGAGGACGAGCGCGTGGATCCGCGGGTCCTCCAGACCCAGCCGGATCGTCGCCTCGTACGTCGACGGCGGCTCGCCGCCCGTGATGTCCACCGGGTTCCCGGCCGCGCCGAACGGCGGGATGAAGCGCCGGAACGCCTCGTCCAGGTCCGGCGGGATCTCCATCAGGGACAGCCCGTTGTCGGTGACGGCGTCGGACAGCAGCACACCGCTGCCGCCCGCACCCGTGATGATCACGACGTTGTCGCCCCGCGGAGCCGGCAGCACCGGCAGGCCCCGCGCGTACTCCAGCATGTCGTGGAGCCCCGGCGCCCGGATCACCCCGGCCTGCCGCAGGACGTCGTCGTACACCGCGTCGTCGCCCGCGAGCGCCCCCGTGTGCGAACCCGCCGCCCGGGCACCGGCCGCCGTACGCCCCGCCTTCAGGACCACGACGGGCTTCCTGGGCACGGTCCTCCGCGCGGCCTCGACGAACGCCCGGCCGTCCTTGAGGTCCTCCAGGTGCATCGCGATGCACTCGGTGCGCGGGTCCTCGCCGAACCAGGTCAGCAGGTCGTCCTCGTCCAGGTCCGACTTGTTGCCGAGCCCGACGATCGCCGACACCCCCGTCCTCGTGGTCCGCGCGAAGCCCAGGATCGCCATCCCGATCCCGCCGGACTGCGAGGTCAGCGCCACCCCGCCCTTCACGTCGTACGGCGTGCAGAACGTGGCGCACAGGTCCTGCCAGGTGGAGTAGTAGCCGTAGATGTTCGGGCCGAGCAGACGGATGCCGTACCGCTCGCCGACCGCCACGATCTCCTCCTGGAGCGCGTGCTCGCCGGTCTCCGCGAAACCGGAGGGGATGAGCACGGCGTTGGGGATCCGCTTGCGGCCCACCTCCTCCAGCGCCGCCGCGACGAACCTGGCGGGAATGGCGAAGACGGCCACATCCACCTCACCGGGAACGTCCGCGACACTCTTGTACGCCTTGCGGCCCAGAATGTCGTCGGCCTTGGGGTTCACCGGATGGATCTCCCCGGCGAAACCGCCGTCGACGAGGTTGCGCATCACCGAATTGCCTATCTTGCCCTGCTCGTTGGAGGCACCGATCACGGCGATCGAACGGGGCTGCATCAGCCGGCGCATGGACTCCAGGATCTCCTCGCGCGTGTACTTCCTGCGCTCGGGCGGCTGCTTCTGCGCGAGGATGATCCGGATGTCGGCGGCGACCGCGCCCTGCGGTGCGGCGATCACCGGGTTGAGGTCCACCTCGGCGATCTCCGGGAAGTCCGCGACCAGTCGGGAGACCCGCCGGATCTGCTCGGCGACCGCCCACCGGTCCACACCGGCCTGCCCGCGCACCCCGCGCAGCACCTCGGCCGCCCGGATCGAGTCCAGCATCGACAGCGCCTCGTCGGCGGTCACGGGCGCGAGCCGGAACGTCACGTCCCTCAGCACCTCGACGAGCACCCCGCCGAGCCCGAAGGCGACGACCTTCCCGAAGGTGGGGTCGGTGACCGCGCCGACGATCACCTCCGTGCCCTTCGGCAGCAACTCCTGCACCTGGACGCCCTCGATGCGGGCCTCGGCGTTGTAGCCGCGCGCGTTCTCGACGATCCGGTGGAAGGCCGCGCGCACGTCCGCCGCGCCCTCCACCCCGACGATCACCCCGCCCGCGTCGGTCTTGTGCAGGATGTCCGGCGACACGATCTTCATGACGACCGGCCCGCCGAAGCGCGCCGCGAACGCCACCGCCTCGTCGACGTCGGTGGCCAGCTCCTCACCCGGTACGGCGATCCCGTACGCGTCGGCGACCACCTTGCCCTCGGGGGCGGTGAGCGCCGTACGGCCCTGCGCGCGCACGGAGTCGAGGAGCGCACGCACCCGCCGCTCCCGGTCCTCTGCCATCACGTCAGATCACCCCGTTCGACTTGAGCAGGCGCAGCTCCTCGTCGCCGAGGCCCAGTTCGCCGATGTAGACCTCTTCGTTGTGCTCGCCCAGCAGCGGTGAACCGACCACCTCCACAGGGGAGTCGGAGAGCTTGAGCGGGCTGCCGACGGTGACGAACTCGCCGCGCTCGGGGTGCTGGACGGTGACCACCATCTCGTTGGCGACCAGCGACTCGTCCTCGATGATCTCTTTGGTGGACAGGATCGGCCCGCACGGGATGTTGTGGGCGTTGAGCCGTTCCAGCACCTCCCACTTGGGGAGCGTCGAGGACCACTCCTCGATCAGCTGGAACATCTTGTTGAGCCGGGGCAGGCGGGCCTCCGGGGTCGCCCACTCGGGGTCGTCCGCGAGCTCCGGCCGGCCGATGAGCCGGGTGATCGGCTGCCAGCCGACGGGCTGGACGATGACGTACACGTAGTCGTTCGGGCCGCCCGGCGCGCACCGCACCGCCCAGCCCGGCTGGCCGCCGCCGGAGGCGTTGCCGGAGCGGGGCACCTCGGCGCCGAAGTCCTCGTTGGGGTACTCGGCGAGCCTGCCGTGGGCCAGCCGCTGCTGGTCGCGCAGCTTCACCCGGCACAGGTTGAGCACGGCGTGCTGCATGGCGACGTTGACGCGCTGGCCGCGGCCGGTGCGCTCGCGCTGGAAGAGCGCCGCCAGTATCCCGGCCACCGTGTGCACCCCGGTGCCCGAGTCGCCGATCTGGGCGCCGGTGGCCAGCGGCGGCCCGTCCTCGAAGCCGGTCGTCGACATCGACCCGCCCATCGCCTGGGCGACGACCTCGTACGCCTTGAAGTCCGTGTACGGGCCGTCCCCGAACCCCTTGATGGACGCGTACACGATCCGCGGGTTGATCTCCTTGATGCGGTCCCAGGTGAACCCCATCCGGTCGACCGCGCCCGGGCCGAAGTTCTCGACCATCACGTCCGAGCGGCGGATCAGCTCGGTCAGCAGCTGCCTGCCGCGCTCGGACTTGGTGTTGAGGGTGATGCTCCGCTTGTTGCAGTTGAGCATCGTGAAGTAGAGGGAGTCGACGTCCGGGAGGTCGCGCAGCTGCCGCCGCGTGATGTCACCGGTCGGCGCCTCCAGCTTGACCACGTCCGCGCCGAGCCAGGCCAGCAGCTGGGTGGCGGAGGGGCCCGACTGGACGTGGGTCATGTCGAGGACGCGAATGCCCTCGAGTGCCTTGGCGGTCATCGGCGTTCACCTCACTTGTACATGGTCTGGTTCATGGTTCCGGGGGCGTACGCGTCCGGGTCGACCCAGACGTTGATCAGCGACGGCAGCCCCGACTCGCGAGCCCGGCGCAGCGCGGGGCCGATGTCGGCGGGGTCGCGGACCTCCTCGCCGTAACCGCCCAGCATCTGGGCGAACTTGTCGTAGTGGACGTCGCCGAGGGTGTTGCCGACCCGCTCGCGCTCCTTGCCGTACTTGGCGGCCTGGCCGTAACGGATCTGGTTCATCGAGGAGTTGTTGCCGACGATCCCCACGAAGGGCAGGCGGTAGCGGACCAGGGTCTCGAAGTCCCAGCCGGTGAGCGAGAAGGCGCCGTCGCCGAAGAGGGCGACCACCTCCTTGTCGGGGCGGGCCTGCTTGGCGGCGAGCACGAAGGGGACGCCGACGCCGAGGGTGCCGAGCGGTCCCGGGTCCATCCAGTGGCCGGGCGACTTGGGCTGCACGACCTGCCCGGAGAAGGTGACGATGTCACCGCCGTCGCCGATGTAGATCGAGTCCTCGGTGAGGAAGTCGTTGATCTCGCCGACCAGGCGGTAGGGGTGGATGGGGGAGGCGTCCGACCGCAGGTGCGGCAACCGCTTCTCGATCGCGCTCTGTTCGGCGGCCCGCAGTTCGTCCAGCCACTCCTTGCGCCTGGACGCCCCGCCGTCGACACGCCCCGAGGCGGCCTCGGTGACGGACTTCAGCACCAGCCCGGCGTCGCCGACGATCCCGAGGTCGATGTCCCGGTTCTTGCCGACCGTGCGGTAGTCGAGGTCGATCTGCACGACGGTCGCGGCGGGGGAGAGGCGCTTGCCGTAGCCCATGCGGAAGTCGAAGGGCGTGCCGACGATCACGATGACGTCGGCGCCCGAGAACGCGTACCGGCGCGAGAGCTGGAAGTGGTGCGGGTCGCCGGGCGGCAGGGTGCCGCGGCCGGCGCCGTTCATGTACGCCGGGATGTTCAGGGTCCGCACCAGCTCGATGGCGGCCGCGGTGCCCCGGGTCGTCCAGACCTGGTTGCCCAGCAGGATGGCCGGCTTCTCCGCGTGCACGAGGAGGTCGGCGAGCCTCTCGACCGCCTCGGGGTCGCCCGCCGAGCGGGTGGAGGCCCGGTAGGCGCCCGCCGCCGGTATCCGCGCCTTCGCCGCCGGGACCTTGGCGTCCAGCACGTCGCGCGGTATCTCCAGGAAGGACGGGCCGGGCGCGCCGTGGTAGCACTCGCGGAACGCCATCGACACCATGTCGGCGGCGCGCGCGGTGTCCGGGACGGTCGCCGCGAACTTGGTGATCGGCGTCATCATGTCGACGTGCGGCAGGTCCTGGAGGGACCCCATCTTGTGCTGGCTGTGCGCCCCCTGGCCGCCGATCAGCAGCATCGGGGACTCCGCGCGGAAGGCGTTGGCGACCCCGGTGACGGCGTCGGTCGTACCCGGTCCGGCGGTGACGACCGCGCAGCCCGGCTTGCCGGTGACCCGCGCGTAGCCGTCGGCGGCGTGGGCGGCCACCTGCTCGTGGCGGACGTCGACGACTTCTATGCCCTCGTCGACGCAGCCGTCGTAGATGTCGATGATGTGGCCGCCGCACAGGGTGTAGACGCGGTCGACCCCCTCGGCCTTCAGCGCCTTGGCAACGAGATGACCACCGGAGATCACGTCCTGGGTGTCGTCGGGCATGGCGAGGTCCTGTTCCCTTCGTAGGGGGGTGGGATGCCGTCTGGGTACGAGTCCTCGTACATTGCATACAGTCGACGAATACTGTATGAACCTTGTTATCCCGCATCCGGTGGGTGGTGTCCAGGGGGCGTGCGGCACTTTCGAGACAGGAGCCGGAATGGACCTGTACGAGCACCAGGCAAGGGAACTCTTCGAGGACCACGGCATCCCGGTCCCCAGGGCCGAGGTCACCGACTCGGCCGAGGAGGCCCGCGAGATCGCCCGCCGGCTCGGCGGCCGGGCCGTCGTCAAGGCCCAGGTCAAGACGGGCGGCCGGGGCAAGGCGGGCGGCGTGAAGCTCGCCGCCGACCCGGCCGCCGCGGAACTGACCGCACGTCAGATCCTCGGCATGGACATCAGGGGACACCGGGTCGGCAAGGTGATGCTGGCCCAACCCGTCGACATCGAGAGCGAGTTCTACGTCTCCTACGTCCTCGACCGGGCGGCCGGCCGCTTCCTGGCGATCGCCTCCGCCGAGGGCGGCACGGAGATCGAGGAAGTGGCCGCGACCCGCCCCGAGGCGGTGGCCCGCATCCCCGTCGACCCCGCCAGGGGCGTCACCTCCGCGAAGGCCGGCGAGATCGCCGAGGCCGCCGGACTGCCCCACCGGACGGTCGACGTCCTCGTACGGCTCTGGGACGTCCTCGTACGCGAGGACGCGCTCCTCGTCGAGGTCAACCCGCTCGTACGCACCCGGCAGGGACAGATCCTCGCCCTCGACGGCAAGGTCACCCTCGACGACAACGCCCGCTTCCGGCAGACCCGTTGGGGAGCCGAGCAGGACGAGCACCACGACCTGCTGG
This sequence comes from Streptomyces sp. NPDC104367, assembly GCF_055583825.1. NCBI lineage: Bacteria > Bacillati > Actinomycetota > Actinomycetes > Kitasatosporales > Streptomycetaceae > Streptomyces > Streptomyces sp. NPDC104367. Next base: position 585,857 of record NZ_JBVJND010000001.1, on the reverse strand, counting down.
AACGGACGGCCGCCGCCAAGGGCCTCAACTACGTGAGACTGGACGGCGAGGTCGGCGTCATCGGCAACGGCGCCGGGCTGGTGATGTCCACCCTCGACGTGGTCGCCGGCTGCGGCGCCCGCCCCGCCGACTTCCTCGACATCGGCGGCGGGGCCTCCGCCCGCACCATGGCCGACGGACTCGCCGTGATCCTCGCCGACCCGTCCGTGAAGTCCGTGTTCGTCAACGTCTTCGGCGGGATCACGGCGTGCGACGCGGTCGCCGACGGCATCGTCCGGGCCCTGGACACCGTCCGCCTGACCAAACCGCTGGTCGTCCGCCTCGACGGCAACAACGCGGCGCGCGGCCGCGCGATCCTCGACGCCCGCGCCCACCCCCTGGTCGAACAGGCCGCCACCATGGACGGCGCCGCCCGCCGCGCCGCCGAACTCGCCCACACCACCTGAGGAGTTCCGACATGGCGATCTACCTCACCAAGGAGAGCAAGGTCCTCGTCCAGGGCATGACCGGCGCCGAGGGCATGAAACACACCCGGCGCATGCTCGCCGCCGGCACCGACGTCGTCGGCGGCGTCAACCCGCGCAAGGCCGGCCGCACCGTCGACTTCGACGACCGCGCCGTCCCCGTCCACGGCACGGTCGCCGAGGCCATGGCGGCCACCGGCGCCGACACCACCGTCGTCTTCGTGCCACCGGCCTTCGCCAAGGCCGCGGTCCTGGAGGCCGCGGACGCCGGAATCGGCCTCGCCGTCGTGATCACCGAGGGCATCCCCGTCCACGACACGGTCGCCTTCACCGCGTACGCCCGGCGGAACGGCACCCGGATCATCGGCCCCAACTGCCCCGGACTGATCACCCCCGGCCAGTCCAACGCCGGCATCATCCCCGCCGACATCACCAAACCCGGCCGCATCGGCCTCGTCTCCAAATCGGGCACCCTCACCTACCAACTCATGTACGAACTGCGCGACATCGGCTTCTCCACCTGCGTCGGCATCGGCGGCGACCCGGTCGTCGGCACCGACCACATCGACTGCCTCACCGCCTTCCAGAACGACCCCGACACCGAACTCGTCGTCCTCATCGGGGAGATCGGCGGCGACGCGGAGGAGCGGGCCGCCGCCCACATCCGGGAACACGTCACCAAACCCGTCGTCGGCTACATCGCCGGCTTCACCGCGCCCGAGGGCCGCACCATGGGCCACGCCGGCGCCATCGTCTCCGGCCCGGCCGGCACCGCACGGGCCAAACAGGAGGCGCTGGAAGCGGCCGGCGTACGCGTGGGCAGCACACCCACCGAGACCGCCCGGCTGGTCCTCGAACTCCTGCGCGCGGAGGGCTGACCATGACCCTCGTCCGCAAACCCGGCACCGACTGGGACGACGCCTGGGCACGCTGCCTCGCCGTCGCACCCGAGGCCTTCCAGAGCGACCGCGTCCTCAACCTCTGGGCCGCCGCCTGGCGGCCCGACGGCCACCCGCTGCCCGCGACCAGCCCCGTCGACGCCACCCCCGTCGCCGGCGCCCCGCGCCTGGACCGGGACACCGCCCACCGCGCCGTCCGCGCCTGCCTCGACCAGCACCGCGCCTGGCGCCACGTCCCCCTCGCCGAACGCCGCGCCCGGCTGACCGCCACCCTGGACGCCCTCGCCGAACACCGCGAACTCCTCGCCCTGCTCCTCGTCCGGGAGATCGGCAAGCCCTGGCGGCTCGCCCTGGCCGACGTGGACCGGGCCGTCGACGGGGTCCGCTGGTACGCCGACGGCGCCGAGGCGATGCTCGCCGGACGCGCCCCGCTGGACGGACCGGTCTCCAACATCGCCAGCTGGAACTACCCGATGAGCGTCCTCGTCCACGCGATGCTGGTCCAGGCCCTGGCGGGCAACGCCGTGGTCGCCAAGACCCCCACCGACGGCGGCGTCGCCTGCCTCACGCTCGCCTGCGCGCTGGCCGCCCGCGAGGGCCTGCCCGTCACCCTGCTCAGCGGCAGCGGGGGCGAGCTGTCCGAGGCGCTGGTGCGGGCGCCCGAGATCGGCTGCGTCTCCTTCGTCGGCGGCCGCGACACCGGCGCCGCGGTGGCCACCGCCGTCACCGACCTCGGCAAACGGCACGTACTCGAACAGGAGGGACTCAACACCTGGGGCATCTGGAACTTCACCGACTGGGCCGCGCTCACCGCCGTCGTCCCACGGCTCTTCGACTACGGCAAACAGCGCTGCACCGCCTACCCGCGCTTCGTCGTCCAGCGCGACCTGTTCCACGAGTTCCTCACCGCCTACCTCCCCGCGGTACGGCGACTGCGGGTCGGCCACCCCCTCGCGGTCGCCGACCCCGGCGATCCGCTCCCCGAACTGGACTTCGGACCCCTGATCAACGCGGCCAAGGCCAAGGACCTCGACGACCAGGTGGCCGAGGCCGTCGACCGCGGCGCCGTCCCGCTGCACCGCGGCAGCCCCGCCGACGCGCGCTTCCTGCCCGGCCAGGACACCTCGTCCTACGTCCACCCGGTCACCCTCCTCAACCCGCCCCCGTCCTCCCCCCTCCACCACGCGGAACCCTTCGGCCCGGTCGACACCGTCGTCCTGGTCGACACGGAGGCCGAACTCCTGGCCGCCATGAACGCGTCCAACGGTGCGCTGGTCGCCACCCTCTCCACCGACGACGAGGCCACCTTCGCGCGGCTCGCGCCACAGATCCGCGCCTTCAAGGTCGGCCACGGCGCCCCCCGCTCCCGCGGCGACCGGGACGAGCTCTTCGGCGGCCTCGGCGCGTCCTGGCGGGGCGCCTTCGTCGGCGGGGAACTCCTGGTCCGAGCGGTCACCCAGGGCCCGCCGGGTGAACGGCTCCCCGGGAACTTCCCCGAGTACCAGCTCATGCCGTGACAGCGGACACCGGCCGGTGACCACCGGGACACGTCCCGCCCCGCGCCGCCCCTTGACCACCCGCCCTGCGCCGCCCCTTGATCACCCCCCCCCGCGATGAACCGACCACCGGACCCGGCTCCCACCCACCGCACGGGCCGAGCCCCAGCCCCTCGGCCCGCTCGGCGGACGTCATCCCGGTGACCGTCCGGGCACATCCCGTGACGGGCCGCCGACCTGCGGATACAGGGACGGAAACGCAGGTGAAAGGCACTCCGAAAGCTTGGTATTGTTGTCCATGTCGCCGCGGGGAACACCCCCGGCCAGGCGACAGACACCTGGTCCGGGTGGCGGAATGGCAGACGCGCTAGCTTGAGGTGCTAGTGCCCTTTATCGGGCGTGGGGGTTCAAGTCCCCCCTCGGACACTCGACTCGCTATAGCGATACGCAAACAAGGGCCTCGACCTACCAGTCGCGGCCCTATCTGCGTGTTCGTAACTGATCGTGATCCCGAGCGCTTCGTAGAGCGGGCTCTTCTTCTCCGCTTCGACGACCTGCACGCGCTGTGCGATGTTTCCGGGCCTCTCAGAGATCTTCCGGATCTGGTCGGCGCTGAGGTGGGTTTCCTTCTTGCGAGTGGCGGCAGGTGGCGTGTCGAGCTTCTTGCGTGCTGCCTCCTTGTCCGCCTGTGCTTCGTTGATCCATCGGGTGACGACGGCGGGGTCGGCGCCGGCTTCGAGGGCGGCCTGGTAGCGGGCGAGACGCCGCTCGCACTCCTTGACCGTTGTGCGGGCCTGGGTCTGCTCCGGCGTGGGCGTCTCGGCCGCGTTCGCTGCCGCGCTGGCTTGGGCGAGGGCGGTGAGGGTGGCGGTGAGCCGGTCGGGGGCGAAGGCTTTCGCGATCCACCGGTCCAGGGCCCGGCACACCGCGTCCTCCCGGAGGTAGACGGTCCGGGGGTGATCCATGCCGGGGTGGAGGGACTGTTCCTGTTCCTTGAACGCGCAGCGGTAGTAGACGGTGTTGCGGATGGTCGCGGGCTGCATCTTGCGCCCGCACGTCTCACATCACATCGCACCCGCCCGCGCAGTGCGTACGCGTTGCCCCTGCGGTTGTCGGCCGGGGCGTTCGAGGCGCTGGGGCATGCGGGCGCGCTGCCGGCGGATCTTCTTGACGGTGTCGAAGAGCTGGGTGGTGACGATGGCCTCGTGAGCGGTGTCGTTGGACCACACCCACTGTTCGGCCGGGGTGTGTGTCATGCGGGTGCGGTGGCCGAGGGTGACGTCGTCGGCGTCGTTGTCCCGCAACCGAAGAGGTGGATCGTGGAGCAGGTCAACGGCACGTTGATGCTGCACCGCAGACTGGCCCACGAGTACGACCACCGCCCCGACACGTCCGCCTCGCGCGTCTGCTGGGCCTCGATCGCGAACATGTCCCGCCGCCTCACCGCACCGAGTCCAGCCTGGCGCGACACCCTCGGACTGGCCGCGTGAACGTCATCGAGCTCTTGGCCGACCTCCAGGCCCAGCACGACAAGACCGCAGCCCGTGCCGACGAACTGCGTGACCAGATGCAGCACTTGACCGCCGCCCTGATCGAGATCGAAGCGCGACTCGCGAACCTGGTCACCACCCGGAAGGTCATCGCCGAACTCGCACCGGCTTCAGGCCGACCCGCACCGCCCGAGACGAACACCGCCTACCAGGCCATCGTGAACACATTCAACCAGCATCCGGATCAAGAGTTCCGAGCCCGTGAGCTGCACGAACGCCTCGGCATGCCCACCGACGAGGCATCCGTCAACATCACCCGCAGCCGCCTCGGACGCCTTACCCGCCAAGGTTTCCTCACTCAACCCGGACGAGGCCGCCACCAGAAGCGGACTTGACGTCCACTCAACAGTCCTTCGGAAATGCTGAACTCGTGGCCCCCTCGCCGGCATCCCCGAAACACGTGACAGGTGAAGCAGCCTGGTTTTGAAGGAACGCAATGGCTTCCGCAGCCGCAGCCTCACCTGTGACCAGCAGCGCGAGCTCTCCTGGCGGTGGACGACCGACGATCAGGTCACCCGCACGAGGCTCTGCCCGGCATCCTCGCTCTGCTGCGTGAAGGCCAGCAGGACGGTGTTACACCGGCACATGGCCAGGGAGCCGCATACGGCAGTAGCCTGTGACTCGCTTGATCTGAAATGGCCACGACTGGGGGGTGTGTCATGGATCCTGTGTCGTTGGGGTTGCTGGCGGCGCTGGCCGGTGGGGCGGGCGGCGAACTGGGCCGTCAGGCATGGGCGGGGCTGAGCGACATCGTCCGTCGACCCTTCCGCGGAACACAGCCCGCGTGCGACGGAGCGCCGGATGCAACGGCGTTGGTTTCGGGCGAGACGGAGATGATCGCGCTGGCACAGGCCCCTGATGATCGAGGGCTGGCCCGGGCGCTGCGCGATGCCCTTGCGCTGCGTGCCGCGTGGGATGAGGACTTCGCCGAGGCACTGAACCAGTGGCACCGGTGCACAGTCGAGGTGACTGGCTTGGGGACGGTGAACAACACCATCAGCGGGGGCACCCAGCACGGTCCGGTCCTTCAGGGCCGCGACTTCGGTGACATCTCCTTCACCATGATGCCGGCGTCATCGACGGATTCAACCGGGCCCGAAGCGGACCCGGCGGCTGGCGCATCCTGGTGAATGACAGATCCGCCGGCCCTGTCGGGTGTGACAATGCCGCCATGGTCGATCGGGTCGACAACCACGCCGGTGGAGTGGTGCACGGGGCTGTGGTACAGGCCGGAGTGGTCCATGGCGGAGTGCACCTGTACCAGGCTGCAGCGCGCCCGCCTCGTCAACTGCCGCGACTGGGCGCTCAGTTCGTGGGGCGGACGAAGGACCTCGCGCTGATCTCCGCGACGGGGAGCTGTGTGTTGCACGGCACTGCCGGCGTCGGAAAAACCGCGCTCGCAGTGCAGTTCGGCCATCAGGAGGCAGACCGGTTTCCCGACGGTCAGCTCTACGCCGATCTGCGCGGGTTCGCGCCGAGCGCCCCCGCGGACGCCGCAGACGTCCTGCGCGGCTTCCTTCTGTCCCTCGGCGTTTCCGAATCCGCCATTCCGCCCGATGAGTCCGCCCGGGCAGCCGCCTACCGCAGCGCCGTCGCCGGGCGGCGCATGCTGGTCGTACTGGACAACGTGCGCGACAGCGCCCAGGCCAGGCCGCTGCTTCCCGCGGCTACGGCGAGCATGACGGTCCTCACCAGTCGGCACCGGCTCGACAGCCTGGCCGCGCGCGAGGGGCTTCCTCACATCGGGCTCGGCCTTCTCTCGCCGGCAGATGCCCACGACCTGCTCGCCAACCGGCTCGGAGCCGAACGCACGAGCGCCGAACCCACCACGGTGGGAGCTCTGGTCCAGGCCTGCGCGCGCCTGCCGCTGGCCCTGTGCCTGCTGGCAGCACGGGCGTCGGCCGAGCCGGGCACCAGCCTCGCCCAGACGGCACGCGAGCTGCGGGACGAACGCTCCCGCCTCGATCACCTTGCTCTCGACGAGGAGGACACCGACCTGCGGGCCGTGTTCTCCTGGTCCACTCGTGCGCTTTCCTCCGCAGCAGCACAACTCTTCCGGCTCAGCGCCGTAAACCGTGGCCCCGACCTCACACCGGCTGCCGCTGCTTCACTGGCAGGCGTGGAGAAGGCCACCGTCAGAGCCCTGCTGCGGCAACTGGTCTCCAGTGGACTCCTGGAGGAGTATTTGCCCGGCAGGTACCGCAGCCATGACCTGCTCCGGGTCTACGCAGCGGAGTTGCTGGCCGAGGACGGAGAATCGACGCGCGAACTCGCCAGGCGCCGGCTGCTCGATCACTTCCTGCATACCGGGCTGGCAGCCAACCGGAGTCACGCGCGATTCCGCCAGGGCATCGCCCTTGCTCTCCCGGTCTCCGGTGCGGTGGTCGAACCCGTCAACGGATTGGCTGATGCCAACACGTGGTTCGCTCGCGAGCGACCGAACCTTGTCGCGGCGGTGGAGGACGCGGCGACGCACGGCCTCGACACCTATGCCTGGCAGCTTCCCTGGGTGATGACCACTCATCTGTACCGCTGCGGCCACTGGGCGGACCTGATCACCGTCCAGAGCACCGCCGGCGAGGCGGCCTCACGCTCGGGCGACGTCGCTGCGCAGGCCCGGGCGTGTCGTGATTTGGGCCGGGTCGCATTGCGGCTGGGCCGGTACGACGAAGCGAGGGACCGCCACATGGAGGCGCTGGCCCTGTGCACGGCGTCCGGCGACATCGCGGGACAGGCCCACAGCCATAACGCGCTCAGTCTTGCTCTGGAGCGACTGGACGCTCCCGAGGAGTCGACAGCTCATGCCCGGCACGCCGTGGAGCTCTACGAGACAGAAGGCAACGATGCCTGGCGAGCCGCAGCACTCAGCCGTCTCGGGTCCGCGCTCACCGCGGTCGGCGACCATCGTGCAGCCCTGGCGTGCTGCTCGGAGGCACTGGAGATGCTGGTGGACCTGGAGGACCGCTACTACCAGGCTCATGTGCTGGCCACTCTAGGACTGATCCACCACCGACTCGGCGCGTACGACGAGGCGATCACGCAGTTTCAGGGGGCTGTGGAGCTCTGGCGCGTGTTTGAGAACCGCTTCGAAGAGGCGTCCGCGCTGCACCGATTGGGTGACTCCCATCAGGCGAGCGGTGACGCACAGGTCGCACGAAGGGTCTGGTTCGAGGCACTCGCCCTTCTTGACGACCTCGGGCACACGGACGCCGCAACGGTACGCGCCAAGCTCGCGCCCGACACCGACAGGGCCGCCCTGGGCGGCGATGGCGCAGAGGAGGCCGGATGCTGACGATAGACGCCGGTGCTGGTGGCGGCGGCCTTCTGCGCACCGCGCTTCCGCTCTCGGTCGCGCTGGGCGTTCCGGTCAGGCTGCTCAACGTCCGCGTGGCCGCCCCGGAGCGGGGCCTGGCCTGGCCGCACGTCCGGCTGCTGCAGGTGCTGAGCAAATGGACGGACAGCGACGCCGGTGAGGTGCGCCTCGGCGACACCGAGGTGATCTTCCGGCCTGGCCTGACCCGTCCGACCGGCCCGGCACACCTGGACCTGGACGACCCGGTCCGTACTTTTGAACGTCGCGGCATCGTCGTCAGGCGCGACTACAGCGGTGCCAAGGACGTATTTCCCGGCGGTCTGCCCGATGAGGGCGGCCGTTCTGTACGCGGCTATTCGGCGTGCGCCCCGCTGATGGCGCTGCTGCCTCTGATGGGCCCTGGCGCCTCGGCGACCGTACGGGGTGGAACCGAAACGGCGGGCGCGCCCTTCGCCGACGCAGTCCGATACGTCTTGCTGCCCGCGCTGACCGCCCAGTTCGGGGTGCGGTTGACCATGTCCGTCGTGCGGCGCGGCTGCATAGGGATCGGTGGAGGCGAGGTGACCGCGACGGCCGGACCGGTGTCCGATGCCGGGGCCCTGCTTGTGCCGGTGCCCGGAACGGCGGCACTGCTCTACCTCTTCGGCGACGTCGGTGACGATGTGGCCGCGCGGTGGCGGGACGGTCTACTACGCCATCTGCCGGGCCCGCTGCACACCAACGTGGTCCGCGTGGCGTACCCGGTCCCCAGGATTCAGCAGCTTTTCCTGCTGGGGGGCGAATGGACACGGGACGTTAGCGTGTGCAGCGAGGAGGGATTGCCTCTTTCCGCCCGGCAGGCGTACGAACGGGTGCTGTCCGAGAGCCGGTTCACCAGACACGTCAGCCGTTTCCTGCTGGAACAGCTTCTGATGTGGGCGGCGGTCCGTGGCGAGGACGCCTGCTGGACGACGGAGCGTTGGACGGAGCATCTGGACGCGGTCGCCACCGTCGTCCAAGCGTTGTCCGGCCGCTCAGTCAGCCACCGGCCGTCCGGTGGCGTTGTCGAGGTACACCTCGGCTGACGAGCTCCGGCACGGTAAGCGGTGAGCCGTCGAGGAACTCTGTGGGGCTTGCTGTTCACACCTGCGGTGAGGGGCTCAGGTGAGAGGTCGTTCGTTCGGTTTCCGAATGCCGTGTGCGGATCCCGGTGGTCAGGCATGAGATTGCGGCTGTGGCGGGAGGCTTGACTCGTTGCTGATCGAGTCGGCCTGGGGGTGGCGGATGCCGTCGATGCGGGCAGTCCTGGAAACACGGCGGACGACCGCTGCTCTGCGGGTGGAGGAACTCGAAGCCGAACTGGAGCCGGTGCGGGTGGACTTGGCGGATACCGAGGAGGTTCTCAGGCTACGGACGATCGGCCTCGATCAGTATCTGGAAGCGCTCGCCGAGGAGGAACAGCCGGCCGGGACGGTCGTTGGCCCGTCGCCGAGGAAGCCGGTGGGCCCGCGCCGTGCGGTGCCCCATCGCCGGAACGCGGCCGGGGTCGAGGACCTGTCGGTGGACTACCAAGCGGTGATGGTCGCCGCGGCCGAGGCCGGGAAGGACGGGCCGGGTGCCCGGCGGGCGGCCGTGGTGCTCGGCTGGGACAGCGCCTCCGCCTCACGCGTCGAGGGCGTGAGAGCACGGTTGAAGAGGCTGGTGGAACGGGGCTGGCTGGTGGAGACGAAGCCCGGGAGCTTCACCCTGCCGACAGGACTGCAGGCCGACGAGATCGGGCGGCCAGGCGGCGGCTCATCAGGGCGGTCATCGACCGGCGGATGACGGCTTCGCTCGTGTCGGTGCGTCGTTCGTAGTACCGGACCAGGCGCCGGCTGCGCAGAAACCAGGCGAAGGACCGTTCGACGGCCCAGCGGCGGGGCAGTGGCTGGAAGCCGCGGACGTCCTCGCTGCGGCGGACGATGTCGAGGACGAGTCCGAGGTGCGGGTCGGTCCAGTCGGTGAGGGGGCCGGTGTAGCCGCCGTCGGCCCGGACCCGCGCCAGCCGCCGAAAGCGGCCCGTTGCCTGCGGCAGAAGTGCCCGGGCGCCGTCCCGGTCGGTCACGGACGCCGGTGTGACCACCACGGCCAGGAGAAGTCCGAGCGTGTCGGTGAGCAGGTGCCGCTTGCGGCCGTTGATCTTCTTGCCCGCGTCGAAGCCCCGTGAGCCGAAGGTGAAGGTGTCGCCGAGCCGCCTCACACCACAAGGGCAGGTGCTCCGGAGCACCTGCCCGAGTGGTGCCGCGCACCGTCCGACCGGAAGGCGCCCTCTCGTCGGCGCCGGCCTGACGCACATCGTGGCGAGCCTGGGAGAGGCCCTGCCTGACCTGGTCGGATGCACTGGCACACGGTCGACCTATAGTTGGTGTCATGAGCCGTTGGCAGGAGTTGACCGGGGGGACGTCCGGGCAGGACTACGCCGCACGGTTCGCGGCTCTGGCCCGCAGCGGGCAGGACGTGCACGGTGAGGCGCGGTTCTGCTCGGCGCTGGTGCCTGCCGGAGCGCGGGTGCTGGACGCCGGGTGCGGTACCGGACGGGTCATGATCCGGCTTGCGGAACTCGGGTACGACTGCGTCGGCGTGGATCTTGATGCCTCGATGCTCGCGGTGGCGCAGAGGCAGGCGCCGGGCCTGCCGTGGCTCCAGGTCGACCTGGCCGAGTTCGACCCGGCCTCGCTCGGCCTCGCGGCGGACTTCGATCTCGTGGTCGCTGCGGGCAACGTTCTCCCGCTGCTCGCTGTGGGCACTGAGGCCACGGTGGTCAAGAGCCTGGCCGCGGCCCTGCGTCCGGGCGGTCTGCTGGTCGCGGGCTTCGGCCTGGACGAGGCCCACCTGCCGGTGCCGCCCGGCATCACCCTGCCGGAGTACGACGAGTGCTGCGTTGCGGCCGGCCTTACCCCGGTGGACCGCTTCGCCTCCTGGGACGCGGTCCCTTACACAGGCGGCGGCTATGCCGTCAGCGTCCACCATCGGTAAGGCTTCGCCCGACATCTCGATCACCGTGCCGGCCGGGCTGCCAGGGGGACCACGACCGTACCGTCAGCGGCCGACTCCCCCTCGGACACACAGAACGAAAGACCTCGACCCCAGGGTCGGGGTCTTTGCCATGTCGGCCTGGAAGCGGACGTAACCGGTCGCTTCCGGGCTCTGTTACCGCCGTGTGATCCGCCGGCTGCCAAGGTGAAGGCATGCGCGTACTGATCGTGGAGGACCACAGGGATCTCGCGGAGAGCGTCGCCAGGGGGCTGCGCCGGCACGCCATGGACGTCGAGCTCGCCTACGACGGCGCGCAGGGACTGGAACAGGCGTCCAGCGGCACGTACGACGTCGTCGTCCTCGACCGCGACCTGCCGCTCGTGCACGGCGACGACATCTGCCGAGCCCTGGTCGAGCGGGGCTGCCCGTCCCGCGTCCTGATGCTCACCGCCTCCGGCACCCTCGCCGACCGGGTCGAGGGCCTCGGCCTCGGCGCCGACGACTACCTCGCCAAACCCTTCTCCTTCGCCGAGCTCATCGCCCGGGTCCAGGCCCTCGACAGACGCGACCAGCCCGCCGTACCGCCCGTCCTCACCCACGGCGACATCGAACTCGACCCCGCCCGGCGCACCGCGCTGCGCGCCGGACGAGCTCTCGACCTGTCACCCAAGGAGATGGCCGTGCTGGAGCTGCTGCTGGCCGCGGGCGGCGCCGCCGTCTCGGCGGAGGAACTGCTCGAACGCGCCTGGGACCGGGACGCCGACCCGTTCAGCAACACCGTCAAGGTCACCGTGAGCCGACTGCGCCGCAAACTCGGGGACCCACCGGTCATCGAGACGCTGCCGCACGTCGGCTACCGGATCTGACCCGCGCCGCCGCGGCACACGACACGACGTCGTCGCCAGGCGGACGACCGTGCGCCGGCCTGTGAAGAACGGAGTAACCCGGATGTGACCCGGCATGGTGGACACTGCCCTCGGTGACCCGCGGTTCGTAGGGGGAACAATGAGAGTACTGGTGGTCGAGGACCACACGGAGCTCGCCGACTCGATCACCAGAGTCCTCCGCCGCGAGGGCCTGGCCGTCGACACCGCCTACGGCGGCAGGACCGCCCTCGACCTCATCCTCGAAGTCGACTACGACGTCGTCATCCTCGACCGAGACCTCCCCGACGTGCACGGCGACGACGTCTGCGCCGAACTCGCCGCCGACGGCGTCCGCACCAAGGTCCTCATGCTCACCGCCTCCGCCTCCATCACCGACCGGGTCGAGGGCCTTGGCCTCGGCGCCGACGACTACCTCGCCAAACCCTTCGCCTGGGCCGAACTCATCGCCCGCACCCGCACCCTCGGCCGCCGCGCCCACCCGGTCCGCCGGTCCGCACTCGTGCACGGCCCGCTGCGCCTCGACCCGGCCCGCCGCACCGCCACCCACGCAGGTTTCCCACTGCCCCTCACTGCGAAAGAGTTCGCGGTCCTGGAGTACCTGCTCGGCGCCCGCGGCCGCACCGTGGCCACCGACGAACTCCTCGCCAAGGTGTGGGACGAGGTGGCCGACCCCGGCACCACCACCGTCAAAGCCACGGTCAACCGGCTCCGGACCAAACTCGTGGACCGCTCCGTGATCCAGACCGTGCCAGGAGAGGGCTACCGGATCTGACCATGGCCACCACCCCGCTGACCCGCGCCCGCACCCTCCTGCACAGCTCCGCCGCCGTCACCAGAGGCCGCGCCCTGATCCGCCGCCTCCTGCCCCGCCGGGTCCGGGTCCGCTTCGCCCTGCTCTTCGGCCTGCTCTTCATCACCTCCGGCGCCGTCCTGCTCGGCATCACCTACCTCCTCGTCAACCGCCCCGCCCACAAGACCGTCATCGCCTTCCACGTGGCACCGCAGCAGGACGGCTCGCAACCGGAGACCCACATCCAGCCAGGACCCGGCCCCGGCAACGGCTCCCCGACGGACGTCACCGAATGGCTGAACGACCAACTGCGCAGGCAGAGCGACGAGATGCACAACGCCCAGATGCACGAACTCCTCGTGCAGTCCGGGATCGCACTCGCCATCATGGCGGCGATCTCCGTCGTACTGAGCTGGCTCCTGGCCCGACGCGTGCTCCGGCCCATGCGCACCCTCACCGCCGGCATCTGCCGCATCTCCGCCAGCAACGTCCACGAACGCCTCGCCGTCGCAGGCCCCCGCGACGAGGTCAGCGAACTCGCCGACAGCGTGGACGGACTCCTCGAACGCCTCGAAGCGGCCCTGGAGTCCCACAAACGCTTCGTCGCCAACGCGGCCCACGAACTACGCACCCCGCTCACCGTGGAACGCGCCCTCCTGGAGGAATCCCTGCTCGACCGCGACGCCACCGTCGACGCGTTCCGCGAGAACTTCGAACGCCTGCTGCGGATCAGCACCCACCAGGGAGCCCTGCTCGAATCCCTCCTCACACTCGCCGTGAGCGAGCGCGGCACGGACCGGACCGAACCCGTCGACCTCGCCGACGTCACCGAGTCCGTACTGCTCACCCAACTGCCCGAGACCCAACGCCACGGCGTACGGATCGAGGACCGCACGGAGCCCGCACAGGTCGCCGGCGACACCGGGCTCCTGGAACGGCTCGTCGCCAACCTCGTCCACAACGCCGCCTACTACAACGTTCCCGACGGCACCGTGCACATCACCGTACGACGGCACGACCGCCTGGCCGTCCTCACGGTCGCCAACACAGGCCCCGAGGTCCCGAAGGACCGCGTCGACCAGCTCTTCGAGCCGTTCCAGCGCATGCACCGCACCGCGGGCGACGGCCACCACGGCCTCGGCCTGTCGATCGTCCGCGCCATCGCCGCGGCCCACGACGCCCGCCTCACCGCCCACGCCCGCACCGGCGGCGGACTCGTCGTCGAGGTCTCCTTCCCCCTTCTTGCCAAGGGCACGGACCCCTTCGAAAGCCGGCCGGCGCAGCCGCACGCCGCCACCGCGTCCAAGTGACCAGAACGCGGAGTCGGACGCCCCATTCCCCTGGGTATTCTTCTGTCTGATCGGGTCATGAAGAACGACCGTTGAACGATCCGGTATTTGACGACGTTTCACCTGACCACGCCCGCGACGGGTCGATTCCAGTTCCAGGGGCTTTCCCGGCGAAAGCTCCTTGCCTGGGCCGCACTTTCCCCCTGAGTGAGGGCACGGAAAGCCCGGAACCCGAGCGGAAGCGGAATACGCCCCGGCCCGACGCGGCACTGGACCGTTTCCGTGAGTGGGCTGTGCGGACTCCGGACGCGGCTTCGGATGGGGCGGAGATGCTGGTCGCCCAGTCGCCCAGTCGCCCAGTCGCCCAGTCGCCCAGTCGCCCAGTCGCGCCGTCCGTCACGCCCGCCACGTCGGCCGAGCAGCGGTCCCGGGCCCTCTTCGGTCCCGCCTCCGAAGCCTCCCCGCCCCCACGTCGACTCCGCCCCGCGTCAGAAAGGCAGAACCCGTATGACCCAGGTCTTCGAGCTCCCGGGGGACGGCCCGGCTGGATCGCGACCGGGCGCGAGGTGGCGTGGGAGATCCTCGGGGACGTCGAGCGGTTCTCCAACGTGCCGCCGCCCGAGCCCGGTCGCGGGCTGGAACAGCACCAGGGGAGCCTGCCGCACATGGATCCGCCGGACCACGGGCGGCTGCGGCGGCTGGCGGCCCCCATGTTCACCGTGCGGCCGATGCGGCGGCTGGAGCCGGCGATGGAGCGGATCGTCGCGCACCGCCTCGACATGCTGGAGCATCGGTTAGGGCGCTGCCGGCGCTGCGCGCGGCCGCCGTCCGCCGTCCGGCCGGCGCCATCGTGCTGGTGCCGCAGGAGACGCGGGGGAGTACGGCGCAGGACCGGAGCGGCTGAGCGGTTCCGCGGGGTGCTCGCTGCAACCGCCGTGTGACCGGGGCCCCCGTAGAACTGGTGGTATGCCGAACAATCAACGGAAGCGAATGGCCGGGCCCCTGGTGGCAGTCCTGTCCCTGGTGACGGCCGGAACACTTCTCGCCGGCTGCTCGTCGGGTTCCGACTCGGCCGACGTGTCCGCCGACGGTCAGAGTTCTCCCTCGTCGAATTCGCTGAGTGGGGCCGCGACTTCGGCCCTGGCCTATTCGAAATGCATGCGCGAGCACGGTGTCACGAACTATCCGGACCCGAAGGTGGACGGGCAGGGCGCGGTGCAGTTGGGTGTTCCCGACGGCATCGACCGGAACTCGTCGACATTCCAGTCGGCCCAGTCCGCCTGCCAGTCCAAGCTGTTCCAGAGTGACAGCGACGCCGCCGGGACGAAGTCCTTCGACGCGACGAAGGTCGCGCCCTGGGCGAAGTGCATCCGTTCGCACGGCATGCCCGACTTCCCGGACCCGACGGTCCAGGGCGCCACGATCATCGTCTCCGCCCAGGCGGCCGGCATCACCAGCCGCGACGACCCGAAGTTCACCAAGGCCACGCAGGCCTGCTACAGCATCCGTCCCGGCGGCAACCTGATGATCGTGCAGGCGCTGAAGTGACCGATCAGCAGGAGAGGACCGTCGAACGGACGCCGGCCGGAGGCGCCGTCAGCGCCGCCGACGACGAGAGCACGGGGCCCGCGGCGGGAGAACTGGCCACCCTTGACAGGGACGGCGGTGCTGTGGCCACGGCGCGGCCCGCGGGCGGCCGCCGCCGGATGCGCATGCTGGTGGTCGCCGCGGTCGCGGTGGTGGTGGCCGTGACCGCGGCGGTCGCCGCCTCGGGCGCGTTCGGCGGCGGGGACGGCGACAGCGGGGCCGCAGCACCGGCCGGGCCGCCGGCCACGGCCACGGTGCGGCGGACGACGCTGACCAGCTCCCAGACCATGGACGGGCAGCTCGGCTTCGGCGCGGGCTCGGCCGTCCAGGCCCCCTCGTCCTCGTCGGGCGCGGCACAGGGCGGCGCCGCGGCCTCCGCCGGGATCGTCACCTGGATGCCCTCGGACGGCGACACCATCACCCGGGGCCGGCCGGTCTACAAGGTCGACGACGAGTCGGTGCCGCTGCTGTACGGCTCGGTGCCGCTGTACCGGACGCTGCGGGACGGCAGTACCGGCCGCGATGTCGCGATGCTGGAGAAGAACCTCCGGCCGCTCGGCTACTCGGGCTTCACCGTCGACGACTCCTTCGACGCGAACACGGCCGCGGCCGTACGCAAGTGGCAACGGAAGCTGGGCCGTTCGCAGAACGGCGAGGTCGGGGTCGGCGACGCCGTGGTGGCCTCCGGCGCGCGCCGGGTCGCCAGGGCGGAGCTCGCCATGGGCAACGCCCTGGCCGGCGACGTGCTCACCTGGACCGGTACCGACCGGGTCATCTCCGTCGATCTTCCGGTGCAGTACGCGGAGTTGGCGAAGAAGGGCGGCAGGTCGACGGTCACCCTGCCGGACAACACCACGGTGGACGCGGTGGTGACAGAGATCGGCACCCCGACGTCGTCGAGCGACACGGCCGGCTCGGGCAACTCCCCGCAGGACTCCTCCGACGCCGCGTCCTCCTCGAACGCCACCGTCCCGGTGGAACTGACCGTCGAGGACGCCGCGAAGCTCGGCTCCTACCAGGCCGCCTCCGTCAGCGTCGAGTTCGCGGCCGAGACCCGCGAGAACGTGCCGGCCGTGCCGATCAACGCCCTGTTCGCGCTGCCCCGCGGCGGATACGCGGTCGAGGTGGTCACCGGCTCGAAGACGGAGTACCGGGACGTGAAGCTCGGCATGTTCGGCAACGGCATGGTCGAGGTCTCCGGCGCCGGCATCACCGAGGGCACGGTCGTGGGGGTTCCGCAGTGACCGTCGCCTACCCGGTGATCGAGCTGTCCGGGGTCAGCAAGTCCTACGGGGACGTCGCCGCGCTGGTCGCGGCGGACCTGGTGGTCCACCGCGGCGAGATGCTCGCGGTCGTCGGCCCGTCCGGCTCCGGCAAGTCCACCATGCTGCACATCATGGGCACCCTGGACCGGCCATCCGCCGGGACGGTGTCGATCGCCGGTCACCGGGTGGACTCCCTGAACGACCGCGAACTGTCCGCACTGCGCGCCGGCACCATCGGCTTCGTGTTCCAGCAGTTCCACCTCGCGTCCGGCGTCCCGGCCCTCGACAGCGTGGCGGACGGCCTGCTGTACAGCGGGCGGCCGCGCCGAGGGCGGCGGGAGATCGCCGAGGAGACGCTGCGCCGGGTGGGCCTGGGACACCGGCTCTTCCACGAGCCGCAACAGCTCTCCGGCGGTGAGAAGCAGCGTGCCGCGATCGCCCGCGCGGTGGTCGGCGACCCGCCGCTGCTGCTGGCCGACGAGCCGACCGGCGCCCTGGACTCCCGCTCGGGGACGGTGGTGATGGAGCTGCTCCACGAACTGCACGAGGCCGGGACGACGGTGATCGTCATCACCCACGACCGGGACATCGCGGCCTCCCTGCCGCGCGAGGTCAGGGTCCGGGACGGCCGTATCGAGCGTGACTCGGCGACGACGCAGCCCCGGATGCCGCCGCCCGTGGGGGTGGGACGATGAGCACCGCGCATCCGCTGGACTCGACCGGACAGGCCCGGCCCTGGGCCGACCTGCCCCCTCCGCCGCGGCCCCGGGCGGCCCGGCTGAGCCTGGCCGACGTGGCCCGCGTGGGCGGTTCGGGGCTGCGCTCGCGGCCCGTGCGGGTCTTCCTGTCCGCCCTGGGCATCGCGATCGGCATCGCCGCGATGATCGGCGTGGTGGGCATCTCCACCTCGTCGGCGAACGACCTGAACAGACAGCTGGCCGCACTCGGCACCAACCTGCTCACGGTCGCTCCCGGAACCACCATGAACGGCGGGACCGCGCATCTGTCCAAGGACTCCGTCGCGATGATCGCGAACCGGCCCGAGGTGATCTCGGTCTCCGCGCTGGGCACCACGGACGCGCAGATCTACCGCAGCGACCGCATTCCGTCGGTGGAGTCCGGCGGCCTCTCGGTCAGCGCGGCCCGCACCGACCTGCTCGGTTCCATCGGCGGGAAGATCGTGGACGGCCGCTGGCTCAACGCCGCCAACAGCCGCTACCCGGTGGTGGTGCTGGGCGCGGAGACGGCCCGGAGCCTGGGCATCCACCGGGCCGGTGCGGACGTCCAGGTGTGGATCGGCAACCACTGGTTCACCGTGGTCGGCGTCCTGGCGTCCAACCAGCTGCTGCCCGCCCTTGACACGCAGGCGTTCGTGGGCTGGCCGGCGGCGGAGCGGGAGCTGTCCTTCGACGGATACCCGACGACGGTCTACACCCGCGCCCAGGACGCGGACGTCGAGAAGCTGCACGGGGTGCTGGGCGCCACGGTCTCCCCGCAGGACCCGAACGAGGTCAAGGTCTCCCGTCCCTCCGACGCACTGGCCGCCAAGCACGCCACCGACAACGCGCTGAGCGGGCTGCTGGTGGGACTGGGCGGGGTCGCGCTGCTGGTCGGGGGCGTCGGGGTGGCCAACACCATGGTCATCTCGGTGCTCGAACGCCGCTCGGAGATCGGGCTGCGCCGCTCGCTCGGTGCCACCCGCGGCCAGATCAGCATCCAGTTCCTCGCCGAGGCGCTGCTGCTGTCCGGACTCGGCGGTGTGGGCGGGGTGCTGCTGGGCATCGGGGTCACCGGCGGGTACGCCACCTACCAGGGGTGGGCCGTGCTGGTCCCGCTGTGGGCCATGGCCGGCGGCCTGGCCGCCACCCTCGTCATCGGGGGGCTGGCCGGTTTCTGTCCCGCGGTCCGAGCGGCCCGGCTCCCCCCTACGGAGGCCATCGCGACCAACTGACCGGTCCGACCTCGGGGTTGGACAGCGGCGCCCCCGACCCACCCCGCCGGTAGCGCACGGGCGTACTGGAGACGGAGTCGGTACGGCTCGAACGCCGCGACGGGGTCGCCCGGCTGACGCTGTGCCGGGGCGACCGCCTGAACGCCGAGGACGGGCGGCAGGGCGAGGACATGGAGACCGCCGTCGCCCTCGCCCTGCTCGACCCCGGGGTCCGGACCGGCCTGGCGCGCGGCGGCGAGATGACCCACCTCCGCCACCGCGGCAGGCGGGTCTTCGGCGCCGGCGTCGACCTGAAGAGCCTCAGTTCCGGCGCCGTCTCCCTGGTCGGCTTCCCGCTCCGCCGCGAACCCGGCCACCTCCGCAGACTCGCCCACGGAGCGGCCCGAGGCGGTGAACGCGGTGCTCCTCGGCCACCTCGCGCGCACCCCCGTATGACCGGCCCGGACCCGCCCGCTACTTTCCGACCAGCCGGTCGGTCGCTCAGCCGGAGGACTCCGGTACGACGGATCCGCCGCGGCGGAGGGTGACCAGGGCCGCCCACACCATCGCGACCAGCGGGATGATGCCGGAGACGATCACCTGGCCCCGGCTGGAGACCAGGCCGTTCGGGGTGCCCAGCAGGTAGCCGAGACCGATGCAGCTGCGGGACAGCGCCTGGAAGCAGGCCCAGGCACTGCCGTGCACGTCGGCCGGCACGTTCGAGTGCACCGCGTTGCGCAGCCCGACGTTGCACGCGCCGTTGCCGAAGCCGCCGAGCAGGAACAGCGGGAAGATCACCCCGACGACCGGGAGCAGACCGGCGAGGATCAGCGCCAGCGATATCCCCATGACTCCGCCGACGATCAGCAGGGTGTGCCGGTCGGACCAGCCGGCCCGGCCGCCGAGCAGTGCGCCGGGGATCGCGCCCAGGGCCCAGGAGGCCAGGAAGAGGCCGAAGACGGTGTCGTTGCCGTCGGCCACGCCCCGCAGGTAGTAGACGCCGGCGACGCTCTCGATGCTGGTGGCCAGCATCGCCGCGGCCAGCGCCGGCATCAGCGCGCCCACCACCGGCGCGTCGCGCAGCGCCCGGTAGCCGTCCGAGAGCCTGGTGGCCGGACGGCGGCGGACGGCCACGTCCGCGGTGGGCGGCACCGCCAGCATGGTGCAGCCCGCGAGCACCAGGAAGGAGAGCGCGTCGGTGGCGAGCAGCGCGCGGGTGCCCCACAGGGAGTTGAGGAAGCCGGCCAGTGGCGGTCCGGCCAGTCCGGCGACGGACAGGCCCGCCGTCAGCAGGCTGTTCGCCCGGCCGGTGTGCTGTTCGCCGGAGACGGCGGGCAGCATCTTGAACCCGGCGGCCACCGAGGCCACACCGGCCAGCGCCGACAGCGCGATGAACGCCACCTTCAGATGGAAGCCGCCGACCGTGGCGGCCGCGCCCAGGGACAGCGACTGGACCAGCAGCGCGCTCAGGCACACCGCCCGGGTGCTGAACCGGTCCACCACGGCACCGATCACCGGTGCCGCGAGCACCGTGGGGATGAGTTCGGCGAGCATGACCTCGGACACCCCGAAGCCGATGTTCCGGTCCGCCGCGTGCAGCACCAGCCCCAGGGAGGCGAGTGTGTCGCCGAGACGGGAGAACAGCGTTCCCGCGATGAGCACCTGCGCGGCGACCGGCATCGCGGTTCCGCGGCGCAGCGCGGCGAACGGCGCTCTCCGCGTCTTTTCCGTGTCCAATCCAGTCCAATCCGTCCGCTCGCGAGTTCCATTCCCCCCTGCTCGCGCATCAGATTAGGCCTGTTCCCTGAGTGGTAGAGCGTCGTCCGGCCACTGTGAGAGACCACTGTCCGGCCTTTGCGTGTCCCGCCGGAACCGGGTGCGGGATCCTAATTTCTCGGCCATGAGCAGCACTTCACCGAAAGTCCACACATGTTCCACACCAACTCCGGCTGCCCCGGTCGGAGAAGGCGTGTGCCGCACTCCACCCGGGATGATGTGCATCCGGGGCGTTCCGGGCGTCCTTTCCCGTAGTGACGGCTTTGGTGGGCCGGATGGGCGTCCCGATGTCCGACTGGGAGTCGTAAAGCGTGGTTTTCGGCCAATCGCTGGAGTTGCGGCGATCTCGGCCGGTGAAGCGCGCCGCCCCCGGTCGTCGGACCGGACAGCGCCTTCCGGGTGGGCGGAGTTATCGGTGCCGGTCGGATGAATGACCGGAAAATGTCGGGACAACGACGGTTCCCATTCTCCGGGGGGTGGAGAAAAGGAACGAACCGGCATCTCCGGGAAGGGTGTGCCCGCCGGACGGAAAACCTGGTGCCGTACCCCGTGGCCACTGCCTACACTCGCTGCGGAATCACGCACCGTAGCCGTGGAACGCTCCGGGCGGTGTGCTGTCGTGACGAGTTCGGACGAATTGAGGGGAGAGGGGCCGTGCGTGACCGCGTCGTTGTCCTCTCGCCCCGTTCCCGCTCCGAGGTGATCCTCGTGTCCCCGTCTCTCCGGTGCCCGCCGCGCGGCCGGTACCGGAACCCGTGATGTCCGGACCGTTCACCAACTCCCGGCATATGCCAAAACGCTGACGTGCCGTCAGTCGTGATCCGGTGAACTCGCCGCACGGGAAATTGCGCTGTCCATTCCCGGGCCCCCCGGGGAGCCGCCGCATTCGAAAGGCATCGGCCATGCGCGCCGAACTCCGCCCGAACTCCGTCAACCCCCTCGCCGCCGTTCGCAACCTGGGCATCCTCGCCCACGTCGACGCCGGAAAGACCACCGTCACCGAACGCATCCTCTTCGCCACCGGAACCATCCACAAACGCGGCGAGGTCCACGACGGCACCACGGTCACCGATTTCGACCCGCAGGAACGCGACCGCGGCATCACCATCTTCGCCGCGGCCGTCAGCTGCGTCTGGGACGGCCATCGCGTCAACCTCATCGACACCCCCGGCCACGTCGACTTCGCCGACGAGGTCGAACGCTCCCTGCGGGTCCTCGATGGCGCCGTCGCCGTGTTCGACGCGGTCGCCGGCGTCGAACCGCAGAGCGAGTCGGTGTGGCGGCAGGCCGACCGGCACGGCGTCCCCAGGATCGCCTTCGTCAACAAGCTGGACCGCGCGGGCGCCGACCTCGACCGGGCCGTGGAGTCGATCCGCGCCCGGCTGCACCCGGCCCCGCTCGTCGTCCAACTGCCCATCGGCACCGAGGACGGCTTCACGGGCGTCGTCGACCTGGTGCGCATGCGCGCGCTGGTCCGGGCCGACGGCGGCGGTACGGCGACCGAGGTGCCGGTGCCCGGCGAACTGCGCCCGGAGGCGGAGCGGCGGCGGCGCGCGCTGGAGGAGGCGGTGGCCGCGCTGCACCCGGCCGCGCTGGAGGAGTTCTGCGCGCCGTCCGGCCGTCTCACCACCGGCACGCTGGTCACCGCCCTGCGCGATCTCACCCGCAGCGGGGACGGCGTCGTCGTGCTGTGCGGCTCCGCCTACCGCGACCGGGGCATCGAACCGCTGCTGGACGCGGTCGTCGCCTATCTGCCCTCGCCGCTCGACGTGCCCGCCGTCCGCGGCACCCACCGGGGCGCCGAGGTACGGCGGAGCGCCGACCCCGAAGGGCCGCTCGCGGCGCTGGCG
Source organism: Streptomyces sp. NPDC104367 (assembly GCF_055583825.1). Lineage (NCBI taxonomy): Bacteria > Bacillati > Actinomycetota > Actinomycetes > Kitasatosporales > Streptomycetaceae > Streptomyces > Streptomyces sp. NPDC104367. Next base: position 563,767 of record NZ_JBVJND010000001.1, on the reverse strand, counting down.
TTCAAGGTGACGGCCACCGCCGCCGGCCGTCTGACCCATGTCCGCGTCTACTCCGGCACGATCGAGAAGGGGGACACCGTGTGGGACCCGTCGACCCGGCGCACCGAACGCGTCGCCCGCGTCCTGCGTGTCATGGCCGGCCGGCACGAACCCCTGGACCGGGCGGTGGCCGGTGACATCGTCGCCGTCGTCGGGCTGAAGTCGGCCCGCGCCGGCTCCACGCTGTGCGCCCCGGACGCCCCGCTGCTACTGGAACCGCCTGCGGTCGCGGAGCCGGTGGTGTCGGTCGCCGTCGAGGCCCGCCGCGCCGGTGACACCGGCCGGCTGGCCCGGGCACTGGCCCGGCTCGCCGAGGAGGACCCGTCGCTGGTGGTGCGCACCGACGCCGAGACCGGGCAGACCGTGCTGTCCGGGTCGGGTGAACTGCACCTGGAGGTCGCGGTGGAGAAGATCCGCCGGGACGGCGGCCCCGAGGCCGCGGTGGGCCGGCCGCGCGTCGCCCTCCGGGAGACCGTGACCACCGGGGTCACCGGCCTGGTCCACCGGTACGTCCACCAGACCGGCGGCGCCGGGCAGTTCGCGCATGTCGTGCTGGACGTGGCACCGCTCGGGCCCGAACCCGGCGCCACGGGCTTCGAGTTCCGCTCGACCGTCACCGGTGGCCGGGTGCCGCAGGAGTACGTCCGCGCGGTCGAGGCCGGCTGCCGGGAGGCCCTCGCCGAGGGGCCGCTCGGCGGGCACCCGGTCACCGGGGTCCGGGTCACCCTGACCGACGGCTCGACGCATGTGCGGGACTCCTCGGACACGGCGTTCCGCGCGGCGGGCCGGCTCGGGCTCCGAGAAGCCCTGCGGGCCTGTACGCCGGTGCTGCTGGAGCCGGTCGCCGAGGTCACGGTCACCGTGCCCGAGGACGCGGTGGGCGCGGTCCTCGGCGACCTGGCGGCCCGGCGCGGCCGGATCGCCGGCTCCGGGACCCGGGGCGGGGCGGCGGTGCTGACCGCGACCGTGCCGCTGGCCGAACTGTTCGGCTACGCGACCCGGTTGCGCGGCCGCACCCAGGGCCGAGGCACCTTCACCACCCGCCCGACCGGCTACGCCCCGGCCCCGGGATCGGCCCCGGCCCCGGGATCGGCCCCGGCCCCGGGATCGGCCCCGGTCTCGGGATCAGCCCCGGGACCGGCATCGGCGTCGGCTGCCGTCCGGTGACGGTGACGGCTGCCGTCCCGTGAAACCAGTCGGGGCCGGGGAGGCGCCTCCCCGGCCCCGACTGGCCCGGCCTCGGCCCCGGCCCGACGGCCCCGGCTCCGCCTCGGCCCCGGCCCGACGGCCCCGGCTTCCGCCTCGCCCCTGGCCCCGACGGCCCCGGCTTCCGCCTCGCCCCCGGCCTCGACGGCCTCCGCCCCGGCCTGCCCCCGTCCGCCTCCGCAACGCCCCGCCGAAACCCAACCGTTGCTGCGGGATCTCTTGACGTGCGTGGCTTGCGCGGATTAACTCACGTCCTAAATTAAGCCGTGAGGGGCGTCGGGAGCCGAACGTCCTCTCGGGGTTCCCGACTCCCGGAAAGGCACAGCTGGAGCCATGCGCAGCATCCGAGCCGCGGCCGTAGGCGCCGTCTCCATGTCCCTCGCCCTCGCGGCCACGGCCTGCGGTGGCGGTTCGTCCACCGGAGGCGGGTCCAACGACTCCCCGAAGACGCTCACCTACTGGGCCTCGAACCAGGGCGCCAGCATCGAGGCCGACAAGAAGGTGCTCCAGCCGGAGCTCGACAAGTTCCAGAAGCAGACCGGCATCAAGGTCAAGCTGGAGGTCGTGCCCTGGTCGGACCTGCTCAACCGGATCCTGACCGCGACCACGTCGGGCCAGGGCCCCGACGTGCTCAACATCGGCAACACCTGGAGCGCCTCGCTCCAGGCGACCGGCGCGCTGCTGCCCTGGGACGCCAAGAACCTCGCCAAGATCGGCGGCAAGGACCGCTTCGTCGACTCCGCGCTCGGCTCCACCGGCGCCGAGGGCAAGGACCCGGCGGCCGTACCGCTGTACTCGATGGCGTACGCGCTCTACTACAACAAGAAGATCTTCGCCGACGCGGGCATCTCCCAGCCCCCGGCCACCTGGGCCGAGTTGATCGCCGACGGCAGGAAGATATCGGCGAAGGGCAAGTCGGTGCTCGGCGCCGAGGGCGGCAACGTCTCGGAGAACATCCACCACGCCTTCGTCTTCGCCAAGCAGCACGGCGCCGATTTCTTCACCTCCGACGGCAAACCGGACTTCACCAACGACAAGATCGTCGCCGCGGTCAAGCAGTACGTCGACCTGATGGCCAAGGACAAGGTCATCCCGTCCGGCGACGCCGAGTACGCGCAGAACCAGTCGGTGAGCGACTTCGCCAAGGGCAAGCAGGCGATGCTGCTGTGGCAGTCGGCGTCCGCCAACCTCACGTCGCAGGGCATGAGCGACAGCGACTACGGCATCGCGCCGGTGCCCGTGCAGTCCGGCACCCCCGGCACCGGCGCCCAGGTCAACTCGATGGTCGCCGGCATCAACCTCGCCGTCTTCAAGAACACCAAGAACCTGGACGGCGCCACCGAGTTCGTGAAGTTCATGACCGGCGACGACGAGCAGAAGATCCTGAACACGGCCTACAGCTCCATCCCGCCGGTCAAGACCGCCCAGGAGGACGCGGCGTTCAACACGCCCGCCAACTCCGTCCTGAAGAACACCCTCGCCACCAGCGCCGCCGCCCTGCCCCAGGTGGCCTCGGAGTCCCAGTTCGAGACGACCGTCGGCACGGCCGTGAAGAACCTGTTCGCCGAGGCGGCCGCCGGACGCGCCGTCACCACCGACTCCGTGAAGGCCGAACTGGAGAAGGCCCAGCAGCAGATGCCGGCGGCCTGAACACGATGACGACCACCACCACCGCCGTGCGCGAGCCGGTGCGTGCGAACTCCCCCGGGGCGGCGGGCGGCTCGGGCCGCCGCCCCGGGCGGATCCGCCGGACCGGACTGCCGTACCTGCTGCTCCTGCCCGCCCTGCTGCTCGAACTCCTCGTCCATCTCGTGCCGATGGTCATCGGCGTCGTGATGAGCTTCAAGGAACTCACCCAGTTCTACATCCGCGACTGGGGCACCGCCCCCTGGTCCGGGCTCGACAACTACAGGATGTCCGTCGACTTCGACGCGCCGGTCGGCGAGGCCCTGCTGCACTCCTTCTTCGTCACCGTCGCCTTCACCCTGCTCTCGGTCGGCCTGTGCTGGCTGATCGGCACCGCGGCGGCGGTCTTCATGCAGGACACCTTCCGGGGCCGCGGCCTGCTGCGCGCCCTGTTCCTCGTCCCGTACGCGCTTCCGGTCTACGCGGCCGTCATCACCTGGGTGTTCATGTTCCAGCACGACAACGGCCTGGTGAACCACGTCCTGCACGACCAGCTGCACCTCACCGACAAGCCGTCCTTCTGGCTCATCGGCGACAACAGCTTCTGGGCGCTGCTCGTCGTGTCGGTGTGGAAGGGCTGGCCGTTCGCCTTCCTGATCGTGACGGCCGGACTCCAGAACATCCCGCGGGAACTGTACGAGGCGGCCGCGCTGGACGGCGCCGGCCTGTGGCAGCAGATCCGCCGCATCACCCTGCCGTCGCTGCGCCCGGTCAACCAGGTGCTGGTCCTGGTCCTGTTCCTGTGGACGTTCAACGACTTCAACACGCCCTACGTCCTGTTCGGCAGGTCCGCCCCCGAGGCCGCGGACCTCATCTCGGTCCACATCTACCAGGCCTCCTTCGTCACCTGGAACTTCGGCACCGGCTCGGCCATGTCCGTGCTCCTGCTGCTTTTCCTGCTGGTGGTGACCGGCGGATACCTGGCCGTCACCTCGCGCGGACGGAGGACCGCCGATGTCTAGCCCGTCCGGCTCGCCGACGGCCCCGCCGCGCTCCTTCCTCTGGTCCCGGCGGATCTTCCTCACGCTGCTCACCGGGTTCGTGCTGGTCCCCGTGTACGTGATGGTCTCCAGCTCGCTCAAGCCCCTCGCGGACGTCACCGGCAAGTTCCGCTGGCTGCCGAGCGGGCTGACCGTCCGCCCGTACATCGACATCTGGTCGACGGTCCCGCTGGCGAGGTACTTCGTGAACTCGCTGATCGTGGCGGTCTCGGCGACCGTCTGCTCGGTCGTGGTCGCGGTGTTCGCCGCCTACGCGGTCAGCCGCTACGACTTCCGCGGCAAGCGCGTCTTCACGGTCACCGTGCTGTCCACCCAGATGTTCCCGGGCATCCTCTTCCTGCTCCCGCTGTTCCTCCTCTACGTCAACATCGGCAACGCCACCGGCGTCGCCCTGTTCGGCTCGCGCGGCGGGCTGATCCTCACCTACCTGACGTTCTCGCTGCCGTTCTCGATCTGGATGCTGATCGGGTATCTCGACTCGGTACCAAGGGACTTGGACGAGGCCGCGCTGGTGGACGGCTGCGGCCCGCTCGGCGCGCTGTTCCGGATCGTCGTGCCGGCCGCGATCCCCGGCATCGTCGCGGTCGCCGTCTACGCCTTCATGACCGCCTGGGGCGAGGTCCTGTTCGCCTCCGTCATGACCAACGACACCACCCGCACCCTCGCCGTCGGCCTCCAGGGCTACTCCACGCTCAACGACGTGTACTGGAACCAGATCATGGCCGCCTCGCTGGTGGTGAGCGTCCCCGTGGTGGCCGGCTTCCTGCTCCTCCAGCGCTATCTCGTCGCCGGACTGACGGCGGGCGCCGTCAAGTGAACCCACCCCGTTCCGAAGGGACCCACGTGACCATCGACCTCGCCGCACTCCCGCACGACTTCCTGTGGGGCACGGCCACAGCGGCGTACCAGATCGAGGGAGCCGTCGCCGAGGACGGCCGCTCACCCTCCATCTGGGACACCTTCTCGCACACCCCGGGGAGGATCGCGGGCGACGACAACGGCGACGTCGCCTGCGACCACTACCACCGCTGGCGCGAGGACATCGGTCTGATGCGGCAACTCGGCACCAACGCCTACCGGTTGTCCGTCGCCTGGCCGCGCGTGCGGTTCGGCGGCGACGGCCCGGCCAATGCCAAGGGCCTCGACTTCTACGACGAGTTGACCGACGCCCTGCTGGCGGCCGGCATCACGCCCTCCGTCACCCTCTACCACTGGGACCTGCCGCAGGCGCTCCAGGACCGGGGCGGCTGGCCCGAACGGGACACCGCCGAGCACTTCGCCGCGTACGCCGCCGTCGTGGCCGAGCGCCTCGGTGACCGCGTCCACCACTGGACCACCCTCAACGAGCCCTCCTGCTCGGCCTGGATCGGCCACCTGGAGGGCACGATGGCCCCCGGCCTGACCGACCTCACGGCCGCCGTCCGCGCCTCCTACCACCTGCTCCTCGGCCACGGCCTGGCCGCCCGGGCGATCCGCGCCGCCGCGCCCGGCGCCGAGGTCGGCCTCGTCAACAACCTCTCCACCGTGTTCCCCGCCACCGACCGCCCCGAGGACGCGGCCGCCGCCCGCCGCCACGACGGACACGTCAACCGCTGGTGGCTCGACCCGGTGCACGGCCGCGGCTTCCCGGACGACATGGTCGACACGTACGGCGTCGAACTCCCCGAACGCCCCGGCGACCTGGAGACCATCGCCACCCCGCTCGACTGGCTGGGCCTCAACTACTACTTCCCGGCGTACATCGAGGACGACCCCTCGGGCCCCGCGCCCTACGCCCGCCCGGTCCGCCGCCCCGGCGTCCCGCGCACCGGCATGGACTGGGAGATCGACGCGAGCGGCATCGAGACCCTGCTGCTGCGCCTCACCGACGAGTACGGCGCCCGCAGGCTCTACGTCACCGAGAACGGCTCCGCCTACCCGGACACCGTCCGCCCCGACGGCACGATCGACGACCCCGAGCGCCAGGACTACCTGGTCACCCACCTCGCCGCCTGCGCCTCGGCGGCCCGCAAGGGCGCCCCGCTGGCGGGGTACTTCGCCTGGTCGCTCCTGGACAACTTCGAGTGGGCGTACGGCTACGACAAGCGCTTCGGTCTCGTCCACGTCGACTACGGCACCCAGGTCCGCACGATCAAGGGCAGTGGCCGCCGGTACGCGGACATCATCCGCGACCACCGGGGACAGGTCCGCAGGGCGGCCTGACCCGGCACGACCGCGGTGGGCGCGGCCCAGGGGAGTTCCGCGCCCACCGCTCACCCGACCGTCATGCGTACGAGCAACAGGCACAAGCACCTGAACCAGGCACAGAGCTTGATCTGTCATGGGCCTATCTGTCATGCCCATGTCATACATATGCAAGTACCGCCGACGCTCAGGAGACCCGCATGCGCTCCCGTATTCCCCGCGCCCTCCTCGCCGCCCTCGCGACGGCCGCCCTGCTCGGCTCGGGCGTCACGGCCCTGGCGGCACCGGCGTCCGCCGCTGCCGCCGTCGCCTGGGACACCGACCGCGCGGGCACCGCCTACGCCGCGAACCCGGCCGCCGTCACCGCCTCCGGCTACGAGAACGCCGGCACCACCCCCGCCCTGGCCTTCGACGGCAACGGCGCGACCCGCTGGTCCAGCGACTTCGCCGACGACGCCTGGATCCGGATCGACCTCGGCAGCACGATCCGCATCGACCGGGTCGTCCTGGACTGGGAGGCCGCGTACGGCAGGAAATACGTCCTGGAGGCCTCGAAGAACGGCACCGACTGGACACCCTTCTACACCGAGACCGCAGGCACCGGCGGCTCGGTCACCGCGCACACCTACCCGCAGGAGGTCACCGGCCGCTACGTCCGCATGCGCGGCATCCAGCGCGCCACGCCCTACGGCTACTCGCTCTGGAACTTCAAGGTCTACGGCGGTGAAACGGCCCCGGCCTCCTCGACCGTCACCAACCTCGCCCTGAACCACCCGGCGTACTCCGACTACTACCAGCACGCGGGCAACTCACCGGCCTTCGCCACCGACGGCGGCTGGCCGGCCGACCTGAAGAGCGACTCCACCCGCTGGTCGAGCGACTGGAACGCCGACCGCTGGATCTCGGTCGACCTCGGCGCCACCTCCACCATCTCCTCCGTCGACCTCTACTGGGAGTCGGCGTTCGCCGTCGACTACCTGCTCCAGGTCTCCGACGACAACGTCAACTGGGGCACGGTGTACGAGCCTTCGGCCGCCGACATCGCCGCCCGCCGGGCGAACGTGCAGTCGCCCTCGGACGCCTCGGGCCTGCACGACACCGTCACCCTCCCCTTCCCGGCGACCGGCCGCTACGTCCGCATGCTCGGCAAGGAGCGCCGCAGCTTCTACAACCCGGCCCCGTACACGGCCCAGTTCGGCTACTCCCTCTACGAGTTCCAGGTCTGGGGCACCGGCGGCAGCGCCGCGGCCGCCTACCCCGCCCTCCCCGGCGACCAGTCCGGCACCTACCAGACCACGTTCTTCGACGACTTCACCGGCTCCTCCCTCGACCGCTCCAAGTGGCGGGTGGTGCGCACCGGCGCCGAGACGGGCCCGGTCAACGGCGAGTCACAGGCGTACGTCGACTCCACGGACAACATCCAGACCCGGGACGGCGAGCTGATCCTGAAGGCGAAGTACTGCAAGGGCTGCACCCAGGCGGGCGGCGGCACCTACGACTTCACCTCCGGCCGCATCGACACCAACACCCACTTCGACTTCACGTACGGCAAGGTCAGCGCCCGGATGAAGCTCCCGGTCGGCGACGGCTACTGGCCCGCCTTCTGGCTGCTCGGCAGCAACGTCGACAACCCGTCCGTCTCCTGGCCCGCAGCCGGCGAGACCGACATCATGGAGAACATCGGCTACCCGACCTGGACCAGCACCGCGCTGCACGGCCCCGGCTACTCGGCCGACGGCAACATCGGCGCCCGCCAGACCTTCCCCGGCGGCGGCACGGTCGACCAGTGGCACACCTACGCCGTCGAGTGGACGCCGACGGCCATGCGCTTCTACGTCGACGACACCCTGGTCCAGGAGACCACCCGCAACGTCCTGGAGTCGACCCGCGGCCAGTGGGTCTACGACCACAACCAGTACGTCATCCTCAACCTCGCCCTCGGTGGCGCCTACCCCGCCGGCTGGAACCAGGTCACCACCCCCTACTGGGGCCTGCCCCAGTCCAGCGTGGACAAGATCGCGGCCGGGGGAGTGCAGGCCGAGGTGGACTGGGTGCGGGTGGAACAGAAGCGCTGAGACGGACGCAGACACCCCAGCCGACCCTCCGGCACGCCGGACCCCGCCGGGCGGGACACTCGCCCCGCCCGACGGGCCCCGCCCTCTCCGCCCGCCCAGGACGAGACGCGCGCCGCCTCCTCCTCATTGGTGGGAGTCGGGGGCGGCTCCAGGTGTGCGGTGCGTACGCTGCGTCAGCGTACGAGGGCAATCCGTGGACGGTACGCGGATCTTGCCGTCACGCTGGGTGCGTTGATCGCGAGGAGTGGAGCGCGCACGTACCTGGAGGTGGCCGCGTCATGACGAACGGTGTGGAAGAGAGTGACGGCGACGATCCGACGGGCTGCGAGCCGGAGCGCGAGCCCGACCCCTCCGACAGCCTGCGGACCTTCGGGGCCGTCGTCCAGGCACTGCGGGAGCACGCCGGGTACAGCAGGACCGAGTTCGCCGGGCTGGTGCGGTTCTCCAAACACACGGTGGCGTCCGTGGAGCTGGGGAGGCGGATGCCGGACCGGGCGTTCGTGGAGCTGGCTGAGGAGGTGCTGGGGAACACGGGGGCGTTACGGAAGGCGGCCCAGTTCCTGACGCGGGGGGAAAGGGGGCTGGCGGTCTGGTTCCGGCGGTGGGCGCGGCTGGAGAGGATCGCGGTCAGCCTGTGTACGTACGAGTGCAGGCTGGTGCCGGGGTTGTTGCAGTCGGACCGCTACGCGCGGGCCGTGTTCGACGGCACCATTCCGGTGGTCACGGACGAGGGGCTGGAGAACCTGCTCGACGTACGGATGAGGCGCCAGCGCATTCTGTACGAGCGGCCGACGGTGCCGTTCAGCTTCATCGTCGAGGAGCACGTGTTCCGGCAGCGGTTCGGGGACGCGGAGCAGATGCGGGAGATGTACGGCCATGTGCTGGAGCGGGCCGCTCTGCGGAACGTGACGCTGCAGATCGTGCCCTTGGAGGCGGGGCTGCATGCGTGTCTGGATGGGCCGGTGCGGCTTCTGGAGACGTCGGAGGGGCGGCGGTTCGCGTACTCCGAAGGGCAGCAGAACGGGCGGCTGATCGGTGACATGAAAGAGTGAGCCTGCTCCAGCAGCGCTATGACACACTGCGCTCTCAGGCCCTCAACCCCACAGAATCGCAGGGCTTGTTGGAGCGACTGCGAGGAGAACTATGAGCACGACGGAACTCGCCTGGTTCAAGTCGAGCTACAGCGGTAGCCAGGGGGACGACTGTATCGAGGTCGCTGTCACCGAACAGGCCGTCTGTGTGCGGGACTCCAAGGACGTGTCCCGACCGCCCTTCGCCGTGGGCCGGGACGGTTGGACGGAGTTCGTGGCGTTCGTCGCCGAGACCTGATCCAGGCGGCTCGACTCCGGCAGGGTCGGCCACACATGCTCTATAAGTAATTGCGTATGATGTGCAAGTGCGTGATCATCTCATCAGGGCGGCGACCCCCGACGACCTCGGCGGCGCCCGCGCCGTCATGCTCGACACCGTCTACCGGGACTTCGGGACCGGGTATGTGCCGCGCTGGCACGGGGACATAGTCGATCCCGGTGCGGCCTATCTCGCCTCCCGTCGGCACACCCTTCTCGTTGCGGTCGACGCGGATGGGCGGGTGATCGGGACCGGGGCGCTCGACTCGCGGGGGCCCGTGCATCCGCCCAACCCCCGGGAGCTGGCCGAGCGGTACCCCTCGGGGGAGACCGCTCAGGTGCGGCGGCTGTATGTGCGGCCCGAGTGCCGCCGGCGGGGGATCGCCCGGCAACTGGTGGCCCGGCTGGTCGACTTTGCCGTCGCGGACGGCGGGTACCGCGCCGTGTATCTGCACACCGACCCCGCCGTGCCCGGCGCCGAGGCGTTCTGGCGGTCGCTCGGGAAGGTCGTGCTGGACGAGCGCGGCGAGGAGCCGGGCGGGGGGCAGGGGATCGTGCACTTCGAGCTTCCGCTGGGCCGGACCGTCCCGGCTTGATGAAAATGATTGTCATGTAATGTGAGGAACATGTCTCTCCCGCGCCCCACGCGCCGTCCCCGGCTGCTCACCGCCCTCCTGCTCACGCCGCTGCTCGCCGGCTGCTTCGCCGAGTCCGGCGGCGCCGGACAGGCCGCCGGCGGTGAAGGCGGCTCCCGGCTCCGGGTCGCGCTCGCCTTCCCGCCCACCGAACAACTCTCGCCGTACGGCGCCGACGCCACGATCCTCAGCAGGCTCGGCGTGACCGAGGGCCTCACCTCGCTGGACGCCAACGGCAGCGCCACGCCCGCGCTCGCCGAGTCCTGGTACCGGGACGGCGACCGCGACTGGGTCTTCACCCTGCGCGAGGCCGCCTTCCAGGACGGCACCGACGTCACCCCGGCCGCCGTCGTCCGCGCCCTGCGCCACGCCGCCCGGGCCGAGCCCGCCCCGGCCGCCCTGACCGGCGTCAGCCTGACCGCCACGGCCGAGGGCGACCACGCGGTGCGCGTCACGACCGGCGCCGCCGACCCCGTGCTCCCGCTGCGGCTCGCCGGCCCCGGACTCGCCGTCCTGTCCGCCGGGGCGTACAAGGCGAACGGCCGCGTCGACCCGGCCGGCACCGCCACCGGCCCGTTCGAACTCACCCGGGCCACCGGCTCCACCAGTGCCACCCTCGACCGCAACGACGACTACTGGGGAGGCCTCGCCCGGGCCGCCGGCATCGACGTCCGCTTCGTCGCCGACGGCACCGCCCGCGCCAACGCCCTGCGCACCGGCGACGTCGACATCGCCGAGGCGGTGCCGGTCGCCCAGGCCGCGACGCTGGACCGGGACACCCGCCACGAGACCGCCACCACCCGCACCACCAGCCTCCTCCTCAACTCCCGGTCGGGGCCGTTCAGGACGGCCGGGCTGCGTGCCGCCGCCCGCGCCGCCGTCGACACCTCCGCACTCGCCGAGGACGTCTACGAAGGCCACGCCGACGCCGGAACCGGCATCTACGGACCCGCCGTGACCTGGGCCGAGGGCGGGCGCGTGGCGGTGACGGGACGGGCGGGGGCGGTCCGGCCCGCCGGCACCTCCGTCACCCTCGCCACCTACGACAACCGGCCCGAACTCCCCGAAGTGGCACAGGTGCTGAAGCAGCAGCTGGAGAAGGCCGGGTTCACCGTCCGGCTCGTCGTGCGCGACTACTCGCGGCTGGAGGCCGACGCCCTCGCCGGGAAGTTCGACGCCCTCGTCCTCGCCCGCAACACCCTCGTCGACACCGGCGACCCGGTCGCCGTCCTCGCCGGCGACTACACCTGCGACGGCGGCTACAACCTCGCCCAGCTCTGCGACGAGGACGTCGACCGCGCCGTCGCCCGGGCCGAGGCCGCCACCGGCACCGGCGAGCGGCAGGCCGCAGCCCTGGCCGCCGAGGCCGAGATCCTCGGCACCGACGCCGTCGTCCCGCTGGTCCACCAGCGCGTGATCACCGGCATCCGCACCGGGGTCAAGGGCGTCCGCCTCGACCCCTACGAGCGGGTCCTCGTCGGCACCGGGACCCGGCGCTGACCGATGCGGACCCTGTTGTGGCGGGCCGCCCTCGCGGCCGCGCTGGTGTGCGGGATCGGCCTGCTGCCCTGGCTCGCCCACACCGACCCGGCCCTCACCGTCCTCAGGGCGCGCTCCCAGGACCGCGCCCCCACCCCCGACGTACTCGCCGACATCCGCGCCCGACTCGGCCTGGGCGAAGGCCCGTTCCACCTCCTCGCCGACTGGGCCGGCGGGCTGCTGCGCGGGGACGCCGGACGGTCCTGGATCTCCGGCGCGCAGGTCACCCCCGCCGTGCTCCAGGCACTCGGCGCCTCCCTGCTCCTGATGTCGGCCGCCCTCGCGGTCGCCGGCTGCACGGCCGCCGCGGTCTGCGCCCGCACCCTGCGCACCGGCGGCGCCCGAACCTCCGCCGGCACCGGCTCCGCCGCCCTCGCCGCGCTCCCGGAGTTCCTCACCGCCTCCGTCCTCGCCACCGTCGTCGGCGTCCAGCTCGGCTGGCTGCCCGCCCTCGGCTGGTACGGCCCCCGGTGGACCGTCCTGCCCGCCCTCGCCCTCGGTCTGCCCGCCGGCGCCGTCCTCGGGCGCCTCCTCGACGACCTGCTGCCCGGTGCCTTCGCCGAACCCTGGGTCCGCGCCGCGGCCGCCCGGGGCCTGCCCGCCCGGCGCATCGCCCGGCAGGCGGTACGCCGCTGCGTACCCGGACTCCTCCCCAACGCCGGGCTGTTCGTGGTCGGACTCACCGGCGGCGCCGTCGCCGTGGAGCAGATCTTCGACATCCCCGGCCTCGGCCGCACCACCCTGCAGGCCGCCCTCGCCCAGGACCTGCCCGTCCTCCAGGCCGGCACCCTCGCCCTCCTGCTGCTCGCCACCGCCGTCGCGTTCGCCTCCAGGCTGCTCGTCCGGCTGCTCACCGGCCCCGCCCTGCGCGACGGCGCGCTGCCCGCCCCGCCCCGCACCGCCCGGGCCCGCGGCCGTCGCACACCGGTCGCGCTCGCCGCCGTCCTCCTCGCCGTGGTCGCCACCGGCCTGCCCCGCGATCCGCTCGCCCTCGACACCGGCCGACGGCTGCGATCCCCTTCCCCCAGCCACCCGTTCGGCACCGACGCGCTCGGCCGGGACCTGCTCGCCCGGGTCGCGCACGGCGCCCTCGACACCCTGCTGCTCGCCCTCGCGATCAGCGCCGCGGCCCTCCTCACCGGGGTCCTCCTCGGACTGCTGCCCCGGCTGTCCGGACCGCTCGTCGACACCGTCAACGCCGTACCGCCCGTCCTGGCGGCCCTGCTGGTCACCGCGGTCGTCGGCGGCGGCCCGCTCACCCCCGCCGTCGCCGTCGCCGCCGTGGCCTGGGCACCCCTCGCCGCCCACACCTCCGCACTGCTCCGCCAGGAACGCGCCACCCTCCACCTCACCGCCACCCGCGCGCTGGGCGCCGGCCGCCGCGACCTGCTCCGGCACGAACTGCTGCCCGCCGTGCTCCCGCCCGTCGTCCGCCACGCCCTGCTCCGGCTGCCCGGCGTCGCCCTCGCCCTCGCCTCGCTGGGCTTCCTCGGACTCGGCGCCCTGCCGCCGTCCCCCGAATGGGGCCAACTCCTCGCCGAGAACCAGCCGTACGCCGAACGCGCCCCCTGGGCGGTGCTCGCCCCCGCCGCCGTGCTCGCCCTGCTCGGCGCGCTGGCCGTGACCGCCGCGTCCGAAGGCTCCCGCACATCAAGGGAGTTGACATGACGCCCCTCCTGCGCCTGCTGATCCTCACCCAACTCGCCTTCAACATAGGCTTCTTCGCGGTGCTCCCCTTCCTCGCCGAGCACCTCGGCCGGACGATCGGCATGGCGGGCTGGCTGGTCGGGCTCGTCCTCGGACTGCGGACGTTCAGCCAGCAGGGGCTGTTCGTGGTGGGCGGGGCACTGGCCGACCGGTACGGCACCCGGCCCGTCGTCCTCGCCGGGTGCGCGCTGCGGATCGCCGGGTTCGGCTGGCTCGGGTACGCCGAGCGGACCTGGGCGGTGATCGGCGCGGTGCTGCTCATCGGGTTCGCGGCGGCGCTGTTCTCACCCGCCGTGGAGTCCGAGGTGGCCCGCCAGGCGGTCCTTCGGGAGGAGGCGGGCGCGGGGCCGCGCACCCGGGTGCTCGCCCTCTTCACCGTCGCCGGACAGGCGGGCGCGTTCGCCGGACCGCTGCTCGGGGCGCTGCTGCTGGCCGTGGACTTCCGCGCGGTCTGCCTGGCCGGGGCCGGCGTCTTCGTCCTCGTCCTCGCCGGACACGCCGTGCTCCTTCCGCAGCACGTCCCGGGACGGCGCCGGACCGAACCGCGCGGCGGCCTCGGGGACCTGGTCCGCGACCGGGCCTTCCTCGGCCTGTGCTGCGGCTACGGCGCCTACCTCCTCGCCTACAACCAGCTCTACCTCGCCCTGCCCGCCGAGGTGGCCCGCGCCACGGGTTCGCAGGCGGCGCTCGCCTGGCTGTTCGCGCTGTCCTCGCTGCTGGTCGTCGCCGCGCAGCTGCCCGTCACCCGCTGGGCGGGGGAGCGGCTGGCACCGCGCCGGTCCATGGCCGCCGGGCTGCTGCTGACCGCCGCCGGGTTCGCGGCCGTCGCCGCGCTGCGGCCGGCCGGTCTCACCGGCACGGCCGGACTGCTGCCCGCCGCGCTGTTCGTCGTCCTGCTCACCGTCGGACAGATGCTCATCGCGCCCGTCGCCCGCGCGTGGGTCCCCGACCTCGCGCAGGACGGCCGGCTCGGCCTCTACACCGGTGCCCTGTCCTCGCTCTGCGGCCTGATCGTCCTCGCGGGCAGCGCGGTGACCGGCACCCTCCTGGACGCGGGGTGGCTGCCGCCGGCCGTGCCGTGGGCGGTGCTGGCCGGGGTGACCGCTTCCGCGGTGGTCCTGCTGCCGGGGGCGGAAGCAAGGGCGGAAGCAAGGGCGGAAGCAGGGGCGGGGGCGGGAGCGGAGGCGGCGGCGGTCACCGGTCGGGTGCGGGCGCGGCAGGGCGACCCCCGGCGCGGCCGGAACCCGCTCTCCACGCGCGACTGAACCCGCCGTCCGCGCCCCACGTGTCCTGCGGCCATGGGAGGATCCCTCACCATGAGTGCGTCACCGGAGGTGCGGAGCCTGCGTGCCGCGGTGTTCGCCGCGGTGTGCGTGCTCCTGGCCGCCGCCGGTCACGGGCTCGCCATGGGGGACATGCCCCCGCTGTGGGCCGACGCCGCCGGGTTCCTGGTGGTGTTCGCCCCGGTCCGGGCCCTGGCCGGGCGTGAGCGCGGGCTGCCGGAGATCGGCGTCGGCATGCTCCTCACCCAGGCCGGTCTGCACCTCGGCTTCGACGCGGCCCGCCGGACGGTCCCCGCGCCGGCCGTGAGCATGCCCCACATGGCGCACATGACCCAGACGGCCCAGGCGCACGGCCACGCCATGGCCGCCATGGCGCAGCACCCGCACGCCATGACCGCGCACGCCACCGCCGCCCACGTCCTCGCCGCCCTGGTCGCCTCCTGGTGGCTGCGGCGCGGCGAGGCCGCGCTGTGGTCAGTGCTGCGCCGGGCGGCCGCACTCGTGCCCGGCCTCGCGGCCTGGTGGCGAAACGCCCCGCTGCCCGCCCCGGCCGACGGCCCGCTCCGCGCCCCGGCCGACCGGGCCCGCCCCCGCCGGCTGCTCGCGCTGCGGCACGCGGTGAGCCGGCGCGGCCCTCCGTACCTGATCCCGTACCCGGTCCCCCATCGGTAAGACCCTCTTACAGACTTCACTCGTACGGAGATCCACTCACCCATGTCTGCCATCCCTGCGGCCCGCCGCACCCTGCGCCGGGCCGGTACCGTCACCGCGCTCGCCGCGGCCTCGGTCCTCGTCGCCGCCGGTGCCGCCTCCGCGCACGTCACCGTCCACCCCGAGAGCTACGCCAAGGGCGCCACCGACGGCGTGCTGACCTTCCGCGTGCCCAACGAGGAGGACACCGCCTCCACCACCAAGGTCCAGGTCTACCTGCCCACCGACCACCCGGTCCTGGGCGTCCTCGTCACCCCGCGGGACGGCTGGACCGCCAAGGTGACCACCACCAAGCTCAAGACGCCCGTGAAGACCGACGACGGCACCATCACCGAGGCCGTCTCCGAGGTCACCTGGACCGGCGGCAGGATCGGCGCCGGCCAGTACGAGGACTTCGACATCGCCTTCGGGCAACTGCCCGAGGACACCGGCCGGCTGTCCTTCAAGACCCTCCAGACCTACTCCGACGGCAAGGTCGTGCGCTGGATCGAGGAGGCGCAGAGCGGCGACGACGAGCCGGAGAACCCGGCGCCCACCCTCGAACTGACGGCGGGTGACGAGTCCGGCGCGAGCACCGCGCCGGCCGCCGAGAGCACCGCCGGAGCGACGGCCGCCGCGGCCGGCTCCAGTGACTCCACCGCCCGCGGCCTCGGCGTCGCGGGCCTGGTCGTCGGCGCCCTCGGCCTGGCCGCCGCCGCGTTCACCTTCGTACGGACGCGCGGCACCCGGTCGTAGCCGGACGCCCGTGGGCGAACCGAAGGGGGCCCGGACCGCGAACGCGGTCCCGGCCCCCTTTCGCTCCGCTCGGCGTCCCGGTTCAGCGCACCGCCAGCTCCAGCAGCTCCAGATCCTCGGCGGGAACCCGCAGACGCTCCTCCGCCGGCGCCGCGACGGTCACCCGGGAGTTCCGCCACAGCCACAGCACGTCCCGCCCGAACGACCAGAGCAGCGAACCGAGCGCCAGCAGGACCACGCCCAGGTTGGCCAGGTACGGCAGCAGGTCCGCGCCGGCCAGCAGCAGGCAGACGCCCTGCATCGCGGCGACCGTCTTGCGCGCCATGGAGTGCGGCAGCGGGGCGTTGAGCCACGGCGCGGCCTTCGCCGCCGCCACGAACGCGTAGCGCATCCCGCCGATCAGCAGCACCCACGGACCCAGCTGCGTCGAGACGTACACGCTCAGCACCAGGATCAGGAAGGCGTCGACCTCCATGTCGAAACGCGCGCCCAGCGCGGTCGACGTGCCCGTCCTGCGGGCCACCTTGCCGTCGACGCCGTCCAGGATGAGCGCGACCGCCGTGAGGCCCACCAGCAGCGTGACCGGCGGGGAGCTCTCGAAGGAGTCGGCGACCAGCGCCGTCACACCGCCGACCAGGATCGCGCGGCCGAGGGTGACCCGGTTGGCGGGGCCGAAGGAGCGCGGCCGGCTCCGGCGCAGGGCCCGGGAGAGCACCGCCCACGTGGCTGTCGCGAACGCGAGCCCCGTCAGCCAGCCGGCCGGCCCCATGCCGATCGCCGAGCCCAGCAGGGCCAGCAACAGGACCTGTACGCCCGCTCCCACAGCGGTCTCCTGCTGGACCAGCCTGGCTTCGTAAGTGTTGTTCAGGGCCACCGCACGTCCTCCGGCCGAGTGACAGAGTCGATCAACGCCGCGTACTGTGCGCGGCCTGTGCACCTCTCGCAGTGCACATCTCGGTACGTGAACAACTTCCCGATCGTTCAGGAGGATGCCGATGAACCGCTCGGCCCGCGCGTTCTGGCTCCGCTCTCCGGGCCACGGAGAGCTGCGTGACGTCACCCTCGCGGAGCCCGGCGAGGGCGAGGTGCTGGTGCGGTCCCTGTACTCGGGCGTCAGCCGTGGCACCGAGACCCTGGTGTTCCGCGGCGGCGTGCCGAGCAGCCAACACGCCGTGATGCGCGCGCCGTTCCAGGAGGGCGAGTTCCCCGGACCGGTGAAGTACGGCTACCTCAGCGTCGGCGTGGTCGAGCAGGGACCCGGTGAGCTGATCGGCCGTACGGTCTTCTGCCTGTATCCGCACCAGACGCGTTACGTCGTTCCGGTGAGCGCGGTGACGGTGGTCCCGGACCGGGTGCCCCCCTCGCGCGCGGTGCTCGCGGGCACCGTCGAGACCGCCGTCAACGCCCTCTGGGACGCCGCGCCCCTGGTCGGCGACCGGATCGCGGTGATCGGCGGCGGCATGGTCGGCTGCTCGGTCGCCGCCCTGCTGGCCCGCTTCCCGGGCGTACGGCTCCAGCTGGTCGACGCCGACCCCGCCCGCGCCAGGACCGCCGAGGCGCTCGGCGTGGACTTCGCGGCTCCCGAGGACGCCCTCGGCGACTGCGACCTGGTCGTGCACGCCAGCGCCACCGAGCAGGGCCTCACCCGCGCGCTGGAACTCCTCGCGCCCGAGGGCACGGTCCTCGAACTCAGCTGGTACGGCGACCGGCGGATCGCCCTGCCGCTCGGCGAGGCCTTCCACTCCCGCCGGCTCACCGTGCGCAGCAGCCAGGTCGGCACCGTCTCCCCGCGCCGGGCCGGCCGCAGCTACGCCGACCGGCTCGCCCTGGCGCTGGACCTGCTGGCCGACCCCGCGCTGGACGCCCTCATCACGGGGGAAAGCATGTTCGAGGAGCTGCCGGAGGTGCTTCCGAGGCTCGCCGCCGGGGAGATTCCGGCCCTCTGTCACCGGGTCCGCTACCCCGGCAACGGCTGACAGAACGTCCAATTGGCCCGGCAAGAGCGCCTGACCTGAGAAAAGAGTGAGATCGGGCTGAACGCGGGGAAGTCAGCACCCGTATTAAGGGCATCCCCCGGCAGGTATCAGCCGGGGGACCAGACGCGCCGCACCTGGAGGGTCGTCCGTTGTTCAGCATCACCGTCCGCGATCACATCATGATCGCCCACAGTTTCCGCGGCGACGTGTTCGGACCCGCGCAGCGACTGCACGGCGCCACCTTCCTGGTGGACGCCACCTTCCGCCGTGAGCAGCTGGACGACGACAACATCGTCGTCGACATCGGTCTTGCCACCCAGGAACTGGGCGCCGTGGTCAGCGAGCTGAACTACAGAAACCTCGACAACGAGCCGGACTTCGCCGGGATCAACACCTCCACGGAGTTCCTCGCCAAGGTCGTCGCGGACCGGCTCGCCGAGCGGATCGAGAAGGGCGCGCTGGGCGAGAGCGCCAAGGGCCTGGCCGGGCTCACCGTCACCCTCCACGAGTCGCACGTCGCCTGGGCGAGTTACGAGCGTGCGCTGTGACCGACGTGACGATCGGCCGGCCGCCGGCCCTCACCTACGTGCCCGCGCAGCGCGCGGCCACCGCTGACACCCACGCCCCGGCGAACATCGGGATCCTGCCCATGTCCCTGCGCACCGTGCACTTCCTCATGCCGGGCGG
Source organism: Streptomyces sp. NPDC104367 (assembly GCF_055583825.1). Lineage (NCBI taxonomy): Bacteria > Bacillati > Actinomycetota > Actinomycetes > Kitasatosporales > Streptomycetaceae > Streptomyces > Streptomyces sp. NPDC104367. The sequence goes on along the minus strand of NZ_JBVJND010000001.1, from coordinate 544,954 downwards.
CGTCGACGACCCGGCCCAGCCGAGCGGCGGCAACGCCTACGACCGCCGGGTCTGCCTGGACCTGCCCGGCTTCGGCTGGCAGGTCACCCGGCACGTGGTGTCCGGCTCCTGGCCGCGCCCCGAGCAGGCCGCCCGCGACAACCTCGCCCGCACCCTGCGGGAACTGCCCGACGGCGCGGTCGTCCTGCTGGACGGCCTGGTGGCCTGCGGCGTCCCGGAGGTCGTCGTCCCGGAGGCCGGACGGCTGCGGCTCGCCGTCCTCGTGCACCTGCCGCTGGGCGACGAGACCGGGCTCGACCCGGCCGTCGCCGCGGAGCTGGACGCCCTGGAGCGCGAGGTGCTGCGCGCGGTCCCGGCGGTCGTCGCGACCAGCGACTGGGCGGTACGGCGCCTGGTCTCGCACCACGGCCTGGCCCCCGACCGCGTCCACGTGGCCGCCCCGGGCGCCGACATCGCCCCGCTGGCCAGCGGCACCGACGGCGTCTCGCACCTGCTGTGCGTCGCCGCCGTCACCCCGCGCAAGGGCCAGCACCGGCTGGTCGAGGCCCTCGCCGAGGTCCGGGACCTGCCGTGGACCTGCACCTGCGTCGGCGGCCTCAACCAGGACCCCGAGTACGTCGCCCACCTGCGCTCGCTCATCGCGCGCCACGGACTGACGGACCGGCTGCACCTGGCGGGCCCGCGCGCAGGCGCCGACCTCGACGCCAGCTACGCCTCCGCCGACCTGATGGTCCTCACCTCCTACGCCGAGACCTACGGCATGGCGGTCACCGAGGCCCTCGCCCGCGGCATCCCGGTGCTCGCCACCGACGTCGGCGGGCTGCCCGAGGCGGTCGGCCGCGCCCCCGACGGCGGGGTGCCCGGCATCCTCGTGCCGCCGGAGGCCCCCGCCGCGCTCGCCGCCGAACTGCGCGGCTGGTTCGGCGAGGCGGACGTGCGCCGCCGGCTCAAGGCCGCCGCGCGCGGCCGGCGCGCGGCCCTCGACGGCTGGGCGACCACCGCCCGCAGCCTGGCCGGAGTCCTGCTGAGGCTCCCCGACGAACCCCGGAGGGCGGCATGACCGGAGAGCTGAGGACGACTACTCCGACCGGCGCGATACCCGCGCAGCCGGGACCCAGGGATGTTACGGATGCAGGAGTGGGACGAGAGCGAATGGACCCGGCCGCCTCCGACGGCCCCGCGCCTTCCGAGGTGATCGCCGGGGCCGGCCCCGTCACGCGCCCGGGCGAGCGGGCCACCGTACGGCTGCGCGAGAGCGAGCCCGAAGAGCCGCCGCGCTACGCCCCCGAGTGGCTGGAGCTGCGGGAGAGCGCCGACGCGGCGGCCCGGGCGCACGACCTGCTGGACCCGCTGCGCATCCGGCTCGCCAACCTGCCCGGCAAGGCCGGCGGGGTCGTCGTGCACGACCTGGGCTGCGGCACCGGCTCGATGGGCCGCTGGCTGGCGCCCCGGCTGGACGGCTCCCAGCACTGGATCCTGCACGACCGCGACCCCTACCTGCTGCACTTCGCCGCCGTCGCCTCGCCCCGCGCCGCCGCCGACGGCAGCCGCGTCACGGTGGAGACCCGGCGCGGCGACGTCGCCCGCCTCACCCCGGACGCGCTGATAGGAGCCTCGCTGGTGACCGCGTCCGCGCTCCTGGACGTGCTCACCCGGGAGGAGGTCGACACCCTCGCCGAGGCCTGCGCCGGGGCCGGCTGCCCCGCGCTGCTCACCCTCTCCGTGGCGGGCCGCGTCGAGCTGAGCCCCCCGCACCCGCTGGACAAGGAGATCGCCGAGGCGTTCAACGCCCACCAGCGGCGCGGCGGACTGCTCGGCCCCGACGCGATCAGCGCGGCCTGCGAGGCCTTCGCCGACCGGGGCGCCACGGTGAAGGTGCACCCCAGCCCCTGGCGGCTCGGCCCCGACGAGGCCGCGCTCACCGCGCAGTGGCTGCGCGGCTGGGTCGGCGCCGCCGTCGAGCAGCGCCCCGAACTGGCCGTGCGCGCCGAGGCCTACCTGGCCGAGCGGCTCGCCGCCTGCGCGGCCGGCGAACTGCGGGTGGTCCTGCACCACAGCGACCTGCTGGCGCTCGCCCGGCCCACCGGAGGCACCTCATGACCACCCCCACCCTGGTCCGGGAGACGGCGCCCGCCGCCCCGGTGGCCGTGTCCCGGCGCCCGGGCCTGCGCGCCCTGCGCACCCACCTGGGCACCCTCGCCGGAGCCGCCATCATCGGCGTGCTGCTGTGGCGGCTCGGCACCGGGGTCTTCGTCGACGGACTGCGCCGCATCGACACGCCGACCCTGCTGATCGGCCTGCTGATCGGCGCGGTCACCACCGTACTGAGCGCCTGGCGCTGGCAGTTGGTGGCCCGGGGCCTGGGCCTGCGGCTGCCGCTCGGGCCCGCCGTCGGCGACTACTACCGGGCGCTGTTCCTGAACGCGGCCCTGCCCGGCGGGGTCCTGGGAGACGTGCACCGCGCGGTACGGCACGGGCGGAGCGAGGGCGACATCGGGCGCGGGGTGCGCGCGGTCGTCCTCGAACGCACCGCGGGGCAGCTCGCGTTGACCGTGTTCGGCGCCGCCGCCCTGCTGATCCTGCCCTCGCCGGTCCGCGACGACGTGCGCAGCTTCGCCCCGCTGGCGGCCGCCGGGATCGTGGGCGCCTGCGCGGTGGTGGCCGCCCTGCGCATGAACAAGGCCCCCGGCAGGCGCCGCGGGGCCGTCCGCGCCACCCTCGCCGAGGCCCGCCGCGCGCTGCTGTCCCGGGAGAACGGCCCGGGCGTCGCCCTGTCCTCGGTGGTCATCCTCGCCGGGCACATCGGGATGTTCGTGGTGTCCGCGCGGGTCGCGGGCTCGGCCGCCTCCGTGGCGGCACTGGTCCCGATCGCGGTCCTCGCCCTGGTCGCCATGGGCCTGCCGCTGAACGTCGGCGGCTGGGGACCCCGGGAGGGCGTGACCGCCTGGGCGTTCGCGGCGGCGGGCCTCGGCGCGAACGCCGGCCTCACCACCGCCGTCGTCTACGGCGTCCTCAGCTTCGTGGCGGCCCTGCCCGGCCTCGCGGTCCTGGTCGTGCGCTGGTACGCCGGGCTGCGCTACTCCCGCCCGGAGGAGAGCAGCCCGAAAACCGCGCCGAAGGAATCCGCCAGGGCGGCCAGGAGTTCCTTCCCCTTTTCCGCCGACCCCAGGGACGGACGGCCGATGACGCCCGATTCGGTATAGGCGGACATTCCCAGGGTGAGGAGATGACGACGGTCGTCAGCGGTGAAATCGGCGGACTCGTAACCAGGGCGGACGAATTCGGGATGAGCGTGCAGCAGAATGGAGGTCTCGATTTCCCCCGCGTGCATGTCGGTGAGCGCCGAGGTCTCCACCCCGGCCCGCTCCAGCGCCGTCGCCCAGTCCTCCGCTGCCGGGTACAGCGCCAGCCGCTCGCCCCGCGCCGAGGCCTCCTGCACGACGTTGCCCAGCACGTAGTTGCCGCCGTGCCCGTTGACCACGACCAGTGCCTCGACGCCCGAGCGGCGCAGCGAGTCGGCGATGTCCCTCACCACCGCGTGCAGGGTGACCGAGGAGATGCTGACGGTCCCCGGCCAGGCCGCGTGCTCGTGCGAGCAGGAGAGCGTCACCGGAGGAAGGAGGTGCACCGGGAACGCGGCGGCGATCTCCCGGGCGATGGCACAGGCGACGAGGGTGTCCGTCGCGAGCGGAAGGTAGGGGCCGTGCTGTTCGAAACTCCCCACGGGAAGGACGGCGACCTGTGTTGAAACGCCCGCCCCCCTGGCCCGTACCTCTTCCGTAGTGTCCGCCGGCAACAGACCGTATGCCGCCGTACGCGCGCCCGAACCACTCATCTTTTCACGGCCTTTCGTCTCTGCTTAGGAATCAGATCATGACAGAAAACATCGGCGTACTCGGCACGAAGTCCCCACGGCGTTCGGGCGTGGAACGCGTCGTGAATGCACCGCTGCCCACCGTGTACGGGAAATTCCAGGCGGTCGGCTACCTGGACCACGACCGCGGTGACGAACAAGTGGCCCTGGTCTACGGGGACATCGACAGCGAGCGGGTGCTGACCCGGCTGCACTCGGAATGCCTGACCGGGGACGCGTTCGGCTCCCAGCACTGCGAGTGCGGCGACCAACTGGCCGCCGCCCTGCGCGCGGTGGTCGCCGAGGGCAGCGGGATCGTCGTCTACCTGCGCGGCCACGAGGGCCGCGGCATCGGGCTGCTCGGCAAGCTGCGCGCGATGGCCCTCCAGGCGGAGGGGCTCGACACCGTCGAGGCGAACCTGGCCCTGGGCCTGCCGGTGGACGCCCGCGACTACGGCGTCGCCGCCGGCATCCTCAGCGACCTCGGGGTGCGTTCGGTGCGCCTGATGTCCAACAACCCGCGCAAGCGCGAGTCCCTGGTGTGCCACGGCGTCGAGGTGGCCGAGACGGTCCCGCTGCTGATCGAGCCGTGCGAGAACAACATCACGTACCTGCGCACCAAGCGCGAGCGCCTCGACCATGTGCTGCCCCACCTGGACGCGGTGGCGCACTGGTCCTGAGGTACCGGGCGGCCTCCCGGGGAAGGAGCACCGGGGGAGACCGGCAGTCGGGGGAGACCGACAGGAGGTACACGCGTGAATCTTCGGGCCCAGGTCGTGATCGTCGGCGGCGGGGTGATGGGCACCAGCATCGCCTACCATCTCGCGAGCGCGGGCGTCCGCGACGTCGTCCTCGTCGAACGCGACGAACTGGCCGCCGGATCCACCTCGAAGGCCGCGGGCGGCGTGCGCGCCCAGTTCTCCGACGAGCTCAACATCCAGCTGGGCGCGCGCAGCCTGGAGGCCTTCGCCCGCTTCGGGCAGGAGATCGGGTACGACATCGGGCTGCGCCGCGTCGGCTACCTCTTCCTCCTCTCCACGCCCGAGGAGGTCGCCTCCTTCGAGGCGGGTGTCCGGCTCCAGAACCACCTCGGGGTACCCAGCCGGCTGCTCACCCCGAAGGAGGCGGCCCGGCTCTCCCCGCTGATCACCACCGACGGACTGCTCGCCGCCGCCTACTCCCCGGACGACGGCCACTGCACCCCGGAGTCCGTGGTGCACGGCTACGCGGCCGCCGCCCGCGCCCACGGCGCCCGCGTGCTGCGCCGCACCGAGGTCACCGGCATCGAGCTGGACGGCCCCCGTGTCACCGCCGTGCACACCACCCTCGGCCCGATCGCCACCGACACCGTGGTCTGCGCGGCCGGTCCCTGGTCGCGCGCGGTCGGCGCGATGGCCGGCGTCGACCTGCCGGTACGGCCGCTGCGCCGCCAGATCGCGGTCACGGAACCGGTGCCCGGCCTGCCGCCGACGCTCCCGATGACCATCGACTTCACGACCAGCCTCTACTTCCACGCCGAGGGCCCCGGGCTGCTGCTCGGCATGTCCGACCCCGACGAGCGGCCGGGCTTCGCCACCGACCCGCACGACCGCTGGATCCCGCGTCTGTGCGCCGCGATGCAGCGCCGGGCGCCGGCCCTGCTCGACCTGCGCCGCACCGGCGGCTGGGCGGGCCTGTACGAGAACACCCCGGACCACAACGCCCTGATCGGCGAGGCGCCCTCGGTCTCCCGGTTCCTGTACGCCACCGGGTTCTCCGGCCACGGCTTCCTTCAGGGCCCGGCCGTCGGCGAGGTGATCCGCGACCTCTATCTGGGCCGGGCGCCCTTCGTGGACGTCGGCCCCCTGGGCGCCGGCCGGTTCGCGGCCGACGCACCTCGTCCGGAGGCCAATCTGGTCTGACCGGGCCTCAGTCCAGGACGGCCTCGTGGACCATGCGGCGCAGCTCCGGGAAGATCTTCAGGGTCTTCGGCCGTACCTGGGTGTGGAACTGCACGGTCAGGTCGTGGGCGGGGTCGACCCAGAACGCGGTGGTGGCCGCGCCGGTCCAGCCGTAGGCGCCCAGGCTGCTCGGGGAGAGGGTGCGGGCGGGGTCGATCACCACGGAGACGCCCAGGCCGAAGCCGAGGCCGTCGTTGCCGGGCTCCTGGTGGGCGGGGGCGCCGAAGGCGCGCAGGTCGGTGCCGCCGGGGAGGCTGTTGCGCGAGAGCAGGCCGATCGAGGCGGGGGACAGCAGCCGGACGCCGTCCAGTTCGCCGTCCCGGCGCAGCATCTCCATGAACCGGTGGTAGTCGTACGCGGTCGCCGCCAGGCCGCCGCTGCCGGAGAGCATGCGGGGGCGGCCGCGCAACGGCAGCCCGGGGATCGCCTCGATGCCGCCGTCGGCCGTCTCGCCGTACAACTCCGAGAGCCGGTCGGCCTGTTCGGGGACGATGTGCAGGCCGGCGTCCGGCATGCCGAGCGGGCGGAAGATCCGGTCGGCGAAGAACGCGTCGAGGTCCTGACCGGAGACCACCTCGATGACGCGGCTGAGCACGTTGAAGCCGACGGAGTAGTTCCACTGGGTGCCCGGCTCGAACTGGAGCGGCATGCGCGCGTACACGGCCATCGTCTCGGCGAGGTCCGCGCCCGCAGGCACCGAGAACTCCAGGCCCGCCTCCCGGTACCGGGCGTCCACCGGGTGCGCGTGGTAGAAGGCGAAGGTCAACCCGGCGGTGTGGGTGAGCAGATGGCGGACGCGGATCGGCCCGTCGGCGGGACGGGTCACCATGTCGGCGCCCGAACCCGACACGTACACCCGGGGTTCGGCGAACTCCGGCAGATAGCGCTCGACCGGATCGTCCAGCGACAGCAGCCCGTCCTCCACCAGCAGCAGCACCGCGACCGCGGTGACCGGCTTGGTCATGGAGTAGACGCGCCAGATGGTGTCCGGTTCGACCGGCAGGCCCGCCTCGCGGTCGCGGTGGCCCTGCGTGGTGAGGTGGGCGACCCGGCCGCCGCGGGCCACGGCCACCAGGTAGCCGGGCAGGCGCCCCTCGTCGACGTAGTGGGCGAAGTGCTGGTCGAGGCGGTCCAGCGCCTTCACGTCCAGCCCGACCTCACCGGGATCGACTTCCTGTCGCAGCTGTGCCATCGCTCTCCTCCGGTCGCGTCGGCCGCGGTGCGGTCCGACCTCGGACATCATCGTCCCGCAGGAAGAGGGGAACGGCCCCGCCCATCCGCGTGCGGTGTGACCGACGCGATAGGGGGGACGCCGGGCAGCCGACGGGCCGCCACCACCCCGAGCAGCGCCGGCAGAGCCAGCACCGGCAGAGGATCCACCGTCCCCGAGCCCAGCAGCGCCCCGGCCGCGGCCACCCCGAGCGTCGGCCCCACGTTGAGCGCGGTCTGCTGGAGCCCGCCCGCCACCCCGGCGGTCCCGGCGTCCGCCTGCCGTACGACGACCTGGGTCGCCGCCACCATCACCGTGCCGAACCCGGCGCCCAGCAGCCCGAATCCGCCGTACAGGGCCGCGTCGACGGCGGGCCGGGTCAGCAGCAGGACGCCGAGCGCGAGGAGCGCCGCCGCCGTCGCGACCGTGCGGCGCGGGCCGAGGCGGCGCAGGAGCACGGGGCACAGCGCGGCCGATGCCACCATCAGCACCGCCAGCGGCAGACTGCGCAGGGCGCTTGCGAAGGGGCCGAGGCCGAGGGTGCGTTGCAGGGCGTACACGCCGACGAACAGGGTCCCGGACAGGGTGGCCGAGACGGCGACCAGGATGCCGAGGGCCGCCCGGACCGCCGGGGCGCCGGTCACGGCGGGCGGCAGCAGGGGGCCCGCCGTCCGCCGTTCGTGCCGGGCGAACGCGGCCCCGGCGACCACGGCCGCCGCGAGCGACACCGGCGCCCCGGCGGCCAGGCCGTGCACCAGCCCGGCCAGGGCCACCGCGAGCAGCGCCGCCCCGGGCACGTCCAGCGGCGTACGGACCGCCGGCGGCCGCTCCCGCCCGGCCAGCGCGAGCACCCCGAAGGCGGCCGTGGGCAGCACGTGCAGGAAGAACACCGCCCGCCAGCCCAGTGCGGTCACCAGGGCCCCGCCGAGCAACGGCCCCGCCGCGGCGGCCAGTCCGATGGCCGCCGTCCGGGCCGCGAGCGGCCGGGCGAGTCCGTCCGCCGGGTACGCGGCCCGGAGCATGCCGAGCGTGGCCGGTTGCAGCAGCGCCCCGAACACCCCCTGCGCCGCCCGGAGTCCGATCACCCAGCCGATGCCGGGCGCGCACCCGATGCCGGCGGAGGCGGCGCCGAAGCCGAGCATGCCGAGCCCGAACATCCGCCGCTGCCCGTACCGGTCGCCGAGCCGCCCGGCGAACACCAGCAGACTCGCCACCGCGACGAGATAGGCGGTGCTGGTCCACTGCACCTCGGCGAAGGAGGCGTGCAACTCCCTTTGCAGGGTGGGCTGCGCGACGGTGAGGACGGTGCCGTCCAGCGCGACGGCCACGGCGCCCACGACACTGCTCGTCAGGGCCAGCCGCCGGTTCACCGGCCGGCCTCCGGCCCGAGGTGCGCGTCCAGTGCCGAGTCCAGCAGCGGCCCGAAGCCATCCTGTCCGGTGGCGAGCTGAAGGCTGCCCCAGGCCCACAGCTGGGCGATGCCGTGCAGGTTCGCCCACAGGGCGCCGGCCACCAGCCGCGCGTCCACACCGGGACGGGCCCGGCCGACCAGCTCCGCCAGCAGACCGAACAGTGGCAGGCTGGTCTCGCGCAGCCCCAGATGGCCGCTCTCCAGCAGATCGTGACGGAACATCAGCTCGTACATGCCCGGGTTCTCCCGCGCGAACTCCAGGTACACCCGGGCCAGTTCCGCGACCTGTGCGCGCGGTCCCGCCGTACCGGCGCCGGGCGCGGCCCCGGCCCGCGCGGCCAGCTCGGTGAAGCCCCGGCGGGCGATGGCCGAGAGCAGTTCCAGGTGGGTGGGGAAGTGGCGGCGGGGCGCCCCGTGCGAGACGCCCGCGCGGCGGGCGATCTCCCGCAGGGTCAGCGCCTGGGCGCCCTCGGCGGCGACCAGGCGCACGCCGACGTCGACCAGCCGCTCCCGCAGGCCCGTGTCGGACTCTGTCATGGACACTGTCTACCAGGCGGCAGTAGACAGTGTCTACCGCACGGAGAGCTACTGCGCGGGGAATGGCGGACGGCCACGGCGGGGTTGAACCCGTCATGACCCAGGACGCTCTTCTGAAGCTGCTCGCCGAAGGCCACGACGGGGTGCTGGTCACTCTCCGGAGCGACGGCCGCCCCCAGCTGTCCAACGTCAACCACGCCTACTGCCCCGACGAACGGACCGTGCGCGTCTCGATCACCGAGGACCGCGCCAAGACCCGCAACCTGCGCCGCGACCCCCGCGCCTCCTACCACGTCACCAGCCCCGACCGCTGGGCCTACACGGTCGCCGAGGGCACCGCCGAACTCTCCCCGGTCGCCCGGGACCCGCACGACGAGACCGTCGAGGAACTGATCCGCCTGTACCGCGACGTCCGCGGCGAGCACCCGGACTGGGACGACTACCGCGCCGCGATGGTCCGCGACCGCCGGCTGGTGCTGCGGCTGCGCGTGGCACGGGCGTACGGCATCCCGCGCGCCTGACGGCGGGTGCCCGCGCGGGGCGCGGGGGTCAGCCGACCCGTCCGGGGCGGGGCCGGGGGCCGCGTGAGGGGCCCCCGGTCGCCGGGCGGCGGCGCGGCCGCCGGGTACGGGCCGCCTCCTCCGCGCGCCCGGCCCCGGCCGCCGCCTCCCGTACCCAGGTCTCCAGCGCGCCGGTGAACTCGTCTGCCCTGTCCGGCCAGTTGAAGTGGGTGAGGGCGGCCTCGCGGCCGCGCTGGGCCGCGGTGTGACGCAGGATCGCGTCCGTGCTCAGCCGCCGTATCGCCGCCGCCGCGGCGCGCGGGTCCTCGTACGGGACGACGAGACCGCAGCCGTGCCGCTCGACCATGTCGGCGGCCAGCGGGGTGGGCGTGGTGACGACGGGGACGCCGTGCGCCATGTACTCGACGACCTTGGTGGGCCGCGAACGGCGGTAGTTGGGCTGGTCGTGGAGGAGGGAGAGACCGGCCAGGGCGCCGGAGAGCAGGGCCAGGGCGCGGTCGTTGGGCAGGAAGCCGTGCCAGCGCAGCACACCGTCCCGGTCGGCCGCCGCCAGCGCCTCCCGCACGTCCGGGTCCGCCGCGCCGGCCACCTCGATCCGCAGCCCGGGTGCCAGGTGCCGGGCCGTCTCGATCAGGTCCAGCGCGCCGCGCGCCCGGGACAGATGGCCGACGTAGACGACCCGTTCGGCGCCCGGCGGTTCGGGCGCCCGGACCGGCGCGGTCGTGAAGTTCGGGACCACGGGGTGGGCGTGGCGGAAGCGCTCCTGGTAGGAGTCCTCGGCCAGCAGCAGCCGCAGATGGCGTTCCGCCAGCCGCTCGGCCGCCCGTACGCCGAACCGCAGCGGCGGCCTGAGCACCCTGGGCACCCAGCGCTTCATGGCCAGGGCCGCCGCGGTGTCCTCGTGCACGTCCCACACCACCACCGGCCCGGTCCCGGACCGCCGCCAGCGGCGCAACGTGCCGGGCAGCGCCAGCAGCAGCTCGGGGTCGTGCAGCAGGACCAGGTCCGCCTCGTGGCCGCGCCGGGCCAGCAGGGCGCGGGCCGCGCCCACCGCCGTCCGGCGGTCCCGGCCCGCGGCCCTGGGCAGGTCGATGCCTTCGAGGTCCGGGCGGGGCCGCACCTCACGGGCCGAGAACGGCGCCGCGTACACGACGCGATGGCCCCGGTCCCGCAGCGCGCCGATCTGCCGGTGCAGGATGCGCGCGTCCTCGGGGTGGTGGACGACGGTGACGACGAGTATCCGCATCTGAGCGCCTTTCGACCCCGCCGGACGGAGCCTTCGACTCCGTCCGGCGGGAGGGGAGTTGCCACGCGGGTCGGCTACAGCACCTCGACGCCGGGCCGGAAGATCCGCCCCCGGGTGTCGAAGAGCAGCCGGGCCTCGTCACCGAGGGCGGGCAGGTCGTACGCCGAGTGGTCCTGGAGCAGGATCGTCAGGTCGTGCGAGCGCACGGCGGCCATCACGTCGGTGACCCGGGGCACGGCCTCCCCGTCCACGAACCAGGCGTTCACCAGCGGGTCGTGGAAGGCGATCTCGGCCTCCCGGTCCCGCAGCAGCCGGGCCACCGGCACCGCGGCCGCCTCCCGCTGGTCGGCGACGTCGGGCTTGTAGGTGACGCCGAGGATCAGCACCCGCGAACCGTGCAGGGCGCGGCCCTCGTGGTTGAGCAGGTCCTGGGCGCGCCGGACCACGTACTCCGGCATATGTGCGTTGATCTCCCGGGCCAGTTCCACGAACCGGAACTCGTAGCCGATCGAACGCACCTTGTAAGAAAGGTAGTTGGGGTCGATCGGGATGCAGTGCCCGCCCACCCCGGCGCTCGGCCGGAACGGCTGGAAGCCGAACGGCTTGGTGCCGGCGCAGCGGATCGCGTCCCACACGTCCACCTGCAACTCGCGGCACAGGATGGCCAGTTCGTTGACCAGGGCGATGTTGACGTGCCGGTAGGTGTTCTCCAGCAGCTTCGCCATCTCGGCCTCGCGGGTGCCCTTGGCCTGGACGACGGTGTCGACGAGCTTGCCGTAGAAGGCGGCCGCGCGCGCCGCGCACGCCGGTGTGCAGCCGCCCACCACCTTCGGGGTCTCGCGCAGCCCGTGCGTGGTGTTGCCCGGGTCGATGCGTTCCGGTGAGAAGGCCAGCGCGAAGTCCGTCCCGGCCCGCAGCCCGGACTCCTCCAGGAGCGGTCGCACCACCTCCTCGGTGGTGCCCGGGTAGGTCGTCGACTCCAGGACGACCAGGTGCCCGCGCCGCAGCCGGCCCGCCACCGCCCGGACGGCGGAGGTCACCGCGCCCAGGTCCGGGCCGCCGTCCTCGCCGAGCGGGGTCGGCACACAGATCACGACCGTCTGCGCGCGGGCCAGACAGGCGTCGTCCGTGTACGCGGTGAACCCGGCCTCCCGCATCCGGGCGACATCGTCGTCGGACACGTCGTCGACGTGGGAGTGGCCCGCGTTGAGGCCCTCCACGATCCGCGGGTCGAGGTCCAGCCCCGCCACGCGCAGCCCGACCGCCGAGGCCTCCCGCGCGAGCGGCAGTCCGACGTAACCGAGCCCGATGACGGCCAGTTCGAAGCCGTCGGCCTGTTCCTCGTCCCCGAGCGATTGGCTCGATTCCCCGAGCGGTACGGCCTTTTCGACCTGCATAGGGATACTCCGCCCTCGACGGCAGAACGCCGTGTGGATCCGAAGGGCCCGGACGGTGCCGGCTCCGGGCGCGGGGTCTCAGACACATCCAAGAGCGCGATACGCCTCTCGGGTCGTGGCAGCGACCCTTTTCCAGGTGCGTTCACGCGCCACCAGCGCGTGGGCGGACGCTCCCCATTCGTGCCGCCGTTCTCGACTGTAAAGCAATACTTCGAGAGCTTCTGCCCAAGCATGTGGTGATCCGGGCTGGATCAGCCGTCCGTTCACCCCGTCCTGCACCAGCTCCCGCAGGGCCGTGAGATCACTCGCGGCCACCGGCAGACCGCTCGCCATCGCCTCCACCGGCTTGAGCGGGGTGACCAGACGGCAGACCCGCGCGTCGGTGCGCGGCACCGCGAAGACATCCAGAACGGCGTGGTGGGCACGGACCTGTTCGTGCGGCACCCGGCCGGTGAACAGCGCGGTGCCGTCGCCGAGACCGAGCCGTCCGGCCAGCGCCTGGAGCGCCGCGCGCTCGGGTCCCTCGCCCACGATCAGCAGCCGCAGCGGGACACCCCGGCGGCGCAGCTCGGCACCCGCACGGAGCAATGTGCCGATTCCCTCGTGTGGAGTAAGGCTGCTGACGGTGCCCACCACGTAGTCGTCCGCCGCGATGCCCAGCCGGGCCCGCAGCCGGGCGCCGTCGGGCGGCGCGGCGAGGAAGGCCTCGTCGACCGCGTTCGGCACGATCAGGACCCGCTCCTCGGGCACCCCCCGGCCCACGATCTCGGCCTTCATCGCCGCGCCCAGCGTCAGCACCAGGTCGGCCCGGCGCATGCAGTACGTCTCCAGGGCGCGCCGGGCCCGGTACGTCTCGTCGTCCGGGCCGCGGCCGGGCGCCTGGGTCAGCCAGGTCTCCTCCAGGAAGCCCCGCACCTCGTAGACCACGGGCAGCCCGTAGGTCTCGCGCAGGGCCAGCGCCACCCGCCCGTTGCCGTGGTCGGTGGCCGCGTGCAGCACGGCCGGCCGCAGCCGCTCGACCAGCCGCCCGGCCAGCTCCGCGTTGCGGGCGAGGAGCGCGCCCTGCCCGTACGGCAGCACCGGCGGCAGCAGCCGGTGCTGCGGAACCCCGTTCACGGTCTGCGACGGGCGGGCGTCCAGCACCCCCTGCGCCACGGGGAACCCGATCCGGGTCACCACGTGCGGATCGAGCCCGGCCGCCCGCTGGGCCTCGGCCAGCGCCTGGGTGCGCACGGTGTAGCCGGCGTGCCTGAACGGCAGCCCGTTGGTGACCAGATGCAGCACCCGGCCCGGCACCGGCCGCACCGGCCGCCCGGCGGGCGCCGCCACCCGGGCGGCGGACGGGACCGCGGCCGGACCGTCCGTACGGGCCCGGGCGGCGAGCCGCCCGCGCACCGGCTCCAGCCCCTGCCGCACCCGCTCCGGCAGCAGCCGTACGCCGAGCAGCGCGGCCCGGGCCGGGTCGTGCCGCAACTCGCCCCAGGCGGCGGATGCGGCCAAGCTGAGTGCACGGGGAACCCGGGAGACACGGCGCGGCAGGCGGGGGAGCGGACGTCGGGCCATGTCGCCAAGGTAGGCCGACAGAGCGGAGAACGTACGACATGGACGGCCGTGTACTGCATGTCGTCGGGACCAGGCCGAACTTCGTGAAGGCCGCGCCCGTGGTCGCCGCGCTGCGCGCGGGCGGGCACGACCAGGTCCTGGTGCACACGGGTCAGCACTACGACGAACGGATGTCGCACGTCTTCTTCCGGGAGCTGGGCCTGCCCGCCCCGGACACCGACCTCGGCGTCGGCTCCGGCACCCACGCCGGGCAGACCGCCGAGCTCCTGGTGGCCCTGGAGGCCGAACTGCTCGCCCGCGCCCCCGCCCTGGTGGTCGTCTACGGCGACGTGAACTCCACCCTGGCCGCGGCCCTGGCCGCCGCCAAGCTCGGCATCCCGGTGGCCCATGTCGAGGCCGGGCTGCGCAGCTTCGACACGGCGATGCCGGAGGAGGTCAACCGGCGCCTGGTCGACCAGCTGGCCGAGCTGCACTTCGTCACCAGCCCGGAAGCCGTCGGACACCTCGCCCGCGAGGGCGTGGACCCGGCCCGGGCGCACTTCGTCGGCAACCCGATGATCGACACCCTCCTCACCCATCTGGACCATTTCGACCCGGCCGCCGCCCGCGCCGCCCACGCGCTGCCCGAGCGCTACGGCGTGGTCACCCTGCACCGCCCGGCCAACGTCGACGACCCGGAGGCCGCCGCCGCGGCGGCCCGCGCGCTCACCGAGGCCGCGACCCACCTCGACCTCGCCGTCCCCCTGCACCCGCGCGGCCGCGCGGCGCTGCGGGGGGCCGGGCTCGCCGACGCCCCCGGCATCCACCTGCTCGAACCGCTCGGCTACGTCGAGTTCATGGGCCTGGTCCGCGGGGCCGCCGCCGTGATCACCGACTCCGGCGGCGTCCAGGAGGAGACCACCGTGCTCGGCGTCCCCTGTCTGACCCTGCGCACCACGACCGAGCGCCCGGTCACCGTCACCCACGGCACCAACCGCCTGGTGCGGCACGGCGAACTCGTGCCCGCCCTGCGCAAGGTCCTCGACGGGCCGCCGGCCGCCGACCCCGAGGGCCCGCCGCTGTGGGACGGCAAGGCGGGCCCCCGCATCGCCCGTGTGCTCACCGAGTGGCTGGAGCGCCATGACTGACGCCGTCGGCACCCGGCAGCCCGCCCGCGCGCCCGGCCCCCCGGACACCTCCGCGGCGGCCCGCACCTACTGGGACGCCCGGCACCGCGACCGCGACGACCTCGCCTCCGGCGGGCACATCGGCCTGGACCGGCCCGGCAACGAGATCTTCTACGCGGTACGGCTCGGCCAGCTCCTCACCCTGATCGGCGACCTGTCCAGCCCGGCCGCCCCGCTGTTCGTGCTCGACGCGGGCTGCGGCAAGGGGCACTTCGCCCGCTCCCTGGCCCGCTGCGGCCACCGCGTCGACGCCTTCGACGCCAGCGAGGAGGCCGTCGCCCACGCCACGGCCGAGGGCGGCGGCCCCCGCTGCACCCGCTCCGCCCTCGACGAGTGGCGCAGCCCCTGGCTCTACGACGTGGTGCTCTGCGTCGACGTCCTCTTCCACGTCATGGACGACGAGGAGTGGGCGGCCGGCCTGCGCAACCTGGCCTCCCTGGTCCGGGCCACCGGCCGGCTCATCGTCACCGACGAGGACACCGACGAACCCGTCCCGCGCGGCGACTACATCCTGCACCGCCCGGCGGCCGCCTACCGCGGGGTGCTGGAGCCCCTGGGCCTGAGCCACACCCTCTTCCGGCCCTACGGCTTCCGCGAGAACCGGGTCGGCTTCCACGTCTTCACGAGGACCCGCTGATGCGCCTGACCGATCTGCTCCACCCGCACCTGGACGACGTGACCTCCGTCGTGGACGCGACGAGCGGCGGACTGCGGCTGGACCCCTATCTGCACCTCCCGCCCGGTGTCACCCTGCGACGCCACGGACAGCCCGTCGGCGAGGGCGAACTGGTGCTCCTCTCCTACGGCCCCGACCCCGCGCTGCACGGCGACGAGGCGGACTGCCTCGCCGTGCTGGAACGGATGCGCCCCGGCGGCCGCGGCCTGATCGTCTTCGGCCACCCCGGCACCGAACTGCCCTACCACCGCCTGCTCGACGCCCTGGTGGCCCACCGCTGCCAGGTGCTGCGCGCCGCCTCGCTCGGCTACGCGCACCTGCACTCCGGCGCGGTCTTCGCGTGCACCGAGGAACTCCTGCCGCCGCACGACTGGTTCGGCCGCCCGCTGCCGGCCGACGGCTTCGCCACCGCCCTCAGGATCGCCGACGAGTACGTCCTCGCCGACTTCGTCTCCCGCTCCCAGCGCGCCCGCCTGCTCGACCTGGAACGCGCCGCCGAGGAGAGCGCCCGCGCCCTGGAGGGCGCCCGCGAGGACGGCCTCGCCGAACGCCTCGCCGCCGCGGTGCGCGACAAGGACCGGCTCACGGCCGCCCTGCGCGGCGCCCGGGAACGGGTCGCCGTGCTGGAGTCACGGGTGACCGGCCTGGAGGGCTCCACCTCGCTGCGGGTGGGCCGGGCCCTGGTGTCGGCGGCCCGCTCGCCCAGGCGCGGCGCGGTCCGGCTGCCGGGCGAGCTGTACGGGCTGTGGCGCCGGCGCAAGGGCCGGCCCAGCCCGGCAGGCGCCGGGGCCCCCGCCGCCCCGGAGCCGGGCACCGGGGCCGGGGACCGCTTCCACCTCGCCCACCGCGCCCTGTCCACGGCGCCCCGGGACCGGCTGGTGATCGCGGGCGTGCTCACCGACCGCACCGCGGCCGACTTCGCGGCGGACGCCGTGGTCAGCCGGGTGCTGCCGCACGACGGACGGCTGCTGGTCGAGCGCACCGACCCGGACGTCCTCCTCGTCCAGCTCGGCGCCTGCACGGCCGAGGCCGGACCCTGGACGCTCACCGGCACCGGACACGCCCCCGACCTGGACCGCGCCCTGGCCGAACTGGTCGGCCAGGCCCGCGCGTCGGGCCGTACGGCGGTGCTGTGGCGGGACGGTCCGGCGAACGGCGCGCCCGGCCTGGGCCTGCTCCCCTGGGACGCCGTCCTCGACGGCGACACGGGGGTACGGCTCGCCCGGCTCGACCCCGTCACCGACGGCCGGGACCGCCTCCGGGACGCCTTCCAGCAGGACAGCACCCGGGTACGGCTGGCCCGCCTCGCCGAACTCGTCGGCGCCCCCGACCCGTTGGCCGAACGCCGGGTCGCCGTGCTGGCCGCGCCCCGGGACGCGACCGACGTGGCCCGGCTCGTCGCCCAGACCCTCGGCCAGCTGCACCGCCCGGCCGAGGTGGTCGTCGCCGACCCGGCCGGCCTCGACCTCGCCGAACTCACCGCGGCCTCGGTCGCCGTGCACACCGGACCGGCCACCGCGCCCTGGATCGCCGACTGGACGGACCTCACCGAGGACCGCCCCGACACCCTGCTGCTCGACCTGCTCTGCGCCCAGGAGTTCTCGGGCGCGGACGCGGTGGGCCACACGCCCGCCGCCGACGACTACGCCTTCGTACCGGCCCTGCGGCCGCTGCTCGTCCGGCGCTCGCTGCTCGACTCCGGCACCCCGCCGGACTCCTGGTCGCGCGCGGGACACCGGCTGTTCGCCGTACGCGGAAAGGAGCCGTCATGACCCGCGCCCCGAGGGCGCTCGTCTACGGCGACGTCGACCTCAACCTGATCGACGGTTCCGCGGTCTGGGCCCAGTCGACCGTGCAGGCGCTGTCCCGCGCGGGCTGCCGCACCCGGCTCGTCCTCAAGGCCCCGGTGGAGACCGGCCGGCTGACCGACCCGCTGGCCGGACTCCCCGGCGTCACCGTGGTACGGCCCTACGAGGAGCACCTCGTCCCCGGGCAGGGCGCGCACCCGCTCTCGCCCGTCCAGGCCTCGCGGCTGCTCGCCCGCCTCGACGCGGAGGAGCCGTGCGACCTGCTGGTCCTGCGCGGCCGCCGGCTGGTCCGGCAGGTGGTCGCCGACGGCGCCTTCGACGGCCGGATCTGGGCCTACCTCACCGACATCCCGCAGTCCCCGGCCGAGATGACCGAGGAGGCCCGCGCCGAACTCGCCCGCATCGCCACCGCCTCCCGGCAACTCCTGTGCCAGACCGAGGAGTTGCGCTGCTTCCTGGAGGCCTGGGTGCCGGAGGCCTGCGGCCGGTCCGTGCTCGGCCCGCCCGCGGTGCCCGAACCCGGCCCCCCGCTCCCGCCGCGCACCGGCCCGCACGACCCGCTGCGCCTCGTCTACACCGGCAAGTTCGCACCCCGCTGGAACACCCTGCCGATGACCCGGCTGCCCGCGCTGCTCGCCGAACGCGGCGTCAGGACCGAACTCCACACCGTCGGCGACAAGATCCACAAGGATCCCGCGCACCCCGGCTTCGACACCGCCATGGCCGAGGCGCTGCGCACCACCCCCGAGGTCGTCCACCACGGCGGGGTGCCGCGCGAGGAGGCCATGCGCATCGCCGCCGACTGCGACCTCGGCCTCGGCTGGCGCGACCCCGCCCTCGACGCCAGCCTCGAACTCTCCACCAAGGTGCTGGAGTTCGGCTCCCTCGGCCTGCCGGTCGTGCTCAACCGCACCCCGGCCCACGAGGCGCTCCTCGGCGCCGACTACCCGCTGTTCGTGGCGGGCGGCGCGAGTCTCGGCGACGCGGCCGACGCCGTCCGCGTGGCCGCGTGCGACCCGGGGGCCCGGCAGCTCGCCGCCGACCGGTGCGCGGCGGCCGCCCGGGAGTACACCATGGAGGCCGCCGCCACCCGCTGGCGCGCCCATCTCGACCGCGCCTTCCCGGCCGCGCCCGCCGCCGTCGCCTCGCGCCCCCGCCCGCTGCGGATCGGTGTCGCGGGCCACGACCTGAAGTTCCTCACCCGCCTGCTCGACCACTTCCGCGCGCTGCCCGGCCTGGAGGTCCGCGTCGACGCCTGGCCGGCGCTCGCCCGGCACGACCCGGCGGCCAGCCGTGAACTCGCCGACTGGGCCGACGTCGTGGTCGTCGAGTGGTGCGGGCCCGCCGCGATCTGGTACAGCCGCCACAAGCGGCGCGGCAGCCGGCTCGTGGTGCGGCTGCACCGCTTCGAACTCGACGCGGGCTATCCCCGGCAGGTCGACATCGACGCCGTCGACCGGGTGGTGTGCGTCAGCCCGTACTACGCCCGCAGCACCCGGGAACGCACCGGCTGGCCCGCCGCGAAGATCACCACCATCGGCAACTGGGTCGACGTCGACCAGCTCGACCGGCCCAAGGCCCCAGGCGCCCGGTACCGCCTCGGCATGATCGGCATCGCGCCCAGCCGCAAACGCCTCGACCTCGGCCTCGACGTCCTCGAAGCGCTGCGCGCCCGCGACCGCCGCTGGCACCTCTCGGTCAAGTCCAAGCCGCCGTGGGAGTACTGGTGGATCTGGAACAAGCCCGGGGAACGCGCCCACTACGACGACGTCCTGCGCCGGATGCAGACCTCGCCGCTCCTCGAAGGGGCCGTCGTCTTCGACCGGTTCGGCCCCGACGTGCCGAGCTGGCTGCGCCGGGTCGGCCATGTGCTCTCCACCAGCGACGACGAGAGCTTCCACCTCTCCCCGGCCGAGGGCATGGCCTCCGGCGCCGTGCCCGCGCTGCTGCCGTGGCCGGGCGCGGACGAGATCTACGACCGGCGCTGGATCCACGACACCCCGGAGGCGATGGCCGAGGCGATCGCGGGGCTCGCCGGGCAGGAGGAGTGGCGGGCCGCCGGGGAGGCCGCCCGCGGCCAGGTGCGGGAGGGGTTCTCGCTGGACCGGGTGGCGAAGGACTGGACGGAACTGCTGGTCTCCGGCTGATGCGCGGGGTTCCGGCTGATGCGCGGGTCTCGGGCTGATGCACGGATCTCCGGCTGATGCACGGGGCACCGGCTGATGCGCGGGTCTCCGGCTGACGCGCGGATCACCGGCTGACGCAAGGGTCCCCCGGAGCCGTACACACCGGCTCCGGGGGACCCTTGCGGGACTCAGGCCGTGACCGTCTCCGGTCGGGCCGCCTCCTGCTCCGCGCGCTCGCCGAGCAGCTCGGTCGGCACGCGGTGCGTCTCGCGGGCCGACAGCGCGGCGATCACCGGCGGCACGCACAGCGCCGCCGTGAACAGCGCCACCGCCGACCAGTCGTCGCCGCCCGGACCCGCGATCTGCGCCGCGAACGTCACCGCGAACCCGGCCACCGCGAAGCCGATCTGGGTGCCGATCGCCATGCCCGACAGCCGCACCCGGGTCGAGAACATCTCGCCGTAGAAGGACGGCCACACCCCGTTCGCCGCGCTGTAGACCACCCCGAAGGCGACCACGCCGAGGATCATGACCAGCGGGAAGGAGCCGGTGGAGATCGCCCACAGGTAGCCGAACATCGCCACCGCGCTGCCCACCGCGCCGACCAGGTAGACCGGACGCCGGCCGATCCGGTCCGACAGCGCCGCCCACGCCGGGATCGTGCCCAGCGCCACCAGGTTCGCCAGCGCGCCCACCCACAGCATCGACGTCCTGGACATCCCGACCGCGTCGCTCGTGGCGTACGCCAGCGCCCACACCGTGAAGATCGTGCTCACCGAGGCGATCAGCGCGCCCCCGATCACCCGCAGCACGTCCGCCCAGTGGTGCCGCAACAGCGTCGCCAGCGGCAGCCGTACGACACCCTCGCTCGCCGCCTGCCGCTCGAACGCCGGGGTCTCCTCCAGTCTGCGGCGGATCACCCAGCCGACCACCGCCACCGCCACGCTCAGCCAGAACGGCACCCGCCAGCCCCAGGACAGCAGCTGGTCCTCGGGGAGCTGGGAGACCGCGATGAAGACCAGGGTGGCGATCAGCTGGCCGCCCTGGGTGCCGCCGAGCGTGAAGCTGGTGAAGAAGCCGCGCCGGCCCGGCGGCGCGTGTTCGAGACTCATCGAACTCGCGCTGGCCTGCTCCCCGGCCGCCGAGATGCCCTGGAGCACCCGGCACAGCACCAGCAGCACCGGGGCGAGGCCGCCCACCTGCGCGCGGGTCGGCAGACAGCCGATCAGGAAGGTCGACAGGCCCATCAGGATCAGCGTGAAGACCATGATCTTCTTACGGCCGACCCGGTCCCCGAAGTGGCCCAGGAAGAGCGCGCCGACCGGCCGGGCCGCGTACGCGACACCGAAGGTGGCCAGCGAGAGCAGGGTCGCGGTGGCCGGGTCCGACTCGTCGAAGAAGACCTTCGGGAAGATCAGCGCGGCCGCGCTGCCGTAGATGAAGAAGTCGTAGTACTCCAGGGCGCTGCCGATCCAGGCGGCCAGAGCGGCCTTCTTCGGCTGGCCACCCGGTGGTACCTCGGTGGCTTCGGGGCGGGCGGGGACGGACACGGCGGTGCTCCTTCGGGGAACTCCAACGTAGACGGAGTGAGCGGCGGGGGAGAAGGCCGGATCCCAGGGATGACGGGTCGGCGGACCAGGGGCGGGTGCTAATTAACCCACTGGGTAGTTAGTCGCGATGGGTACGGATGTTGCGCTCGCGTTTCGCCGCTGTCAAGAGGCCGTGCCGGATCGGCGCCCGCCGCGGTCAGTCCGCGGCGCGCTCCGCCGTGAGGTAGGCGATCACCATGTCGCCGAGCATCGCGCGGTAGTGCTCGCGCTGCGCCGGGGCCACCAGGTCGCGGCCGAACAGGGCGCCGAAGGTGTGCCGGTTCGCCACCCGGAAGAAGCAGAACGAGCTGATCAGCGCGTGCAGGTCGACCGCGTCGACGTCGGCAGTGAACAGGCCGGACTCCTGCCCGGCCGCCAGGATGCGGCGGATCACCTCCAGGGCGGGGGAGCCGATCCTGCCGAGCTTCTCGGAGGCCGCGATGTGCTCGGCGCCGTGGATGTTCTCGATGCTGACCAGGCGGATGAAGTCCGGGTGCTGCTCGTGGTGGTCGAAGGTCAGCTCGGCGAGCCTGCGGATCGCCGCCACCGGGTCCAGGTGCTCGACGTCCAGCTCCTGCTCGGCCTCCCGGATCACGCCGTACGCGCGCTCCAGCACCGCCGTGAAGAGCTGCTCCTTGCCGCCGAAGTAGTAGTAGATCATCCGCTTCGTGGTGCGGGTGCGGGCGGCGATCTCGTCCACGCGGGCGCCGTCGTAGCCGGCCCGGGCGAACTCCTGGGTGGCCACGTCGAGGATCTCGGCCCGGGTGCGGGCGGCGTCGCGGATCCGTCCGTTGGTCTGTGCCGGTTCGTCGACGCTGGTCATCGGGTTCCTAACGGGTGCCTTCGCGGGGGTGGCCGGTGCCGAGATTGTAGAAGCCCGGGCGGAGGCGGTTCCCGAGGGGTCTTCCCTTGCCGTGGCCTCCGGTGTTATAGCTAACGTACTAGTTCGTACATTAGCTCCGCCGTTCTGCTCGGGAGGGCCACGTGGCCAAGGACTCATACCTCGTCGGACTGATCGGTTCCGGGATCGGTCCGTCGCTCAGTCCGGCCCTGCACGAGCGCGAGGCCGCCCGGCAGGGGCTGCGGTACCTGTACCGGCTGATCGACATCGACGTGCTCGGCGCCCGGCCCGAGGCCGTCGGCGATCTGGTCGCGGCCGCGCGCGACCTCGGCTTCGACGGGCTGAACATCACCCATCCCTGCAAGCAGCTGGTCATCGGGCACCTGGACGCGCTCGCCCCGCAGGCCGAGGCGCTCGGCGCGGTGAACACGGTGGTGTTCGGGGCCGACGGCAGGGCGGTCGGCCACAACACGGACGTCACCGGGTTCGCGGCGTCGTTCGCCCGGGGACTGCGGGACGCCCCGCTGGAGCGGGTCGTCCAGCTCGGTGCCGGAGGCGCCGGCGCCGCGGTCGCGCACGCCACGCTCACCCTGGGGGCCGAGCGGGTCACCGTCGTGGACGCGCTCGCCGACCGGGCCGCGGATCTGGCGGGCGCCCTGAACCGGCACTTCGGCGCGGGGCGCGCGGTCGCCGCGACGCCGGACCGGCTGCCGGAGGAGCTCGCGGGCGCGGACGGGCTGGTGCACGCGACACCCACGGGCATGGCCGCGCACCCGGGGCTGCCGCTGCCGGCCGGGCTGCTGCACGCGGGGCTGTGGGTGGCCGAGGTGGTGTACCGGCCGCTGGAGACGGAGCTGGTGCGGACCGCGCGGGCGCTGGGGTGCGCGGTGCTGGACGGCGGCGGGATGGCCGTGTTCCAGGCCGCGGACGCGTTCCGGCTGTTCACGGGGAGGGAGCCGGACAGCGCGCGGATGCTGGCCGACATCGGGGAGCTGGCCGGCGACTCCGCGGACCAGGTCGTGTGACGGGTCACGGCCCGTCGTGGCTGCGCGCGCCCGCGCGATGGCGGCCGCACATCGATACAGCCCCGCGCCCCCCGAGGGGCGCGTCGCAGTGGACGTGAGGAAAAAAGGTCATGCGTACTTCCATCGCCACCGTCTCGCTCAGCGGGTCGCTCACCGAGAAGCTCAGCGCCGCCTCGCGGGCCGGGTTCGACGGGGTCGAGATCTTCGAGAACGACCTGCTGGCGAGCCCGCTGGCACCCCGTGAGATCCGGGCCCGCTGCGCGGATCTCGGACTCACGGTCGACCTCTACCAGCCCGTGCGGGACATCGAGGCCGTGCCGGAGGAGGAGTTCGCGCGCAACCTGCGCCGCGCCCGGCACAAGTTCGGGCTGATGCGGGAGCTGGGCGCCGACACCGTCCTCGTCTGCTCCTCCGTCTCCCCGCTCGCGCTGGACGACGACGACCTCGCCGCCGAGCAGCTGGCCCGGCTCGCCGCGCTGGCGGCGGAGTCCGGTGTCCGGGTCGCCTACGAGGCGCTCGCCTGGGGACGGCACGTCAGCACCTACGACCATGCCTGGCGGATCGTCGAGGCGGCCGGCCACCCCGCCCTCGGGACCTGCCTCGACAGCTTCCACATCCTGTCCCGCGGGTCCGATCCCAAGGGGATCGAGGACATACCCGGCGAGAAGATCTTCTTCCTGCAACTGGCCGACGCCCCGCTGCTCGCCATGGACGTGCTCCAGTGGAGCCGGCACTACCGGTGCTTCCCGGGGCAGGGCGGGTTCGATGTCGCCGGGCTGGTGGGTCATGTGCTGCGGACCGGCTACGACGGGCCGCTCTCGCTGGAGGTGTTCAACGACGTGTTCCGCCAGGCCGAGGCCGGGCCGACCGCCGTCGACGCGCACCGCTCCCTGCTGGTGCTGGAGGAGGCCGTGGGCGTCGGGGAACTGCCCTCGCCGGTGGTGCCGACCGGAATCGCCTTCGCCGAACTGGTCACCCCGGACGCGGAGCCCGTGTCGGCGCTGCTCGGGGCGCTCGGCCTCGCACGGACCGCCCGCCACCGCAGCAAGCCCGTCGACCTGTGGGAGCGCGGCGAGGCGCGGATCCTGGTCAACACCGGACCCGCCGCCCGCCGCGACGGCACCCAGCTCGCCGCGATCGGACTGGAGTCACCGGATCCGCGGGCCGCCGCCCGCCGGGCCGAGGCACTGCTCGCGCCCGTGCTGCCCCGCCGCCGCGCCCCCCAGGACGCCCCGCTGGACGCGGTCGCCGCGCCCGACGGCACCGAACTGTTCTTCTGCGCCACCGGCCGCGGACCCGGACTCCCCGACTGGCGGGCCGACTTCACCGAGGTGCCGCACGACCCGGCGCCGGGCCCGGCCCGGATCGACCACCTCGCCCTGGTCCAGCCCTGGCACCAGTACGACGAGGCGGCCCTCTTCCACCGCAGCGTCCTCGGACTGCACGCCCGGGAGAGCGTCGACGTCGCCGACCCCTACGGCCTGCTGCGCTCTCGCGCCGTCACCGACGCCGACGGCAGCGTCCGCATCGCCCTCGGCGTCGGCGCGGCCCCGGCCGACGACACCCTGCACGCCCAGCACATCGCCCTGGCCACCGGGGACGTGGTCGCCGCGGCCCGTGCCTTCCGCGCGGCCGGGGGCGCCCTGCTGCCCATCCCCGCCAACTACTACGACGACCTCGCCGCCCGGTACGAGTTCGCCGACGGCGAGCTGGAGACGTACCGGGAACTCGGCATCCTCTACGACCGCGATCCGGGCGGGTTCTTCCGGCACTGCTACACCCGGACCGTCGGACGGGTGTTCTTCGAACTGGTGGAGAGGGGGACCGGCTACCGCGGATACGGCGCCCAGAACGCCCCGGTGCGGCTCGCCGCCCAGCACGCCGGACGGCCCGCCCGCTGAACGGCCCCGGGGTGAGGCCTCGGTGAGAGGGCGGTGAGACACAGCCGAGGTCCGGGCTTCGCCGAGGTTCCACGTCGGATACTCACGAAGTTCCGGAATGCTCCCGGCATCCCGGATGTGACGTTCGCCGAATTCCGCCCGTCCTGCCGGCCGTGAGACCGGGACGTGCCGGAAGTCCCGGAAACCTGGGAATCCTGGAGGCCGCCCGCGATGCCGAGCCCCGTCACCGCCGACCCGTCCGTCCGCACCGAGGGCCCGCCCCCACCGGTGGCACCGCGGCCGACCCGCACCGAGCGCCTGGAGCGGCCGCTCCTCGCCGGCATCGCCGCCGTCGCGGCGTTCCTCTTCTGCTGGGGCATCTGGCACAGCGCCTACCACGCCTTCTACGCGAGCGCGGTCCGCAGCATGACCGACAGCCCGGCCGCCTTCCTCTACGGGGCCTTCGACCCGGCCGGCTCCATCACGCTGGACAAGCTGCCCGGCTTCCTGTGGCCGCAGGCGCTGTCGGCGCTGGTCCTCGGCTTCCACCCGTGGTCCCTGGTGATCCCGCAGGCCCTGGAGGGCGTGGCCTCCGTGGTCCTGCTGCACGTGCTGGTACGGCGCTGGGCCGGCGTCCCGGCCGGACTGCTGGCCGCCGCCTTCCTCACCCTCACCCCGGTGACCGTGGGCCTGGGCCGCTCGGTCACCGAGGACGCGCCGTTCGTGCTGCTGTTGCTGCTGGCCGCCGAGGCCACCTGGCGGGCCACCCTCCACGCCCGGACCCGCACCCTGGTCCTGGCCGGCGTCTGGGTCGGGGCGGCCTTCCAGTGCAAGATGCTGGAGGCCTGGGCGGTGCTGCCCGCGCTGGCCGTGACCTACCTGGTGGCCGCGCCCGCTCCGCTGCGCCGCCGGCTCCGGGACCTCGCCGTGTCCGGCGCGGTCATGCTGGCGGTGTCCCTGTCCTGGATGCTGGTGGCCGGCCTCACCCCGGCCGCGGCCCGCCCCTATCTCGACGGCACCACCGACAACTCCCCGTTCGCCCTGGTCGTCGGCTACAACTTCCTGACCCGCTTCCACGCGCTGGGCATCGACGCGGCCGGCACCGGGAGCATCGTCTCCGCCCGGGTCGCGGCGCACGGACACGGATCGGGGCACGCCGGGGTGACCCCGGGGATGGGGGACGGCCTCTGGAAGATGTTCGGCCCGGGGCTCGCCACCCAGACGGGCTGGCTGTATCCGCTGGCGGTTCTCGGGCTGGCCGCCGGGCTGGTGACGCTGTGGCGCCGCCGGGTGCCGCGCACCGACCCGGTGCTGGCGGGACATCTGCTGTGGGGCGTCTGGCTGGTGACGTTCTTCGTGGTCTTCAGCCTCGGCAGCGTCACCGGACACACCTACTACATGGGCGTGGTGGCGGTCGCCCTGTCCGCCCTGGCCGCCGTGGGCGTGACCCGGGTACGGCGCCGGGGCGTGCTGTGCGCGGCGCTGGCCGTCAACGTCGGCTGGTGCGCGGCCCTCACCCTGTACTACCCGCGCTTCTTCCCCTGGTCGGTGACGGTCGCGGTGGTCCTGTCGCTGCCGGCGCTGGTGCTGTTCGCCGTCGGCGGCTCCCGCCCGCGCCGGGCCGCGCTCGCCGTCGCCCTCGCCGCCGTCCTGGTCGTGCCCGCCGTCTGGTCCGCCTCCGCGGTCTCCCTGCGCTACAACCAGCCCGGCGGCTTCGGCCGGATCGGCCCGGGCAGCATCGCCACCCGCAACGCCGCCGCCGAACTGGACCCGGCCCAGCGGCGCGTCCTCGCCTACCTCGACGCGCACCGGGACGGCGCCCGCTATCTGGCCGCCGTGCCCCGCTGGCAGATGGCGGCGCCGTACATCCTCTCGGACAACGCGTCGGTGCTGCCGCTGGGCGGCTTCACCGCGCATGTGCCCTACCCCTCGGCCGCGGCCTTCCACCGTCTGATCGACACCGGCCGGCTCCGCTACGTCCTGCTCTCCTCCGCCGACCTCACCCACCGCGCGCGGGGCGCGAGGACTCCGGGCCGGGCGCTGGTGCGCTGGGCCGTCGGCCACTGCTCGCCGGTTCGCGTCGCGGTCTACACGCTGTACCGCTGCGGGCCGGGGCAGGGCCGCTGACCGCGCGAGGCCCCGGACCGGCGGTGCGGTCCGGGGCCTCGCGCGGAGCAGACCCGGCTGATGTGGCCAACTGCTGTTTCCAGCCGGCGGGTTCAGCAGACGGGTTCAGTCGATCGGGGAGAACACGAAGGAGAACTCGGCCGGTGCGGGATGCAGTTGGTACTCGGGCAGGACGCCCGGTCCGCAGGACTGCGAGCCGATGCCGTGCTGGCCGTGGTCGAGGTTGACCCACACGGTGTCCCCCGGGACGAGGTCCGTGAGGTGGGCGGCCGCGTCCAGCTGCTCGGTGGTCCAGCGGCGGGCCGTGAACCAGAACTCCGGGTCGCCCTCGATCCGCAGACCGCCGAGCTCGGCCCAGCGGACGTCCGCGCGGGCGCCGTTCTCCTGCGGGCGGACGTAGGGGGTCTGCAACGCGTCGACCGTCGACTCCCAGCGGCTCACCAGCGAGGCCGACGCCGTGTCCGGGTAGGCCTCCCCGGGGCCGCCGCCGAACCACCGCACCCGGTCGGCGGACGGCAGCCCGAACCGGATGCCGAGCCGGGGCAGCGGCACCGTCCAGTCGCCGTCGGGGGTGACGGAGACCGTGAGCCCCAGCCGGTCGCCGTCCGAGGTCCAGCGGTAGACCGTCGACAGGCCGAACTCCCAGGCGGCCGGGGCCACCCGGGTGCGCACGGTCAGCGCCGTGCCGTCCGTCTCCACCGCGTCCAGGCGGTGCCGCATACGGTGCAGCCCCAGCTTGCGCCACAGCGGCCCGTGGCGGACGTCGCTCTGCCAGGGGGCGCCGTCGTCGTTGTCGGTGGTGGCCCGCCACACGTCCAGGCGCAGTCCGCTCACCTCCACCGCACCGATGGAGGCGAGCGCGCCGCTGCGGGCGTCGAAGGAGGCCGGGCCCAGGGTGATCCGGCCTCCGCCGGACCCGGGGACCGCGGTCGCGGCCACGGAGGCCGGCCGCCGGGCCGAGACCGGGATCCGGCCCCAGGCGACGACATGACCCCGCGGCGCCCAGGCGGTGTCGGCCGCGAGCAGCGCCCGTACCGTCCAGCTCGTCTCGCCGCCGCCCGTCACGGCGGGCGGTTCCGGCAGCTTCACGTCCGTCGACCCACCGGGCGCCAGCGCCGGTACGGCCAGACGGCCCGACTCCACGGTCTCGCCGTCGGCCTCGAACGACCACTCGAAGGCCAGCGCCGACAGGTCCGCGAAATCCTGCTTGTTGGTGATCCGGACGGTGGAGCCGTCGCCCTCGACGCCGACCGGCTCGATCACCTTCTTGTACTCGACGAGACCGGGGGAGGGCCGCCGGTCGGGGAAGACCAGGCCGTCGCAGACGAAGTTCCCGTCGTGCAGCTCCTCGCCGAAGTCGCCGCCGTAGGCGAAACCGTGACGCTCGTCCCTGACGCCGTGGTCGATCCACTCCCAGACGAAGCCGCCCTGGACGCGGTCGTACGACTCGAAGATCCGCTGGTAGTCGGCGAGCCCGCCGGGGCCGTTGCCCATGGCGTGCCCGTACTCGCACAGCAGGAAGGGGAGCCGGCGGCGCCCGTGGGTGCCGCCGTCCAGACCCCGGCCGATCCGCTGGACCTCGGCGTGGTCGGCGTACATCCGGGAGTAGACGTCCGTGTCACGGCAGTCGATGTCGCCCTCGTAGTGCACGAGGCGGGAGGTGTCCCGGCCGTGGATCCACTCGGCCATCGCGGTCAGCCCCCGCCCGGTGCCGGCCTCGTTGCCGAGCGACCAGATCACCACCGACGGGTGGTTCTTGTCCCGCTCGACCATCCGCGCGGCCCGGTCGAGCAGCGCCGGCGTCCAGCGGTCGTCGTCGACCGGGTTGTCCCGCCAGGCCTGCTCGGTGAAGCCGTGGGTCTCCAGGTCGCACTCGTCGATCACCCACAGGCCGTACTCGTCGCACAGGTCGAGGAAGGCCGGGTGCGGCGGATAGTGGGAGGTGCGCACGGCGTTGACGTTGTGCCGCTTCATCAGCAGCACGTCCTCGCGCATCGTGTCCAGGTCGAGCGCGCGCCCCCGCTCGGGGTGCCACTCGTGCCGGTTGACGCCCTTGAAGAGGACCGCCCGGCCGTTGACCTTGATCAGACCGTCGGCCAGCTCCACCGTCCGGAAGCCGATCCGCAGCGGCACCCGCTCGCCCTCGGTGGCCAGCACCCCGTCGTACAGCGTCGGCGTCTCGGCCGTCCACGCCGCCACCGGGACCGTCACCCGCTCGCCGGTGGCGACATCGATGTCCAGGGCGGGCACCGACACCCGCCCGTCGACGTCGGAGTCGACGCACAGGGTGCCCTCGCCGGTGGTGTGGTCGTAGGAGGCGTGCACGAAGAAGTCGAGGGCCGCGCCCGGCGGACGGTGCAGCAGCGTCACGTCCCGGAAGATGCCGGGCAGCCACCACTGGTCCTGGTCCTCCAGGTAGGAGCCGGCCGACCACTGGTGGACCCGGACGGCGAGCACGTTGCCGGCCGGCCTCAGCAGATGGCCGACCGCGAACTCGTGCGGCAGCCGGGAGCCCTTGAACTCGCCGATCTCCGTGCCGTTCAGCCAGACCCGCGCGCAGGACTCGACACCGTCGAAGCGCAGCACCGCCCAGCCCTCGGCCCAGTCCGCCGGCAGGTCGAAGACGCGCAGGTGGTCACCGGTGGGGTTCTCGGTCGGCACCCGCGGCGGGTCGACCGGGAACGGGTAGAGGTGGTTGGTGTAGATCGGCGCGCCGTGGCCCTGGAGCACCCAGTGGCCCGGGACCGAGACCTCCGCCCAGCCGCCGGCGTCGTACCCCGGCTCGGCGAACGCCTCGTCCCCGGCGTCCGCCGTCGGCGACAGCCTGAACCGCCAGCTGCCGTTCAGCGACAGCGACCTGGCGTCCGAGCGTGGGTACCAGGCGCGGGGCGGCAGCGCGCCCGAGCCCGGCGAGACGTCCTCGACGTAGTCGGTGGCGGAGGTGCGGAATGACATCGGTCTCCAGGTCGTGAGTGTGCGGCGTCAGCCCTTGATGCCGGTCTGCGCGATCCCCTGCACCAGCCAGCGCTGGAGGAAGAGGAAGACGAACACCAGGGGCAGGATGGAGATGGCGGTGGCCAGGAAGATCGTGTGGAAGACGACCGTCTGGTTGGTCATGTACGACGAGAGCACGACCTGGACGGTCCACGCCCCCGGGTCCTGGCCGATGACCAGCGGCCACAGGAAGGCGTTCCAGGCGCTGATGAAGGTGATGGTGGCGATCGCCGCGAAGAAGTTCAGCGAGTTCGGCACCACCACGCGCCAGTACGAGCCCCAGTAGCCGAGCCCGTCCACGCGCGCCGCCTCCTCCAGCTCCTTGGGGAACCCCAGGAAGTACTGCCGGAACAGGAAGCAGGTGAAACCACTGAACAGGCCCGGAATGATCAGGCCGCGGTAGGTGTCCACCCAGCCGAGCGAGGAGACCAGCACGAAGCTGGGCACGAACGTCACCGAGGTCGGCACCATCAGGGTGCCCAGCACGAGGTAGAAGACCTTGTTGGCGTGCCGGTAGGGGATGCGGGCCAGGGCGTAGCCGGCCAGGGAGCAGACCAGCAGGATGCCGGCGGTCATGGAGACGCCGACGACCAGCGAGTTCCACATCGACCGGGCGAAGTCGACCTGCGGGTCGTCGAACAGTTCCTTGATGTTGCCCCACTCCAGGTGGGTGGGGAAGAACTGCCAGCTCGGCCCGGTGATGGCGGCGTCCGTGGTGAGCGAGTTGCGCACCAGGACGTAGAACGGGACGAGGAAGAGCAGGGTGGCGACACCGGTGGCGATCCACAGACCGGTGTTGCCCATCACCCCGCCGCCGCGCCGGACCTTCGAGGGCGCGGACTTGTGTGTGCCGGGCGTGGTGGTGGTCACTTGGACTCCTCCCCCCTTCCGAAGCCCATGATCTTGCCCTGGAACAGGGTGACGATGATGATCAGCATGGTCAGGATGACGGCGCCCGCGCTGCCGGCGCCGTAGTCCTGCGAGGTGCCCAGGGCGGTGGAGTACAGCTCGACCAGCGGCGGCCGGCCCCAGGTGGTCTTGTCCAGCAGGTTGTAGAACTCGTCGAAGGCCTGGTAGGCGGCGATGAGCAGGAGCAGCACCACCGCGGTCGAGGTGGCCCGCAGCTGGGGCAGGGTGATGTACCGGAAGGTCTGCCAGCCCCGCTTGGCGCCGTCGATGGCGGCGGCCTCGTACAGCTCGCCCGGGATGTTCTGGAGGGCCGCCAGGAACAGGATCATGTAGAAGCCGGACTGGAGCCACAGCCGCAGCGTCACGATGACGAGCCAGTACCAGGGCGGGCTGGGCGAGGCCAGCCAGGCGACGCTGTCGACGCCGAACCAGCCGAGGACCGTGTTCAGCAGGCCGAAGCGGACCCCGCTGAAGAGGGACATCTTCCAGATCAGCGACGCGGCGACATAGCTGCACGCGGTCGGCAGGAAGAACACCGAGCGGAAGAACGCCCGCATGAACCGGATGCGCTCGACCAGCAGGGCGAGGCCCAGCGACACCGCCCAGGTGGTCGGCACGATGAACGCGGCGAACACGGTGAAGGTGACGAGCGACCCCGTGAACTTGGGGTCCGTCAGCATGTACGTGTAGTTGTCGAGGCCGATGAACTTGTCCGGCGTGACGGTGAAGCGCGCGTCGAAGAAGCTGAGGTAGACACTCCAGCCGATCGGCACGTAGACGAAGACGATCAGCCCGATCAGGAAGGGGCTGACGAAGAGCCAGAAGTTGAAGGCGCGGCTGCCCCGCAGACCCCGCCGCGGCTTGGCCGGACCGGCCTTCGCCTGGGCGGGGTGCGCGAGGTCGCGCGTCGTGGTCGTCGACATGGTTCCGGTCCGTCCGGCTTATCCGAAGAGCTTCTTCAGTTCGCGGTTGACGGTCGTGTCGCACTGGTCGAGCGCCTTCTCCGGGTCACCGGACTTGCGGACGCAGTTGGACAGGACGTCCCACGACGCCTGGATCATCGCCTGGGTCCAGCCGATGTTGTCGAAGTGGCCGAACTCGTTGAAGAGCTTCACGCCCTCGGCGGGCAGACCCGACTTGAGCTTGCTTGCGGACGCGGCGATCGAGGAGCGCGGCGGGATGTGGAAGCCGTACGAGGTCGCGAAGTCCTCCTGGTCCTTCTTCTGGTCGATCCACAGCCACTTGACGTACTCCTTGGCCGCGTCGACGTTGTCGCCCTTGGCGTTGACGAACATCGACCAGCCGCCGTTGTAGACGGACTGCTTGCCGGAGTCGATCGTCTTCGGGAAGGGGAAGACCCCGAGGTCGTCGCCGAGCACCTTCTGGAACTGCGGCATCGCCCACATGCCGCAGAACTGGATGGCACACAGGCCCTGGTTGAGCGAGGACGCGTCCCAGTAGTCGGTCGGGGCGCCGAGCAGCAGGTCGCCGCTGGTGAACAGCTTGCGCATCTTCTTCAGGCCCTGGACCACGCCGTCCGTGTGGTACGCGATCTGGTTGTTGTCGTCGAGGGTGTCGGCGCCCGCGGACCAGATCAGCGGGTTGATGATCGCGTGCAGGTCGTTGCCGAGGAAGAGGCCCTTCGTCTTGCTGGTGGTCAGCTTGGCGGCGGCCTCGATCAGTTCGTCGAGCGTCTCCGGGACCTTCACCCCGGCCTTCTCGAAGAGCGAGGGCCGGTAGAAGAAGAACTGCGGGTCGTCGATCATCCGGATGCCGTAGATCTTGCCGTCGACCGTGTGCGACTTGATGTCGGCCGGGTTGAAGTCGTCCTTCACCGGGTCGATGAGGTCGCTCAGGTCCGCGACCTGGCCGCTCTTCACCAGCTGGATCTGCGGGTGGAACTCGAACACGTCGGGCGCGGACTTGGTGAGCAGCGTGGCGAAGAGCTTGCTCTCGTAGTCGGAGCTGGTGATCCACTGGGTGGTCACGTTCGCGTTCTTGTAGTCGGCGGCGTATCCCTTGAGCGCCTGCTCCACGCCGGCCTCGCCGTACGCGTGGAACATCTGGGTGAGCTGCTTGCCCGCCCCGGAGCCGCCGCCCCGCCCGTTGTTGCCGCCGCACGCGGCCAGCGTGCCGGCGGCGGCCATGCCCGCGGCCGCCCGGAAGATGGAACGGCGGGACCAGTTGTTGTTGCTCAGTGCCGACATGCTGACGTCCTTGTCTGTCGAGAGCGGCTGCGGCTCGCGGCCGGGTGAGGCCCTGAAAACCTCGGGAACCAGATGGCTGAAATTGCGCTGCGGAGCGGGACGTTAACCTTCGGCTAATACTTCGGCAAGAGGTTGGACGAAGTCTGCGCGAAACGTTGTACCCGGTTCGGAATGACGAACAGGCTCTGAAGTGGAGCTAGTTGAGGGCCGCCGGGTCAGGGAGTGGCCGGCGGCCCTCGGTCCGTGGTGGAGCGGTGGCCGTTACTGCCTGGTCCAGGCCTCGTTGGCACCGCCGTTGCAGCTGTAGAGGATCACCCTGCTGCCGTCGGCGGTGGCCTGCCCGCTCACGTCGAGGCACTTGCCGGACGCCTCGCTGAGGATCTGGCCGTTGGCGTTCAGGAGCCAGCGCCCGCTCGCGTCGCCGGTGGGGTCGGCGGTGGTCGTGAGGGCCGAACCCGAGGCCGTCAGATAGCCGTTCGCGCCCTTCAGGGTGCCGTCGGCGGCATACGACCACGACTGGTCCGCCGCGCCCGTGCAGGTGGCGATGGCGGCCCCGGCGGCGCCCGCCGTCAGGCACTTGCCGGACTGCCTGCCCGCCAGCGCGCCGGTCACGGCCGAACTGCCGTGTCCCTTGCGGTCGAAGACGTACGTCGTGACGGAGCGGGCGGCGAGGGTCGCCGAGACCGTGCCCGAACTCACCGACGGTTTCGCGACCCTGGCCCAGTCCTCGGTGGCCGACGTGCGCACGGCCTGCGTGGCGCGCACCGGTGTCCCGCTGTTGAAGTGCAGACTCAGCGCCGTGTCCGTGGTGTTGTGGTTGTTGACCACCACGACCCACTTGCCCTTGCGGTCGTACGCCGACACCTCGACGCCGTCCGGTGCCCCGGTCACGTTGTGCGCGACCGAGCCCGGGGTGACGAACCTGCTGTACTGGCCGAGCGCGTAGTAGCGCTTGGTGAAGTACAGCGTCTGGTTGCCGTTCGTCGCGTAGTCGGGGTCGTAGTAGATCAGGCCGTCGTTCCAGCCCTCGTCGTTCCTGGCGGCCGGGTCGCTGCCGTAGCCGCTGGCCAGGGCCACCCACCACTGGAAGGCCGAGTCGTGGGCGCTCGCGAAGTCCTTGTAGATGATCCTGGACATCAGCAGGGCGTTGTCGATGGACGGGTCGTACTCCTGGTT
Source organism: Streptomyces sp. NPDC104367 (assembly GCF_055583825.1). Lineage (NCBI taxonomy): Bacteria > Bacillati > Actinomycetota > Actinomycetes > Kitasatosporales > Streptomycetaceae > Streptomyces > Streptomyces sp. NPDC104367. Next base: position 510,752 of record NZ_JBVJND010000001.1, on the reverse strand, counting down.
CCAGCCCGTCGACCCCTTGCCGAAGCAGCAGATCTCGGTGGCCCAGGACTTCTTCCCGACCGCCCTGGACGTCTCGTAGACGTTGGCCAGCTGGCCGTCGCCCGGGTTGTTGTACGTGTGGTGCGCCAGCGCGGAGACGTACTGCGCGGTGTCCGGCTGCGAGATCCACTGCGGCAGCTCGGAGACGAACTGGGTGGTCTGGCTGGACTCGTCGGCGATGACCGACGTCTTCTGGTGCCGGGCCCGCTGCTCCGCGCCGAGCGCCCGCACGATGTCGTCGCGCTGGTCGACGGTGACCTTCATGCCCTCCTGGCCGCACGAACCGAAGTCGCTGTCCGGCTCGTTGAAGGGGCTGATGTAGTCCAGCCGCACGCCCTTGCGGGCGAAGTGGTCGGTGACGTCGGCGACGTACCCGGCGAAGTCGCCCTCGTTCTCCGCCTTCAGCTGGCCTCCGCAGCTCTGCCCGTTGGTGGTCCACCGGGCGGGCGCGCTGTTGACGAAGCCGATCAGGTCCTCGACGCCGTACTTCGCGGCGTACCGGAGGAAGGTCTGCCCGCCCTTGTCTCGGCTCCAGTCGTAGGAGCCGTCGGGGTTCAGGAAGTCCTCGGCGGCCCGGGCCGGGGTGGTGACTCCCGCTCCGCCCCCGCCGATGTTGTAGCGGTACGAACTCAGGTTCAGGCCCTGCTCGGAGAAGAGCAGCCTCGCCACCCGGGCCTGGACCTCGGGGGCGAAGTGCTGCAGGTCGTTGACCCACCACGCGCCCGAGGCGCCGATGTCGTCGATGGTCTGGGCGGCGTGCGGGGAAACCTCGGCGGCGCCGGCGGTGTCGGCGGCGTTCGCGGGCGGCGAGCCGAGCAGGGCCCCGGTCACGGCCAGCGCGGCCGCGGTCGTGGTGAGGACCGATCTCCTGGTGCGGGTCAAAACGGCATCCCTTCCGTCGTCATGAAGGCGGTGCGGTACGGCTCCGTGCGGGGGTGGTGCGTTTGGGGGTCCTCTGGCCCACCGACTGGAGGGCGCCCTCCAGCGCGAAGGTGGCCGCGCCCAGGCAGACCGGGTCGGTCGGGACGGGGGAGAGGACGATCTCGGTGGCGGCGAACGGCCGCCTGAGCGCGTGCCGGCGGACGGCCTCGCGCACCTCGTCGAGCAGCGGCGCGCCCAGCTTCCTGGCCACCCAGCTGCTGAGCACGACCACCTCGGGGTTGAACAGGTTCACCAGGTCCGAGATGCCCGCGCCCAGGTAACGGGCGGTGTCGCGGACGACCTTGACGGCCACCGGATCGCCCGCGCCCACCCCGCGGGCCAGGGCGTCGACGGTCGCCGTCTGGTCCTCCGGGTGCAACAGCGTGGAACGCGGGCTGAGTTCGCGCAGGTTGAGCATGATGCCGGGGGCGCCGACATAGGTCTCCACGCAGCCGTGGTTGCCGCAGTGGCACAGCCGCCCGTCCAGCACCAGCGTGGTGTGACCCCACTCGCCGGCGCTGTTGCTCACGCCCCGGTACAGCCCGCCGGCCAGGACCAGTCCGGCCCCGACCCCGGTGCCGAGGTTCACCACCACGGCGTCCTCGCGCCCGCGCGCCGCCCCGAACCACAGCTCGGCCACCGCGCTCGCCCGCAGCGGGTTGTCCAGGTAGAGCGGGTAGGCGATGTGCTCGGCGAGCAGGTCGAGCAACGGCACGTCGTGCCAGTCCCAGTTGGGCGCGTACTCGGCGATCCCGGTGTCCCGGTCGACCTGTCCCGGCACGCTCACCCCGACGCCGAGCACCCGGGCGCCCTCGACACCGGCCTGGGCGACCACCGAGCCGACGGCCGTGGCCACATGGGCGACCGCCTGCTCGGGGCGGCTCTCGCCGGGGCGCAGGTCCTCCACCGCCCGGGCCAGCACGTTCAGTCCGAGGTCGAACAGCTCGACGCGGACGTACGTCTCGGCCATGTCGACGCCGATCAGGGCGCCGCCCGACGCGTTGACCGCCACCAGCCCCCGGGGCCGGCCGCCCGCGGAGTCCTCGAAGCCGACCTCGGTGATCATCCGCAGGTCCAGCAGCTCGCCGACCAGGGTGGCGACCGTGGCCACGCTCAGTCCGGTGGCGGCCGCCAGCTCCTGCCGGGAGGTGGGCGACTCGGCGATGATCTGGCGCAGCACCTCGTAGCGGTTCGCGGTGCGGATGTCACGCGATGTGCGCTTCACGCGGCTGCCCCTCCCATCCCGACACGACCGGGCCGGGACGTACGACGGCACCGGCGCGGCGCCAGGCTATGGGCTTGGCGGGACTTTCGACAAGGGGTTAGGAAAGGGGCCGTAGAAACTCTTCGCACAGGCGGCCCGCACCGGGGCCGATCCGGCCGGTCGGCCAACACGCGGAAACGGCCCGCCGGTTGTCACCGACGGGCCGTCACACAGCTTTCTAAGGCATTCTGTTCCACTCGGTGATCACGGGCCGGCCGTGCTCCAGGGACAGCCGGCTGACCGTACCGGTCGCCAGCTGGAACAACCGTCCCTCGGCGGGCGGCAGCCCGAGCCGGCGGGCCGTCAGCACACGCAGGAAGTGCGCGTGGGCCACCAGCACCACATCGCCGTCGTCCCGTGCCAGCGCCGCGTCCACCCGGGCGAGCACCCGGTCCGCCCGCTCTCCGACCTCCCGCGGCGACTCACCGGGGTGGCCCTGCGGGCCCGGCGGGACGCCGTCGGTCCACAGGTACCAGTCGGGGCGGGTGCGGTGGATATCCACCGTGGTGATGCCCTCGTAGCCGCCGTAGTCCCATTCGTGCAGGTCGGGCTCGGGAACGACCCCGGAAAGACCGGCCAGTTCGGCCGTCCGGGCGGCCCGGTCCAGCGGGCTGGCCAGGGCCAGTGCGTAGGTCCGGCCGGTGAGCAGCGGGGCGAGCGACTTGGCCTGTTCCTCGCCGTGCCCGGTCAGGGGCAGATCGGTCCAGCTGGTGTGCCGGCCCGACCTGCTCCACTCCGTCTCACCGTGGCGGACCAGGAGAAGGTCCCCCACGGCGCACTACTCCTTGGACTCGACGGCGTGGCCGCCGAACTGGTTGCGCAGCGCCGCGATCATCTTCATCTGCGGCGAGTCGTCCTGACGGGAGGCGAACCGGGCGAAGAGCGAGGCGGTGATCGCCGGCAGCGGCACCGCGTTGTCGATGGCGGCCTCGACCGTCCAGCGGCCCTCACCGGAGTCCTGCGCGAAGCCCTTGAGCCGGTCCAGGTGCTCGTCGTCGTCCAGCGCGTTGACCGCGAGGTCGAGCAGCCAGGAACGGATGACCGTGCCCTCCTGCCAGGACCGGAACACCTCGCGGACGTTGTCCACCGACTTGACCTTCTCCAGCAGCTCCCAGCCCTCGGCGTAGGCCTGCATCATCGCGTACTCGATGCCGTTGTGGACCATCTTGGAGAAGTGCCCCGCGCCCACCTTGCCGGCGTGCACGTAGCCGTACGGGCCCTCCGGCTTGAGCGCCTCGAAGATCGGCTGGAGCCGCTCCACGTGCTGCTTGTCGCCGCCGACCATCAGGGCGTAGCCGTTCTCCAGGCCCCACACACCGCCGGAGACACCGGCGTCGACGAAGCCGATGCCCTTGATCGCCAGTTCGGCGGCGTGCTTCTCGTCGTCCGTCCAGCGGGAGTTGCCGCCGTCGACCACCGTGTCGCCCTCGGACAGCAGGTCCTTGAGCTCGTCGACGACGGACTGGGTGGCGTGGCCCGCCGGGACCATCACCCACACCACGCGCGGGGCGTCGAGCTTCTCGACCAGTTCTTCGAGGCTCTTGACGTCGGAGACGTCGGGGTTGCGGTCGTAGCCGATGACGGTGTGCCCCGCGCGGCGGATCCGCTCGCGCATGTTGCCGCCCATCTTGCCGAGACCGATCAGTCCGAGCTGCATGTCATTCACTTCCTGAGTGTGCGGTACGTCGAGACGAGAGCCCTGGTGGACGCGTCGAGGCCGGGGACGTCGGCGCCCTCGGTCAGCGCGGGCTCGATGCGCTTGGCCAGGACCTTGCCCAGCTCCACGCCCCACTGGTCGAAGGAGTCGATGTCCCAGACCGCGCCCTGCACGAACACCTTGTGCTCGTAGAGGGCGACCAGCTGGCCGAGGACCGACGGGGTCAGTTCGCGGGCGAGGACGGTCGTCGTCGGGCGGTTGCCCTGGAAGGTCTTGTGTGGAACCAGTTCCTCGGCGACGCCCTCCGCGCGGACCTCGTCGGCGGTCTTGCCGAAGGCCAGCGCCTGTGTCTGCGCGAAGAAGTTCGCCATCAGCAGGTCGTGCTGGGCCCTGAGTTCGCCGCTCAGCTCGGCCACCGGCTCGGCGAAGCCGATGAAGTCCGCCGGGATCAGCTTCGTGCCCTGGTGGATCAACTGGTAGTACGCGTGCTGCCCGTTGGTGCCGGGCGTGCCCCACACCACCGGACCCGTCTGCCACCGCACCGGGTCGCCGTCCCGGTCCACCGACTTGCCGTTGGACTCCATGTCCAGCTGCTGGAGGTAGGCGGTGAACTTGGAGAGGTAGTGGCTGTACGGCAGCACCGCGTGCGACTGGGCGTCGTGGAAGTTGCCGTACCAGATGCCCAGCAGGCCGAGCAGGAGCGGCGCGTTGGACTCGGCGGGGGCGGTGCGGAAGTGCTCGTCGACCAGGTGGAAGCCGTCGAGCATCTCGCGGAACCGGTCCGGGCCGATGGCGATCATCAGCGAGAGGCCGATCGCCGAGTCGTAGGAGTAGCGGCCGCCGACCCAGTCCCAGAACTCGAACATGTTGTCCGGGTCGATGCCGAACTCGGTGACCTTGCCGGCGTTCGTGGACAGGGCCACGAAGTGCTTGGCCACCGCCTTGTCGTCGCCCCCGAGGCCGTCGAGCAGCCAGGCGCGCGCCGAGGTGGCGTTGGTGATCGTCTCGATGGTGGTGAACGTCTTGGACGCCACGATGAACAGCGTCTCCGCCGGGTCCAGGCCGTGGGTCGCCTCGTGCAGGTCGGCGCCGTCCACGTTGGAGACGAAGCGGAACGTCAACTCCCGTGCCGTGAAGGCGCGCAGCGCCTCGTACGCCATCGCCGGACCGAGGTCGGAGCCGCCGATGCCGATGTTGACGACGTTGCGGATGCGCCTGCCGGTGTGGCCGGTCCACTCGCCCGAGCGGACCCGGTCGGCGAAGGCGCCCATCTTGTCCAGGACCGCGTGCACCTGCGGCACGACGTTCACGCCGTCGACCTCGACCACCGCGTCCCGCGGCGCCCGCAGCGCGGTGTGCAGCACCGCCCGGTCCTCGGTGACGTTGATCCGCTCGCCGCGGAACATGGCGTCCCGCAGCCCGGACACGTCGGTGGCGGCGGCCAGTTCCTGGAGCAGGGCGAGGGTCTCGTCCGTGATCAGGTGCTTGCTGTAGTCGATGTGCAGATCGCCGACGCGGACGACGTAGCGCTCGGCGCGCGCCGGGTCGGCCGCGAACAGCTCACGCAGGACGGGCCGGCCCTCGGCCCGGTGGTCCTCCAGCGCGGTCCACTCGGGCCGCCGCGTGAGCCGGGGGCCGGCGGGGGTGTCAGGCATGGGAGGGGTTCTCCTTGGTGCCCTCGCCGCGCAGGGCGACGGCGTACATCTCGTCGGCGTCGAGGCGGCGGAGCTCCTCGGCGATGAGTTCCGAGGTCTGGCGGACCTTGAGGGCGAGGGTGCGCGGCGGCTGGCCCGGCAGGGTCAGGGTGGCGAGCGGGCCCTCGGGGCGGTCGATGACGATCTCGCCGTTCGCGGTGCCGAGCCGTACGGCCGTGACCACCGGGCCGGGCGAGACCACGCGGTCCACCCGGACCTTGAGCCGGGCCCCGAGCCAGCGGGCGAGGAGTTCGGCGCTGGGGTTGTCCGCCTCGGCCTCGACGGCCGCCGAGGTCACCTCCACCCGGGCCTGGTCGAGGGCGGCGGCCAGCATGGACCGCCACAGGGTGAGCCGGGTCCAGGCGAGGTCGGTGTCGCCCGGCGCGTAGCTGCGGGCGCGGCTCTCCAGCACCCGCATCGGCTGCTCGACCGCGTACAGGTCGGTGATCCTGCGCTGCGCCAGCGCGCCCAGCGGGTCCTTGGACGGCGTCTCGGGCGCCTCCACCGGCCACCACACGACCACCGGGGCGTCGGGCAGCAGCAGCGGCAGCACCACCGAGTCGGCGTGGTCGGAGACGTCGCCGTAGGTGCGCAGCACGACCGTCTCGCCGGTGCCGGCCTCGGAGCCGACCCTGACCTCCGCGTCCAGGCGGGAGGTGGTGCGGTCGCGCAGGGTGCGCGCGTGCCGCTTGATGACGACCAGGGTGCGCGAGGGGTGCTCGTGCGAGGCCTGCTCGGCCGCCTTGATCGAGTCGTAGGCGTTCTCCTCGTCCGTGACGATGACCATCGTCAGGACCATGCCCACCGCAGGGGTTCCGATGGCGCGGCGACCCTGCACCAGCGCCTTGTTGATCTTGCTTGCCGTGGTGTCGGTCAGGTCGATCTTCATGGCCTGCGCCAGCTCCGTCCGTCTCGTGCGAGCATCTCGTCCGCTTCCTTGGGTCCCCAGCTGCCCGACTCGTACTGCGCGGGCCTGCCGTGCTCCGCCCAGTACGTCTCGATCGGGTCGAGGATCTTCCAGGACTCTTCCACTTCCTGGTGACGGGGGAACAGATTGGCGTCGCCGAGCAGCACGTCCAGGATGAGCCGCTCGTACGCCTCCGGGCTGGACTCCGTGAACGACTCGCCGTAGGCGAAGTCCATCGTCACGTCCCGGATCTCCATCGAGGTGCCGGGCACCTTGGAGCCGAACCGGACGGTCATGCCCTCGTCGGGCTGGACCCGGATGACGATCGCGTTGGAGCCGAGTTCCTCGGTCGCCGTCGAGTCGAACGGCGAGTGCGGGGCCCGCTTGAAGACGACCGCGATCTCGGTCACCCGGCGGCCCAGCCGCTTGCCGGTGCGCAGGTAGAACGGGACGCCCGCCCAACGGCGGTTGTCGATGCCCAGCTTGACCGCCGCGTAGGTGTCGGTCTTCGAGTTCGGGTCGATGCCGTCCTCGTCGAGGTAGCCGATGACCTTCTCGCCGCCCTGCCAGCCGGTCGCGTACTGGCCGCGCACGGTGTGCCGGCCCAGCTCCTCCGGCAGCCGCACCGACTTGAGGACCTTCAGCTTCTCGGTGAGCAGCGCGTCCGCGTCGAACGCGATCGGCTCCTCCATGGCGGTGAGCGCCATCAGCTGGAGCAGGTGGTTCTGGATGACGTCCCGGGCCGAGCCGATGCCGTCGTAGTAACCGGCCCGGCCGCCGATGCCGATGTCCTCCGCCATGGTGATCTGCACGTGGTCGACGTACGACCGGTTCCAGATCGGCTCGTACATCTGGTTGGCGAAGCGCAGCGCCAGGATGTTCTGGACGGTCTCCTTGCCGAGGTAGTGGTCGATCCGGAACACCTGGTCCGGGTCGAACACGTCGTGCACGACCGCGTTGAGGTCCTGCGCCGACGCCAGGTCGTGCCCGAACGGCTTCTCGATGACCGCCCGCCGCCAGGACCCGGCCGGCGGGGTCGCCAGACCGACCTTCTTCAGCTGCTGGACGACCTTGGGGAAGAACTTCGGCGGCACGGAGAGGTAGAAGGCGAAGTTGCCGCCGGTGCCCCGGGAGCCGTCCAGCTCGTCGACGGCCGCCTTGAGCTGCTTGAACGCCGTGTCGTCGTCGAAGTCGCCGGGGATGAACCGCATGCCCTCGGCCAGCTGCTGCCAGACCTCCTCGCGGAACGGGGTCCGGGAGTGCTCGCGCACCGCGTCGTGGACGACCTGCGCGAAGTCCTGGTCCTCCCAGTCGCGGCGGGCGAAGCCGACGAGTGAGAAGCCCGGCGGCAGCAGACCGCGGTTGGCCAGGTCGTAGACGGCCGGCATCAGCTTCTTGCGGGACAGGTCTCCGGTCACACCGAAGATGACCAGGCCCGAGGGGCCCGCGATCCTCGGCAGCCGCCGGTCGCGGGCGTCCCGCAACGGGTTGTCCCAGTCGGCGGCGGGTGCCACCGGCACCCGCGCCTCCTTGGCGGTCTCGCTCATTACGCGTCAACTCCCTTGCTGTCCAGGGACTTCGTGACGGCGTCCAGCAGGTCCTGCCAGGCCACCGCGAACTTGGCGACGCCCTCGTCCTCCAGCCTGCCCACGACCTCGTCGTAGGAGATGCCGAGCGCCTCGACGGCGGCCAGGTCGGCGCGGGCCCGCTCGTAGCCGCCGGTCACCGTGTCGCCGTGGATGTCACCGTGGTCGGCGGTCGCGTTCAGCGTCCCCTCCGGCATGGTGTTCACGGTGCCGGGGGCGACCAGCTCGTCGACGTAGAGGGTGTCCTTGTACGCCGGGTCCTTGACGCCGGTGGAGGCCCACAGGGGGCGCTGCCGGTTCGCGCCCGCGGCCTGGAGGGGCGCCCAGCGGTCCCCGGCGAAGACCTGCTCGTACGCCTCGTAGGCGAGCCGCGCGTTGGCCAGCGCGGCCCTGCCCCGGAGCGCGAGCGCGTCGTCCGTGCCGAGGACGGTCAGCCGCTTGTCGATCTCGGCGTCGACGCGGGAGACGAAGAAGGAGGCCACCGAGTGGACGGCGGAGAGGTCCAGGCCCTTGGCGGCGGCCTTCTCCAGGCCGGCCAGGTAGGCGGCCATGACCTCGCGGTAGCGCTCCAGGGAGAAGATCAGCGTGACGTTGACGCTGATGCCCTGCCCGATGACCTCGGTGATCGCCGGGAGACCGGCCTTCGTCGCCGGGATCTTGATCATCACGTTGGGGCGGTCGACCAGCCAGGCCAGCTGCCGCGCCTCGGCGACGGTGGCGGCGGTGTCGTGGGCGAGGCGGGGGTCGACCTCGATGGAGACGCGGCCGTCCACGCCGTGCGACGCGTCGTACACCGGACGCAGGACGTCGGCGGCGGCCCGCACGTCCGCGGTCGTCATCATCCGCACGGCCTCGTCGACGGTGACGCCCCGCACGGCCAGGTCGGCCAGCTGCTCCTCGTACCCCTCGCCGGAGCCGATCGCGGCCTGGAAGATCGACGGGTTGGTGGTGACGCCCACCACGTTCCTCGTGGCGACCAGCTCGGCCAGGTTGCCGGTGCTGATCCGCTTGCGCGACAGGTCGTCCAGCCAGATCGAGACGCCCTCGTCGGTAAGGCGCTTCAGTGCTCCCGCGGTCGCGGTTGCTTCGCTCACAGTGATCATCTTCCTCTTCTGGAACTGTTCTGGCTGGTTGATCAGGCGGTACGGGTGGCGGCGAGGGACTCGCGGGCCTTCGCGGCCACGTTCTCGGGGGTGAAGCCGAACTCGGCGAACAGGGTCCCGGCGTCGGCGGAGGCACCGAAGTGCTCCAGGGAGACGATCCGGCCGGCGTCGCCCACGAAGCGGTACCAGGTCAGGCCGATCCCGGCCTCGACGGCGACCCGCGCCCGCACGGCCGGCGGCAGGACGCCGTCGCGGTACTCGCGGGGCTGCTCCTCGAACCACTCCACGGACGGCATGGACACCACCCGGGTGCCGATGCCCTCGGCCTCCAGGAGGTCCCGCGCCGCGACGGCGAGGTGCACCTCGGAACCGGTGGCGATGACGATCACCTCCGGGGTCTCGGTGGACGACTCGCGCAGTACGTAGCCGCCCCGGGCCGCGTCCGGGTCCGGCGCGTACGTCGGCACGCCCTGGCGGGTCAGCGCGAGCCCGTGCGGGGCGGGACGCGTGGCGTGCCTCTTCAGGATCTCGGCCCAGGCCGTCGCGGTCTCGTTGGCGTCGGCCGGGCGGACGACGTTCAGGCCCGGGATCGCGCGCAGCGAGGCGAGGTGCTCGACCGGCTGGTGGGTCGGGCCGTCCTCGCCGAGGCCGATGGAGTCGTGCGTCCAGACGTACGTCACGGGCAGCTGCATCAGGGCCGACATGCGGACCGCGTTGCGCATGTAGTCGGAGAAGACCAGGAAGGTGCCGCCGTAGATCCGGGTGTTGCCGTGCAGGGCGATGCCGTTCATCTCGGCGGCCATCGAGAACTCGCGGATGCCGAAGTGGACGGTTCGGCCGTACGGGTCGGCCTCGGGCAGCGGGTTGCCCTCCGGCAGGAAGGAGGACGTCTTGTCGATGGTGGTGTTGTTGGAGCCCGCGAGGTCGGCGGAGCCGCCCCACAGCTCGGGCAGCACCGGGCCGAGCGACTGGAGGACCTTGCCGGAGGCGGCCCGGGTGGCGACGGAGGTGCCCTCCTCGAAGACGGGGAGCGCGGATTCCCAGCCCTCGGGGAGCTGGCCCGCGAGCACGCGGTCGAAGAGCGCGGCACGCCGCTCGTTGTCGGCGCGCCACTCGGCGACGCGCTTGTCCCAGGCCGCGTGGGCCTCGGCGCCCCGGTCCAGGGCGCGGCGGGTGTGGGCCAGGACCTCGTCGGCGACCTCGAAGCTGCGCTCCGGGTCGAAGCCGAGCAGCCGCTTGGTGGCGGCGATCTCCTCGGCGCCGAGCGCGGAGCCGTGGGAGGCCTCGGTGTTCCGCGCGTTCGGGGCGGGCCAGGCGATGATCGTGCGCATGGCGATGATCGAGGGGCGGCCGGTCTCGGCCCGCGCGGCCTCCAGCGCCGTGTGCAGGGCCGGTACGTCGACGTCGCCCTCGGCGGTCGGCTCGATGCGCTGGGTGTGCCAGCCGTAGGCCGCGTACCGCCCCAGCACGTCCTCGGAGAAGGCGGTCGCGGTGTCGCCCTCGATGGAGATGTGGTTGTCGTCGTAGACGAGGACCAGGTTGCCGAGCCTCTGGTGGCCGGCCAGCGAGGAGGCCTCGGCGGAGACGCCCTCCTCCAGGTCGCCGTCGGAGACGATCGCCCAGATCATGTGGTCGAAGGGGGAGCCGCCCTCGGGGGCCTCCGGGTCGAAGAGGCCGCGCTCGTAGCGGGCGGCCATCGCCATGCCGACGGCGTTGGCGACGCCCTGGCCGAGCGGTCCCGTGGTGGTCTCGACGCCCGCGGTGTGGCCGTACTCCGGGTGGCCCGGGGTCTTCGAGCCGTGCGTCCGGAACGCCTTGAGGTCGTCCAGTTCGACCTCGTACCCGGCGAGGAAGAGCTGGGTGTAGAGGGTCAGCGAGGTGTGCCCGGGGGAGAGGACGAAACGGTCCCGGCCCGTCCACTCGGGATCGGCCGGATCGTGTCGCATCACCTTCTGAAAGATCGTGTACGCGGCAGGGGCCAGGCTCATCGCCGTGCCGGGGTGTCCGTTGCCGACCTTCTGCACCGCGTCGGCCGCGAGAAGACGGGCTGTGTCCACCGCACGGCGGTCGAGGTCGGTCCACTCGAAGCCGTCTGCTGTCTGCGTGCTCATCTTCAAGAAGTCCTCGTTCGAAGCGGTCTGGCTGCCCTGACGCGTTCAAAAGTAAAAGTCTGAGTTTTAAGAAGGAAGGTCGGAGTGTGTCAGCCTGTGGTGAAAGTGGGACACGGATCATCGGCAGGAACGGCACGACAGGGACATGGCGGACAGAACGCCCGGCGGGGCGGGTGACGGTGACGGGATCAGGACGCTCCCCTTCCCGGTGGATCTGAGCGTCGGCGGGGTCGGCATCCAGGTCGGCCCGATGGGCACCGGCCGCCGCTGGCACGCGGACGCCCCGCTGGAGCGCGTCCACCGCATCGACTTCCACGTGGTCATGCTGTTCACCGGGGGGCCGGTGCACCACATGATCGACTTCGCGGAGTACGAGGCACGGGCCGGCGACCTGCTGTGGATCCGCCCCGGCCAGGTGCACCGGTTCTCGCGCACCAGTGAGTACCGCGGAACCGTCCTGACCATGCAGCCCGGTTTCCTGCCCCGGGCCACGGTCGAGGCGACCGGCCTCTACCGCTACGACCTGCCGCCGCTGCTCAGCCCCGGCCCCGCGCGGCTCACCGCGCTCCAGGCCTCGCTCGCGAACCTGCGGCGCGAGTACGAGGACACCGAGACGCTGCCGCCCAGCCTGCACGCGTCGGTGCTGCGGCACACCCTCACGGCGTTCCTGCTGCGCCTCGCGCACCTGGCCGCCAGCTCGGCGGAGGCGGCCCGCAGACAGGCCGACACGACCTTCACCCTCTTCAGGGACGCGGTCGAGAAGGACTTCGCCACCAACCACAGCGTCAGCGCCTACGCGGACGCCCTCGGCTACTCACGCCGCACCCTGGTCCGGGCGGTCCGGGCCGCGACCGGCGAGACCCCGAAGGGCTTCATCGACAAGCGGGTGGTCCTGGAGGCCAAGCGCCTGCTCGCCCACACGGACCTGCCCATCGGCCGTGTCGGCGCGGCCGTCGGCTTCCCCGACGCCGCGAACTTCTCCAAGTTCTTCCAGCTCCACACCGGCCAGACCCCGGTGGCCTTCCGGGCGGAACTGCGGTAGACACGCGGCGGCCCGGTCCCGGCGACGCGTGAGTGCCCCGCGCGACACCGCGCGCGGGGCACCGCCGGGCCGGCCGTCAGTGGCCGAAGTCGAACCAGTTCAGGTTCAGGAAGTCCGCGGACTGGCCGCTGCTGAAGGTGAGGTACACGTCGTGGGTGCCCGTCACCGAGCTGATGTTGGCCGGGACCGTGGTCCATGTCTGCCAGCCCCCGGTGTTGGCCACCGAGAAGCTGCCGATGGGGGAGTTGGACGGACTGTCCAGCCGTACCTCGACCGTGCCGCTCACCCCGGTGGCCGCGCCGCTCGCCACCCGGGCGTAGAACTGGGTGGCCGCCGTGGAGTCGAAGTCGACCCCCTTGTAGAGCGCCCAGTCGCCGTTGGCGATGTAGCCGATGTCCTGGCCGCCGCCGGTGTCCGTGGTGGTCTCTGCGGTGACGCCGGACTGGCTGTCGTACGACTCGGCCTGGATCGCGCTGTAGGCGTCCCGGCTGCCGGTCGTCGGCGAGCTGGTGGTACCGCTCCCACTGGCCTGCAGCACCTGGACGTAGTCCACGACCATCGGGTGGCCGGACTCGGTGGCGCTGGTCGGGCCGCCGCCGAACGCGTCCGGGAAGCCGCCGCCCATGGCCACGTTCAGGATGACGAAGAAGCCGTGGTTCGTGGCGTTCGCCCAGGTGGTGGCGTCGACCTGACTGGCGGTGACCGTCTGGTAGTTGACGCCGTCCACGTAGAAGCGGATCGCCTCGGGGCTCACCGAGCGGTCCCACTCCATCGTGTAGGTGTGGAAGCCGGACTGGCAGGTGGTGTTGGGACACGCGGTCGAACTGCCCAGGCCCGTCGTCTCGTTGCAGGGGCCGCCGGGGTTGGTGCCGCAGTGCATGGTGGCCCAGACCGTGTTCAGGCCCTGCACGTTCTCCATGATGTCCAGCTCGCCGACGCTCGGCCAGTTCTGGTAGTTGCCCCGGTAGGGCGCGCCCAGCATCCAGAACGCCGGCCAGTAGCCGTAGGCGGCGGTGCCGGTGACGTTCGGCATCTGGATCCTGGCCTCGACGCGCAGCTTGCCGCCGGCCGGGGGCTGGAAGTCGGTGCGGGTGGTCTCGATGCGGCCGGACGTCCAGTTGCCGGACGAGTCCCGCACCGGGGTGATCTTCAGGTTGCCGCTGCCGTCGAGGGCGACGTTGGTGGTGGACGAGGTCATGGTCTCGACCTCGCCGGTGCCCCAGTTGGCCGCGCCGCCGGAATACGAGGTCCCGGTGTCGTACTGCCAGTTGGAGGTGTTGACGCCGGTCCCGGCGGTGCCGGTGAAGTCGTCCAGGAAGACCTGGCTCCAGCCCGACGGCACGCTGGGTGCCGAGGCGCTGGCGGGCAGGGTGGCGGTCGTGGCGAGCGCGGCCGCCAGGCCCATCGTGGCGAGAACGGCGACGAGGGCGCGCCGGAAGGAGCGCCGCCGTCTGTGGTCCGCGGGGGGTATACCGGAGGTTTCGCTCATGGGGGTGCCTCTCGGGTACGGAGGGGGTGCGCGGGTGGGTGCTCCGAGAGCGCCAGATCGTTCTGAGAGCGCTCTCAAAGTGGGCCCAATGTGCTCTCCGTGCCTGCGGCCGTCAAGAGTTAAAACAAAGAATCTCCTTGTTTATCAAGCGAGTTCACGCTCTGAAGCCGCCCCCTCGCCGGAGGGTTTCCGGCCCGGCCCGTCAGGCGGCGCTGCCCGCCTTCCAGTCCGCCCAGGACAGGTTCCAGCCGTTGAGGCCGTTGGAGGCCTCCACGGTCTTCTCGCCGGAGTTCCTGACGATCACCACGTCGCCGAGCATCGAGCTCTCGTAGAACTTGTAGCCGGCGACCGAGGAGTCGCTCGCGCCCTTCGCGTCGTGCAGGCCGACACAGCCGTGGCTGGTGTTCTCGTTGCCGAAGACCGAGGTGGACGCCCAGTAGTTGCCGTGCACGAAGGTGCCCGACGTGGTCAGGCGCTGGGCGTGCGGGACGTCGGAGATGTCGTACTCGTCGCCGAGCCCGACCGTGGAGGACTCCATCCGGGTCTGCTTGAACCGCTCGCTGATCACCATGATCCCGGACCAGGTGGTGTGCTGGGAGTTGCCGCCGGAGACCGGGTAGGTGGCGTGGGTGGCGCCGTCCCGTTTGACGACCATCTCCTTGGTGGACAGGTCGACGGTGCTGATCTGCTCGCGGCCGATGTGGAAGGTGACGTCCTTCGACTGCACGCCGTAGACGCCGTCCGTGCCCTCGACGTCCTTCAGCCGCAGACTGAGGGTGATCTTGGTGCCGGACGCCCAGTAGGTCTCCGGGCGGAAGTCGAGCCGGGTGTCGCTGAACCAGTGGCCGACGATCTCGACCTCCGGCTCGGCGGTCACGGTGATCGCCTTCTGGACCGCGGCCCGGTCCGCGACCGCGTGCGTGAAGTTGAGCGACACCGGCATGCCCACGCCGGACGTGGAGTCCGCCTCGGGCGTGAAGTAGCCGACGAACGTGGCGCCGGGGGACTTGGTGGTGAAGGTCGTCACCGTCTCGTCGCTCGCGCCCCGCGCCTTCGCGGTCACCGTGTACTTCGTCCCCGAGTACGGGTTCCGGGCCGAGGTCCACTTGGTCTTCGCGTCGTTGAAGGCGCCGGAGAGCGTCGAGCCGTCGTTGCCCTCGACGGTCACGGAGGCCAGCGTGCCGTCGGCGACCGTGACCTCGACCGGGCTGCCGAAGCCGGCCTTCCTGGTGCCGGAGGCGGGCGTGACCGTGATCGTGGCCTTCTTGGCGGCGGACTTCGCCGAGGCCGTGGCACCCTTGCCGTCCGTCGAGGGCGAGGCGTCCGCGGAGGAACTGCATCCGGCCAGCGCGGCCCCGGCGGGCACCGCGCCGAGAGCGGCGAGGATCCCGCGCCGGGACCACTTCCCCGACAGCCGTCCGGACCCGTTCGATATGTGCTGGACGCCCACGACACGCCTTCCTGACTTGTCCACCTGTGTCTGCGCATCCTGCGCCCGTTGTATGGGTGGTTCCTTTGAATGCCGGGGGCGCTCCCTGAGATTCCGATGAGGAGCCGGGACGTCACCCTGCGCGGTCGCGGGGGGCGGCGCGCCGGGCGGACCCGAGTCGGCCGGAACCCGGGTTGTCCCCGCCCGCGATCGTGAACAGAGTATGAACGGCCGAGCGGCGGCCTGATTTTCCGGTGAGATCCCCCGCCCGGGATGGCTTTCCCACCTAACCGATCGGAATAGTGAAGAATCAGTACGCCGACCCCGCCGGAGGTAATCCGTGACCGACGTCCGCAAGCGGCCCAGCCTGGCCGTCGTCGGAGCCGGAGCGGCAGGTGCCCTCACCGCCGTCCAGCTCTGCGAGACCGCCCACCGCCGCCGGACTCCGCTCGATCTCGTCCTGATCGACCCGGCCCCGGAAGCGGGCCGGGGCACCGCCTACGCCACCCGTGACCCCCGGCACCGCCTCAACGTGCCCGCCGGCAACATGAGCGCCTACCCGGACGACCCCGGGCACTTCGTCCGCTGGCTGTGCCGGCACGGCGAACCCACCGTCACCGGCGCCGACTTCGCCACCCGCTACCGCTACGGCGCCTACCTCGCCGACACCCTCGGCCAGGCCCTCGTCCGCGCCCACGGCACGGTCGCCGTACGCCGGCTGCGCACGAGCGCGCAGGAGTGTACCGGCACCCCCGACGGCCGGGTGGAACTCCGCCTGGCCGACGGGGGTGCGCTCCTCGCGGACGGCGCGGTCCTCGCCACCGGCCCCGCCGCCACCACCGCGGGCTGGGCCCCGGCCGCCCTGCGCGCCTCGCCCCGCTTCGTCCGCGACCCGTGGGCCCCGGACGCCCTCGCCGGGGCCGCGGCCGGCACCGACGACGTCCTGCTGGTCGGCACCGGGCTGACCGCCGTCGACCTCGCCCTCACCCTCGACCGCCCCGGCCGCACCGTGCACGCCCTCTCCCGCAGCGGGCTGCTGCCCCAGCCGCACGCCCTCGGTCCGGCCGGCGCCATGCCCGCCCCGGAGGACCTCGGCGACACCTCGCTGGGCCGGCTCCGCCGCGCCGTCTACCGCCATGTGAGCCGCTCGGTCCGCACCCACGGCGACTGGCGCCCCGGCCTGGACAGCCTCCGCCCGCACACCGCCCGCCTGTGGCACAGCCTCACCCCGCCGGAACGCGAGGAGTTCCTGGCCCGGGAGGGCGCCCTGTGGAACACCCACCGCCACCGGATGGCCCCCACCACCGCCGAGCGCGTCTCCCGCGCCCGCACCGCCCGCCGGCTGCACGTCCACACCGGTTCCGTGGTGGGCGCCCGCACCGCCGAGGACGGCTCCCTCACCGTCGAACTCTCCGACGGCCAGGCCCTGCGGGTCGGCTGGGTGGTGGACTGCACAGGACCCGGCCGCCGTCTCGACGCGCCCCTGTGGCAGACCCTGTTCACCGCGGGGCTCGCCGCCCCCGGCCCGCTCGGCATGGGCGCGGCCACCCACGAAGGACAGCTCCTCGACGCCCGGGGCCGCTGCGGACTGCCCCTGTTCACGCTCGGCGCCCCGCGCCGCGGCGAACTCTGGGAGACCACCGCGATCCCCGAGATCCGCGTCCAGGCCGCCGAACTCGCCCGGCGCCTGCTGCCGGAGCCACGCCCCAGGCGGTCCGCGCGGCGCCCGGAGGACGGCCACGGCCGGCCCCTGTCCACCCACGCCGAGGCGGCCGCCGCCTACCGCGGCGGTCTCGACCGGGTCCTCAAGGTCCGCTCCGGCGCCGAGGAGGCCCTGGCCCGCGCCGTCGCCCTCGACCCCGGCTTCGCCCTCGGCCACGCCACGCTCGCCCTGCTCGGCCACGAGTGCGCCGCCGCCGTCGACGTGCCCCGCGCCCTCGCCGACGCCCAGCGCAGCGCCCGCGAACACGCCGACGAACGGGAGCGGTCCTTCGTCGAGGTGGTCACCCGCCGGATCACCGGCGAGGACGGCGACGCGGCGCTCGTACGGCATCTGCGGGAGCACCCGGGCGACGCGCTGGCGCTCGCGGCCGCCGTGCCGACCATCGCGTTCTCCGGCGTGAGCGACCTGCACGACGACGACGCCCTGGAACTGCTCGAACTGACCTCGCCCGCCCACGACGGGCACTGGTTCCACACCTCGCTGCTGGCCTTCCTGCGCCAGGAGCAGGGGCGGCTGCACGAGGCGGGCGAGCTGGCCCACCGCGCGCTGGCCGCCGAGCCGGCCTCCGGGCACGCGGTGCACGCCCTGACCCACGTCCACTACGAGAGCGGGGCGTACGAGGCGGGCCGGGACTGGCTCGACAGGTGGGTGTCCGGGCGGGGCCGGGGCGCCGTGCACCGGGCGCACTTCTCCTGGCACATCGCCCTGCACGAACTCGCCCTGGACGACCCGGCCGCCGTCCGCCGCCGCTGGTTCACCCAGCTCGCGCCGGGCCGGGTGCGCGGCATACGGGCGCTGGTGGACTCCGGCTCGCTGCTGTGGCGGGCGCGGCTCAGCGACAGCTGGGACGGCGACCTGCCCACGGCCGACGTGCTGGACTCCGTGGCCCGGGAGGTGCTGGAGCGGCCCGCGACGGCCTTCACCGCGCTGCACGCGGCCGTCGCCCTCACCGCGGCCGGCGACCTGCCGGCGCTGCGCCGGCTGCGCGACCACGCGGCGGGCGCCGACCCGGTGCAGCGCACGGTCGTCGTGCCGCTGTGCGAGGCGTTCGCGGCGCTCGTCGAGGAACGCTTCCACGAGGCGGCCCGCGGCCTCGACGCCCTGCTGCCCGTGCTGCACAAGGTCGGCGGCAGTGCGGCCCAGCGCGAGGTGGTGGAGGAGACCCTGCTCCACGCGCTCGTCGCGGCCGGCCGCTGCGACGCCGCCCGCCGGCTCCTGGACACCCGTCTGGACCGCAAGCCGGCACCGCGCGACCTGAGGCTGCGCGCGGCCCTGCCCTCCTGAACCCGGCGGCGCAGTCCGCGCACGCGTTCGTGATCATTCCGATGTCGTGGAGAGGGAACCTCCGGCCGGCCAATTCCCTCTCCCGAGTCGCAGCAGAGCGTTCACAGCGTGTGCGTGGTCCTGGACGGACGGCTCCGGCCACTGTCGGTCCAGGAGCACACGGCGCCGTCACCCCGGGGCCCATGCCCAGCCGCCGCCGCTTCCTCACCGGGGCCGCCGCCGCGCCCGTCGCGCTCGCGGCGGTCTCCGGGTGCGAGGACGGCGACCGGGCGCGGCCCGCCCGCGCGGACGCCCGGCCCGCCGCGGCCGTACCCGCCGCGCAGTCGCCGCCGGACCGGCTCGACTTCGTCGTGATCCTCGCCGACGACCTCGGCTACGGCGAACTCGGCTCCTACGGCCGGAAGCTGATGCACACCCCGCGCACGGACGCCCTCGCCGCCGAAGGACCGCGCTCCACCGACGCCTACGCGCCCGCCCCGGTGTGCGTCCCCTCCCGCTGCTCCCTGCTTTCCGGCCTGCACGGCGGCCACGCGACCGTGCGGAACAACTCCTGGGGGCCGGGCGGCCAGGACGCGCTCACCGAGCAGGACTTCACCTTCGCCGAGGCGCCGCGCGCCCGCAGGACGCCGCCCGGCTCACCCTGGACGCCCCGGGCGGCCGGGGGAGTCCACCCGGCAAGGGCGGATGTGCCGCCGGGCTGCGGAGGTGCTGCCCGGCCCGCCCGTCACGGCCGCCAGCCCAGGGCCCGGGAGATGCCGCGGGACGCCAGGCGGACCGCGGGGACCAGTACCGGTACCTGGGCGTCGGCGTGGGGCACCACGACCGACACGGCCGCGACCGGCCGGCCGGCCGCCCCGTGCACCGGTGCCGCCACCGACAGCGCGTCGTCGGTCACCTGACGGCTGCTCACCGCGACGCCCGTGCGCCGCACTTCGGCGAGCGAGCGGCGCAACCGGGCCGGATCGGTGAGGGTGTACGGCGTGAAGGATGCCAACGGGCCCGCGCAGTAGTCCTGTTGGAAGTCGGGCGTCTCGTGCGCGAGCAGGGCCAGCCCCACGCCCGTCGCGTGCAGCGGCCAGCGGGCGCCGACCCGGATGTGCACGCCCACCGCCGACCGCCCCGACAGCCACTCGATGTAGACGACCTCGGCCCCGTCCCGTACCGCCAGCTGCACGTTCTCGTGCGTCGCCTCGTAGAGGTCCTCCAGGAACGGCAGCGCGATCTGGCGCAGCGCCAGGCCCCGCGGAGCGAGCGCGGCCACCTCCCACAGCCGCAGCCCCACGTGGTAGACGCCGTCCGGGTCCCGCTCCAGCGCGCCCCACGCGGTGAGCGCGCCGGCCAGCCGGTGCGCGGTGGTCAGGGAGAGCCCGGCCCGGCGGCTGATGCCGGTGAGGCTGAGGGCCGGATGACGGTGGTCGAAGGCGGCCAGGACCGCGAGCAGCCGCTCGGGCGCGGACCTGGCGGCGGTCATGGCCGGTCGGCCACGCGCAGCAGCAGCGCGTGCAGCGCCCGGCGCTCGGCGGCGTCCAGCGGGCCCAGCAGGTCGTTCGTCACGCGCTGGCCGGCCTCGTCGGTGTCCCGCAGGAACTCCCGGCCCGCCTCGGTGAGGACGACGATCCGGCTGCGGCGGTCGTCGGGGGAGGGGCGGCGCTCGGCGAAGGCCAGCTTCTCCAGGTCGTCGACCAGGCCGACGATCGCGCTCGGGTCGTAGCCCAGCCGGGTGCTCAGCTCGCGCTGGAGCACGCCGTCCGACGTGGCGAGGAAGCGCAGCACCGCGTAGTGGCGCAGTCTGACCCCCGACTCCTGGAGGAACGTGTTGAAGAGCTGCCCCGAACGCAGCCCCAGGCGGTACAGCAGGTAGCCGGTGTCGGCGTGCAGCCCGCGCATCCACGGCTCGTCCGCGTCGATGGGCTGTGGTGTGGCGTGCTGGCGTGTGATGGCTGGCTCCCTGGCTCGATGCGTTCCGGTGATTCCAGCATGACGCACCCATAGGTCACCAACAACTATTGACGTCAACAATTATTGCTCTTAGCTTCGATCTCGCAGCCGTCCCCCTCCGTGAAAGGGATCCGCCCGTGCCCACCATCGATCTCACCGGCAAGGCCGCCGTCGTCACCGGCAGCGGCCGGGGCCTCGGCCTCGCCTACGCCCACGCCCTCGCCGCCCACGGCGCCCGCGTGGTCGTCAACGACGTCGACGAAGCCGTCGCCGAGCAGGCCGTGAAGTCCATCACCGAGGCCGGCGGCACCGCCGTCGCCGAGGTGGTCCCGGTCGGCACGGCCGAGGCCGCCGACCGGCTCGTCGACCGGGCGGTCCAGGAGTTCGGCCGCCTCGACGTGCTGGTCACCAACGCGGGCATCCTGCGCGACAAGGTGCTCTGGAAGATGACCGACGACGACTTCGACGCCGTGGTCACCACCCACCTCAAGGGCACCTTCACCTGCGCCCGCGCCGCCGCCGTACGGATGCGCGAGCAGGGCGGGGGCGGCACCCTGATCCTGGTCGGCTCCCCGGCCGGCCAGCGCGGCAACTTCGGCCAGACCAACTACGCCGCCGCCAAGGCCGGCATCGCCGCCATGGCCCGCACCTGGTCGATGGAGCTGGGCCGGGCGGGCATCACCGTCAACGCGATCGTCCCGGTGGCCGCCACCGCGATGACCGAGACCATCCCCGTCTTCGCCCCGTACGTCGAGGCCCTGAAGAACGGCGAGCCGCTCCCCGACTTCCTCCGCAAGGGCGAGGGCTTCGGCACCCCCGAGGACTGCGCGGCCCTCGTCCCCTTCCTCGCCTCCGAGGCCGCCCGCTCCGTCACCGGCCAGGCGATCGGCATCGGCGGCGACAAGGTGGCACTGTGGTCCCACCCCCAGGAGATCCGGGCGGCCTACGCCGACGGCGGCTGGACCCCGGACACCCTGGCCGCCGCCTTCACCGCCTCGGTCGGCGCCGAACTCCAGACCGTGGGCATCCCCGCGCCCGTGGTCCCGGAGGCGTGATGGACATCGAGGCACTCACCGCGATCGACGTCCACACGCACGCCGAGGTCTCCTCCCGGGGCCACTCCTCCCTCGACGACGACCTGCACGACGCCTCCTCCGCCTACTTCAAGGTCGAGGGCGCGCGCAGGCCCACCATCGAGGAGACCGCCGCCCACTACCGGGAGCGGAACATGGCCGCCGTGATCTTCACGGTGGACGCCGAGTCCGCGACCGGCACCCCGCCCGTCCCCAACGAGGAGGTCGCCGAGGCCGCGGCCGCCAACGCCGACGTGCTGATCCCCTTCGCCTCCGTCGACCCCTTCCGCGGCAAGGCGGGCGTGAAGCAGGCCCGCCGCCTGGTCGAGGAGTACGGGGTCAGGGGCTTCAAGTTCCACCCCAGCATCCAGGGCTTCTTCCCGAACGACCGCGCGGTCGCCTACGCCCTCTACGAGGTGATCGAGGAGACCGGCACCATCGCCCTCTTCCACACCGGCCAGACCGGCATCGGGGCCGGCGTCCCGGGCGGCGGCGGGATCCGGCTGAAGTACTCCAACCCGCTCCACGTGGACGACGTCGCCGCCGACTTCCCGCACCTGAAGATCATCCTGGCGCACCCCTCGTTCCCCTGGCAGGACGAGGCGCTCGCCGTCGCCACCCACAAGCCGGGCGTCCACATCGACCTCTCGGGCTGGTCGCCCAAGTACTTCCCGCCGCAGCTGGTGCAGTACGCCAACACGCTGCTGAAGGACAAGGTCCTCTTCGGCTCGGACTTCCCCGTCCTCACCCCCGACCGGTGGCTCGCCGACTTCGCGAAGCTGCCGATCAAGGACGAGGTCCGGCCGAAGATCCTCAAGGAGAACGCCGCCCGTCTGCTCGGGCTGACCAAGCCGTAGGGGGCCGCAGATGCGCAACGAGGGACTGGGCTCGTGGCCCGCACGCAGGGCCCGCAAGACCCCGCACCGCACGGCCCTGGTGCACGACGGGCGGCCGTCCGACTACCGCACGCTGTACACCCGCACCACCCGGCTGGCCCACGCCCTGCGCGCCCGGGGCGTCCGCCGCGGCGACCGCGTCGCCTACCTGGGCCCCAACCACCCCGCCTATCTGGAGACCCTGTTCGCCGCCGGCACCCTCGGCGCCGTCTTCGTCCCGCTCAACACCCGCCTCGCCGGCCCCGAGATCGCCTACCAGCTCGCCGACTCGGGGGCCCGGGCGCTGCTGTACGGCCCCTCGCACACCGGTCTCGTCGCCGGGCTCCCCGGCGCCGGCGACGTCCGGACGTACGTCGAGGTGGGCCCCGAGTACGAGGAGATGCTGGCGTCGGCGGCCACCGACCCGATCGACGAACCCGTCGTCCCCGACGACACCTGCATCATCATGTACACCTCGGGGACGACCGGCCGTCCCAAGGGCGCGATGCTCACCCACGGCAACCTCACCTGGAACGCGCTCAACGTGCTCGTCGACACCGACCTGATCGCCGACGAACGCGCCCTGGTCTTTGCCCCGTTGTTCCACACCGCGGGCCTCAACATGCTGACCCTGCCGGTCCTCCTCCAGGGCGGCACCTGCGTGCTGGTCGAGGCCTTCGACCCCGACGCCACCTTCGACCTGGTCGAACGGCACCGGATCACCTTCATGTTCGGGGTCCCGACGATGTTCGACCGGATCGCCAGGCACCCGCGCTGGCCGGACGCCGACCTGTCCTCGCTGCGCATCCTCACCTGCGGCGGCTCCCCGGTCCCCACCCCGCTGATCGCGGTCTACCAGGCACGCGGGCTGACCTTCCTCCAGGGCTACGGCATGACCGAGGCCTCGCCCGGCACCCTCTTCCTCGACGCCGGGCGCGCGGTCGACAAGGCCGGCTCGGCGGGCGTCCCGCACTTCTTCAGCGACGTACGGGTGGTGCGGCCCGACCTGACCCCGGCCGACGTCGGCGAGACCGGCGAGGTCGTGGTCCGCGGCCCCCATGTCATGTCCGGCTACTGGGGGCTGCCCGAGGAGACCGCCGCCTCCTTCGCGGACGGCTGGTTCCGCAGCGGGGACGCGGCCCGGGTCGACGAGGACGGCTACGTCTTCATCGTCGACCGCCTCAAGGACATGATCATCTCCGGTGGCGAGAACATCTACCCCGCCGAGATCGAGGACCTGCTCCTCGCCCACCCCGACATCATCGAGTGCGCGGTCATCGGCGTGCCCGACGACAAGTGGGGCGAGGTGCCGAGGGCGGTGGTGGTGCCCCGCGAGGGCGCCGACCTCGACCCCGACGAGGTGCTCGCGTCGCTGTCCGGGCGGCTCGCCAAGTACAAGCTCCCCAAGTCCGTGGTGCTCGCGGACGAACTCCCGCGCACCGCCTCCGGAAAACTCCTCAAGTCCCGGGTGCGCAAGCGCTACGGCGCCGGCCCCCGGAACTCCGACTCCCCGACTCCTCTTTAAGGAAAGCGACATGAGCGTCACCGTCAACGGCCTCGACGAACTGAAGAAGCTGGCCGGCAGCGACCTGGGCACCAGTGACTGGATCGAGGTCACCCAGGAGCGCATCGACACCTTCGCCGACGCCACCGGCGACCACCAGTGGATCCACGTCGACCCCGAGCGGGCGGCCCAGGGCCCGTTCGGCGCCCCGATCGCCCACGGCTACCTCACCCTCTCCCTCTTCATCCCCCTGTTCACCGGGCTGCTGGACGTCCAGGGCGTCACCACGAAGGTCAACTACGGCCTGAACAAGGTGCGTTTCCCGTCCCCGGTGAAGGCCGGCTCCCGTATCCGGCTGTCCGGGCGGCTCGCCTCGGTCGAGGAGGTGCCGGGCGGGGTGCAGATCGCCGTCGACGGCACGATCGAGATCGAGGGCGCCGCCAAGCCGGCGGCGGTCCTCCAGAGCCTGTCGCGGTTCTACGCCTGAACGGCCCCGGCCCTGTTCCAGGAACGGGGCCGGGGCCGGTCGGTGTTCCGTCAGGAACCCACCACGTCCACGAAGATCGGGTTCGAGTAGAACCACGTGTCCGCCCACGGGTCGCCGTCGCCCGGCTCGTGCGGGACCGGGCCGTGCGGGTCGACCGACGCGCCCAGGTAACCCGCGCCGCCGCGCTTGCCGTCGCTGCCGCGCAGCCGGACGTAGAACGACTCGTCGCCCGCGATGACCGGGATGCGCAGCGTGTACGTGCCCCTGCGGCCGCCGACGTCCTCGGTCCGCACGACCCGGGTGTCGGGCGCCCGCCAGCCGTCCCGGTCGGCGGCCGGGCCGCGCACCGCGCCCCGGATCACGTCGACGTGCGCCAACTGGGGCAGGATGCCCTGGGAGTTGACCCGGGACGCGGTCGTCACCGTCACGTTCAGGGTGATCCGCTCGCCCTTGCGGACCCGCAGCCGGCCGCCGAGGGTGACACCGTCGCCGTGGTCGCGGTCCCGCTTCAGCCGGACGTCGAGGCCGTCCAGCAGATGGCCGTGGTCCAGCCAGACCCGGCCCGCGCGCAGGCCCGCCATCACGGCACGGTAGCCGTATCGGGTGACGCCGACGTGGGTGCGGCTGAACTGGCCCGGCCAGAAGTCGCTGCCGGGCTGCGCGGTGTCGGTGTTCACCGGGTCGGGCAGCCTGCCGGTGTTGTCGAAGTTCTGCCCGGCCGGCCAGTCGCCGTTCTTCCAGGTGTCGAAGACCGTGCGGTGGTTGTCGGAGTTGGTGGTGATCGTGAAGAGCCTGCCCTCCGACAGCATCGCGTCCCACAGACCGCCGACCGTCGCCGTCGCCCAGTCGAAACCGCCGTACGTCAGGTACGCGTCGGCCGGGTAGCCGGCCCAGGACTGGGCGGAGGGCTTGTTCTCGTACTCGCCGCGGACGGAGCCGGCACCGCGCCAGCCCGGGATCGCGGCACCCTGGGCGCCGGGCGCGCCCTCCATGCCGATCATGATCTCCGGGGCCGCGTCCCGCCAGCCGCGCATCTCGTGCGGGGAGTCGATGCCCAGGCGCAGCGGGTGGTTGGCGAGCACCAGGACGTCGTCGACGTAGCCGGTGCGCCGCTGCTCGGCCAGCCACTGGATGGCCTTGACCGCGTGCGCCTCGTTGCGGGCGGTGTCGGTGGCGCCCGCGGCCCCCTCGGTGTAGCCCAGCAGCTTGCCGTCGTAGGCCAGCTCGAACCGGGTCAGCAGGTCGGTCTCGTGCGGGCCTGGCGCGGCGAAGACCGTGCCGTGCTCGGCGGCCGGGATGTACCACTCCAGGCCCTGGAAGATCAGCTGGCGCGGGTTCTCGGCCCGTGCCTTCAGGATCTCGGCGTGCTCCAGCGCCGCGCCGTAGGAGGCGTGCCCGAAGTTGGAGTGCTCGTTGAACACCATCCAGTCCAGGCCGTACTCGGCGGCGGCCCGGGCCTGCTGGGAGAAGGTGTACTTGGCGTCGTGGCTGTACACGGAGTGCACGTGGTGGTCGCCGACGAGGTAGGCCAGGCGCGGGTCCTGGCCGCCCAGGCGCTGCGGGGTCGCGGCGAACGCCGGGGTCGCCGCCGACCCGAGCGCGAACGCGGCGCCGAACAGGCCCGCGCGGCGAAGGAGCTGACGTCTCGACACGCCCTGCGCGTCGAGCTCGGCGGGGGCGACGGCGGGGTCGGCCCAGGTGGGGAGCTGCTGCTCGGTCACGGTGATCCTCGTCAGGGGGGTCAGCGGGTCATGAAGGAGGAGACGGGCAGCGCCCGGGAGACGATCCGCACGTCGCCGAGGCGGCCGTGCAGGATCTGGTCGATCCTGTCGGCGTACGCGTAGCCGCCGAGCAGCCACGGCAGGCCGACGGAGGCGATGCCGACCGCCGCTGCCTTCGGGTTGCGGACGACCGGGCAGCCCTCGACGTACAGCGTGGTGTGCCGGCCGTCGTTGACGACGGCCAGGTGCCACCAGGTCTCCAACGGGGTCTCCTGGCCCCAGTTGGTGGCGATCCCCTCCTGGTTGAGCGGGCGCATCGCCCACTGCGGCTCGCGGTCGTTGGACAGCGAGAGGGTGGCGAGGGGCTCGTCCGGGTCGTCACCGGTCTTGCCCGCGGCGCCGCCGGTGCCGGTCCGGCTGACCAGCCCGGACCAGGCGTTGTGGTTCGGGTCCCAGTCGGCCGGCAGCCGGTAGAACGCCTCGATGGTGTAACCGTCCTCGAAGACGGCCGAGTTGAGCGGCGCCCCGTCGACGGTCCTCAGGTACGCGCCCTTCAGCGGGGACTTGTACCCGGTGAACTCCAGGCTGCCGTGGCCCGGCTGGTCCGGGTGGTGGTCAGCCGACCAGCCGAGGGTGCCGCCGCCGACCGGCACCACGGTGAGGTCGTTGCCGTGGCCCGACAGGTCGCGGACCGTGCCGGAGACGGCCGAGTCGAACCGCCAGTAGGCGGCCGTGCCGCGGACCAGCAGCTGCGCGGCCGGCCGTGCGGCGCGGACCGGCACCGGGTCGAAGCCGGCGAAGCGGTCCGCGAAGGCGATGCCGACGGAGAAGCGGTCGGCGTCGCCGCTGAGTTCGATCTCCTGCCGCTCCAGCTCGTCGAGGCCCTTCCCGGCCCGGCCGAGGATCCACGGCGACACCGTCTCCACGTCGATGACGTCGCGGTCGAGGTCGAAGTGGTAGAGGCGGATCATCGCCGCGCCGCCGAAGTAACGGTTCTGGTAGTTCGTCAGGTGCAGGTGCACCTCGTTGCCGGCCGCGTTCCTCCGGGTCGCGCGGGCCGCCGGCCAGTAGTGGCCGTTCAGGGTGAGGAAGATCTGGTCGTGCTCGTCGATCAGCCGGTCCCACAGCTGCTGCCCGTACGAGGACAACGTGTCGTCGTCCACGACCAGTTCGTGGGTGGTGAGGATGACCGGCGTCCTCGGGTGCCGGGCCATGACGTCCTTCGCCCAGGCGTAGCCGCTCGCCGACAGCCGCCAGTCCAGCGCCAGGACGAGCCAGTCGCGCCCGCCCGCCCGGAACAGGTGGCAGGTGTTGTAGCCGTCCGGGGAGGCCTCCTCGAACGTGGACTTGTCCCGCAAGCGCCGCGGGCCGAACGCGTCGAGGTACGCGGAGGAGCCCCGCTGGTCGTCCGTGGACGACCTGATGTCGTGGTTGCCGGCCAGCACGCTGTAGCCGACGCCGTGCCGGTCGAGGATCCCGAACGCGTCGCCGATCGCCGCGAACTCCTCCCGCGCCCCGTTCTGGGTGAGGTCGCCGAGGTGGGACAGGAAGACGATGTTCTCGTCCTCCGCGTGCTCCAGGAGGTAGCGCAGCGAGGCCTCGACGGGAGCCGGGTCGATGCTCGGCCCGTCGAAGAGGTACTGGGTGTCGGGCATCACCGCGAGGGTGAAGCGGCGGCTCTCCGAGTCGGGCCGGCGGCCGGAGCCGGCGGCGGTGGCCGCCTCGGCGGCGGCCGGCAGGGCCACCCCCGCCGTGGCGGCGGTCGCGGCGGCGCCGAGGAGCGCGGTCGCCCTGAGGAAACTGCGTCGTCCGGCTCCGGCCTGCGCGGCCTCGCCCTGGGGGTGGTCATGCGAAGTACACACGTGTGCTCCGTGGGAAAGCGGAAGTGACGTCGGAGTGCGTGGGGGGATTCAGCGGGTGCGCAGGGTCCAGCTCCAGCGGTGGATTCCCGGTGCGACGAGGTAGGAGGGGAAGGTGTCGGGACCGCACGACGCCGTGCCCAGGCCCCGGTGCGCGGCGTCCAGGTGGACCACACAGCCGGCGCGCGGCACGAGTTCGTCGTGGTGCGCGGCGGCCGTGAGGTCCTCGGCCCGGTGGCGGGTGACGGAGACCTGGCGGGGTTCGTCCAGCTCCACCGCGAGCCCGGTGGCGTCGGGCGCCGACAGCGTGAACCGCCGTACGCCGTGCCGGCCGCCGCTCTCCTGGGGCCGCAGGTACGGCGTGAACAACTCGTCCACGGGGAGCGAGTGGTGGCCGACCGGGGCTCCGGCGGCCCGGTCCGGGTACGACTCCCAGGGACCCTGACCGAACCACTCCAGCCGGTCGAACCCGGCCACCGTCTCGAACACCGACCCGACCCGGGCCACGTCGTGGAACTCCTCGGGGAGCTCCGCCGACTCGTCGATCCGGACCCCGCCCTCGACCGGTGTGAACTCCTGCCGGTGCAGTACGACCCCGGTGGTCCCCGCGTACTCGGCGAGCACCGTCACCCGGCCGCCGTCCCGGCGCACCGAGACCAGCTTGCGGACCAGCCGGTCCAGGCCCCAGGTCCGCCAGCGCGCCGCGATGCCGCCCAGCTCGTCGTTGTCGGTGGGCGCCCGCCACAGCGACAGCGTCGGCGCGGCCGTCAGCGACGGGTGCCGCAGCAGCCCCTCGCCGTCCACCTCGACGGCCGGTCCGGCCGCCGCCGGCACGCCCCGCGGTCCGGCCGCGCGCAGCCGGATCCGCGGTGCGCACACCTCCGTACCGGCCGGCGCCCACACCTGGTCCTCGGCGACGGTCACCCGCAGCGTCAGCCAGGCCTCCCCGCCGTCCGCGGGCACCGCGAACGGCAGCGGTACGGCCGCGCTCTCGCCGGGCCGCAGTGCGGGCAGGGCCGCCGGACCGGTCAGGGTCCGGCCGTCGGCCAGCGCCAGCTCCCAGGTGCCCGCCAGCCAGTCCAGCGTGCGGAAGTGCTGGTGGTTGGCGAGCACGACGCCCTCGTGCCGGAAGGACCGGATGCGCAGGGGTGCCGCGGTCTCCCGGTGCTCGTACAGCGCGGGCTTGGGCGTGCGGTCGGGGAAGACGACGCCGTCCGCGACGAACGCCCCGTCGTGCAGGGCCTCGCCGAAGTCGCCGCCGTACGCCCAGCGGTGGCCGGGCGCGGCGACACCGTTGGCATACAGTCCGGCGCCCGTGCGCCCGACCGGTCTTCCGTCGCTCACCCGTTGGAGGATTCCGTGGTCCCAGAACTCCCAGATGAACCCGCCCTGAAGCCCGGGAGTTGACTCGATGGCGGCCCAGTGGTCCGCCAGCGTGCCGTTGCTGTTGCCCATGGCGTGCGAGTACTCGCACTGGATCAGGGGCTTGGTCTGCTCCCCGGACAGCGCGTGCGCCACGCAGTCCGCCAGCGGCGCGTACATCGGGCAGGCGATGTCGGAGGCCACGTCCGGGTCCGCCCAGCCGCGTTTGGCGGCCCCCTCGTACTGGAGCGGCCGGGTCGGGTCGTGCCGGCGCAGCCAGCCCGCCGCCGCGTCGTGGTTGGCGCCGTAGTCGGACTCGTTGCCCAGGGACCAGACGATGACCGACGGGTGGTTCTTGTCGCGCAGCACCATGCGCGAGACCCGGTCCACGAAGGCGTTCAGATAGCGCGGGTCGTCGGCGATCTCGTGGGCGTGGTCGTGGGACTCGATGTCCGCCTCGTCCACGACGTAGAAGCCGAGCTCGTCGGCGAGGTCGTACAGCGCCGGGTCGTTCGGGTAGTGCGAGGTGCGGATCGCGTTGAACCCGAACCGCTTCAGCAGCACCAGGTCCGCGCGCATGTCGTCGTAGGACACGGTGCGCCCGGTCAGCGGGTGGAAGTCGTGCCGGTTGACGCCCCTGATGAACACCCGCTCGCCGTTGACCAGCAGGTCCCGGCCGGTGATCTCGACGTCCCGGAAGCCGACGCGCAGCCGTGCCGTGTCGGCGACCGTGCCGTCCGCGCGGTGCAGCCGGACGGTCAGCCCGTACAGCTCCGGCTGCTCCGCGTTCCAGGTGCGCACCCCGGGCACGACGGCGTGGACACGGGCCTCGCCGAGGAAGTCGGAGACCCGGTCGTCCTCGGTGTTGAACCGGTCGAACTCGGCGTCCTGCGCGAGCGGTGTGCCGTCCAGGTCGGCGCTGACGTACCAGCCCCCGGGCAGCGCCCGGTCGCCGGCCGCGTTGCGCACCTGGCAGTCCACCCGCAGTTCGCCGTCCCGCCGCGCCCGCGCGGTCACGTCCGCGAGGTGCAGCGGGTCGGTGGCGTACAGCAGCACGGAGCGGGTGATCCCGCCGTGCCACCAGTGGTCCTGGTCCTCGATGTGCGTGGCGTCCGACCACTTGACGACGGTCAGCCGCAGAAGGGACCGCCCGCCGGGGCGTACCAGCCCGGTCAGGTCGAACTCGGCCGCCAGGTGCGAGTCCTTGGAGACGCCCACGGGCCGCCCGTCGACGTGCACGAGCAGCACGCTGTGGGCCGCGCCCACCTGGAGCACGATCCGGCGTCCGGCCCACTCGGCGGGCACGTCCAGCTCACGCTCGTACAGGCCCGTCGGGTTGGCGGCCGGCGCCCCGGGCGGGAACTCCCGGAACGGCATGGTGACGTTGGTGTACTGCGGGAGGTCCGCGGTGTCCTGCATGGTCCAGGCGCCGGGCACGTGCGCGGTCGACCACAGTTCCTCGGCCGGTACGGCCTGCGGGTCCGGCAGCAGCTGGAACCGCCAGGTGCCGTCCAGGGAGCGGGCGCCCGGACGGCGGTCGACGGCGTTCATGGGCAGACGCCCCCAGGAGGTCACCTCAGGTGCCTCCCAGGGGCGGACGGCCAGCAGCGGGTCCGTCACTTGATGGCTCCCTTGGCCAGGTCGCCGATGATCTGCCGGGCGCCGATCGCGAACACGATCAGCAGCGGGACGAGGGCCAGGAGTGCGCCGGTCATGACCATTCCGTAGTCGGTGGTGCCGTGGGTGCCGTTGAGCTGGGACAGGGCCACCTGGAGGGTGACGTTGTCCGGGTTGGTGAGGGCGATCAGGGGCCAGGCGTAGTCGTTCCACTGGCCCATGAAGGTGAAGATGCCGAGGAAGGCGAGGCCCGGCCGGACCACCGGGAGGGCCACGTGCCAGTACTGGCGCAGGAAGTGCGCGCCGTCGATGCGGGAGGCGTCGAGGAGTTCGTCGTGGATGGCGCCCTTCATGTACTGGCGCATCCAGAAGATCCCGAACGCGTTGGCCGCGGCCGGCACGATCAGCGAGGTCATCGAGCCGATCCAGCCCAGCTTCGCCATGATCACGAACTGCGGGATGGCGGCCAGCTGCGCCGGCACCATGAAGATGACCATGAGCAGGGCGAACAGCACGTTCTTGCCAGGGAAGGCGAACTTGGCGAAGACGAAGGCCGCCAGCGAGTCGAAGAACAGGACCAGGAAGGTCACCGAGACCGCGACCAGCAGCGAGTTCCACATCGAGCCGAAGAAGTCGATGTTGTCGAACAGGCCGCGCAGGTTCTCCAGGAAGTGCGAGCCCGGCAGCAGCTTGGGCGGGTAGGAGAAGATCTCCGACGACGTGTGCGTCGACATGATCACGGCCCAGTAGAACGGGAAGGCCGAGAGCAGCAGACCGACGACGAGGACGGCGTGCAGGGCGATGCCGCGGCCCCGGGTGCCCTTGACGGCCCTGGGCCGGCGGGTTCCTTGGATGGATGCCATGGTGTGCGGCCTCTCTAGTCTTCGCCCCGGCGCTGCACCAGGCGCCAGTTGACGATGGAGAAGATGATCACGACGAGGAAGATGCCCCACGCCACGGCGGCGCCGTAGCCGAAGTCGTTGTTGTCGAAGGTCTGCTGGAAGAAGTAGAGGACCATCGTCTGGCCCGCGTGGCCCGGACCGCCCGCGAACGTCGAGTCGTTGGAGGTGGTCTGGAGCAGCACCTGCGGTTCGGAGAAGCTCTGCAGACCGGTGACCGTCGACACGACGAGCACGAACAGCAGGACCGGCCGCATCATCGGCAGGGTGATCCGGAAGAAGGTCTGCACCGGACCGGCGCCGTCCATCCGGGCCGCCTCGTACAGCTCGCCCGGGATCGTCTGGAGACCGGCGAGGAAGATGATCGCGTTGTAGCCGGTCCACTGCCAGGTCATCAGGGTGGCGATGGCGATCTTGATGCCCCACGGGGTGTTCAGCCAGGCCACCTGGTCCAGGCCGACCGCGTTGAGGAAGGCGTTCACCAGGCCGAAGTTGGTGGAGAACACCGAGCCGAAGATGATCGCGACGGCCACCACCGAGGTGACGTTCGGCAGGAAGTAGGCGAACCGGTAGACGTTCTTGAAGCGGACCGCCGAGTTGAGCATCACGGCCGTCACCATCGCCAGGAAGATCATGGGGAAGGTGGCGAGCGCCCAGATGAGGACGGTGTTGCCGACGGCGGTCCAGAAGTCGGTGTCGCTCAGCAGGTACCGGTACTGCGACAGACCCGCCCACTCCATCGACCCGAGGCCGTCCCAGCGGTGCAGGGAGACGTAGAGCGAGAAGCCGACCGGGATCAGGCCGAAGCAGACGAAGAGGAGGTAGAAGGGGGAGATCGCGGCGTAGAGGTGCCAGTACCTGCGCAGCCCCGTGCGGGGACCGGGCGCGGGTGCGCGCTCCACGCCGGGCGCGGGCTTCTCGAGTGCGGTGGCCATCAGTAGGTCACCCCCAGGTGCTTGGCGATGCGCCGGCATTTGCTCATGGCGTCCTTCCAGGCCCGGTCGGGGTTCTTGCCCAGGACGCCGACGTTCTTGATCTCGTCCTTCAGGGGCTGCCCGAGCGCCACGTCGTACGGGCTGTTGTAGGCGACCGCGATCTTCTGCGCGGCGGGCCCGAAGACGTCCATGGTGACCTGGCCGCCGAAGAACGGGTCCGGCTCGCGCAGCGTCTTCATGGCGTACGACGCCGGGGTCGACGGGAAGAGTCCCGCGTCGACGAAGCCCTGCGCCTGGTTGGTGGCGTCCAGCATCCAGGCGATGATCCGGAACGCCTGCTCGGGCTCCCGGCAGGCCCTGGTGATCGACAGGAACGAGCCGCCGTTGTTGGACGGCCGTACCGGCATCTGCGCGACCCGCCACTTCCCCTTGGTCTTCGGGACGCCCGACTTGATGTCGTTGGTGGCCCAGGAGGCGTTGAGCTGGCTGGGCAGCTTGCCGTCCTGGAGCGCGGAGAGCTGGTCCGGCGTACCGCTGACCAGGTCGGAGACGATCCCCCGCCGCTTGGCCTCCACGGCCAGCGCCCACGCCCGGCGCACATGGTCCTGGTCGCCGATGAAGTTGCGGTCCTTGTCGACGTACCGCTCGGCGCCCTGCTGCACCACGTTCTCGAAGATCGAGTTGACGTCGGTGACCAGGGACGTCCCCGGGATCCGCGTCCTGAGCCGCTCGCCCGCCGCGAAGAACTTCTCCCAGGTGTCCAGCTCGGCCGAGACGTCGTCGGGTTCGTACGGCAGCCCGGCCTTCCGGAAGACCTGGTACTGGTAGTAGTGGGCGACCGGGCCGCAGTCGATCGGGAAGCCGACCATCGTGCCGTCGTCGGCGATGCCCTGCGCCCACTTCCAGGACAGGAACCGGTCCTCGTACGTGTCCGCGCCCAGCGTGCGCAGGTCCACGAACTGGTCGGCGTCGGGCAGGTAGGACGCCATGTCCTCGCCCTTGAGGCCCGCGATGTCGGGGACGTGGGCCCGTCCCGTCATCGTGGTGAGCAGTTTCGACCGGTAGTAGCCGCCGATCTTGATGGCCTGCAGGTCGACGTTCGCGTCGTAGCGGGCCTTGGCGTTCTTGATGACCGTGTCACCGAGGCCGCCGTCCCAGTACCACAGGACCATGTTCCGGCCGGTGGAACCGGTCGGAACGGCACAGCCGGACGCCAGGCCGCCGAGCGCCGTGGCGGCCGTACCGGCCAGGCCCGCGCGCAGCAGGCCTCTACGTGAGAGCCGCACAGCTCCCACCGCCTTTCGGATCTTTTCGGGACTTCGCATGAGCGTGGGGGTGGGGTCAGTGCGACCGTGCGGGGGGAGTGACGGGCGCGTGGCGGACCGGCGGTCCGGGGTCGGCCGGCAGCCGGTCGGCCAGGAAGCCGTAGGACTGTCTCAGCTCCGGGTCGGTCAGAGCGCGCCACCAGCGGTCGACGCCGTACCAGCCGGGGGCGGCCAGTGCCCCGCCGTGCCGGCCGACGGAGAGCCCGGCCGCCAGGACCGCGAACCGCAGCCGTTCCGCCAGCGGCCAGCCGCCGAGCGAGGCGGCGACGAAACTCGCCCCGAAGACGTCACCGGCGCCCGTCGCGTCCAGGACGGCCACGGGCAGGGCGGGGACCTCCGCGTACTCGCCGGTGGTCTGGTCGACGGCCAGGGCGCCGTCGCCGCCGCGGGTCACCACGGCGACCGGGACCAGTTCGGCGAGCGTGCCGAGCGCGGCCCGCGCGCTGTCGGTGCGGGTGTAGGCCATCGCCTCGGTCTCGTTGGGGAGGAAGGCGTGGCACAGGGCCAGCTGGTCCAGGAGGTCGCGGGACCACTCCTGGGTGGGGTCCCAGCCCACGTCGGCGTAGATGTGCGTGCCGTTCGCGGCGGCCTTGCCGAGCCAGGCGCGGGGTTCCGCCTCCAGGTGCACCAGGGCGGTGCGCGCCTCGGGCGGGTCGCCCATCAGCGTGTCCTGCGAGCAGGGGGGTTCCTGGCCGTGGGTGACCAGGGCCCGGTCGTCGCCGGTGGCGAGCGAGACGGTGACGGGGGTGGGCCAGCCGTCCGCGGTGCGGGAGAGCGCGAGGTCGACGCCCTCCTGGTCGCACAGGACGTCCCGGCAGTACTCGCCGTAGAAGTCGTCCCCGAAGACCGTGGCCAGCGAGGTGCGCAGACCGAAGCGGGACGCCGCCACCGCGAGGTTGGCGATGCCGCCGGGGCCGCAGCCCATGCCCGCCGTCCAGATCTCCTCGCCCGGCGTCGGCGGCCTGCCGAGGCCCGTGAGGACCAGGTCGTAGAAGAGCAGTCCGGTCAGCAGCACATCGGGCCTGTCGTCGTCCACGCGCACACCCTCTCGTCAAAACTCGTCAATTCCGATAACCGGTTGACCGGAATCGTGCGCCGCTCTGTGGGATTGGTCAATACCCGAGCAGAACTGAGCATGGATTTGATTGAAGATGACGAGTAGTGTTCGTCAGGTGCTGGCAGAACGACGACACCAACTCATCCTGCGGGCCCTGCGCTCCGGCGGCCCCGCGGCTGTGACCGACCTCTCCGAGCAGCTGGGTGTGAGCCCGGCCACGATCAGGCGCGACCTGGTCAAGCTGGAGGAGGACGGGCTGCTCACCCGCGTCCACGGCGGCGCCGTCGCGGACGAGGGCGACCAGCCCTTCGCCGAGGTCGCCGAGGTGCGGGTGGCCGAGAAGGACGCGATAGCGGCGCGCGCCGCCGCGCTGGTCAAGGACGGCCAGTCGGTGCTGCTCGACATCGGCACCACCGCCTTCCGGCTGGCCCGGCAGCTGCACGGCCGCCGCCTCACCGTCATCACCAGCAACCTGGTGGTCTACGAGGAGCTCGCCGACGACGAGGGCATCGAGCTGGTGCTGCTCGGTGGCATGCTCCGCCGCGAGTACCGCTCCCTGGTCGGCTTCCTCACCGAGGACAACCTGCGCCAGCTGCACGCCGACTGGCTCTTCCTCGGCACCAGCGGGGTCCGCCCGGGCGGACAGGTGATGGACACGACGGTCGTGGAGGTGCCGGTCAAGCGCGCCATGATCGACGCGAGCGACACCGTCGTACTGCTGGCCGACTCGGCCAAGTTCCCGGGTACGGGCATGGCGAAGGTCTGCGGTCCCGAGGACCTGGACATGGTGGTGACCAACGCGCCGGTGGACCCGGCGACCCGGTCGGCTCTGGAGGAGGCCGGCGTCGAGGTGGTCCTGGCAGGAAAGGCTCAAGCGTGAAACTGACGATTCTGGGCGGCGGCGGGTTCCGCGTGCCGCTCGTGTACGGCGCACTGCTGACGGACCGGGCCGAGGGCCGGGTCACCGAGGTCGTGCTGCACGACCTCGACGCCGGCCGGCTGTCCGCGGTCGCCCGGGTCCTGGCCGAACAGGCGGCGGGCGTCCCCGGTGCCCCCTCGGTGACCGTCACGACCGACCTGGACGAGGCCCTGCGCGGCGCCGACTTCGTCTTCTCGGCGATCCGGGTCGGCGGCCTGGAGGGCCGCGCGAACGACGAACGGGTGGCGCTCGCCGAGGGCGTCCTCGGCCAGGAGACGGTCGGCGCCGGCGGCATCGCCTACGGCCTGCGGACCGTCCCGGTCGCCGTCGACATCGCCCGGCGGGTGGCCCGGCTGGCGCCCGACGCCTGGGTCATCAACTTCACCAACCCCGCCGGACTGGTCACCGAGGCCATGTCCCGGCACCTCGGCGACCGCGTCATCGGCATCTGCGACTCCCCGGTCGGCCTCGGCCGCCGGATCGCCCGGGTGCTCGGCGCGGACCCGAAGGAGGCCTGGATCGACTACGTCGGCCTCAACCACCTCGGCTGGGTGCGCGGCCTGCGCGTCGCGGGCCGCGACGAACTCCCGCGCCTGCTCGCCGACCCCGGCCTGCTCGGCTCCTTCGAGGAGGGCAAGCTCTTCGGCGTCGACTGGCTGCGGTCGCTGGGCGCGATCCCGAACGAGTACCTGCACTACTACTACTTCAACCGCGAGGCCGTCCGCGCCTACCAGGAGGCCGAGAAGACCCGTGGCGCCTTCCTGCGTGACCAGCAGGCGCACTTCTACGAGCAGGTCGGGGACCCGGCCGTGAAGGCCCTGGACGCCTGGGACCGCACCCGCGCCGAGCGCGAGGCGACCTACATGGCCGAGAACCGGGAGGCGGCCGGCGCCGGCGAGCGCGACGCCGACGACCTCTCCGGCGGCTACGAGAAGGTCGCCCTGGCCCTCATGCGGGCCATCGCCCGCGACGAGCGCACCACCCTGATCCTCAACGTGCGCAACCGCGGCACCCTCTCGGTGCTCGACGGCGAGGCCGTCATCGAGGTGCCCTGCCTGGTCGACGCCAACGGCGCCCACCCGGTCGCCGTCGCCCCGCTGCCCGACCACGCCACCGGCCTGGTCTGCTCGGTCAAGGCCGTCGAGCGCGAGGTGCTTGCCGCCGCCGAGTCCGGATCCCGTACGACGGCCGTGAAGGCGTTCGCGCTGCACCCGCTGGTGGACTCGGTGAACGTGGCCCGCAGGCTGGTGGAGGGGTACTCCGAGGTCCACCCGGGCCTCGCGTATCTTAAGTAGCCAGCCGCTCGGAAAGCGCTTTCCATCCCTCTTCTGGAGACTTCCATGCACGACGAACGCCGCCGGATCGAGGAGCGCGTAGAGCGCCTCCAGAACCAGCGCATCCGGCCCGCGATCTACGCGGCCACGGTCCCCTTCGAGGTGACCGCCTGGCAGGCCCCCGGCGAGCCGGTGTCCTTCGAGGAGGCGGCCGCTGCCCCCTACGAGCCCTTCGCCATGGACACCCCCTGGGGACCGCCCTGGGGCACCACCTGGTTCCGGATGCACGGCGAGGTGCCCGCCGAGTTCGCGGGCCGCCGCGTCGAGGCCGTCATCGACCTAGGCTTCGTCGGCGACTGGCCCGGCAACCAGGCCGAGGCCCTGGTGCACCTCACCGACGGGACCCCGCTGAAGGCGGTCAACCCGCTCAACCAGTACGTGCGGATCGCGCACCCGGCGACCGGCGGCGAGGTCGTCGACTACCTGGTCGAGGCCGCCTCCAACCCGGACATCCTCGCCAACGACTTCCGCGAGCCCACGCTCCTGGGCGACGTCCTGACCGCAGGCGACAAGCCGCTCTACACCTTCAAGCGCGCCGACATCGCCGTCCTCGACGAGGACGTCTGGCACCTCGACCTCGACATCCAGGTGCTGCGCGAGCTGATGCTGGAGCTGGGCGAGCGCGACCCGCGCCGGCACGAGATCGCGCACGCCCTCGACCACGCGATGGACCTGCTCGACCTGGACGACGTCTCCGGCTCCGCCGCCGCCGTCCGCGAGGCCCTGAAGCCGGCGCTGTCCAAGCCCGCGCACGCCAGCGCCCACGTCATCTCCGGCGTCGGCCACGCGCACATCGACTCGGCCTGGCTGTGGCCGATCCGCGAGACCAAGCGCAAGACCTCCCGGACCTTCTCCAACGTGACCTCGCTCGCGGACGAGTACGAGGAGTTCGTCTTCGCCTGCTCGCAGGCCCAGCAGTACGAGTGGGTCCGCGACAACTACCCGCAGGTCTGGGCGCGCATCCAGGAGTCCGTGAAGAAGGGCCAGTGGGCGCCGGTCGGCGGCATGTGGGTCGAGTCCGACGGCAACCTGCCCGGCGGCGAGGCGATCGCCCGCCAGCTCGTGCACGGCAAGCGGTTCTTCATCGAGCACTTCGGGATCGAGACCAAGGGCGTCTGGCTGCCGGACTCCTTCGGCTACAACGCGGCCTACCCGCAGCTCGCCAAGCTGGCCGGCAACGACTGGTTCCTCACCCAGAAGATCTCCTGGAACCAGACCAACACGTTCCCCCACCACACCTTCTGGTGGGAGGGCATCGACGGCACCCGCATCTTCACCCACTTCCCGCCCGTGGACACCTACAACGCCCGCTTCAGCGGCGAGGAGATGTCCCGCGCGGTCCGCAACTACGCCGAGAAGGGCGCCGCCACCCGCTCGCTCGCCCCCTTCGGCTGGGGCGACGGCGGCGGCGGCCCCACCCGCGAGATCATGGAGCGGGCCCGCCGGCTGAAGGACCTGGAGGGCTCGCCCCGGGTCGAGGTCGAGCACCCGGACGCCTTCTTCGCCAAGGCCCGCGCCGAGTACGAGGACGCGCCGGTCTGGGTCGGCGAGCTCTACCTGGAACTGCACCGCGCCACCTACACCTCGCAGGCCCGCACCAAGCAGGGCAACCGGCGCAGCGAGCACAAGCTGCGCGAGGCCGAGCTGTGGGCGACCACGGCCGCCCTGCACGCGCCCGGCTACAGCTACCCGCACGAGAAGCTGGACCGGCTCTGGAAGACGGTCCTGCTCCACCAGTTCCACGACATCCTGCCGGGCTCCTCGATCGCCTGGGTGCACCGCGAGGCGGAGGCCGAGTACGCCCGCGTCGCCGCGGAACTGGAGACGCTGACCACCGAGGCGATCACCGCGCTCGGCGGCGGCACCGCCCGGGTCTTCAACACCAGCCCCTACGACCGCGCCGAGGTCGTCCGCGACGCGGCCGGCACCCCGGTCTACGTCGAGGTCCCCGCGAACGGCAGCGCCCCGCTCGCGCCCGCCGCCCAGGCCCCGCTGCCGGTCACGGTCGA
Source organism: Streptomyces sp. NPDC104367 (assembly GCF_055583825.1). Classification (NCBI taxonomy): domain Bacteria; kingdom Bacillati; phylum Actinomycetota; class Actinomycetes; order Kitasatosporales; family Streptomycetaceae; genus Streptomyces; species Streptomyces sp. NPDC104367. The sequence goes on along the minus strand of NZ_JBVJND010000001.1, from coordinate 471,589 downwards.
GGGCCGGGTCATCGACAACGGACTCGTCCGGGTGGAGGTCGCCGAGGACGGCACCCTGTCCTCCGTGTACGACCACCGGGCCGGTCGCGAGGTCCTCGCCGGCCAGGGCAACCTGCTGCGGCTCCACACCGACCTGCCGAACTACTGGGACGCCTGGGACGTCGACAAGCACTACCAGAACCGCTACACGGACCTGCTGGAGCCGTCGGAGATCACCGTCGCCGACGCGGACCCGCTGCTCGCCTCGATCAGCGTCACCAGCTCCTTCGGCAAGGGCTCGCGGATCACCCAGACGATCACCGTCCGCGCCGGCAGCCCCCGGATCGACATCGAGACGGACCTCGACTGGCACGAGGCCGAGAAGTTCCTCAAGGCCGGCTTCCCGGTGGACATCCGCGCCGCGCACTCCTCCGCGGAGATCCAGTTCGGCCACGTCCAGCGGGCCACGCACACCAACACCAGCTGGGAGGCGGCCCGCTTCGAGGTCTCAGGCCACCGCTGGGTGCACCTCGCCGAGCCCGGCTACGGCGTCGCCGTCGTCAACGACTCGACGTACGGCCACGACGTCTCCCGCACCGTCCGCGAGGACGGCGGCACGACCACCACGGTCCGCCTCTCCCTGGTCCGCGCCCCGCGCATCCCGGACCCGGGCGCCGACCAGGGCCGCCACCGCTTCACCTACGCGCTGCTGCCCGGCGCGAGCGTCGAGGACGCGGTCGCGGCCGGCTACGCCCTCAACCTCCCGCTCCGGGTCGCCGACGCGGCGGGCGAGCCGACGCCGGTCGTCTCGGCGGCCGGCGAGGGCGTCACCGTCGAGGCGGTCAAGCTCGCCGACGACGGCTCCGGCGACGTCGTGGTCCGGCTCTACGAGTCCCGCGGCGGCCGCGCCCAGGGCGTCCTGCGCACCGGCTTCCCGCTGGCCGGCGCCCAGGTGACCGACCTGCTGGAGCGCCCCCTGGAGGCGGCGGACGCCGACGGCGACTCGGTCGCCGTGACGCTGCGGCCCTTCCAGATCCTGACGCTCCGTCTCCAGCGCGCGGACGCGGACCGGTAGCACCCCACGGGCCGGGCCCGGCGCCTCGCGCGCCGGGGCCGGTACGCCGTCCTGCCCGGGGCGGACCCTGCCGGACCCGGCAGGGTCCGCCCCGGTTTGCCGTAAAGGCCGGGAATTCTCATATGAAGAATTAAGAGATCGGTAAGTTGGCAGGTCACAGCGGGTTTTCGGGCCGCGCAGCCCCCGCCGGTTTCCCTCTCGGACACCTTGGGTTCGCCTTCCACCCCTGGGATGCGTGACGGCAGGGACGAGAGAAAGGCATCACCGTGCGAGACCCGCGAATGTCAGCGATCGCGAAGGGGCTGAAGCGCCGCGGACGGCTCATGGCCCAGGCCGTGAGCCCGCCCCGCAGGACCCTCGACGCGATCCCGGCGCAGCGCCCGGCGCAGCAGCAGCCGCAGCGGTCCGCCGCCGAGGCCTACGTGGCCCCGCGCGCCCCGCGCCTCGTGGAGCGCCCGGTCCTCGTCCTGTCCTCGGTGCGCTCCGGCTCCACGCTGCTGCGGGTCGTCCTCAACAGCCACAGCCGTATCCGCGCCCCGCACGAGATGCACCTGCGCACGGTCCACGTCCGGATGTCCCGGGACTTCACGGCGGACGCGATGAAGGAGCTGGCCCTCGACCGCGAGGAGCTGGAGCACGTCCTGTGGGACCGCGTGCTGCACCTGGAGCTCACCCGCAGCGGCAAGGACGTCATCGTCGACAAGACCCCGCCGAACACCCTCATCTGGCCCCGGCTGGAACGATGTTGGCCCGACGCGAGGTTCGTCCTGCTGCTGCGCCACCCCGGCGCCGTCATCCAGTCCCTGACCAGCCGCCGCGCCGACCCCGACCACGAGGGGATCCGCGCCGAGGTCCTGGGCTACGCGGAGAAGCTGGAAGAGGCCCGCCGGCGGCTCCCCGGCGCCCACGTGATCACGTACGAGGACCTCACCGCCGAACCGGAGCGGGTCACCCGCGGCCTGTGCGAGTACCTCGGCGTCGAGTGGGAGAGCGGCATGCTCGACTACGGCAGGCAGGACCACGGTTCCTTCCGGCCGAAGCTCGGCGACTGGTCCCGGGAGATCAGGTCCGGCCGGATCCAGGCCGCCCGCCAGGCCGACCCCACCGCCGAACTCCCGCCCCGGCTCGCGGAGATAGCCAAGGCGTGGGGATACCCCGTCTAGGCATCCCCACGCCGGCCCCGCGTTCCCCGGTCAGCCGGTGAACCCGGCCGTGATCTTGGTGAACTGCCAGTTGTCCTGGCTGATCCCGGAGCAGTTGCTCACCACGCCACCGCCCGCGCAGCCCCGGTCCCGGTTCACGGACCAGAAGGCGAGCCGGGCGATGTGGTGCGTGTTCGCCCAGTCCCGGACGGACGTCCAGATCGCCGGGGTCGTGGTCTCCTGCTGGTCCGACAGACCGTTCATGCCGGAGATCCCGATGTGCGCGTAGGCCGTCGCGTCGTCCCAGCCGAAGGTGGACTTCAGCTTGGCCTTCAGCCCCTCGGCCGCGTTCACGGTGTTGCCGTACATGTCGGAGCCGCCGCCGAAGTCGAACGGCATGATCGTGAAGACGTCGATGTCGGCGCCGATCGACTGGGCCTGTTCGATCAGCCGGTTGCCGTAGTACGTCGGACCGGTGGTGGACGTCCCGAAGGTGACGATCGTCCGCAGGCCGGGGTTGTTCGCCTTGACCGTCTTCAGGGCGGTCAGGATCCTCGCCTGCACGGCCTCGTTCTCGAACTCGTCGGTGTTCTCGATGTCCATGTCGACGGCCTTGAGCCCGTAGGCGTCGATCACCTTCTGGAGGGCCCCGGCCAGCGCGCTCGCGGACGAGCAGTCGGCGCCGAGCTTGCTGCCCTGCCAGCCGCCGAACGAGGGCACGACGTCACCGCCGGCCGCCCGGATCTGGTTGATCGCGGTCTGGTCGACCCCGCCGGTCAGCGCGCGGCTGCCGTCCCAGGCGGGGGTGCAGCCGCCCGAGTCCAGCATGAAGGCCATCGTGAACCACTTGACGCCGGTGGCGCTCATCACCGTCGACGGGCTCGGCGGATCGCCCCAGCCCTCGTACAGGTAGGGCGCGGCCTGTTTGAACCCGGTTCCGCCGCCGCTGCCCGCGCTGGTCGTGACGCTCACCGCGTTGGAGGCGGCCGAGGTGTTCCCCGCCGCGTCCCGCGCCTTCACGCTGAACGAGTACGCGGTGCTCGCCGACAGCCCGCTCACCGTGGCGGTGGTCCCGGAGACGCTCAGCACCCGGCTCGACCCCTGGTAGACGTCGTACGCCGTCACCCCGACGTTGTCGCTCGCGGCCGACCACGACAGCGACACGGTCGACGAGGTCTTCCCGGTGGAGGTGAGGTTCGAGGGCGCGCTCGGCGCCTGGGTGTCCGAACTCCCGCCGGGCCCGTCGAGGCTGATGTCGTCGGCGTAGTAGGTCCCCTGCGCGTACCACCCGTGCACGTAGATCTGGGCGCTGGTCTGCGCGGCCCCGGTGGTGAAGGAGACGCTGAGCCGGCTGTACTGCGAGGGCGAGGAGGTCCAGGTGGAGGAGGATCCGGTCACGCCGAGATAGACGTACGAGCCGCGCACCCAGCCGCTCAGCGAGTACGTCGTGCTCGGCTGCACGGCGACGGTCTGGGTGCACTGGGCGTTGTCGCTGGAGCTCACGGCCCCGGCGAGGGCCTTGGCGCCGCCGTGCACGGGGGAGGAGACGACGGAGCCGAGGTTCCCGGTGCAGGACCAGGGCGAGAGGCTTCCGGACTCGAAGCCGGGGTTGGACAGGATGTTGGCCGCCTGCGCGGTACCGGGCAGCGCGATGGCCCCGGCGAGCGCGAGGGCGGCGGAACCGAGCAGGGCGAGTAGGCGGCGTCTGGAACGCCTGAGTGAGTTGCGCACGCGATCTCCCTGAAGGAATGGGGGTGTTCGGGAGTGCACGAAGGTGCGGGGTGGTGCGCAGACAAAGCTGGTATGGACCAATCCGCGTGTCAAGGAGAGTGACGTGAATTGGTCCATACCGGTGGGATGTTCGGCCTGTGGGCTAGAGCGGCAGCGCCTCGGCCGCGGCCTCCACCGGACTCACGGCGACGGGCGCGGCCGCCGGCGCCGGCAGCACCACCTCGTCCGCCTCTTCCCGCTGCACGGGAACCGACGGCAGGACCGGCTTCGGACCCGAGATCACCGCGTAGTCCTGGCCCAGGAACGGCGGCTCGATCACCCCGGTGTCCTCGCCCAGCGCCAGCTGCACGGCGGCCCACGGTGCGTTGACGCCGCAGAGCGCGAGCTGGTGCAGCCCCCCGGCGGGACGTGTGTTGACATCGAGCAGCACGGGCTCGTCGCCGTACATGCGGAACTGGATGTTGGACAGGTAGTGCAGCCCGAAGCCCTCGGCGATGAGCCGCGCCGGCGCCAGCCACCGCTCGTCCAGGGTGAACCCGCGCCGCCGGCCCTTCTTCGTGCGTCCCACGGCCAGCCGGACCCGGTTGTCGGGCCCGGTGAGGCAGTCCACGGACACCTCGGGCTCCTCCAGGCGCGGCATCACCAGCCAGTCCACCCCGTGGTCGGCGCGGCGCAGCGCGTCCAGGACCAGGTCGAGCTGGACATGGGGCCCGGGGAACCCGCTGAGGTGGAGGAGCGAGAACGGGGAGCGGGTGATCACCCGGAAGCCCACCCCACCCGCACCGGCGGCCGGCTTGAAGCACGCCTTGTGCCCGTCGGCCTCCAGCTTCTCGACCGCGTCGACCAGTTCGTCCGCCGTGCGGACCCGCCACCACGGCGGCACCGGCACCCCGACCGAGGCGACGGCCTCGTACGCGGTCGCCTTGTCCTCGAAGACCGCGGCGCCCTCCGCGGTCGGCGCCAGCAGCGCCGTGCCGACCGCCTCGAAGTCGGCCCGGTGGGCGACGATCGCCGACTGGTGCAGCCGGGGCACGAACACGTCGATGCCACGGCGCTGGCACTGGTCGAGCGCGTACTCGACGTAGCCGGCCGGGGACAGGCCCTCCGGCTCCAGCTCGGCGGTGTCGGCGGCGGCCAGCACGGGGGAGTCGGCGTCACCGTGCGTCGCATGGATCTCGACCGCCCGGTCGCTGGGATTTTTCCGCAGCTGATCCATGAAGAACACGTTCTCCGCGTACGTGCGGTTGAGCCAGACGCGTACGCGAGAGCGCATTAATGCCGCCTTCCGGGGTTTTTGGGCAGGGCTCAGCGGGCCCGTGCCCGGGCAGGGTGGTTGGAGGGTCACCAAACCGCCCTGGATGAAGGGAAGTTCGTGGCGGTGGTGTTGGGGGGATCATACGGCTTTCGAGGGGCCCCGCGTGCAACGCCAGTGTTACGGATTCCCCCGGCCGGTCCACGCGCGTTTTCCTGCACCGTCCCCGGCGGTTTCCTCGACCGCGCGGGCGCCCGGCCGGGTCCCCTTGTTCGCCGCACCGGTCATGTGCTGAGGTGGTGCCCGACGACATGATCGGAAGGGGTGTGCGAGGTGGAGTCCACGGCCGGTGCCGGACGGTTGCTGGCCATCAGCGACCTGCACATCTCGTACCCGGAGAACCGCGAGCTCGTCGAGAGGATGCGACCGGAAACCGACGAGGACTGGCTGATCGTCGCCGGTGACGTCGCCGAGACCGTCGCCGACATCCGCTGGGTGCTGGAGACCTTCGCCGGCCGCTTCCGCAAGGTGCTGTGGGCCCCCGGCAACCACGACCTGTGGACCCACCCCAAGGACCCGGTCACCCTGCGCGGGGTCGCCCGCTACGAGCACCTCGTCGAACTGTGCCGGGAGCTGGGCGTGGTCAGCCCCGAGGACCCCTACCCGGTCTGGGAGGGCCCGGGCGGCCCGGCCGTCGTCGCCCCGCTGTTCCTGCTGTACGACTACTCCTTCCTGCCGGCCGGCTGCGCCACCAAGGACGAGGGCCTCGCCTACGCGCACGGCACCGGCATCGTCTGCAACGACGAGTTCCTGCTGCACCCCGACCCGTACCCGACCCGCGACGCCTGGTGCGCGGCCCGGGTCGAGGCCACCGAACGCCGGCTCGCCGAGCTGCCGGCGGACCTGCCGACCGTGCTCGTCAACCACTACCCGCTGGACCGGCACCCGACGGACGTGCTCTGGTACCCCGAGTTCGCCATGTGGTGCGGTACCACCCGCACCGCCGGCTGGCACCGCCGGTTCCGCGTCGCGACCATGGTCTACGGTCATCTGCACATCCCCCGGACCACCTGGCTGGACGGCGTCCGCTTCCAGGAGGTCTCGGTGGGATACCCCCGTGAGTGGCGCAAGCGCCCGGGGCCCCCGGGCGAACTGCGCCGCATTCTGCCGATGGAGGTCGGAACCGGTGATCGAGGAGCTGCTCCCGGACTCGGTGGTGGCCGTGGAGATGCTCGGTGACGAGGCGATCCGCGAGGCCCCGCTCTTTCCCGAGGAGGAGGCGCTCGTCGCGCGTGCCGTGCCCAAGCGCCGCCGCGAGTTCTCCGCCGTGCGCGCCTGCGCCCGGCGCGCCATGGAGAAGCTCGGGGTGGAGCCGCAGCCGGTCGTGAGCGGCGAGCGCGGCGCCCCGCGCTGGCCCGAGGGGCTGGTCGGCAGCATGACCCACTGCGAGGGCTACTGCGCCGCCGCCCTGGTCCGCGCCGCCGACCTGGTCTCCCTCGGCATCGACGCCGAACCGCACGCCCCGCTGCCCGAGGGCGTCGCCGAGTCCGTCGCGCTGCCCGCCGAGCGCGAGCGGCTGCGCCGGCTCACGGCGCAGCGGCCCGACGTGCACTGGGACCGGCTGCTGTTCAGCGCCAAGGAATCCGTCTACAAGGCGTGGTTCCCCCTCACCGGGAAGTGGCTGGACTTCATGGAGGCCGACATCGAGCTGGTGCCGGAGCCCGGCGGCAGGCCGTACGGCACCCTGCGCGCCCGCCTCCTCGTCCCCGGCCCGCGCGTCGGCGCGGAGCCGCTCCAGGTCTTCGAGGGGCGCTGGCGGGTGGGGCACTCCACGCTCACCTCGGCCGTGGTCGTGCCGCACCGCTGAGCGCCCCCGGCACGGCTCAGGTGGGCGGGCACCAGTCCGACAGCAACCGGAAGAACGCCTCCTCGTTCCCTCTGAGGCCCGCCCGGTCCAGCGCCGCCTCGGCCTCGGCCAGCACGGCCGGTGGCACCAGGAGGGGCCGGCCGTCCTCGTCCGGAGGTCCGTCGAAGGCCGCGCGCACGGTGTGCAGCAGCCGCAGATAGGCCTGTACGGCGGTGCGCTCGCGGTCGGTCAGTACGGCGGTGGGCATCGTCGGCTCTCCCCGTCGGTCGTCACGGTCACGCGCCCGTACGGCGCGGGCACGCCGCGTGTGCGGTGCGCACCCCCCAGCTTGCCGCCCGCCACTGACAACGCCCTCCGGCGACGAGCCGGTTCGCCCGCTCAGCGGACGCGGAACCGCACCCGCGCACCTCCGTGAGGGAACGTCTCTTCGCCCGGCCGGCAACGGATTTCGGCCGAACCGGCGTCACCTCCCCGGATAGCCCAGTGACACCTCGATGCGCCCCGCCACGTCGTGCCGCCGCACCGGTCCGCGCAGCGCCGAACCCGCGAGCCAGGTCCGGCACTTGCTGGCCAGCAGCAGCCCGAAGCTCTCCGCGTCCCGTTCCTCGGCCCGGTCGAAGCGGGTCCGGGCGGCGATCCGCTGCACCGCGCTCCGGAGCGCCACCCCCTCCGCGCCCGCGCCCTCGCCGAGGAGCCGCGCGGCCACCCGGACACCGGCGCCGTCCGCGTCCGCGTCCACGTCCGCGTCGCCACCGACGGCGACGGTGTGACCGTGGTGGTCGGCGTGCAGATGCCACAGTTCGTGACCGAGGATCACCAACTGGTGGTCGGGCGCGGTGCGTTCCTCGACGACGACCAGGTCCCGGTCGGGCAGGTCGAGCCAGAGCCCGCTGGCAGTGCCGGCCGGGAAGACGGCCGTACGGAACGTGACGGGACGGCCGCGGCGGCGGCCCATGGCGTCGCACAGCGCCCGGTACAGCTCCGGCGGCGCGGCGGGCGCGGGCAGCGTCAGCTCCCCGACCAGCTCACCGCTCAGCCGGCGCATGTCCCTGCCGATGCCCACTGTTCTCCCCCCGGCTCACGACTCGGGCCGCTTGACGCTCTCCAGGAGCATGTCCAGCCATTCCGCGACCTTGTCCCGGTGCTGGTCGGTGGGCAGCTGGGCGGCCCGCCAGGCGATCCCGCGCACCCCGTGGTCCTGGAGCAGCCGCTGCAACGGGTCCGCGGCGGCCTCGGCCGCGGCCCGCTCCCGGTCGGCCAGCTTCTGCAGCAGCTCCTGCTCGACGCGCTGCAGGGCGCCCGCGAGGGCCTCGGGGTCCTCGGCGGTGAGGAAGCCGGCGTGCACGCGGAAGAAGCGCTGGAGGGCGTCGCAGTGCTCCATGGTCGGCCGCCGGTCGCCGTTGAGCAGGGCGCCGGCCTGCTGCCGGGACATGCCCGCGCCGTCGGCCATCTCCTGCTGGGTGTGTTTTCGGCCATTGGGCTTGAGCCGGGTGCGGCGCAGCAGGTCCAGGCGTTGCAGGAAGCGGGCCTGGACGTCCGGCTCGCCCGCCGGGCGGCCGCCCAGCAGAGCCTTGACCACGGACTCGGGGACACCGCAGGCGTAGGAGAGCCGCCCGATGTCGAAGACCTCGGGGTACGGTACGCCGAGCCGGTCGGCGAGCGCGGTGACGCGGGCGACGACGGCCGGCAGCTGGGCGGTCGCCGTGGCGCCCGGATCCTCGTAGCCATCCGTCACCGACAGAACTCCTACGTCTCTCAGGGGAATCAGGGGCTTCTCACAAGCGGTCGCCGTGAACATGCGGCGCGAACGTCCCGGAGATTAGCGGGTGCTTCGAACTCACATCCAGGTCTCGCCACAACTGTGGCCAATTTCGGCCGTCAACAGGCATGAAATGCCACGATAGTTGACATGACTCAGGGTGGGGCAGCAGGATCACATCGCCGCGAGAAGGCCGCATAGGCAAGAGGGGTGACCTCCCGATGGCATATCAGGCAGGTGGGCGGCGGCCGGAGCCGCTGTCCGTCCCCGGGAGTCCCGCGGCCCAGGCGTACCTCCAGGACTACGCACTGCTGCTGGACGCGATCCCCTTCCCGTCCCTGGTGGTGGACCACCGCTGGGACGTCGTGCTGGCCAACGGCGCGTTCGGGACACTTTTCCGGGGGGTCGCCCCGTATCCCGCGGCCATGCCCGGGGACAACTTCCTCCGGTTCGTCCTCTTCCACCCGGACGCCGGCACCGTGCTCGGCGCGCACGAGTCGGGCTGGTGCCTGCCGATGCTGGCCCAGTTCAAGACCACCCTGGAGCGGTACGGCCACGACCACGAACTCCAGTCGATCCGCCGGGAGATCGCCCAGGACCCCATCATGGAGGCGGCCTTCCGGCACGGCCTGCCGCACTGGCTGCGCGCGGTCGGCGAGGAGGGCGCCCGGCTCGACGGCGCGGTCCGGCCGCTCCAGCACCCGGACCCGCTGGTGGGTCCGACCGAGTGCCGGATCGTGAGCGAGACCCCCAAGACCCTCCAGGACATGGGCTACGCGCGTTACACACTGGTCCTGCGCGCCACCCCCCGTCCGGTCACCGCGCCGCGCCGCTCGCGCCGCCCGGGCGGCCTGGGCGCCCACCTGACCGTGGTCCCCGCCCCCGACGCCTGACCCGGCACCGCCGGCGTTCAGGTCGCCGACGGCGCCGGGCCGGTCACCTCCACCACGTCCGGGCCCGCACCGGCAGGCTCCGTGCTCAGTCCGCCGGGGCGACCAGGACGAGGGGCACGGCTCCGCAGGGCAGCAGGCGGCTGCCCCGGACGGTGGCCGGGCGGCCGGTCTCCAGGACGGTCGCGAAGTCCGGCCCCTTGGTCAGGGAGCCCGCCAGGTGGGCCGGGTCCGCCGACGCGGCCACCCGGCCCCGGGCGTTGACCAGCCGTGCGGGGCCCGGCAGTTCGCGCAGCAGCGGCAGCGCGGCCGCCTCGAAGTGCCGCAGGTACACATCGGCCGCGGCCACGCCCAGGAAGCGCCCGGCGAGCTCCACCGGCGCGGACAGGGTGAGGCTGTACTCGTCCGAGCAGAGGTAGTCCACGTACGGCCCCGCGACCGCCCGCCGCCCGGTGTCCCGGGGCAGCGCGAACCAGTCCCAGTGCGTGTAGTCCGAGTACGCCGAGGACCGCGGATCGAGGTCGAGGAGCAGCGGCCGTACGTCGCCCTGGGCGTCGGACTGCCACCACTCCAGCCAGGCCGGCACGTCGGCCAGCAGCCCGGGCGCGGCGACGAAGCCGACGCCGGACACCAACTCCTGCCGGGCCAGCCGCAGATGGAGCCCCGGGCGCAGCGCGGCCAGGTCCGCCGTGACGGGCGGACGCCCCTGGGCGGTCACCCGGGCCAGCAGCGCGGCCGTGTCGGCGCGGGTCTGCGCCACGGCGTCGAACACCGACTCCAGGGCGCGGCCGACCCGCTCGGCCACGTACTCCTCCGCGGCGTCGAGCGTCGTGGTGGCCGGGCCGGAGGGGGCGGTGCTGCGGCTCATCGTGCCCTCCAGCGGACGGAAGACCGGGCGCGGCGCGGCTACAGGGCCAGACGCAGCGCGATGAGCCGCCCCGTCGAGTCCCGCACGCACCGCTCGGCCAGCTCCCTGGCCGAAGTGTGCGCCCCATCCTGCACGGCCGAGATTACGGAGCGGTGACGGTCTGCCACCTCTTCACGATATTCGTCGTCGCCGAGCACAAGACAGAGCAGCGCCCCGATCTCCGTCTGGAGCGCGACCTGTTCGCGGGTGAGCCGGGCGGACTGCGCCGCGGCGGCCAGCTCCACGTGGAAGCGGCCGTACACCCTGCTGCGCGCCGGCGCGTCCGGCGCCTTGCACAGCTCGTCCATGGTGCGCCGCAGCTGGTCCAGGTCGTGGTCCTCGGTGCGCTGCGCCGCGAGGTACGCGGCGGTTCCCGACAGCGCGGCCCAGTGGTCGCCCAGGTCGCGCAGCTCCTCGGGGCTCCAGCCGCGCAGCCGGGCCCGCAGCCGCTCCTGGTCGGGCACCTCGGGGGAGGCGACGAAGCTGCCGCCGCCGCGGCCCCGCCGGGTGACGACCAGCCCCTGCTGGCGCAGGGCCATCAGCGCCTCCCGCAGGGTCACCGTGGACACCCCGAGCCGCCCCGCCAGCTCCGTCTCGCCGGGCAGCTGCTCCCCGTCGGCGAGCAGGCCGAGTTCGATGGCGTCGCCGATCCGGCGCACGACCGCGTCCACCCGCGCCCCGCCGTCCACCGGGGCGAAGACGGCCTTTCGGGCGCCGCCGACCGTCTGCTGCTCTCTCACGGCCCACCACCCTATGCGTTGACCCAACCTTTACCTCGGAAGGGTCTTGAGATATGAACTATGACTTCATATCTTTCCGGTCACCAGGTGCAACGCAAGAGAACGGCAGAAAGGTTCCCGCCCATGGAGGCCAGCGCGATCCGGTTGCGGGATCTACGGAAGTCGTTCGGTGACACCACCGCCGTGGCCGGGGTCGACCTGGACATCCGGGACGGCGAGTTCTTCTCGATGCTCGGCCCCTCCGGCTCCGGCAAGACCACCGTCCTGCGGATGATCGCCGGCTTCGAGGCCCCCACCGCGGGCGTGATCGAACTCGCCGGACAGGACGTCACCCGCCGCGCCCCCTTCGAGCGCGACGTGCACACCGTCTTCCAGGACTACGCCCTGTTCCCGCACATGACCGTCGAGCAGAACGTCGCCTACTCCCTGAAGGTCCGCGGCACACCGAAGGCCGAACGCCTGGTCCGCGCCCGCAAGGCGCTCGCCGAGGTCCGCCTCGACGGCTACGGCGCCCGCCGCCCCTCCCAGCTCTCCGGCGGCCAGCGCCAGCGCGTCGCCCTCGCCCGCGCCCTCGTCGGACGCCCCCGTGTCCTGCTCCTCGACGAACCCCTCGGCGCCCTCGACCTCAAGCTCCGCGAGCAGATGCAGATCGAGCTCAAGGCCCTCCAGCGCGAGGTCGGCATCACCTTCGTCTTCGTCACCCACGACCAGGAGGAGGCCCTGACCATGAGCGACCGGGTCGCCGTCTTCCACCAGGGCCGGATCGAACAGGTCGGCACCCCCGCCGAGATCTACGACCGCCCCGCCACCACGTTCGTCGCCTCCTTCGTCGGCACCTCCAACCTGCTCACCGGCGAGACCGCCCGGCGCGTGCTCGGCGAGAACGGCACCCACAGCGTCCGGCCCGAGAAGATCCGTGTCCTCAGGGAAACCGAAGACGCCGAAAGCGCCGAGGGCACCCACGGCGCCGAGGACACCGCCGACACCGGTCACGCCTCCGCCGTAGGCACCGTCGCCGAGGTCGTCTACCTGGGCGACGCCACCCGCTTCCTGGTCGACCTGGACGGCGGCGGCCGGCTCACCGCGCTCCAGCAGAACCTCGACACCTCCGCCGAGGACGTCGCCGCCTACCGCGGCACCCGCGTCCGGCTGCGCTGGCAGCGCCGGCACACCGTCCACGTCCCCGACTGATCCGCCGTCCCCGCCTCCGGACCGCCGTCCCTCACCTCTGGAGTACGCCGTGCGCCTCACCCGCCCCCTCACCTCGGCCGCCGTCGCCGCCCTGCTGCTGGCCGCCACCGCCTGCGGCTCCTCCGGCTCGGACTCCTCGTCCGGCCTGAACCCGCCCGACCTCAAGCCCCTCGCCAAGCTCGGCAAGACCGAGGGCGAGGTGAACCTGGTCGCCTGGGCCGGCTACGTCGAGGACGGCTCCGACGACCCCGCGGTCGACTGGGTCACCGACTTCGAGAAGCAGACCGGCTGTCAGGTCAACTCCAAGGTCGCCGCCAGCTCCGACGAGATGGTCAAGCTGATGAAGACCGGCCAGTACGACGCCGTCTCCGCCTCCGGCGACGCCTCCCTGCGCCTGATCGCCTCCGGCGACGCCGCCCCCGTCAACACCAAGCTCGTACCGAACTACAAGGACATCTTCAGCGGCCTGAAGAACGGCGCCTGGAACTCCGTCAAGGGCCAGATGTACGGCATACCGCACGGCCGCGGCGCCAACCTGCTGATGTACGACACCCAGAAGGTCAGCCCCGCGCCCACCTCCTGGGCGGCCGTCTTCGACGACGCGGGGAAGTACAAGGGCCATGTGACGGCGTACGACTCACCGATCTACATCGCCGACGCGGCCCTGTACCTCAAGGCCACCAAGCCCGAACTGAAGGTCAAGGACCCCTACGCCCTGGACCAGAAGCAGTTCGACGCGGCCGTGGCCCTGCTCAAGAAGCAGAACGCGGACATCGGCGAGTACTGGAGCGACTACCTCAAGGAGATCTCCGCCTTCAAGAGCGGCGACTCCGTCATCGGCACCAGCTGGCAGGTCATCGCCAACCTCGCCGCCGACGAGGGCGCCAAGGTCAAGGCCTTCGTGCCCGAGGAGGGCTCGACCGGCTGGTCCGACACCTGGATGGTCTCCGCCAAGGCCAAGCACCCCAACTGCGCCTACAAGTGGCTCGACTGGATCGTCTCCCCGAAGGTCAACGCCGAGGTCGCCGAGTACTTCGGCGAGGCCCCGGCCAACGCCAAGGCCTGCGACCTGACCAGCGACAAGAACTTCTGCGCCACCTACCACGCGACCGACGAGAGCTACTGGAAGAACATCGCGTTCTGGAACACGCCCATCGAGCAGTGCCTGGACGGCCGCACCGACGTCAAGTGCGTGCCGTACGCCAAGTGGGTCCAGGCCTGGACCGAGATCAAGGGCTGAGCCATGACCGTGCTCACCCGGACCGCGGGGGCGCTGCACCGGCGCCCCCGGCTCCGCCTCGCCCTGCTGCTGACCGCCCCGCTGCTGTGGCTGGCCGTGCTCTACCTCGGCTCCCTGGCGGTGCTGTTCCTGTCCGCGTTCTGGACCACCGACTCCTTCACCTCCGAGGTGGTGAAGGTCTGGTCGGCCGACAACTTCCACGAGCTGTTCACCACCCCCGTGTTCCGCCAGGTGATCCTGCGCAGTGTGGGCGTCGCCCTCGCGGTGACCGCCCTGTGCGCGGTGATCGCCTTCCCGGTCGCCTTCTACACCGCCCGGGTGGCCAAGCCCAGCCGGCGGCCCCTGCTGGTGGTCGCCATCCTCACGCCGCTGTGGGCGAGTTACCTGGTCAAGGTGTACGCCTGGCGGCTGATCCTGTCCGAGGGCGGGCTGGCCGACTGGCTGCTCAGGCCGTTCGGACTGAGCGGGCCCGGCTTCGGACTGCCGGCCACCGTGCTGACACTGACCTACCTGTGGCTGCCGTACATGATCCTGCCGGTCCACACCGCGCTGGAGCAGCTGCCCGACAACCTGCTGGACGCGTCGGCCGACCTGGGCGCCCGGGCCGGGCGGACCTTCCGGTCCGTGGTGCTGCCGATGGTGCTGCCGTCGGTGGCCGCCGGGTCGGTGTTCACGTTCTCGCTGAGCCTCGGCGACTACATCACCGTGCAGATCGTCGGCGGCAAGACCCAGCTGATCGGCAACCTCGTGTACGCCAACATCGAACTCAACCTGCCCATGGCCGCCGCGCTCGCCACCGTCCCGGTCGTCGTCATCGTGCTGTACCTGCTGGCGATGCGGCGGACGGGGGCGTTGAGCAGCCTCTGAGGACAGAGTGGTACCTCACATGTCACACATGACACTCTCCCGCCCCGCCCGTATCGCGCTCCGCTGCGCCGCCGCCTTCGGCTTCGCCCTGATCTACGTCCCGCTGCTGCTCGTTCTCGTCAACTCCCTCAACCCGGACCGCAGCGCGAGCTGGCCGCCGCCCGGTCTGACCACCCGGTGGTGGACGGTCGCCTGGCACAGCTCCGGGGCCCGGGAGGCGTTGTGGACCTCGGTGAAGGCGGGGCTCGGCGCCACCGCGATCGCGCTGGTGCTGGGCACGCTCGTCGCCTTCGCCGTCGCCCGGTACCGGTTCTTCGGCCGCGACGCCCTCTCCTTCGTGGTCGTCCTGCCGATCGCGCTGCCCGGCATCGTCACCGGCATCGCCCTCAACTCGGCGTTCAGCACGGTCCTTGAGCCGCTCGGCGTCGGGCTCGGCCTGTTCACCGTGGTCGTCGGACACGCCACCTTCTGCGTGGTGATCGTCTTCAACAACGTCGTCGCCCGGCTCCGCCGCACCTCCGGCAGTTACGAGGAGGCGGCGGCCGACCTCGGCGCCGACACCTTCCGGGCCTTCGTCGACGTCACCTTCCCGCTGGTGCGCTCGGCGCTGCTCGCGGGCGGGCTGCTCGCCTTCGCGCTCTCCTTCGACGAGATCGTGGTGACGACGTTCACCGCCGGGCCCGGCGTGCAGACGCTGCCCCTGTGGATCTTCGACAACATGACCCGGCCCCAGCAGGCACCGGTGGTGAACGTGGTGGCGGCGGTGCTGGTCCTGCTGTCGGTGATCCCGATCTACCTGGCGCAGCGGCTGTCGGCGGACACGGCGACAGGCAGCCGCGTCTGACCGGCCCCGGGGCCGCGCCGGCCGCCCGAAGCCCCGGCCCCGAGCCCCGGGCCCCGGCCTCCGCCCCGCCCCCGGCCTCCGCCCCGCCCCCGGGCCCCGAGCCCCGGGCCCCGGCCTCCGCCCCGAGCCCCGGGCCCCGGCCTCCGCCCCGCCCCCGGGCCCCGGCCTCCGCCCCGCCCCCGGGCCCCGGCCTCCGCCCCGCCCCCGGGCCCCGGCCTCCGCCCCGCCCCCGGGCCCCGAGCCCCGGGCCCCGGCCTCCGCCCCGAGCCCCGGGCCCCGGCCCCGGCCTCCGGAGCATTACGCAAGCAGCTTGCGTTACTTGCGCTATTCTTGCGCGCATGACGCGACGACTTGCGGAAGTGGCCAAGAAGGTCGGGGTCAGCGAGGCCACGGTCAGCCGGGTGCTCAACGGCAAGCCCGGCGTCTCCGAGCCCACCCGGCAGGCGGTGCTCTCCGCCCTCGACGTCCTCGGCTACGAGCGCCCCACCCAGCTGCGCGGCGAACGCGCCCGGCTCGTCGGTCTGGTCCTGCCCGAGCTCCAGAACCCCATCTTCCCGGCCTTCGCCGAGGTCATCGGCGGCGCGCTGGCCCAGCTCGGACTCACCCCGGTGCTGTGCACCCAGACCAAGGGCGGGGTCTCCGAGGCGGACTACGTGGAGCTGCTGCTGCAACAGCAGGTCTCCGGGGTCGTGTTCGCCGGCGGCCTGTACGCCCAGGCCGACGCCCCGCACGGCCACTACCGGCTGCTCGCCGAACGCAACATCCCGGTGGTGCTGGTCAACGCGGCCATCGACCGCCTCGGCTTCCCCGGCGTGTCCTGCGACGACGCGGTGGCGACGGAGCAGGCCTGGCGCCACCTCGCCTCCCTCGGCCACGAGCGGATCGGCCTCGTCCTCGGCCCCGCCGACCACGTGCCCTCGGCCCGCAAGCTCGCCGCCGCGCGGGCCGTGGGCGACGTCCCGGACGAGCGGGTGGCCCGGGCGATGTTCTCCATCGAGGGCGGCCACGCGGCCGCCACCCGGCTCATCGACCGGGGCGTCACCGGCATCATCTGCGCCAGCGATCCCCTCGCGCTCGGGGCGATCCGGGCGGCCCGCCGCAAGGGCCTGGACGTCCCGTCGAGGGTGTCGGTGGTCGGGTACGACGACTCCGCGTTCATGAACTGCACCGAGCCCCCGCTGACCACCGTCCGGCAGCCCATCGAGGCCATGGGCCGGGCGGCCGTGGAGCTGCTGAACACACAGGTCAACGGCAGTTCCGTGGCCCCGGAGGAACTGCTCTTCGAGCCCGAACTGGTGGTCCGCGGTTCCACCGCGCAAGCGCCCCGCGACTGAGATCCGGTCGACTGTCGAATAATTACAGATCCTGCGCGACATCTTGCGGTCGATTGTCGCCGGTGCTTGAGTGTGCGGCGCCCACCGGTCCCGGTGCGGCGCCCACTGCTCCTGTCTGGGGGGTCCACCGATGTCCAGCACCGGGTTCCGCCGTGCTCTCGTCGCGTTCGGCGTCTGTTCGTCCCTCGCCCTCTCCGCCACCGCCTGCGGGTCGGGTGACGACGACGCGGGCAGCGGCCGGACGAGGATCACCGTGAACTGCGAGCCGCCGAAGAGCGCCAAGGTCGACCGGTCGTTCTTCGAGCAGGACATCGCCGCCTTCGAGAAGCGGAACCCGGACATCGACGTCGTCGCGCACGACGCGTTCCCCTGCCAGGACCCGAAGACCTTCGACGCCAAGCTCGCCGGCGGACAGATGGAGGACGTCTTCTACACGTACTTCACCGACGCCCGGCACGTCGTGGACATCAACCAGGCCGCCGATCTCACCCCGTACCTCAAGGAGTTGAAGAGCTACGGCACCATCCAGAAGCAGCTGCGCGACATCTACACCGTCGACGGCAAGGTCTACGGCATCCCGCGCACCGGCTACTCGATGGGCCTGATCTACAACCGCGCGCTCTTCGAGAAGGCCGGCCTCGACCCCGACCGGCCGCCGACCACCTGGGAAGAGGTCCGCGCCGACGCCAAGAAGATCGCCGCGCTCGGCGACGGCACCGTCGGGTACGCCGACTACAGCGCCCAGAACCAGGGCGGCTGGCACTTCACCGCCGAGATGTACTCCCAGGGCGGTGACGTCGTCTCCGCCGACGGCAGGTCGGCGACCGTCGACACCCCCGAGGGCCACGCGGTCCTGCGGAACCTGCACGACATGCGCTGGACCGACGACTCGATGGGCAGCAAGCAGCTCCTCGTCATCAACGACGTCCAGCAGATGATGGGTTCGGGCAGGCTCGGCATGTACCTCGCCGCGCCGGACAACATCCCGATCCTGGTCAAGGAGAAGGGCGGCGACTACAAGGACCTCGCCCTCGGCCCGATGCCCGGCGGCCAGGGCACGCTCATCGGCGGCGACGGCTACATGTTCGACAAGAAGGACACCCCGGCCCAGATCCGGGCCGGCCTCAAGTGGCTCGACTCCATGTTCCTCACCCCGGGCGACGGCTTCCTCGGCGACTACGCCCGCGCCAGGAAGAACGACGCGCCCGTCGGCCTGCCCGAGCCCCGCCTGTTCACCGGCGCCGCCGACACCAGGGACCAGGCGGTCAAGAAGGCCAACGCCAACGTGCCGGTGGAGAACTACCAGGCGTTCCTGGACGGCAACCAGTCCCTCCGGATGAAGATCGAGCCGCCGGACGCCCAGCAGATCTACTCCGTCCTCGACGGCGCGGTCTCCGCCGTCCTCACCAAGAAGGACGCCGACATCGACCAGCTCCTCAAGGACGCCGACGCCAAGATCGACGGCATCCTGGCCCGGGGCTGACCGCGATGACGAAGACGGCCGCACGACGACCCGTCCCGGCGGCGGCCGCCGTACGACAGATCCCGGCGCCGCCCCCGGCAGCGGACCTGGGACGGCGCCGGCTGGTCGACCAGGCCCGCGCCTACGGCTTCCTGCTCGGCGGACTCGTCTGCTTCGCCCTGTTCTCCTGGTACCCGGCGCTCCGCGCCGTCGTGATCGCCTTCCAGAAGTACACGCCCGGCTCGTCGCCCGAGTGGGCCGGCACCGCCAACTTCACCCGGGTCCTGCACGATCCGGAGTTCACCGCCGCCTGGCGCAACACCCTCGCCTTCACCCTGCTGGCGCTGCTCATCGGCTTCGCGATCCCCTTCGTCCTCGCCCTGGTCCTCAACGAACTCCGGCACGCCAGGGCGTTCTTCCGGGTCGTTGTCTACCTGCCGGTGATGATCCCGCCGGTGGTCAGCGCCCTGCTGTGGAAGTGGTTCTACGACCCCGGAACCGGCCTCGCCAACGAGACGCTGCGCTTCCTGCACCTGCCCACCTCGAACTGGTCCAACGGCGCCGACACCGCGCTCGTCTCCCTGGTGATCGTGGCCACCTGGGCCAACATGGGCGGCACCGTCCTCATCTACCTGGCCGCCCTCCAGTCCATCCCCGGCGAGCTCTACGAGGCGGCCGAACTCGACGGCGCCGGCCTCCTCCAGCGCGTCCGGCACGTGACGATCCCCCAGACCAGGTTCGCCGTACTGATGCTGATGCTCCTTCAGATCATCGCGACCATGCAGGTGTTCACCGAACCGTTCGTCATCACGGGGGGCGGCCCGGAGAACGCCACGGTCACCGTGCTCTACCTGATCTACAAGTACGCCTTCCTCTACAACGACTTCGGCGGCGCCTGCGCGCTGAGCGTGATGCTCCTGGTGCTGCTCGGTGCCTTCTCCGCCCTGTACCTGCGCCTGACCCGATCCGGGGAGGACGGATGACCGGCGCCACCCGCACCCTCGTCTCCCCGGCGGCGCTGGCCCGCCCGCGCGGCAGGGCGCTCTACTGGACCGTCTTCACCGGTGTCGTCGTGCTCTTCGCCCTCGCCTTCCTGTTCCCCGTGTACTGGATGGTCACCGGTGCGATGAAGTCCCCGGACGAGGTGGCCCGGACCCCGCCCACCGTCGTCCCCGAGCACTGGCACCTGTCCGGGTACACCGATGCCTGGGACCTGATGCAGCTCCCGCAGCACCTGTGGAACACCGTGGTGCAGGCGGCCGGCGCCTGGGCCTTCCAGCTGGTGTTCTGCACGGCCGCCGCCTACGCCCTGTCGAAGCTGAAGCCGGCCTTCGGCAAGGTGGTCCTCGGCGGCATCCTGGCCACCCTGATGGTTCCGGCCCAGGCCCTGGTCGTACCCAAGTACCTGACCGTCGCCGATCTGCCCCTCGTCCACACCAGCCTGCTGAACGACCCGCTCGGCATCTGGCTGCCGGCCGTCGCCAACGCCTTCAACCTGTACCTCCTGAAGAGGTTCTTCGACCAGCTGCCGCGCGACGTCCTGGAGGCCGCCGAGATCGACGGCGCGGGGAAGCTGCGCATCCTGTGGTCGGTGGTGCTGCCGATGTCCCGCCCGGTCCTCGGCGTGGTCTCGATCTTCGCGCTGGTCGCCGTCTGGCAGGACTTCCTGTGGCCGCTGATGGTCTTCTCCGACACCGACAAGCAGCCCATCGGCGTGGCCCTGGTCCAGCTGTCGCAGAACATCCAGCTGACCGTGCTCATCGCCGCGATGGTGATCGCCAGCATCCCGATGGTCGCGCTGTTCCTGGTCTTCCAGCGGCACATCGTCGCCGGCATCAGCGCGGGCGGCACCAAGGGCTGACGCCCTTCCTCCGACAGAAAGGCCTGCACCGTGGGACAGCCCAGCCATGCCCGCAAGGACCACGAGGACCACGAGGACCACGAATGGTGGCGCTCGGCCGTCATCTACCAGGTGTACGTCCGCAGTTTCGCCGACGGCGACGGCGACGGCACGGGGGATCTCGCGGGCGTCCGCGCCAGGCTGCCGTACCTCGCCGAACTGGGCGTGGACGCGCTGTGGTTCAACCCCTGGTACCTGTCACCCATGAAGGACGGCGGCTACGACGTCGCCGACTACCGTGCCGTCGACCCGGCCTTCGGCACCCTCGCCGAGGCCGAGAAGCTCGTCGCCGAGGCGGCGGAGCTGGGCATCCGCACGATCGTCGACATCGTCCCCAACCACGTCTCCGACCAACACCCCTGGTTCCGAGCGGCGTTGGCGGCCGGACCGGGCAGCCCCGAGCGCGGGCTGTTCCACTTCCGTCCGGGCCGCGGCCCGGACGGCGGACTCCCGCCCAACGACTGGCCGTCGCAGTTCGTCGGCTCCACCGAACCGGTCTGGACCCGGCTGCCCGACGGCGACTGGTACCTCCACCTCTTCACCCCCGAGCAGCCCGACCTCAACTGGGCCCACCCGGCCGTGCGCCAGGAGCACGAGGACATCCTGCGGTTCTGGTTCGAGCGGGGTGTCGCCGGCGTCCGCATCGACTCCGCCGCCCTGCTCGCCAAGGACCCGGACCTGCCCGACCTGGCCGCCCACCCGGAACCGCACCCCTTCGTCGACCGCGACGACCTGCACGACGTCTACCGCTCCTGGCGGGCGGTGGCCGACGCGTACGGCGGTGTCTTCGTCGGCGAGGTCTGGCTCCCCGACGCCGAACGCTTCGCCCGCTACCTGCGCCCCGACGAACTCCACACCGCCTTCAACTTCGCCTTCCTGTCCTGCCCCTGGGACGCGGCCCGGCTGCGTACATCCATCGACACCACGCTCGCCGAGCACGCCCCGGTCGGCGCCCCCGCCACCTGGGTGCTGTGCAACCACGACGTGACCCGCACGGTCACCCGGTACGGCCGCGCGGACACCGCCTTCGACTTCGCGGCGAAGGCCTTCGGCACCCCGGCCGACCCCGCGCTGGGGACCCGCCGGGCCCGTGCTGCCGCCCTGCTGTCCCTGGCGCTGCCCGGCGCGGTCTACCTCTACCAGGGGGAGGAGCTGGGGCTGCCGGAGGCCGAGATCCCGGCCGACCGGATCCAGGACCCGATGTACTTCCGCTCCGGCGGCACCGACCCCGGCCGGGACGGCTGCCGGGTGCCGCTGCCCTGGGCGGCCGGGGCGCCTTACGCGGGCTTCGGCTCGCGCGAGGAGCCGTGGCTGCCGCAGCCGGCCGGATGGGCGTCGTACGCCGTCGACCGGCAGGAGGACGACCCCGGCTCCATGCTCAGCCTCTACCGGCGCGCCATCGCGCTGCGCCCGCTCTTCGGCGACGGCCCGCTCACCTGGCTGCCCGCCCCCGAGGGCGTCCTCGCCTTC
The DNA here is from genome assembly GCF_055583825.1 of Streptomyces sp. NPDC104367. Taxonomy (NCBI): domain Bacteria; kingdom Bacillati; phylum Actinomycetota; class Actinomycetes; order Kitasatosporales; family Streptomycetaceae; genus Streptomyces; species Streptomyces sp. NPDC104367. The sequence goes on along the minus strand of NZ_JBVJND010000001.1, from coordinate 449,939 downwards.
GTCCGGGCCGGGGGCCCGGCCTGCGTGGTGAACCTCGCGGCGGCCCCCGCCGCTCTCCCCGCGGGCACCCGCCCCCTGCTCACCAGCGGCCCGCTGGACGACGAGGGCCGCCTTCCGCGGGACACGGCGGCCTGGCTGACGGGCTGAGCCGCCGGTACCGCTCGCGCCATCCCCGTTCACCCCCACCCGAAGGGACCGGCCCATGCAGCGCACCAACGCCAGATCTGTCAGGAGCATGCCAATAGTGGGGTCCGCCGGCTGGTGCTGAAGCTGCCGCCGTCCACCGCGTGGGCGGCGCGCACCCAGACCGTCACCGTGCTGGGCAGCACCGACGGCTCCGGCTACGCGACCGTGGCGGGCGCCACCGGCTACCGCTTCGACCCCGCCACCGGGAACACCGTCACCGTCGCCCTGCCCGGCTCCGCGGACCTGCGCTATCTGCGGCTCACCGTCAGCGCCAACGACGGCTGGCCCGCGGGCCAGTTCAGTGAGGTGGAGGCGTATCGGACTTCGTGAGCGCGTCCTGCCGCGTCCCCCCGCGCTTGGCCGCCTGGATCTGCTCGTAGACATGCGTGCGCAGTTCGGCGAAGCGCGGGGCGACGCGGGTGTGCAACTGGTCCCGCCCGTCCGGCAGATCGACCTTCAGCTGCTCCTGGACGACGGTCGGCGACGCGGACAGCACGATCACCCGCTGGCCCAGGTAGACCGCCTCGTCGATGTCGTGGGTGACGAACAGGATGGTGATCCCGCGCTCCCGCCACAGCCCCCGGACCAGGTCCTCCAGGTCGGCCCTGGTCTGGGCGTCGACGGCGGCGAACGGCTCGTCCATCAGCAGGACCCGGGGCTCGTAGGCCAGGGCACGGGCGATCGCCACCCGCTGCTGCATACCGCCGGACAGCTGCCACGGGTAGGCGCCCGCGGCGTCCTCCAGGCCCACCGAACGCAAGGCGTCGGCGACCAGTTCCCGGCGCCGCTCCCGCTTCAGGCGCTTCTGCTTCAGCGGGAGTTCGACGTTCTCGGCGACCCGCATCCAGGGGAACAGGCTGCGGCCGTACTCCTGGAAGACGAACGCCATCCCGGGCGGCGGCCCGTGCACCGCGCGGCCCTCCAGGAGGACCTCGCCGCCGGTCGGGGCGAGCAGGCCGCCCATGCACTTCAGCAGTGTGGTCTTGCCGCAGCCCGACGGGCCGACGAGACAGACGAGTTCACCCGCCTCCACGGTGAAGGTGAGGTCCCGCACCGCCTCGATGCGGCGCCCGGACCCCTCGTAGACCTTCTTCAGGCCGCGTACGTCGAGCATGACCCGCCCCTCCACGATGCTCACTCAGGGCCGCCGGGTCGTCGCCCGCAGCCCGTGGTACCAGCCGAGCACCCGTCGCTCGACCACCTGGAAGACCACCGACAGCACGAAACCGAGCAGGCCCAGCAGCAGGATGCCGGTCCACATGTCGGGGATCGCGAACCCGCGCTGGAACTGCACGATGGTGAAACCGAGTCCGTTGCTGGCCGCGAACATCTCGCTGATGACCATCAGGATGATCCCGATGGACAGCGCCTGCCGCAGGCCCGCGAAGATCTGCGGACTCGCCGAACGCAGCACCAGCGTACGCAGCCGGGCCGTCCCCGTGATGCCGTAGGAGCGGGCCGTCTCCGCCATCACCGGGTCGACCGCCCGGACGCCCTCGACCGTGTTGAGCAGGATCGGCCAGACGCAGCCGCTGGCGATCACCACGATCTTCATGGTGTCGCCGATCCCCGCGAACAGCATGATGACCGGGACCAGGACCGGCGGCGGCACCGCCCGCAGGAACTCCAGGACCGGCTCGCACACCGCCCGCACCCGGCGGTACGAGCCGATGACCGTGCCCAGGGCCACGCCGGCGACGGCCGCCGCCGCGTAGCCGGCGAGCAGCCGCAGCACACTGCGCAGCAGGTCGTCGTGGAGCCGCCGGCCGGTCCAGACGTCCGGGAAGGTCTTCAGGATGGTGCGCAGCGGCGGCCAGTAGACGTCCGTGCTTCCGTCGGAGGCCGCCCACCAGAGCGCGACCAGCACGGCGGGCAGGGCCAGGGCATGGACCAGCCGGAGCAGGACACTTCTCACACCGCCACCTCCCCGCGCACCGACTGGTGCCAGGCCAGCGCCCGGCGCTCCACCGACCGGGCGCCCACGTTGATGAGGAGGCCCAGCAGACCGGTCACCACGATCAGGGCGTACATGTCCGGGACCGCCTGCGAGGCCTGGGCGACCGCGATCTGCTGCCCCAGCCCCGGTGCGCCGATCACCAGTTCGGCGGTGATGGTGAGGATCAGCGCCACCGCGGCGGCCAGCCGGACGCCGGTCATGACGTAGGGCAGCGCGGTCGGCCACAGCACATGACGGACCCGGGCCCAGGTGCCGAGACCGTACGACCGCGCCGTCTCCTCGGCGACCGGGTCGACGTCCTGGACGCCGTACATCACCTGGACCAGCACCTGCCAGAAGGAGGCGTACACGACGAGGAGGAGGACGGAGCGCAGTTCGGTGCCGTAGAGCAGGACGGCGAGCGGGATCAGGGCGACCGAGGGGATCGGGCGGAGGAACTCGACGGTGGAGGCGGTCGCCCGGCGCAGATGGGGGACGACCGAGAGGACGACGCCGGCCACGATGCCGGCGCCGACCGCGACGGCCAGGCCCACGGCCCAGCCGACGAGGGTGTCGCCGAGCGCCGACCAGAAGGCCTCGTCGGCGAGTTCGGTGGCGAGGGAGCGGGCGATGCGGCTGGTCGGCGGGAAGTAGTCCGCCTCGACCAGGCCGAGCCGCGGCACCGCCTCGCCGAGGGCGAGGAAAGCCGCGAGCCCGGCCGCACCGAGTGCGGTGTTCAGACCCTTCATGCCAGGTCCTTCATGTCGGGTCCTTCATGTCAGTTCCTCCGGGCGGTCCTTCGGGGCGGGTCCTTCGGGCCGGGTCCGTCACGGCAGCAGCTTGTCGAGGTCGGGAGCCGTCTTGAAGAGGCCGTCCTGCTCGCTCAGCTTCTCCAGCGCCTCGATCGAGGAACGGTTCGCCTCCGCGGGCCACTTGGGCAGCGTCACCTTCGCCAGCACGTCCGCCGGGGTCTTGGTGTACGTGGTGACGATCTGCCGGACCTCGTCCGGGTGCGCGTCGGCGTAGGTCAGCGACTCGGCGACGGCCGCCTGGAACTTCTTCACGACGGCCGGGTTCCGCTTCGCGTACGAGGCCGACGTGAAGTACATGGCGACGGTGAGGTTCTCCGCCACGTCCACCAGCGGCGAGGCGATCTCCGTGGCGCCCTGGCCCTTCATGGTCGCGAGGGCCGGCTCGACGGCCATCGCCGCGTCGATCTGGTCCTTGTCGAGCGCGGCCGGCATCTGGTCGAAGGCGAGCTCGACGAACTGCACCTTGTCCGGATCGCCGCCCGCCTTGCGCACCGTCTCGCGTACGGCGGTCTCGTTGATGTTCTTCAGCGTGTTGACGGCGACCTTCTTGCCCTCCAGCTGCCTGGCCGACGTGATGCTGCTGCCCTTCTTCACGACGAGCCCGCCGAAGTCCTTGCCCTGGACGCCGGTCGAGGCCACGCCGTTGGCGATCGCCTGCACCGGCACGTTGTTGGACTCGGCGATCATCAGCGAGGTCATGTTCGAGAAGCCGAACTGGAACTGACCGCTCGTCACACCCGGCACGATGGCCGCGCCGCCCTGCGCGAGCGACATCGACAGCTTCAGACCGCGCTTGCCGAAGAAGCCCTCCTTCTGGCCGAGATAGAGCGGGGCGACATCGACGATGGGGATGATGCCCACCTTGACGGTGGTGGTGCCGCCCGACGACGGCGAGGCGGACGACGAGCCCCCGGAGGAGCCGCAGGCCGCCGTGGTGAGCAGGAAAGTACCGACCGTCAGGCCGGCGAGCAGACGACGCATGGCTCCTCCTGTGCAGACAACGGTGTTCCGACAGGCTGTGCGCTGTGCGCACAATGGTGCTCGGATGGTGCTCAGCGGGAAAGTAGAACCGGCCCGACGACCCGGTCAATGGTTTTAGCTGACAAAATTGTTGACAGTTATCGAACCGCGCTCTCACCGTGTTCTCCGTGTCGAACCGGGGAGACGCCGATGTCGAGCGATGACGCCCGTGCACCGCACTTCGTGAGGTCCTTCGAGCGCGGCCTGGCCGTCATCCGCGCCTTCGACGGCGAGCATCCGGCGCGCACCCTCAGCGAGGTGGCCCGCGCCTGCGGCCTGACCCGGGCTGCCGCCCGCCGCCTGCTGCTCACCCTCGCCGACCTGGGCTACGTCACCTCGGACGGCCGCCGCTTCCGCCTCACCCCGCGCATCCTGGAGCTGGGCCACGCCTATCTCTCCGGCCTCGACCTGCCGCGCCTCGCCGGGCCCCACCTGGAGCAACTCGTCGCGCTGGTGGGGGAGTCGGCGGCGCTGTGCGTCCTGGACGGTGCCGCGGTGGTCTGCGTCGCCCGGGTGCCGGCCCGGCGGGTGATGGCGGCGACGATCGAGGTGGGCGCCCGCTTCCCGGCCCGGGACACGGCGGCGGGACGGCTCCTGCTCGCCCACGGCCCGCAACCCCGCTCGTCCGAGGACGAGTTGATATGCCGTCAGGGCAGTGCGCTCCGGGAGGGCGACCCGGAGGACGGTGTCACGACGCTGGCCGCCCCGGTACGGGACCGGAGCGGCCTGGTGACGGCCGCGGTGACCGTGATGGCGCACTGCGCCCGGATGTCCGCCGAGCCGGCCCGCCGCGACCCGCTGCCGCACCTGCTGGCGGCCGTGGCGCGGATCGAGGCGGACCTGCGGATCACAGATCCAGCACCAGACGCCCCCCACGGCACCGCGAGACGCAGATGAGCATGGTCTCCCCGGCCGCCCGCTCCTCCTCGGTGAGCACCGAGTCCCGGTGGTCCGGGTCGCCTTCCAGGACGTCCGTCTCGCATGTCCCGCAGGTGCCCTCGGCGCAGGAGTAGAGCACCTCGACCCCGGCGGCCCGCACGCTGTCGAGCACGGACACCCCCCGTGCGACGGTCAGCGTACGACCGCTGCGCGCCAGGACCACCTCGAACTCCCGCTCCTCGTAAGGCTGTTGCTCCCCGTCCGGCTGGTGCTCCTTCGGCCGGAACCGCTCGACCCGCAGCACCTCCGCCCGGCAGCGCTCCTCGACCGCGTCCAGCAGCGGCCCCGGACCGCAGCAGTACACGAGCGTGCCCTCCGGGACCCGGTCCAGCACCGGGCCGAGGTCCAGCAGCCCGGCCTCGTCCTGCGGGACGACGGTGACCCGCTCGCCGCCGTAGCGCGCCAGCTCCCCGGTGAACGCCATCGACCGCCGCGTCCGGCCGCCGTACAGCAGCGTCCACTCGGCGCCGGCGGCCTCCGCGGCGGCGAGCATCGGCAGGATCGGGGTGATGCCGATGCCGCCCGCGACGAACCGGTAGCGGGGCGCCGCCTCCAGCCGGAAGCGGTTGCGCGGTCCGCGCACCCGCACCTTGTCGCCGACGCCGAGCTGTCCGTGGACGTGGGCGGAGCCGCCCCGTCCGTCAGGCTCGCGCAGCACCGCGACCCGCCAGACGGTACGGTCCCCGGGATCCCCGCACAGCGAGTACTGCCGCTCCAGCTCCGCGCCGAGCACGAGGTCGACATGCGCCCCGGGCTCCCACCGCGGCAACTCCTCGCCGAGCGGGTGCCGAAGGGCGAGGGCGACGACCCCCTCGGCCGCCGGCACCCGTTCGGTCACGACCAGTTCGGCCTCGTACGTGCTCATGCGCCGCTCCCCGGCGGCCGGTGTCCCACGGGGTGGCCGAGCATCCACTCCCACATCTCGACCGGGTCCTCGGCGGTGTGCTCGGCGCCGCAGTGACAGGTGCCGTGCAGCACGTCGGTGCCCGGCAGCCAGTCGACGCGGTAGACCTCGCCGGTCCCAGCGCTCACAGCGCCCGCTCCACGGGCTTGTCGCCCTCCTCGACCAGCCGGGCGAGGATACGGCGGGCGGCGAGGCCGCCGGTGTCGATGTTGATGCTGAGCTCCTGGTAGCCGGACCGTTCCGAACCCAGCGTCCGCTGAAGGAGGTTGAGGGCGTCGACGTCCTGCATGACCACCGTGTGGTTGTTGCTCCGCAGGAACTCGGTGACCTCCTCGTCCTCGGTCGCCCAGTCCCGGGAGACCATCCAGAAGTCGTACACCCTGCCGTCCGAGGACGGGGTGATCGCGTAGGTGATCTCGGTGTGGAAGCCGTCCGGGTCACTGCCGTCGGCCCGGGGCACCACCCCGGCCGGCGCGATCCGGCTGTGCAGCAGGTACAGGCACGGCGCGTGGTACTCGATGTCCTGCCAGCGGGTGATCCGGCCCTCGATCCCGGTCGAACGGGCGTAGAACGGCGGGCACTCGGCGTCGTCCATGTGCCGGCTCACCCGTACGATCCCCGCGCCCTCGTCGACCTCGGTGGTGATGGGCGTCTCCGCGACCTCCGGGGTGCCTATGTAGCCGCCGTGCAGGTACGTCTCGTGGGAGAGGTCGAGCAGGTTGTCGACGAGGAGGCCGTAGTCGGCGTCGATGGGCTCCATGCCGCGGACCGTCGTCCAGCCGGGCGCGTCGAGGTGGGCCGCGCGCGGTACGGCCCGCGCGTCGGCGAGCGCCGGGTCGCCGACCCACACCCACACGAGCGAGTCCTGCTCGACGACCGGGTAGGACGCGACCCGGGCGGTGCGCGGGACGCGTTTCTGCCCCGGCACGTACACGCAGGTGCCGGTCCGGTCGTAGGTGAACCCGTGGTACCCGCAGACGATCCGGTCACCGTCGAGCCCGCTCTCCGAGAGCGGGTAGCGCCGGTGCACACAGCGGTCGCTCAGCGCGACGGGCGTCCCGTCCTCCTCGGCCCGGTAGAACACGAGCGGCTCCCCGAGAACCGTCCGCCCGAGCAACTCCCGCCCGACCTCGTGACTGTAGGCGGCGACATACCACTGATTCCTGGCGAAGGCGGCGATGTGCGGCATCTTTGCGGCTCCCGTCGTTGGCTCGTGGCGCCATGCTCGGGAAGCCCACCACGCAGCCGCAAGCCGTCTTCCGCCCCACGGAAGAGGCTACGGAAAGCACCTGGTCGGCCCAGGAAGGCCCGCACCACGATCGCCACCCGCCACGGCTGGGGTCACGAAGAGAGCGGGACCGAAGCAGTCCTGCCGAAGAACGTCGGGCGCTGAAGTCTTCGGGTGCACGCCGGAGCGTGCCGGCTGCGGCCGCCCCGCGCCCTGCCACCTGGTGACCCCACGGAGTACTCTCGGCCGATCGTCGCTTCTCCTGCAGGGGGAACGGGTGGGCGCAAAAGTGGTGGTCATCCATGGCGTTGGCCAGGAGTACGCAGGGAGCAACAGCCTCCACGCCGGAGTCGCCGCGGCCGTGAGAGACGGGCTGCGCCATGCCGGAGGTCCGGACGTCGAGCCGTCGGAGGTGGCGGTCGCCTTCTACGGGAACGTGTTCCGCTCCACCCCCGGTGAGGGAACCAAGGGCGGCCAGGACGCCTACACCTTCCGTGACGTCTCCAGCGGGCCGGAGGCCGAATTGCTCACGGCCCTGTGGGGTGGCACACGAGCGGACGGTGCCTGGTCGCTCACGGCCGGACCGGTCAACAGCAAGGCGGCCACGCCCAGGATCGTGCAGCAGGCGCTGAACGCGCTGAGCCGCTCGCCGTTCCTTGCCAGAGCCGGCCAACGCTTCCTCATCGGTGTGCTCAAGCAGGTGACGCGCTACCTGACCGAGGAAGAGACGCGCCGTCGGGTACAGGACGAGATCGCCGCGGTCATCGGACCGCAGACCAGGGTGGTGGTGGGGCACTCCCTGGGTTCGGTGGTGGCCTACGAGGCGTTGTGCGTCCCTCGCCCCGACTGGTCTGTGCGCAGCCTGGTCACCATCGGGTCTCCTCTCGGCATTCCACAGGTCGTTTTCGATCGTCTGAACCCCATGCCGGTGAACCGCCGAGGACAGTGGCCGGCCGGGGTGTCCCGCTGGACGAATCTCTGCGACGAGCGCGATGTGGTGGCCCTCGTGAAACGTCTCGAACCCCTGTTCGGCGACGGTTCGTCCCGGATCCGCGACGTTCTGATCCACAACGGCTGGCAGGCCCATGCGATCCAGCATCACCTGACGGCCAAGGAAACCGGAGAGGCGATCGCCGACGGACTGCGCGGCTGAGGAGGGGCGGGGCATGACCCACGTGATACCTGATTTCGCCGAGGGCGCGGCCGGATTCGTCGTCGCCGCCGGCAACGTCGACTACGAGCGCGCAGCGCAGCTGCCCGCCGTCGAGCAGGATGTGGCCACCGTCCTGGACCTCTTTGGCAAGCTCGGGTACAGCTTCGGTGCACGGCTGCTCGGACGCACCGCCGATGGGCTGCGCGCCGGGTTGGCCGACTGGGCGGACCGCGACGAGACGAACGCCGATGTCCCGCTCGTGCTCTACTACAGCGGCCACGGCGAGTTCGACGACTCCGAGCGGCACTACCTTCTGTGCAGTCATGGTGACGCCCGACGTCCGACGGCGACCTGTCTCGCGACCGAGGATCTCGTGAGGATCGTCGTTCAAGCGGGCATCAGCCGGGTGCTGTTGATCGTGGACACCTGTTACTCGGCCCAGGGGGTCGTCAACACGATCCGCCAGGTCGCGGCCAGCCTGGCCGGGGCACTGACAGCGACTCCAGGAGCCGACCAGCATCGGATCGTCGCGTTCTCGGTCGTCGCGGCCGCCCGGTCGCTGGAGACCGCGCGGGACGGTGCCTTTGCCCACGCGTTGCGCGCGGCTTTCGACGACCCCGCCCTGGGCGGGATCCGGCAGCGCCGGCTCTATCTGGAGCAACTCGTGGACCGCGTGAACGAGACCCTGGGAAGGATCGCGCCGGAGCAACACGCGACGTGGGGCACGCTGCTGGGCGGCCCGGGATTCACCTTGCTGCCCAACCCGCGATTCCGACCCGACGCCCCGCCTGAAGGCACCGACATGGCCGAGACGTCGGCCCGACTGGAGACGGCCGACCCCTCCACGCAGGAACCCGGCCTCGTCGGACGGGCGGCTGCCCTGCGACACCTGCGTCAATGGCTGACCGATGCACCGGCCGGACCCGCCCGCGCGCTGGTGCTCACGGGGCCGCCCGGAGCGGGCAAGTCGGCACTGCTCTCGCACCTGGACCCGACCGCCGGCGGCGCCACCGAACCCGTCATCCACGTCAGGCTGCACGCCCGCCACGTGCTGCTGCCGTCGCTGGTCGGAGAGATCGCGCGAGCCGCCGGATTCCCGTCCGGCACCGGTGTGGAAGCCCTGCTGGCCGGGCTTCGTCACCGACAGGCTCCCTTGTCCGTCCTCGTGGACGGACTCGACGAAGCCGGTACGACGAGGGACGAGGACGAGGAGCCGTACCGTATCGTGAGCGGCTTGCTGCGCCCGCTGGCGGCACTGCCGTGCGTACGGCTGCTCGTAGCCACCGCCCAGAGGTTCGTTGCAGCGCTCGGGCCCGGCTTCGCGCTGATGGACCTCGCCGCACCCGAGTGGAGCACCTCAGCGGATCTCATCCCCCTGGCCCGACGCCTGCTCCGGTCTCCGGACGGTCCGGACGGCACGAGCCCCTACACGGCGTCGTCGGACGAGACCGTCGACTCGCTCGCGGCGGAGATCGCCGAGTGTGCCGACGGCAACTTCCTCGTAGCCAGGTTGATCGCCCGCGCCCTCGCCCATGCCCCTGCCACGGGTTCCCACGGCATGCCCAACGGCGGGCATCCCGTGGGAATCCCCGCCACCTTGCGATGGGTGCTGTGGGAATGCCTGGGCCGAGTGCCGTACGCACTGCCCCTCTTGACCGCATTGGCCTTCTCCGAGGGGGAAGGACTGCCCCGCTACTCCCTCTGGTCCCGCGCCGCCACGGAGATCCTGGACCACAGGGTGACCGACGACGACATCGACCGTTTGCTGCACGCTGCCTCGCCCTATGTCGTGGAGGCTCTCGACCCGCACGGCCGTTCCGTGTACCGCCTCTCCCACGAGTCGCTCGCGGAGCAGATGAGGGCCATGGCCCCTCCCTGCGTACGGGCGGCCATGACCCGCTCCCTGTTGCTCACGGCGGCCCGGCATCGCAAGGACGGGGAGGACGACACCACCGAGCACGGCGCGGACGAACCGCGCCTCGGACTGATCGACTGGCCTGCCGTCGACCCCTACATTCGGGATCATCTGGCCACTCACGCAGCCGCCTCGGGGGACCTCGACCCGCTACTGCTCGATCCGTTGTTTGTTCTGACAGCCCATCGAGACCGGTTGCTGCACGCCCTTGATGCGGCCCGCACCGGCGAGGCGCAGGCCGCCGCGGAGGCGTATCGCCTCTACGTCGGAGCCTTCGACACTGGGCTGGAAGCACGTACCGAGGCCGGCCGACTGGCCAGGTGCGCCCGTCATACAGGTGCTCATGTCCTGGCGGAGCGAACCGAGCGGCGCTTCCCCGACCACACGGACTGGTTCAGGCCCCCGCCGCTCGATCCGACGGAGAGCCACCTGATCATCAGCTGCGAAGAGCCCGTCACCTACTCCATAGAAGACCAACCAGAAGGTTGGCGGTTGACCGCTACGACCGAGAGTCCCGGAGGCTTTCGCGCGTCCTACAAGATCAGAGGAATACGCAGCATGGGCGGTAGCGACTCGGCGTACCTGCGGTAGCTGTCCCGACGCGGCAGCAAGCCGCCCGGATCGCACCTCTGGCAGCCGCCGCAGCGTCAGTAGCCGTACCAGCAAAGAGCCCACAGGGCCCTGTGGGCGCCGCGCCGCAGGAGCAGGTTGGCCCCCGGTGAGACGGTGGTCAGCGCACCGGCCGCGAGCGGGAGTTCGGGGCCGTTCAGCAGAGCGGCCCAGGCTTCGTCGTTGTCGATGACCGACAGCGCGGGCCAGGGCTAGGGGCGTGTCGCTCCGCAGGCCTTGTCCAGGGTGGCGGTGACGGCCCGGTAGCGGGTCCAGGCGGTGTCGGGGGTGTGGTCGACGACCACGGCGCCGAGTTTGCCGAACTCCGGCAGGGCGCCCAGCATGTGGAAGACGGCGCCGTGCCGGTCCTGCTCGCGGTACAGGTGCCCCTCGGCGGAGACGAGGTCGAGGACCCGCTCGGCCGTCAGGGTCCGGTACCGCTCGTGCTGCAGCCGGTCCGTGGCGACGTAGCACAGCGGCACCCCGTCCGGGGTGAGGAAGCCGCCCGTCGCCGGATCCAGCCGTGTCTCCGCCACGCCCTGGAGGAAGTTCAGCGGTGCCGTTCCCCCGCCCATCCGGAGGTTGATCTCCAGGGCGTGGTGCTCCCAGCCGCCGTCCGGCCGCCGCGCCGAGAGGAAGTCGACGCTCGCGATGCCGACCACGCCCTTGGCGGCCAGCGCGCGTCCCGTCCGCAGCGCGAGGCCGTGCAGGTCGTGGCGGTAGTCCGCGCGGGCGGGAGCGGTGGCACCGGCGTAGGTCTGCCGGGCGGCGCCCACGAAGAACTGGTCCTGGGTGGACAGCACCCGGACCTCGCCCGAGGGGCCGATTCCCACCTGGGCCGACGGCGATTCCACCTCGCTGCCCGTGACGAACTCCTCCACCACGCCGCCCATCTCGGCGAACTTGGCCGCGTAGGCGTCCCAGGTGTCGGGCGGGGTGGCGAACTCGACCCGGTCGGGCAGCACCTGCCGGATCCACGCCTCGACGCCGCCCGGCCCGGGCGCCCCCCGGAAGTCGAAGAACGCGTTGCCGCCGGCTCCGAAGCTCTCGTTGAGCTTGATGAGCGCGCGCCCGGACGCGGGCCGGGACGCGTGCAGTTCGGCCAGCGCCTCGACGAGGTCGTCCTCGTCCCGCAGGTCCTCCGCCCCGGCCGGAGCCGGCACACCCGCCTCCGCGAACAGCCGCCGGGCCCCGCTCTTGGAGCCCAGCGAGGCCAGCTCCGGGTCGCAGGCGAACAACGGCACCCCGAGCCGCACGGCGAACTCCCGCTCGGCGGGCGTCCCGTTGAACGCGAGGACGCAGGCGTCCGCCGGGTCGGTGAGGGTCCGCCTCAGCCGCTCGATCAGGTCGGGGCGGCGCAGCACCTTGCGCGTCAGCGGCTGCGGGCCGGGGTCCGCGCAGTCCAGCAGGGTGAGCCGGCTGCGGGCGCTCCCGGCCGGCAGCGAGCGCACGAGGCCGAGCGCGTAGTCGACCGCCGTGTCCGGCAGGGGCGTGCTGGTGAGGTAGACGAGGTGCCGGTCCGGGTCGCGCAGCAGGTGCAGGAAGGACAGCAGCCGCTCCTCGTAGTGCATGATGCCCGGTACTTTCGCCATCCCGGCCTGGTCCAGGGTGAAACTGGGGAGCACCACGACGTGCCGAGGGCGGCCCGTGCCGTCGAGCGGAGAGACCAGCTTCTTCTGGAGCTCCTCGAAATCGGTGTTCAAGTCCGCGTCGCCTGCCACGAAACCTGCCTTTCCCCGTGGAGTTCGATGTCGGCATTCCCCACCGTAGCCGGAACCGTAACCACGCGGCGCATGCGATGGTGCCTTCGGGGTCTCCGTGGAATTCTGGCCGAAATCCCATCTGTCTGGAGCTCCACCGGTCTGTCAGTCTTTTTCTCGTTCATTACGGCCAGCTGAAAAGAAGCCTGGCCGGTTGAGGTGTGGGTTGCTTCGAGGGAGCTCGCCGCATGGATCGGAACGAGGAACTCCGCCTGCTCGACCGGGCTCTGGAGCAGCTTCGCGACAAGCGTGTGCCGCTCACCGAGAGCGACACCCGGGTCGGCGTGGAGCGTTATCGGTCACCCGAGTGGTACCAGCAGGAGATCGAACGCATCTTCACGAGCCTGCCCTCGATGCTCGTTCATTCCTCGGAAATCCCGGAACCGGGCAGTTTCGTCACGCTGGAGCACTTCGGACGGCCGCTGATCGTCACCCGTGGCCACGACGGTGTCGCCCGGGTCCTCCTCAACGCCTGCCGCCACCGCGGTGCGCGCGTGGAAACGGAAGCCCACGGCCGGCGCCGCCACCTCACCTGCGGTTACCACGCCTGGCGCTACGACCTGGACGGAACCCTGATCGCCGTCCCCAGCGCGCACTGCTTCCCCCACGTCGAGCGCGGCAAGAGGAACCTGGGGGCCTGCCCCTCCGTGGAGGCGTACGGGTTCGTCTGGCTCATGCCCGAGGGCCGGCCGCGGGCGGAGGATCTCGACGCGTTCCTCGGGGAGTTCCGGCCCGACATCCAAGACCTGGACCTCGCGGCCTTCGAGGTGTACGGGGCCGAGAGCCATGAATGGGAAATAAACTGGAAACTTGTCGTCGAGGGCACGCTGGAGGGATACCACTTCCCCTTCCTGCACGCGAAGAGCGCCAATCCGCTCTTCGAGACGAACACCTTCTTCTTCGACTCCTTCGGACCGCACCTGCGCTCCGTTCTCCCGAAACGTTCCATCAACTTCATCGCGCGGACGGAACGCAGCGAGCGGCGGCTGCTGTCGGTGGCCAACGTCATCCACACGATCTTTCCCAACGAGACGGTCCTGCACCAGTCCGACCATTTCCTGTGGATCACCTCGGCCCCGCTCGGCCCGACCCGGACCCTGGTGAAACTCCGTCTTCTGGTGCCTCCCGGTTCGGCGACCGGTGAGGAAGCCGAACGCTGGGAGGAGAACCGGAAGCTCACTTATCAGGTGCAGTACGAGGACCTGGAGATATACCGCGAGATCCAGCGGGGGCTGGCGACCGGAGTCAACGAGGAACACTGCCTGGGCACCCAGGAGTTCGCCCTCCGCGTCTACAACGACACGATCGAGCGGTACCTCAGCGCGACTCCTCGTATCCCCCCTGCGCGATGATGTCGCGCATCACCTCGCTGGCCCCGGCGGCGATGGTGGCCGCGCGCGAGTCCAGCACGGCGCGGTTCACCGCGGTGTCCTCGCCGAAGCCCTCGGCGCCGTGCAGGCGCTGGCACTCCTCGGCGACGGTCCGGGACAGCTCGGTCGCCTTGAGCTTCGCCATCGAGCACGCGGTGATCGACAGCGGGTCCCGGGCGTAGCTCCAGGCCGCGTGATGGACGAGCTGGCGGGTCGCCTCCAGCTCGGTCAGCAGGTCGGCCATCCGGTGCCGTACGGCCTGCTTGGCGCTGAGGGTGGATTCGAAGGCCTCGCGCCGCTTCAGGTGCCTCCAGGTGGACTCCAGGCACTCCTGCGCGGCACCGACGGCCGTGATGCCCGCCGCGAGACGCTCCAGCTGCATGTTCTTCATGATCTGCACGAAGCCGCTGTGGCGCCGGCCGACCAGGTTGGCACGGGGGACCCGGACACCGCGCAGGCCGACGTCCGCCACGGCCGAGGCCCGCCACGCCGCGCAGTCGTTGGCGCGTACGCTCACTCCCGCCCGGTCCCGCTCCACGACCAGCAGGCTCAGGTCCTGGTGGACGGAGCGGCCGGCGGACCCCGACGGCGCGGCCCCGGGCGCGGTCCGCACCGCCGTCACGAAGAAGTCGGCGAACCCTCCGTTGACGACGAAGCGCTTCTCGCCGTCGACGACGAACTCGTCGCCCTCCTCGCGCACCGTCGACGCCAGCCGCGACAGGTCGGAGCCCGCCTGCGGCTCGGTGATCGCCAGCGCGGCCACCAGCTCGCCCGCGACGGCCGGCCGCAGGAACCGCTCCCGCAGCCCGGCCGAGCCGTCGGCGGCGAGATAGCTCGTCGCCATGTAGGAGTGGAGGGCGACGGCGAAACGCACCCCGCCGAAACCGAGCCGGCCCAGCTCCTCCAGGAAGACCACCGAGTGGAAGAAGTCCTTGCCCGAACCGCCCGCCGACACCGGATGGTTCAGGCCGAGCAGCCCTTCCGCGCCCAGGGCGTGCCAGATCCGGCGGGGCATGGTCCGCTGCCGTTCCCACTCCGCCGCGTCGGGGGCGACCCGCAGCCGGAGGAAGGCGCGCACGGAGCGCCGGAACGCCTCGTGCTCGGCGGTGAGGTAGGGGGACGGGACGGTCGCCGCCGCCAGGTCCGTCGTCATCCGACGCCTCCCCGCAGCCGGCCGGCGACGGCGTCGACGACGGCGGACTCCTGCTCCAGCAGGAAGAAGTGGCCGGCCGGGAACGAGAGGATGGCGAACCCCTTCGTGGTGTGGTGCTGCCAGTCGAGCATGTCCTCGTACGGGTCGACGTCGTCCAGGTCGCCGCAGAGCGCGACGATCGGGACCGGGAGCCGGCCGGGGGAGGGCTGCCAGGTCTCGGCCAGCCGCAGGTCGGCGCGGAGCATCGGTTCCAGCAGCGCCATGAGCGCCGGGTCGTCCAGGACCTCCGGCGGCACGCCGTTCATCTCGCGCAGCCGGGCCCGCAGCGTCGGGCCGTCCATGCGGTGCATGTCCGGGTGGCGCGCGGGCCTGCCCGGGCCCCGGCAGGCCGAGACGACGAGCAGGTCGGGAGGGCGATGGCCGTCGTCGGCCAGCCGGTGCGCCAGCTCGTACGCCAGCCGGGCCCCGAGACTGTGCCCGAAGAACGCGTACGGCCCCTGCCCGCTCAGCGGTACGAAGGCGGCGGTCAGCTCGTCCAGCGCACCGGCCCACGAGGTGTGGGCCGGTTCCCGGAAGCGCTGCTCGCGGCCCGGCAGCCGTACCGCGACGACCGGCACGCGCGAGGTGAGCCGGGACTGCCAGCCGCGGAAGACGTGGGTGCCGCCCCCGGCGTACGGGAAGCAGTACAGCCGCGTGTCGACGGCCCCCGGCCCGCCGCCGTCGGCGGTGTCGTCGCCGAAGGGTGCGAAGAGGCGCACGTCCTACGCCAGCGCCTGGTCGATGGCCTTGGCGAGGCTCGCGAGGCGGGGGTCCTCGTACAGGGTCTCGGGCTGGAGGACGTCCTCGGTGAACCGTTCCTCGACGCGTGCCAGGAACCGGATGGCGGTGAGGGAGTTGCCGCCGAGGTCGAAGAAGTCGTCGTCCGCGCCCACCTCGTCGATGCCGAACAGACTGCGCCAGATGTCGGCGAGTGCCTTCTCCGTGCTGGTGAGCGCGGGGGCCTGTGCGGCGCCGGGCTCCGGAGCCGTGGGATCCTGGGAAGTCATCGTCCTCTCCTGGGAGTGTGGTGGTGAGGCGTCAGCGCGGCCGTGGTGCCGCTTCGTGCAGGGCGATCAGGGCGTGACGGTCGGTCTTGCCCGTGGGCGTCAGGGGCAGTTCCCCGCAGACGTGGACGCGGTGCGGCACCATGTAGCCCGGCAGCCGGGCGCGCAGGTGTCCGCGCAGTTCGTGCTCCGTGACGGGCGCGTCCGTGACCACGAAGGCCACCAGCGTCCGGTCGGCGCGGGCGGTCACGGTGACGTAGCTCCGCCGTACCGCCGGATGCCGGTCGAGCTGGTGCATGATCTCGCCCAGTTCGATACGGAACCCGTTGATCTTGACCTGGTCGTCCTCCCGGCCCTGGAAGACCAGGGACCCGTCGGGGAGCAGGTAGCCGTTGTCCCCGGTGCGGTAGAGCCGCTCGGGCACCGAGTCCACCACCACGTCCACGAACTTCTCGGCGGTCGGCCCCGGCAGGCCGAGGTAGCCGGCGGCGAGACCGTCGCCCGCGAGGCAGATCTCGCCGACGGCACCCGGCTCGCACAGGGCGGTGCCGTCGACGACGTACAGCCGGGTGTTCTGGATCGGACGGCCGATCGGGACCACCGCGGAGTCCTCGCCGACGCTGTCCACGGGATGGTAGGTGGCGAACGTGGTGGCTTCGGTGGGCCCGTAGACGTGGACCAGCCGCCCGGGTCCGAAGCGGTCCAGCGCCGCCCTGAGACGGCGTACGGAGTGCAGCTCGCCGCCGGTGAGCACGGTGCCCACCCCGGCCAGCGCGTCGGGCGCCTCGTCCATCACCGTGTTGAACAGGGCCGTGGTGAGGAACAGGACGCCGACCCGGTGCCGGCGCAGTTCCTGGCCGAGCTGCGACAGCCGTACGAAGTCGTGCGGGTAGAGCACACAGGTGCCGCCGTGCAGCAGCGCGCCCCAGATCTCGAAGGTGGCCGCGTCGAACGTGACCGGCGCCAGCTGGAGCAGCCGGCTCGTGCGGTCCAGGGGCGCGTATCGTGCGCCGAACACCAGACGGGCGATGCTGCGGTGCCGGATGGCGACGCCCTTGGGCCGCCCCGTGGAGCCCGAGGTGAAGTTGACGTACGCGAGGGAGTCGGCCGGCACCGCGACCCCGGGACCCGTGCCGAGGCCGGCGGGGTCGTCACGGCTCACCGCCACCACCCGGCAGGCGGGCAGCCGGCGGCTCATCCGGGGCTCCTGGTCGGTCACCAGCCAGGAGCACCCGGCGCCGGCCAGCAGCTGGTGCAGCCGCTCGTCGGGCCAGGCGGCGTCCACGGGCAGGTAGACGCCCCCGCACTTGAGCACGGCCAGCAGGGTGACGATCAGTTCGGGCGAGCGCGCCACGCAGACGGCGACGACGGCCCCGGGCGCCAGGCCCCGCTCCGCCAGCCGCACCGCGAGCCCGTTCGCCCGCCGGTCGAGCTCGCCGTAGCTCAGCGTCAGGTCGCCGTGGACGACCGCGGGCGCCTTTGGCGACCGGGCGGCGCAGGCCTCGAACAGCTCGGGGACGCCGCTCTCGCGCGGGTAGGCGACCCCGGTGCGGTTGAGGGCACGGTGGACGGCCAGGGCGGCGGGCGACCCCGCGATCCGGGGCGGCCGGGCCGTACCGGCGGTGCCCGTGGTCCCGGCCGGCGTGGCGGCGGGCGGGGCGGGGGGCCGTAACGGCTGGGGCATCGGCGCCGGCCCGCTCAGCCGGCGGTCCGGAACGGCGTGCCGTTGACCGTGTGGCCGACGAACCGGTTGTGCCCGTAGCCGTCCTGCCCGGAGACCAGCACGCAGCCGAACTTCTCCAGGCTGGCCTCGCCGCCGAACTCGGAGAGCGCGTCGGAGTACGGGTAGACCCTCACCTGCGTCGGCAGGTACCGCGAGGCGAAGCCCAGGCGCATGTCCTGGGTGAGCCCCGCGTGCGGGTGCGAGGCGTGCATCAGCGTCGACCAGAAGACGATGAACTGGCCCTGGCGCAGCACCATGGACCGTGCCTTCGACTCGTCGGGGCTCCAGTCCGGGTCCTTTTGCAGCTGGCGGTAGTCGTAGCCGAAGAAACCGCGCCGCACGCCGTCCTTCTCCACCTTGCCGATGGAGCCGGCGTCGTACTCCATGACCTTGGACTCGTCGTAGTTCATGGTCCTGTGCGAACCCGGTATGAACTGAAGGCAGCCCATTTCCACACTCGCGTCGGTGAATGCGGACCAGACCGTGATCGTGCCGCCGAATTCGGAGTCCTCCGGCCAGACGATCTGCGGATGCTTCGATCCGGCCACATTGGAGAAGTTGTCGGCCTGGTGCCAGTCGGTTCCCTCGTCACCCGGGTACTTGGGAAAGAACTCGGTGCGCCAGCACAGGACGTCCGGGCCGAGGATCCCGGCCACACGCTGGACGATCTCCTGCCGGGTGATGTGCTCGGCCAGGAAGTCGACGTCCAGGTGGCGGTCGTAGTTGGCGAGATTGGTGACGCCCGAGATCCCTTTCCCCTGGCCGTATATCGCCCGCTTGGTGTTGAGGAGTCTGGGGCGGAGGGCCCGCAGGTGCTGTTCCATCTCGTCGGGCTTGTACAGGTCGAACGGACCGATATAACCGTCGCGGTGGAACTGCTCGATCTCTTCCTGGCTGAGCTGGAAATCCACCATGCGTCACCTCGTGACCTTCGGGCATCGCTGCCGGACAGAGAAGATGGTGTGGCGCGCGGTACTCCGGACCCGGGGAATCACGGTTGGCGCGAGTGTGCCCCCGCTGAACGTACTCCAGCAGACTGTAAACAGCGGAAAGCGCCCCTGAGAAGCGAGCCTCGGCCAATGAACAGCCGATTTCGGCCCAAGTGTCCGAGGAGCGGACCGCGCGAAGGGCGTGTCCGGGGTTTCGTACGGACCACATCTCGGACCACGCCCCGGACCCGCCCGGACCACGCCCCGGACCACCCCTCGGACCACGCCCCGGCGCCCCAGGGCGGTGCCCGGTGGTGATCCCGTCGGTCTCAGGCCGGTGCCTGGCGCGTGCCGGGGGCGAGGCCGAGCCGTTCGTGGAGGCGGGCGCGCAGCGGATCGGTGTCCGGGAGGCCGGCTTCGGCGGTGACGGCCAGCGCCCGCGTCCACGCGGCGCGGGCGGGACCAGGGCGGCCGGTGGCGCCGTGGACGTCGCCGAGGCAGACGAGGGCGGCGGCCTCGCTGTGCCGGTCGCCGGTCTGGTGGAAGAGGTCCAGCGCCTGCCGGTAGCGGTCCACGGCCTCGGCGTGCTCGCCGAGCCGGTGCAGGATGTAGCCGAGGCTGTCCTGGATGTGGGCCTGCCCGTTGAGGTCCCCGGTCTCCCGCGCCAGCTCCAGCGCCTGCCGGCAGTGGACCAGGGCCTCCTGGTGGTCGCCGAGCTGGGCGAGCGTCCAGCCGATGTGGTTCAGCGCGGCGGACTGCCCGGCCCGGTCGCCGGCGGCCCGGTGGTGGGCGAGGCTGTCGTGGGCGTGGCCGAGCGCCTGCTGGTGCAGGCCCTGGGCCTCGGACATCCGGGACAGGTGCTGGTGGATGCGGGCCTGCCCGGCATGGTCGCCGACCTCCCCGAACAGCTCCAGCGCGCGCAGGTAGTGCGCGCGGGCCGCGTCCGGGCGGTCCAGCCGGTCCTCGGCGAGCCCGAGCCCGCGGTGCGCCTCCGCCTGCCCGGCGGCGTCGCCCTGAAGCCGGGCGGCGTCCAGCGCCGTGGTGTGCGCGGCGATCAGCGCCCGCCGGTTGCCGTGCCGGTCGAGATAGGTGGTCAGGGCCGAGGCGAGCCGCCAGGTGTGACCGTGCAGACCGGCCGCGGGCGCCTGCTTGACCGCGGCGAGCAGGACCGGGTGCTCGGCGGTGAACC
The DNA here is from genome assembly GCF_055583825.1 of Streptomyces sp. NPDC104367. Classification (NCBI taxonomy): domain Bacteria; kingdom Bacillati; phylum Actinomycetota; class Actinomycetes; order Kitasatosporales; family Streptomycetaceae; genus Streptomyces; species Streptomyces sp. NPDC104367. Next base: position 430,070 of record NZ_JBVJND010000001.1, on the reverse strand, counting down.
ACGCCTGGGCCTGCCGGTGGTCCGCCAGCTCCTCGGCACCGGAGCCCGGTCGGGCGGGCGGCAGCGGGGCCGGGCTGGGTCGGGGGGTCAGCAGGGCGTCCGCCCGGTGCGCGGTGTGCAGGTAGTGGTCGAACACGCGGTGCGCCGCGCGGTACCGGGTGTCCTCGTCGTCGTGCGTGGCGACCAGCTCGGCCGCGTAGTCGCGCAGCAGGTCGTGGAAGGCGTACCGGCCGGCGGTCTGTTCGGTGAGCAGATGCCCGCGGACCAGTTCGGCCACCAGCGCGCGGGCCCGGGCGGCCGGTACGCCGGCCAGCGCGGCGACGGCCGGGAGCGCGGCGTCCGGGCCGGGATGCAGGCCCAGTAATCGGAAGAGCCGGGCCGCCTCCGGACCGAGCGCCCGGTAGGACCAGGAGAACACCGCCCGTACCTCGCTGCGCTCCTCCCCGCTGTCCAGGGCGTCCAACCGCCGGTCGGCCAGGCGCAGTTCCTCGGCGAGGACGGCCAGCGGCAGTCCGGGCTGGGCGGCGGCCCGGGCGGCGACGATCGCGAGCGCCAGCGGCAGCCCCGCGCACCGGCCGACGATCTCGCGGACGGCGTCGGGGTCGGCCGTCACCCGCTGCGCGCCGAGCCGGCGGATCAGCAGCTCGCGGGCCTCCCCGGCGGCGAGCATGCCGACGGTCAGCAACTGCGCCCCCTCGGTGGCGGCGAGTCCGGCCAGCGATCTGCGGCTGGTGATCAGCGCCAGACAGCCGGGCGCCCCGGGCAGCAGCGGGCGGACCTGCTCGGCGTCGCGGGCGTTGTCCAGCACCACCAGGACCCGGCGCCCCGCGAGGAGGCTGCGGTACAGGCCGACCTGTGCCTCCAGGCCCGCCGGTATCCGGGCCGGCGGCACTCCCAGGGCGTCCAGGAAGCTCCGTACCGCCTCGGCCGGGCTCATCACCGAGCCGCTGGGCCCGAACCCGCGCAGGTTCACGTACAACTGGCCGTGGGGAAAGGCATGCTGGGCTCGCCGGGCCCAGTGCACGGCGAGCGCGGTCTTGCCCACCCCGGCGGTGCCGGACACCGCGGTGATCACCACCGCCGACGGCTGCTGCGCCGCCGAGGCGAGGATGTCCTCCAGCCGGGCCAGTTCCGCGCCGCGCCCGATGAACCCGGCCACTCCCATGGGCAGTTGCACGGGGGCCGCGCCCGGCCAGGAGGTCGCCGCGGCCGTCGGCCGGACCGGGGGAGCGGCGGCCCGGACCGGTGCGGCGGGGGCCGGCCGTGCGACGGGCCCGGCCGGGCCGCCCCGCAGGATCGCCTCGTGCACCCCGCGCAGCTCCGCGCCGGGGTCGGTGCCCAGTTCCTCGGCGAGCCGCTTGCGGACGGCGGCGTAGCAGTCCAGCGCCTCCGCGCTGCGGCCGGCGGCGTGCAGCGCCCGCATCAGCGCCTCGGTCAGCGGCTCCACGAGCGGGTGGGCGTCGAGGAGTTCGGTCAGCGGGCCGATCACGGCGACCGGATCGCTGACGCGTGACTCCACGTGGGCCCAGGCGACCGCGGCGTCCACGTGGTGCCGCCGCCAGGCCTCGCGGACCTGCGTCGCCCACTGCCCGCCGAGCCCGGCCAGCGGCTCCCCGTGCCACAGCCCGAGCGCCTCGCGCAGCAGCGCCGCCCGTGCCTCGTCCGTACGTCCCGTCTCCCTCGCCCGGGCGGCCAGTTGCCGGAACCGGTGGATGTCCACATGGTCCGCGCTGGCCTCCAGCAGGTATCCGCCGGAGCGGCGCACCAGCCGCAACCGGGGCAGTCCCGGGTCCGGGTCCTCGGTCTGTTCGCACAGCCGGCGCAGCCGGGCGACATGGGCGTGCAACGCGCGTCGCGCACCGTCGGGCGGATCGGCGCCCCACACGCGCCGGATCAGTACGTCGGCCGGGACGGGCCGGCCGGAGTCCACCGCCAGCGCGGCCAGCACGGTCCGCCGCTGCGGTGGCCCGACCTCGGCGGTCCGGCCCTGCACCGAGAGCTCCACGGGGCCGAGAAGGCGTAATTCCACCACGACGTCCACACTCCCCGCACAGCTGTTCTTCACTCGACGCACACATTCTCGCGCCGGGCGACAACCCGGCGACAACGTTCTCAGCCACAGTCGAACCCCCCTCCGAGGGCGCGGACTTCAGTCTGCTGGGGCGTGGAGCCACCGCGCACGGCGGCGCACCGCGGACGGGGGACGACGGCAAACCGAGCCGGTCGGCGGGTGTGCGGGGAGAGGGCCCCGGTCACCGCCCCGGTGGTGAGGGCGGGAGCCGGAAGCGCGTGCGGGCGTGCCGCGTGGGCCGGTGCGGGTCCCGGTGGAAGGTGCCGGGCGTCCCGGGGTGTACGAGCAGCGGTGCGCTGGGCGCGAGGGGCCCGGGTGTCCTGCCCGCCGCCCGCGCGAGTGGCGACCCGTACGGCGTCGTCCACGCGGACGGGATCACCGCCGTGCGGATCGGCCGGCGGGCCGTGGGCGCCGTGGACCCGCGCGGTGGCACCCGGGTGTCGCTCGGGTGTCGCTCGGCGGGTTCCGGGCGGCGGCCGGTCTCGGCACGGCGGCCGGTCTCGGCACGGCGGCCGGTCTCGGCACGGCGGCCGGGCCGGCCGACGGCAGCGACGGTCCGGTGGCCGCCGACGCGGTCCGCCCGCCGGGCCCGCGTCCCCGCCCCGGCCGGGGCCGGTCCCCGGTCACTGACCGGCGGCGGCCTCCTGGGCGATCCGTTCGAACTGGGCGCCCATCGCTTCGGACAGCGCCTGGGCGGCCGACAGCGGACGCACCATCACCGTGAACTCGTCGATCCTCCCCTCCTCGTCGAGGTGCAGGAAGTCGCAGCCCTGGAGCCGCTTGCCGGCGACGGTCGCGGTGAAGACGAGGGCGTGGTCGCGGCCGTCGGGGTTCGCGATCTCCCGTACGTAGGTGAAGTCCTCGAAGACCCGGGACACCGCGCGCAGGATCGCGGCGGTGATCGCCTTGCCCGGGTACGGCTTGAAGGCGACCGGGCTGGTGAAGACGACGTCGTCGGCCAGCAGGGCGGTCGCGGCGTCCATGTCGCCGTTCTCCACGGCCTTGCGGAAGGGGTGCATCGGTCCACCTCACCTAGTCAAAAAGTTGAGTAGCCAGATGCTAGCGTGCTCCCATGGCTCTGCGGAATGCGGTGATGGCCGCCCTGCTGGAGGGCGAGGCCTCCGGGTACGACCTCGCCAAGGGATTCGACGCGACGGTGGCCAACTTCTGGACGGCCACGCCCCAGCAGCTCTACCGCGAGCTGGAGCGGATGGCGGCCGAGGGGCTGGTCACCGCGCGCGTGGTCGAGCAGGAACGCCGGCCCAACAAGCGCCTCTTCGCGCTGACCGGGGCCGGCCGTGCCGCCGTCCGCGCCTACACCGCCGAACCCCCGTCCCGGCCCTCCGTGGTCCGTGACGAGCTGCTGGTCAAGGTGCAGTGCGCGGACGCCGGTGACATCGAGGCGGTGCGCACGGCCGTCGCCGAGCGGATGGAGTGGGCCACCGCCAAGCTCGCCCGCTACGAGCGGATGCGCCGGCGGCTGCTCGCCGGGCGCTCGGAGGAGGCGTACTTCGCGGAGGCGGAGCGTGTCGGCCCCTACCTCACCCTGCTGCGCGGGATGTCCTTCGAGCGGGAGAACCTGCGCTGGGGCGAGCTGGCGCTGCGCAGACTGGAGCAGCGGGCGGCGACTCACGGCCGACCGGCTGAACATGGTCAACAAAGTGAGTAGCCGGCCTGCTGTCCGGGACGCCTCGGCCGGTCAGCAGGCGGCCACTCCGGGCAGCCACTCCGGGCCCTTGACGTAGATGTTGGTCAGCCACGCGCCGTTGGTCAGCCTGGACCAGGCGTCGTTGGTGTAGCCCTCGGCCGTGACCGTCTGGGCGTGCGCCTGGCAGACCACGTTGACCGTGGTCGGCTGCGGGAAGTAGTCGACGACCGCGGCGTTGACGTTGGGCTCGCTGTGCGTGCGCACCCCCGTGCCCCAGGTCTGGAACGCCGTGCTGCCCCCGCTCGGCGGCGGCGCGCTGTCGCCCCCGCAGTCCGGGACGCCGGGCAGCGAGGCCGGCCCCTTGATGTAGATGTTGGTCAGCCAGGAGCCGTCGGCCAGCTTCGACCAGATGTCGTTGGTGTAGCCCTCGGCGGTCACCGTCTCCGCGTGCTGCTGGCACTGCACGGAGACCTGGGTCGGCCCGGCGAAGGTGTCCACCACCGAGGAGCGCACGCTCGGCGTGGAGTGCGTGCGCACCCCCGTGCCCCAGGTCTCGAACGTCGAGCCGCCGTTCGCGGGCGGCGGCACCGGCGTCCCCGTCGGGTTGACGCGGATCGCGCCCGCGTAGTCGCCGCCCGTGCGCACCGGGGTCACCCGGATGTGCGTGCCCGACTCGTACGCCTCCACCATCTGCCCCGCCCCCAGGTACATGGCGACGTGGTGGATGTGCCCGCTGCCCCAGAACATCAGGTCACCGGGGACCAGCGGCGCACTGCCCTGGGCGGCGGAGAAGCGGGCGGACGCCTGCGGGCTGTGGAACTGGTCGTCGGCCGTGCCGTTGAGCAGGTCCCGGCCGGTCGCCCGGTAGTACGCGTACCGGGTCAGGCCCGAGCAGTCGAAGCCCTTGCGCTCGCCGTCGTGCAGGCTGTCGGGATCGGAGCCGTCGTAGTAGCCGTACGTCGCGCCGGGCGTGGCGCCGTGGCCGCCGCCCCAGCTGTACCAGACGCCGATCTGCGAACAGGCCGCGTTCACGGCGGCCTCCGCGGTGGCCGAGGCACCGGGGGCCAGCACCCCGCAGGCCGCGTCCCGGGCGGCGCGCGGCGCGGCGGCCGGGCTCGCGGCATGCGCGGTGGCGGGCAGCAGTGGGGTCAGCGAGAGGGCCGCGACGGCGGCGAACGCCCGGGCGGGCGTGGTGAGTCCGGAGATTCGCAAGATGCACTTCCTTGGTCGTGGAGCCGGGTGCGGGGGTCGCCTGACCTGCCCGGGCGCCGCGTCCCACCCCCGTAGGAACGCGGCACCCGGAGTTCAACCGGCCAGCGCGGCCCGCATCTTGGCCAGCGCCCGCATCCGGTTGCGCTGCACGGTGCCGCGGTGGGCGCCGAGCCGCTCCCCGGCCGTGTCGTGGCTGAGCCCCTCCAGATCGACGAGGATCACCGCGGCCGCCTCCTTCGGCGACAGCACGCTCAGCAGCGCGAGCGCGGCCGCCGAGGCCTCGTACGAACCGAGTCCGCCGTCCCAGCCGGCCTCGGGCAGCCGGTCGGTGGTGCGCTCCCGGCGGGAGGGGTGCAGCCAGGAGTCGCGCAGCAGGTTCAGCGCGACCGTGCAGGTGTAGGCGTACGGGTGCCGCTGGTGCGAAAGGCTCCGCGCGCGGGCCCGCCGGGACAGCCGCAGATACGTCTCCTGGAGCAGGTCGTCCGCGTCGTGCGGGTTGCCGGTGAGGGCCAGCAGCCGTCTGCGCAGTCGGGGCATGTCGGCGGTGAAGCAGGCGTCGAACTCGCCCGGGCTCATGCGCTCGTGGCCCGTCCCCGGGCTCACCCGCCCGGGCACGTCCCCGTGCGGGTCCCCGGGCACGTCCCCGTACGCGCCCCGCGCGCACCTGCCGCCGTGGTTCTCCATGATGGTCTTCCCCCGTCGGTCGTCCGTGGTCTGAAAGCAGGGTCCGGGCCGCTGGTCAGGCGGGCCGGACGGGTCGGGCGGCGGGCCCGTAGCGGGCGGCCGGCGCGCCGCTCAGCAGGGCCCAGTACCGGTCGCCGTAGGACCAGTGCCACCACTCCGTCGGGTAGTTGACGAAGCCGGCCGTGGTCAGCGCCCGGTCCATGAACCCCCGGTGGGCGCGGGCCTCGGCGCCGATGCCCGACGCCCCGGTACGGCAGGCGCCGCCGCTCTCCTCCGGGGTGGCGTTGACCTCCGTGCCCAGCGGCAGCTCCGTGCCGTCCGCGGTGCACAGGGTCAGGTCCACCGCCCCGCCGCTGACGTGCGGGGCCACCTCCGGCGGGGAGATGTAGGCGCTGGCCAGCTCGCGGATCCGGGCCGGACCGGCGTCCGGGTGGGCCGCGCGCAGAGTCGCCGCGTACTGCTCGAAGTAGCGCCGCTGGAGGTCCGGCGGCCGGTACCCCTCGACCACCAGGAACCGGATCCCGTCGGGCAGCAGCGACTGCGCGTGCAGCAGCCGGCGCAGCGCCCCCGCCCGCAGGTACGCGTAGCTGCCGTCGGCGTCGGCCTGGCGGTGGTCCATCAGCAGACCGGGAGTCGCGCGCAGGTCGGCCAGCGGTTCACCGCACTCCAGCTCGGTGACCTCGGCGACCCGGGAGTCGGAGAGAGTGATGATGTCCGTCACACGGAACACACTGCCCGGCGCCCCTGCACATGCTCTGCAGGTTGCCTGCAAGCGTCCCACCAGGCCGGCTACAGGCCCGGCGGCCCGGTCACGGCGTCTCCTCGGCCGCCCGCTCCCACGCCTCCCGGACACCGGCCGACCGGAACACCTCCAGCGCCTGCGCCCGGGCCGCCCGCGCCGCCCCCGCGTCGCCGTCGGCCGCCCACACCCCGGCCAGGTCCCACAGCGTGCGCGCCCGCCACAGCGGCAGCCCCAACTCCGCCCACAGGGCCGCCGACTGCTCCAGCGGACCCCGGGCGCCGTCGTCGTCCCCGGCCGCCAGCCGCAGCTCACCGAGCGTGCGCAGCACCAGTGCCTCGCCGAACCGGTCCTGCCGCTCCCGGGCCACCGCCAGACAGCGGGCCAGCCGCCGGGCTGCCTCCCCGGTCCGGCCCGTGCGCAACTCCACCTTGGCCAGGGACTGTTCGGTGTACATCGTGCCGAAGGTGTCGTGCAGCGCGGTGAAGATCCGCAGCGCCTCGTGCAGCAGCCGCTCGGCGTCCGGCCGACGGCCCTCGGCCCGGTCGCACAGCGCGATCGACCGCAGGGTCAGCCCCTCGCCGTGCCGGTCGGCGGCGGCCCGGTACAGGTCCAGGGCCCCGGCCAGCGCCCGCCGGGCCCGCGGGCCCCGGCCCTGCTCGCGGTGGACGTACCCGATGCCGTACAGCACCCGGGCCCGGGCGCCCGGGTCGCCGTCCGGTCCGTGCCGTTCGAGCGCGGCCTCCAGCAGCTCCAACGCCTCGTCGTAGCGGGCCTGTTCGCGGCGGGCGGTGCCCATCCCGGCCAGCGCCACGGCCGCGCCGCCCGGCAACGGCTCCCCGAACAGGCGCAGCGCGTCGGCGAAGTAGGCGTAGGACTCCTCGAACCGGTCCTGTTCGTAACGGAGCTGGCCGAGCCCGACGAGCAGCCAGGCCTCGCCCTCGGCGTCCCCGCCGCGGCGCACCGCCGCCATCGCCGCCGTGTGCGAGCGGGACCAGGCGTCGAACTGGTTGTACAGCGCGGCCGAACTCGCTATCAGCGCCCCGGCCAGATCCCGGGCGGCCCGCGCCATGCCGTGGTCCGCGCAGTGCGTCACGGCGGCCAGCAGCCCGGCCTGCTCGGCGGCGAACCAGGCGGCGGGCCGGGCCAGCAGCGCCCGCTCGGTCTCCGCGTCCAGCGGGCGGACGGCGGCCGGTTCGGGGAAGCGCCGGGCCGCGCCGCCGGGACCCCGGGCGGCGGCCTTGCGCGCCAGGTCCAGCCAGCAGCCGACCAGGCGCAGCACCGCCGTGGTACGGTCGTCGGCGCTCTCCTCGGACAGACAGCGCTCGCGGGCGTGCTCCCGGGCGAGGTCCTGGATGCGGTAGCGGGTCAGGCCGGTGCCGTCCACGCCGATCACGTCGATGAAGTGGCAGTCCACCAGCCGCTCGACGGCCTCCTCGGCCTCCTCGGTCCCTATGCCGAGCAGCGGGGCGGCGACCCAGGCCGCGAAGTCGGGCAGGTCCAGCAGGGCCAGCCGGCGCAGCGCCCGGCGCTCCGGCCGGTCGAGGTCGGCGTAGCCGAGCTCCAGGCTGGTGCGCAGCTCCAGGTCCCCGGCGCTGAGTTCGTTGAGCCGGCGCCGCTCGTCGCGCAGCCGCCCGGCGAGCCGGCCCGGCGCCCAGTGCGGGCGGGCGGCCAGCCGGGCCCCGGCGATGCGCACCGCGAGCGGCAGCCGCCCGCACAGGGTGACGATCTCGGCGGCGCGCTCCGGCTCCGCCCCGGTCCGTCCCTCGCCGGCCACCCGGCGCAGCAGGTCCAGGGCCTCGGCCTCGTCCGGCACGGCGAGGTCCAGATGGGCGGCGCCCTCCAGCGCCACCAGCCGGCGGCGGCTGGTGACCAGGACGGCGGAGCCGGGGCCGGGCGGCAGCAGCGGCCGGACATGCGCCTCGCCGGCCGCGTTGTCCAGCACGACCAGCACCCGCCGGTGTCCGACGTGCGTGCGGTACAGGCCGGTCAGTTCCTCGATGCCGGAGGGCAGCGTGTCGGGGTCGACGCCCATCGCGCGCAGCAGCCGGGCGAGCGCGTCGGCGGGCTCCAGCGGCGTGGTGTCGGCGGCCCGCAGGTCCACGAACAGGCGTCCGTCCGGGAAGAGTTCGGCGGTACGGTGGCCGACGTGCACGGCGAGGGCGGTCTTGCCCATCCCGGAGCGTCCGGAGATCACCCCGATCGGCGGGGCGGTCCTGCCGGTGTCGTCGACGCCCCGCAGCAGCTCCGTGGCCCACTCGACCTGTTCGGTACGGCCCACGAAGTCGGCGATGTCGGGCGGGAGATGGGAGGGCGCGGGCCGCGGCCGCGCCCTTCTGGGCACCGGCACCGGGACCGGTCGGGCACGCTCCCCGCCGCCCAGTACGCCGGTGTCGTGGGTGAGCACGGCCTGGTGCACGGCCCGCAGCTCCGGCCCCGGGTCGATGCCCAGCTCGTCGCGGAGCGCCGCGCGCCCCTCCTGGTACACCCGCAGCGCGTCGGAGACCCGGCCGGCGCGGAACAGGGCGGTCATCAGCTGGCCGCGCGGCCGCTCCCGCAGCGGATGCGCGGCCACATGCGCGAGCAGCGGCGCGATCGTGCCGTCCGCGCGGTCCAGCTCCAGGGCCAGCCCGAAGGACTCCTCCTCGGCGACCAGCCGCAGCTCCCCGAGCCGGGCCGCCTCGATCCGCGCGAACGACTGGCCGAGCCCCTCCAGCGCCTCCCGGCCCCGCCACAGCGCCAGCGCCCCGGCCAGCGCCTCGGCCGCCTCCTCGGTGCGCCCCGCGGACCGTCCCGCCGCGAGGAGTTCCTCGAAGCGGCGGGCGTCGACGCGGTCGGCGGCGAGATCGGCGAGGTACCCCGGGGGCCGGGTGCGGATGACCTCGGCCGCCTCGACCCGGGACAGAGCCCGGCGTACGGCGGAGACATGGGTGGCGACCAGGGCGCCCGCGGTGGCCGGGGCCTCCTCGTCCCAGACGAAGTCCACCAGCCGCTCGGTGGAGATCACCTCGCCCAGGTGCACGACGAGCGCGGCCAGCACGGCAAGGGGTCTGGAGCCGCCGAGCGGGGCCCGCCGGCCGCCCTCCCAGACCTCCACCGGGCCGAGCAGACGTACTTCGAACATCGGTCCCCGATCGCTCCGGGCGGATGCCGACAACGATATCGGCGGCCACCGTCCGGGCAGGGCGAAGTCCGGGCCGTCCTGTCCGGATCCGGCCCGTCCGACCGGTCGGACGGAACCCTCCGTGACGCCCGGTACGCCGAACGGGAGCGGGACCCGGCGGACTCCGCGGAGCGGGCTCCCCGCCACCGCAGTTGGCCGGTTTCTGTGGGTGGCCATAGCGGTCCCTGTGCGGGAGACGGGGGGCGGGCGGCTTTCGTATGACCGCGCGCCGGGATCCGCCGCGACATCCGGCACACCGGGAACTCCCGGCGGACCCGGGTCATACGAACGCCCCGCCCGCGCCGTCAACGGCCTGTAAGCACCGAGCCGTTCACCGTACGCCCAAGGGAGTCGCCCGATGAAGCGCCCAGCCTTTTGCCACCGGGCCGCGCGTCTGAGCGCCGTCGCCGCCGTGGCCGCGCTCGTCCTCACCGGCTGCTCCCGGGGGGCCGGCGACGGCTCGTCCCCCGCCGCCGGAGCCACGGCCCGCGACCTCACCCACGCCGAGGACCTGCGGATCACGGACGCCGAACAGCGGCTGGTCGCCCGGTGCATGGCCCGGCACGGCTTCCGCTACTGGGAGGACCACGCGCTGACCTCGGCCGAGAGCAGGCCGCTCGGCTACGTCCAGGACGACGTGCGCTGGGCCCGCGCCCACGGCTACGGCAGCCGGATCGCCGCCAAGGAGGACCGTGCCCGTCTCCACAACCCCAACGCGGCCTACCGCACGGGCCTTTCGGCCGCCCGCCGGACCGCCTACGACACCGCGCTCGACGGCGGCCGCCGCGCCGAGCCGCTGCGCACCGCCCTGCCCGGCGGCGGCTCGGTCACCAAGGGGTCCGGCGGCTGCGACGGGGAGGCGGAGCGGACGCTGTACGGCGACCCGGTTATTTGGTTCCGGCTCGACACCACCGCGAGCAACCTGCGGCCCCTGTACGTCGGCAGGCTGCTGCACGACCCGCGCTTCACCGCCGCCGTACGCGCCTGGTCGCGCTGCATGGCCCGGGCCGGCCACCCCTACCGGGACCCCGACGCGGCCCGGCAGGCCACCCGCGAGCACCCCGCGGCGCAGACCCGGGCGGAGGAGGCGCGGAGCTTCGCGGCCGAGACCCGGATCGCGGTCGCCGACGCCCGCTGCGTCCGCGAGGTCTCCCTCAGGTCCGTCGGCCAGGACCGCGAGCGGTACTACCTGGCCCGGCTCGACGGCGAGTACGGCGCCCGGCTCGCCGCCTACCGGCAGGTGCGGCGGCAGGCGCTGGAGCGCGCCGAGCGGATCGTGCCCGCCCGCGCCTGAGCCCGGCGGGCGCCCCCGAACCCCGCGGCACCCGCCGCGGCTCCACCCACACCGACCGCCTCCGAAGAGGCAGAACGGGGAACCACCATGCGCAAGACGACGCTAGCCCTCGCCACCCTGGGCCTCGCGGCCCTCGGCCTCGTCGTGCCCGCCAACGCCCACGCCGCCTCCGGCTGCAACGCGCAGTGGCCGGGCCGGGACGGCAACGTGCGGGCCTGGCGGGACGCGGACTGCCAGGGCGAACTCCTCGGCGTCACCGCGGGCAACGACTCCGACTGGAGCGACGGCGCGGGCCCCTTCCAGGGCTCCGACGCCAACGCCGCCTCCTCCGTGATGAACAGCGGCTTCGTCGGCGGCAAGGACGTCGTGGCCTTCTACTACCTGCCGGGCTACCCGTCCTCCGCCTACGGCTGCCTCAAGCCGGGCGAGCTGTACGTGGACAACCTCACCCGCGACACCTTCACCAACGGGGCGAACATGAACGACAACATCATGTCCCACGTGTGGGTGGCGTCCAGCGCCTGCGCCCCGGGCTCCTTCATCAGCTGAGGCGGTACGCCGGTCACGCCCCCCGGGTGTGACCGGCGTCGGCCGCCCACCTCCCGTACCTCCGACTTTCACACGCGCGCCACCGGACCCTTCCCTGTCGTTCGATGCCCTTGGAACACTCGCACCCGCGCACGATCCCCCCTGTTCCGGCCATCCCGTACGCCAGGATGAGAGGTCGCTCACCCATGACCGAAGTAAACCGGCGCCGATTCCTCCAACTCGCGGGCGCCACCACCGCGTTCACCGCGCTCTCCGGCAGCGTCCAGCGCGCCGCCGCGCTGCCCGCGAACCACCGCACCGGCTCGATCGAGGACGTCGAGCACATCGTCGTCCTGATGCAGGAGAACCGGTCGTTCGACCACTACTTCGGCACCCTCAGGGGCGTCCGCGGTTTCGGCGACCCGCGTCCCGTGACCCAGAACGGCCGCTCGGTCTGGCACCAGTCGAACGGGACCAAGGACATCCTGCCGTTCCACCCGGACACCGACGACCTCGGTCTCGCCTTCCTCCAGGACCTCCCGCACGGCTGGAGCGACACGCACACCGCCGTCAACGGCGGCAGGTACGACAAGTGGGTGCCGGCCAAGGGCAGTACGACGATGGCGTACCTGAACCGGGACGACATCCCGTTCCACTACGCGCTCGCCGACGCCTTCACCGTCTGCGACGCCTACCACTGCTCGTTCATGGGCTCCACCGACCCGAACCGCTACTACCTGTGGACGGGGTACACGGGCAACGACGGCCAGGGCGGCGGCCCGGTCCTCGGCAACGACGAGGCCGGCTACAGCTGGACGACCTACCCCGAGCGCCTGGAGGAGGCGGGCGTCTCCTGGAAGATCTACCAGGACGTCGGCGACGGCCTGGACGCGGCCGGCGGCTGGGGCTGGATCCAGGACGCCTACCGGGGCAACTACGGCGACAACTCGCTGCTCTACTTCAAGCAGTACCAGAACGCGCAGCCCGGCGACGCGCTCTACGACAAGGCCCGCACCGGCACCGACGCCACCCGGGGCGAGGGCTTCTTCGACCGGCTCAGGGCCGACGTCCAGGCCGGCGAACTGCCGCAGATCTCCTGGGTGGTCGCCCCCGAGGCCTTCACCGAGCACCCCAACTGGCCCGCCAACTACGGCGCCTGGTACGTCTCCCAGGTGCTCGACGCGCTGACCTCGGACCCCGAGGTGTGGGCGAGGACGGCCGTGTTCATCACCTACGACGAGAACGACGGCTTCTTCGACCACCTGATCCCGCCGTTCCCGCCGGCCTCCGCCGCGCAGGGCAGGTCCACGGTCGACCCGGGCCCCGACCTCTTCCCGGGCGACGCCAAGCACGCCTCGGGCGCCTACGGCCTCGGCCAGCGCGTCCCGATGCTCGTCGTCTCCCCCTGGAGCAAGGGCGGTTACGTCTGCTCCGAGACGCTCGACCACACCTCCGTCATCCGGTTCATGGAGGCCCGCTTCGGCGTCCACGAGCCCAACATCTCGCCCTGGCGGCGCGCGGTCAGCGGTGACCTGACGGCCGCGTTCGACTTCTCCCGCAAGGACGCCGGGCCGGTCGCGCTGCCCTCCACGGACGGCTACCGGCCGCCGGACGGCAACCGCCACCCCGACTACGTGCCCACCCCGCCCGCCGACCCGGCCCTGCCCGTGCAGGAGCGCGGCTCGCGGCCCACCCGGCCGCTCAGGTACGCCCCGGTGGTGGACGGTTCGCTGGACCCGGCGGCCGGCCGCATCACGCTGACGTTCGCCTCGGGCGCGCACGCGGGCGCCGCGTTCCTGGTCACCTCCGGCAACCGCGCCGACGGACCCTGGAGCTACACCACCGAGGCCGGCAGGTCCGTCTCCGACACCTGGAACTCGGCGTACCCGGACGGCTCGTACGACCTGACGGTGCACGGCCCCAACGGCTTCCTGCGCGCCTTCCGGGGCCCCGGCGAGGTGGCCGGCCCCGAGGTCACCGCGCGGCCCGCCGGTGACGACATCGAGCTCACCCTCTCCCACAGGGGCCCGGGCACGGCGCGGTTGACGCTGACCGACGGATACGGCGGCCGGACCCGCACGGTCACCGTGCGCTCCGGGGCCACCGTGAAGCGCACCGTCAGCCTCCGCCACAGCCACCGCTGGTACGACGTGACCGTCACCTCCGACGCCGACGAGACCTTTGTGCGGCGGTTCGCCGGACATGTGGAGAACGGCCGTCCGGGCGTCAGCGACCCGGCGATCGTGACGGAGTGACGGGGCGATGAGGGCCGCATCGTGCGGGCTGGTCAGGTACCGGTCACATCGGGGTAGTGTGCCCCGGTGACCACGCAATCGAACACTCCTGCAGGCTGGTACCCCGATCCGCACGGTGCGCCCGAGACGCTCCGTTATTGGGACGGCGCGCAGTGGACCGACAACACGAACAAGCAGGGTGCGCAGGGCGCCGTGCCGGCGCAGCAGGCCGCCGACCCCAAGGTGCAGCGGCAGGTGCAGCAGCAGGCCGGTGTGGCGGGCGGCGGCGCGGGCGGTGGCACCCTGTTCACCGAGCCGGTGCTGGTGGTGAACCAGAAGGCCAAGCTGATCGAGCTGACCAACGAGTACAAGGTCATGGACCAGCACGGCCGTGACATCGGCTCGGTGGTCGAGGTCGGGCAGAGCGCGCTGAAGAAGGTGCTCCGGTTCGTCTCCAGCCTCGACCAGTTCATGACCCACCGGCTGGAGGTCCGTGACGCCCACGGACAGCCGCAGCTGGTGCTGACCCGGCCCGCGAAGTTCCTCAAGTCCCGGGTCGTCGTGACGCGTCCGGACGGGTCCCCGGTCGGTGAGATCGTCCAGCAGAACATGATCGGGAAGATCAACTTCGCGATGATCGCGGGCGGCCAGAAGGTCGGTGCGATCAAGGCGGAGAACTGGCGGGCGTGGAACTTCGCGGTCGTCGACCACGCGGACAACGAGGTGGCCCGGATCACGAAGACGTGGGAGGGGCTGGCCAAGACGATGTTCACGACGGCCGACAACTACGTCCTGCAGATCCACTACCAGCTGCCGGAGCCGCTGCTGAGCCTGGTGGTCGCGACGGCGCTCACCGTGGACACGGCGCTGAAGCAGGACTCGCGCGGGCTCGGCTGACGTTCCGTCCGCGGCCGGGCGCCGGCCGGCGGGGCGCTCAGAGCGTCGTGAGCTGTTCCGTCTCCGGCTTCCGCCGCGGGAGCAGGGCCTGCTGCGCGGCGGCTCGCGCCTCCTCCAGGGCCAGCACCGCTGCCACCGGGTGGGCCTCGTCGGGCGCGGGGAGCGGGGCGGCCGGAGCGAGGCGGGTCAGGAGGACCACGCCCCACGACGCCAGGGCCGCGCCCGCCAGCGCGAGGAGGATTCCCGCCGTACCGCCCTGGAGGCCCTGCCCGAGCAGGGTCAGGCCGATGACCGCGGCCGCCACCGGGTTGGAGAGGGTGACCACGGCCAGCGGGGCGCCGAGGCCGCCCCGGTAGGCGGTCTGGGAGAGCAGGAGGCCGCCGACCGCGAACGCGGCCACCAGCAGGGCCACCACGATCATCTCGGTGCCGAGGAGCGGTCCGGAGCGGTCGGTGGCCGCCACCGTCACCGTCTGGGTGAGCGCGGAGGCCACGCCCGAGGCGAAGCCGGACGCGGTCGCGTGCCGCAGTCCCGGGCGGGCGCCGGGGCGGGAGAGCACGCCGATGAGGGCCGCCGTCGTACCGGCGACCGCGAGCGCCTCGGTGAGGCTCATCACCCGGTCGGGCGCGGGGCCGGAGGCCGTGACCAGCAGGGCGCCGAGGCCGAGCAGCGTCAGGGCCGTGCCCCGCCACTCCGTCGCGCCGACCCGGCGTCCCGCCACCCGGGCCCCGAGCGGCACCGCCGCGACCAGGGTGAGCGCCCCCAGGGGCTGTACGAGGGTCAGCGGGCCGTACTCGAGGGCCACGACGTGCAGGAGCGCGGCGCCCGCGTTGAGGCCGACCGCCGCCCACCAGGCGCCGCGGCCGAGCAGCCGTACCAGTCCCGTGCCGGAGGAGTTCGCGGCGAGCCGTTCCTGGGCCACGGCGGCGGCCGCGTAGGCGACCGCGGAGACCAGGGAGAGGCCGACGGCGAGCACCGCGGCGGCGCTCATCGGCCCGCCCCCGCCGGTGCGAGCTCCTCCGCGGGGAGCCCCCGGGTGCCGGCGCCGGCCGTGGTGACGGCGCGGTGCGGCGGGCGGAGCGGGGCGGGGGTGTCCTCGGCCGAGGTCCGGGGGCGGATCAGGGCGAGGGCCGTGCCGAGCATCGCGGCGGCGACGGCCGAGTCCAGCCAGTAGTGGTTGGCGGTGCCCACGATCACCAGCAGGGTGACCGCCGGGTGCAGCAGCCACAGCCAGCGCAGCCGGGAGCGGGTGGCCGCGATCAGGCCGACCGCCACCATCACGGCCCAGCCGAAGTGCAGCGAGGGCATCGCCGCGAACTGGTTGGAGAGGTGGTCGCTGGCGGGCGGGCCGTAGACCGAGGGCCCGTAGACCCGGGCGGTGTCGACGAGGCCGGACTCGGCCAGCATCCGCGGCGGCGCCAGCGGGAACGTGAAGGGCAGCACCAGCGCGGCGGCCGTGACCACGGCGAGGACCCGGCGGGCCCAGACGTAGTGCGCGGGCCGCCGCAGGTAGAGCCAGACCAGGAATCCCAGGGTCGCCGGGAAATGAACGGTGGCGTAGTAGGTGTTCGCCACATGGACGAGGGCGTCCCCGTGCAGCAGTGCGGACTGCACGGAGTTCTCCGAGGGCAGGTGCAGCGTCCGTTCCAGGTCCCAGATCCGGTGGGCGTTGTGCAGCGCCTCGGCGGTGTGGCCGGTGGCCAGCTGCCGGCCGGACTTGTAGACGAGGAAGAGCCCCGCGACGAGCAGCAGCTCACGGACGAGCGGCGGACGGGCTATGGCGCCCGGCTCCGCCGCTGCCGGCTCGGACTGGGATCTCATCCCAGGCCCCCTCACTGACGGTGGTGCGTGCGGTCCGGGCGGTGGCCCGAACTCATCGATACGAGAGCGTACCGATACGACACTGTACCGATACGTTCGAGTACCGGTACAGTGGCGTATCGATAGAGGTGGGCCACACTGGTTGTAGGTTTCACCGCGGAAACCGAACGGCCGTCGGTGCGCAGGTGATCCGCGAGTGATGAGCGAGTGAGAGGAAGGGCACATGACGTCGCAGGCCGCGGACGGACCGGAGACGGTCGCCGCCTCGCGCCGCTCCAAGATCACGCCGGAGCGTGAGCGGGAGTTCTTCGACGCCGTGCTCGAACAGATCCGCGAATGCGGCTACGACTCCGTGACCATGGAGGGCGTCGCCGCCAGCACCCGGTGCAGCAAGTCCACGCTGTACCGGCAGTGGCGGACGAAGCCGCAGTTCGTCGCCGCCGCGCTGCGGGCCAACCGCAAGGTGCGCTTCGTCGGCATCGACACCGGTTCGCTCGCCGAGGACCTGCGCCAGGTCGCCACGGCGGCGGGGGACTGGTCGCGCAAGGACACCAGGCTGCTCCAGGCCCTGGGCCACGCTGTCACCTCGGACCAGGAACTGGCGAAGGCGCTGCGCGAGGCGCTTGTCGAGCCCGAGATCGCCGCGCTCCAGGAGATCCTGCGCCGCGCCGTGGAGCGGGGCGAGGTGCCCGAGGGGCATCCCGCGCTGGAGTACGTCCCCGCCATGATGTTCGGCGTGCTGCGGGTCCGCCCCGTGCTCACCGGCGAGTACGCCGACGCCGACTACCTGGTCCGCTTCGTGGAGGCCGTCGCGCTGCCCGCACTCGGACTGACCTGAGACCCAGGCCGCCGTCCACGGGATGACTGGACGGTGACCTGCTCGCGCCGCACCGTGGGGACGGGGGCGGCGCGCACCCCCCGGCCGGGTGGGGTTCCCCTTTGAGCGGAGGGGCGCTCCACCCGGCCGACCGGCGTCCGGGGCCGGTCAGGTGTCCTGGCCGCTGCCGCTGCCCGAGGCCACCTTCATGCCCTTGACGATCTCGTCGAGCACCGACTGCTTCTGGCCGACGTCCAGGCCGAACCGGACCACGACGATCTGCGCGGAGTTCGCGGGCGACGGGAAGGCGAGCGACTCGACGTAGCCGTCGGCGCCCTTGCTGGTGACGGCCTTCCAGCGGACCAGGTAGCCCTTCTGCCCGGCCACGGTCACCGCCTTGGAGGCCAGCACCTCGTGCGAGGTGACCGAGCCGTAGGTCGTGCCGCCGTACAGCTGTTCCGTGGCCGTCTCGATGTCGGCCTTCGCGACCGCCTCGGCCGTACTGCCCGAGGTGCCCAGCGCTATCGCGGGCGCCGAGAAGGCGCCGCCGGTGCTGCAGCTCTGGGTGGTGTCGCCCGGGCACTTGTAGGTGTCGCCGGAGTCGACCGTCGCGCCCGCCTGGGTCTGCTGGCCGTACCAGCCGTCCGGGATCGGGATGCTGAAGCCGGACACCGCGTCCGTCACCGAACCGCTCTTGATCTTCGGCGCCTCGGACTGGCCCGGCGACGGCGAAGCGCCCCCGTCGGTACCGCCGGAGCCGTCGGAACCGCCCGTACCGCCGGAGCCGCCGGACCCGCCGAACGGGAACCCCTGCCCGCCGTTCTGTCCGCCGCCCTGCCCCTCGGGGCCGCCCTGGCCGAAACCGCCCGGGCCCTGCTGCGAGGCCTGCCCGCCGCTGTCGCCGCCGTTGTCGGTGAGCGCGTACACGCCGACCCCGATGGCCGCGAGCACCGCCACCGCGACACCGACGGCCACGCCGGTGCGCATCCCGCGCTTCGCGGCGGGCGGCTGCGCCGGGTACTCCGGGTAGGGCGGGTACGCCGGATAGGCGCCCGCGGCCCCGAACCCCGCCTCGGCCCCGTCCGCGGGGGGCTGCGGCGGGGGACCCCAGTCGGCGCCCGACCCGGCCGGGCGGGTCTGCTCCGTCCACGCCTTGCCGTCCCACCAGCGTTCGGTCGCCGGACCGTCACTTGTCTGCCCGGGGTCGGGGTACCACCCGGGAGGAGTCACCTGCGTCATGCCCCCACCGTATGAGGCATCGGTGAAAGTCGGATGAGAGGATCCGGCAACTTTCGGATGAAGGCCTCCGCCACGGCTCACTCGACCCGTAGGCGCGTCGGCGGAACCGCCGCCGGCGGCGGCAGCCGCAGTCCGTCCCGGCCCGGGGTGAGCGAGCCGAGGACACTGGCGTGCCGGGCGCCGGTGGCGGCCGGCACGCTGCCCGGCAGGCCGTGCGCGGTGAGGAAGCCGAGCACCGCGAACGCGTACGCCTCCTTCGCCGCCGCGGGCAGGCCCAGCTCGTCGGAGGCGCGTACCGCGATCCCCGGGAGCAGGTCGCGGAGCATCCCCATGAGCACCGGGTTGCGGGTGCCGCCGCCCGAGGCGATCACCTCGGTGGCCCCCGCCCGGCGCACCCCGTCCGCCACCGTCCGGGCCGTCAGCAGGGCGAGTGTCGCCAGGACGTCCTCGGCCGGCATCCCCTCGGGAGCCCGCACGTACCCGGGGTGGAACAGCTCCTTGCCCGTCGTCTTCGGCGCGGGCAGCGCGTAGTACGGCTCCGCCAGCAGCCGCTCCAGCAGCGCCGCGTCCGGCCGGCCGCGCGCCGCCAGCGCCCCGTCCGCGTCGTACGCGGCCCGGCCGCCCGTGAACTCCCGGGCCGCCGCGTCCAGCAGCGCGCACCCCGGCCCGGTGTCGTAGGCCGTGCCGTCCGGCGCGGTCAGGTTGGCGATCCCGCCGATGTTGAGCGCCACCGGTGTGCCCGGCCGCCCGCGCAGCCACAGCAGGTCCACCAGACTGACCAGCGGAGCGCCCTGGCCCCCGGCGGCCACGTCACGTGGCCGGAAGTCGGCGGCCACCGGCAGCCCGGTCGCCTCCGCGATCCAGGCCGGCTGCCCCAGCTGAAGGGTGCCGCGGACCCGGCCCCGCTCCGCCCAGTGGTAGACCGTCTGCCCGTGCGAGGCCACCAACTCGGCACGCCCGCCGCACAGTTCACGGTCGGCCCGGACGGCCGCCGCCGCGAACGCCTGCCCGATCCTGGTGTCCAGCAGACAGACCCGCGCCAGCGGTACGGCCGCCGGGGGCAGCGCCGACGCGAGCGCCTCCCGCAGCTCGTCGTCGTAGGGCGTGCCGACCATCCCCAGCGGCTTCAGCAGCAGGGTGTCGCCGGCCAGCCGCAGCTCGGCGGCGGCGGCGTCCACCGCGTCGTACGACGTTCCGGACATCAGACCGATCACCAGCATGAACTCAACCCGCCTTCCGCCGGGGCTCTTTGGCGAGCGCCAGCATGCTCACGGCACACGCCGCCGCCGCGTAGTGGCCGGGGACGTCGAGGTTCCCCGTGCGCTTCACCGCCTCCGTGATGATGAGCCCCGCACAGCCCGAGAACACCGCATTGGACAACGCGTAGGCGAGTCCGAGGCCCGTGCAGCGGGTCCGCGCCGGGAACATCTCCGACAGCAGCGCCGGTCCCGGTCCCGCCATCAGCCCCACCACCGCGCCGGCGGCGCACACGGCCGCCCCCTTGACCGCGGCCGGAGTCCCCCCGTCCCGCAGCAGGTCCAGCAGCGGCAGGGCCAGCAGCACCACCAGTCCGGCGCCCGCCAGCATCACCGGCCGCCGCCCGACCCGGTCGCTCAGCAGTCCCGCCGGGAGGATCGCCGCCGCGAAGCCGAGGTTCGCCACCACGGTCGCCAGCAGCGCCTCCCGCAGGCCGGTGTGCAACGCCGTTCGGAGGTAGGACGGCAGCACGACCAGGAAGGTGTACCCGGCCGCCGACCACCCCATCACCCTGCCGACGGCCAGCGCGATCGCCCCGGCCGGCACCCCAGGGGCCGGTGTGTCCGGCTCCCGGAACTCCGGTGTCTCCTCCAGACCCACCCGCAGCCACAGCGCGAGCGCACCCAGGGGGAGTGCCAGCAGGAACGGCAACCGCCAGCCCCAGGCGGCGAACTGATCAATCGTCAGACTCATGGACAGGGCGACCGAGACGGCCGCCCCGCCCAGCAGTCCCAGTGCCACGGTGAACGACTGCCACGCCCCGTACAGCCCCCGTCGCCCCGGCGGCGCGCACTCGGTGAGCATCGCCACCGCGCCACCGAACTCCCCGCCCGTGGACAGTCCCTGAACAACCCTCAGGAACGTCAGCAGCCAGGGCGCCGCCGCACCGGCCCGCGCGTACGTCGGCAGCAGGCCGATCAGCGCGGTGGCGCCCGTCATCAGCGCGACCGCCAGGACCAGCACCGGCCGCCGCCCGATCCGGTCCGCCAGCCGGCCGAACAGGACCGCGCCCAGGGGACGGAAGAAGAACGCCAGGGCGAACGAGGCGTAGGCCCGCACCAGACCCTCGGCCGCGCTCCCGCCCTCCGGCGTGAAGAACCGCTCGGCGACGACCGTGGCCGCGTAGCCGTAGACACCGAACTCGTACCACTCGACGAAGTTGCCCGCCGAGCCCGCCGCCAGCGCCCGGAGGGGCCGATTCCGCCCGGTTGTCGCGCGATCTTCGAAAGTCAGCCTCATACCCATGCCCGTTGACGGTCGGTCCGCTCCGTGGCGGCGGGCCGGGGCCGTCCCGCGTCGCCCGGCCGCACCCGCTTCACCCGTCACGGCAACGGCTGCGCGGACCCGCCACCGGACAGCCAACAGGACGGCTACGCTCGTGGTCTGTACGTCGTTCGGGCGACTTGGGGAGGCAGCGGGATGACGGAGGAACACTCCCCCGGGGGCGCCCCCGCCCCTCTCTGGGAACGCGACGCGGAGATCGCCACCATCACAGCGGCGCTCGACGTCCTGGGCGCCGACCGCTCCACCGCCGGGAACCTGCTCGTGGTCCAGGGCGATGCCGGGCTCGGCAAGACCCGGCTGCTGGCCGAAACCCGCCGCCTCGCCGAGCGCCGCCGCTGCACCGTCTGGTCCACCCGCGGCGTCGAGACCCTGCGCAGCGTCCCCTTCCACGTACTGCGCCAGCTGCTCCAGCCCGCCCTGGTCTCCCTGCTGTCCGAGGAGGCCCGCGAGTACCTCGGCGACTGGTACGAGATCGCCGGCCCCGCCCTCGGCATAGCGGAACCCGGCGAGCGCCCGCCCGACCCGCAGGGCGTCTGTGACGGACTGGTGGCCGCCGTGCGCAGACTCGCCAAGCGCGACTGGCCGCTGGTGCTGCTGATCGACGACGCCCACTGGGCCGACCAGGAGACCCTGGCCTGGCTCGCCGCCTTCGTCGAACGCCTCGACGACCTGTCCGTCCTGGTCCTGGTCGCCCGCCGGCCCGGCGAGGTCACCGGCGACAGCGCCCGCCACCTCGACGCCGTGGCCGCCGCGGCCGGCCGGCCCGCCCAGACCCTCAGCGCCCTCACCCCGGACGCCGCCGCCGGGCTCACCCGCGCCGCCCTCGGCGCCCACGCCGACGCCCCGTTCTGCCGCGAGGTCTGGGCCGTCACCGGCGGCAACCCCTACGAGACCGTCGAACTCCTCGCCAAGGTCCAGGACAGCGACGTCGACCCCGTCGAGGCCCGGGCCGGCGAACTGCGCGCCCTCAACCGGTCGGCCAGGGGCGGCGGCCTCGTCACCCGCCTCGAAGGACTCGGTATCGACGCCACCCGGTTCGCCTGGGCCGCCGCCATCCTCGGCACCGGGATCTCCGTGGACCTCGTCGCCCAGCTCGCCACCATGGCCGTCGACGACGCCGAGCGCTGCGCCGGCCTGCTGCGCACCGCCCGCATCCTCACCGAGCCCGACCCGGCGGGCTCCCGGGCCGGCGCCGGAGACCTGGAGTTCGTCCACCCGCTGATCGCCACCGCCGTCTACAACTCCATCCCGCCGGCGATGTGCACCGCCATGCACGGCATCGCCGCCCAGCTCGTCGCCGAGTCCGGCCGCGGCGTCGCCGAGGCCTCCCGCCACCTCCTCAAGGTGCACCCGGACGACGACGAGGAACTCGTCGAGCAACTGCGCGACGCGGCCCGCGAACACCTCGCCGTCGGCGCCCCCGACGCGGCCCGCCGCTGCCTGGAACGCGCCCTGCTGGAACCGCCCCTGCCCGACGTCCACGCCCGTGTCCTCTACGAACTGGGCTGCGCCACCCTGCTCACCAACCCCGCCGTCACCATCGACCATCTGCAGAGCGCGCTCGGCATGCCCGGCCTCGACGGGGCCGAACGCGTCGACGCGGTCTTCCGCCTCTCCCAGGCCCTGCTCCACAACGACCAGCTGGAGGAGGCCGTCCGCACGGTCGAGGCGGAGGCCGCCCGGCACGAGGCGGGTCCCGCCAGACTCCGGCTCCAGGCCGTCCAGTTCATGTGGGAGGGCATCGCCGGCGAGGCCGTCTCCCCGCGCCGCTCCGAACGCCTCGCCGAACTCGCCGCCACCTGCACCGGCCGCGACAACTCCGAGCGCGCCCTGCTGATGCTGCGCGGCTTCGACCTCCTCATCCAGGGCGGGAACGCCGAGCAGGTCGTCGAACTGTGCGACCGCGCCCTCGTCAACGGCCGGCTCGCGCCCGGACTGGGCTGGACCGACACCGAGTGGGGCATCGAGCTGCTGCTGATGCTCGCCAACTCCTACGTCTACACCGACCGCCTCGACCGGGCCGAAGCCCTCTACAACGAGGCCCTGCGCGCCTACGAGTCGGCCGGCTGGAGCGGCGGCCACCTCGCCCTCGCCCATGCCTACGTCGGCCTCGGCCACCGCAGGCGCGGCCGGCTGCGGGACGCGGAGACCTCCCTGCGCGAGTCCCTGCGGATCGCCGAACGGGTGGGCCGCAGACTGCCCCTGTACTGGACCGCGACCTGCAACCTCGTCGACACGCTGCTCGCCCGCGGCCATGTCGCGCAGGCCTGGGAGACCGCCGAGCAGTACGGATTCGCACCGCCCTACCCCTCCACCATCGTGATGCCCGACCCGCGGTCCGTGCGCGGCCGGCTGCTGCTCGCGGTCGGCCGCGGACAGGAGGCGGTCAACGAGCTGGAGGCGGCGGAGAAGGCCGCCGTGGCCCGCGGCCACTTCAACCCGGTGGTGGTGCCCTGGACGCTCGACCTCGCCCGGGCGCTCGCCCGCACGGACCCGGCACGGGCCGCGCAGCTGGCCACCGACGCGCGGCGGCAGGCGGAGCGGTTCGGCACCGACACGGCGATCGGCGAGGCGCTGCGGTGCGCCGCCGCGCTGGAGACCGGGCAGCGGCAGGTGCGGCTCGCCTCGCAGGCGGTGGCCTACCTGGAGGCCTCGCCCTGCCAGTACGAGCACGCGGCGGCACGGGTGGAGTACGGGATCGCCGCGCGGTCCGTGGCCGAGCTGAACCGGGGGCTGGCTCTGGCCCGGTCCTGCGGGGCGGAGGGGCTGGTCGCCCAGGCCCGGGAGGTGCTGGACACGGGGCGGGGGCTGCGCTGACGGGCGCGGGGCCGGCCGCGCGGTTCCCCGCGCCCCTCGAAGAAGGGGCCCTACAGCGCGAGGAGTTGGTCCGTCACCGCGGACAGGCGTTTGCGCACCTCGCGGTCGTACGCCGCCTCGTTCGCGCGGGCCGGTCTCGTACCGTCGAAGTAGCGCCCCGTGCCCAAGTCCTGGGTCACCAGGGCCAGTACGCCCGGCGCGCCGTCCGCCACCGTGGTGCGGGGAGCCACTTCGCCCTCGCG
The DNA here is from genome assembly GCF_055583825.1 of Streptomyces sp. NPDC104367. Lineage (NCBI taxonomy): Bacteria > Bacillati > Actinomycetota > Actinomycetes > Kitasatosporales > Streptomycetaceae > Streptomyces > Streptomyces sp. NPDC104367. The sequence continues at coordinate 406,123 of NZ_JBVJND010000001.1, read as the reverse complement.
CACCATCGCCGTGTCCATGAAGGTCGCCGGGTGCAGGACGTTCACCGAGACGCCCGTGTCCGCCAGCTCCTCCGCCAGCGCGAACGTGTGCGCCGCCAGGGCGAACTTGGCCCGGCGGTACGCGGCGAAGCCCTGGTAGCCGCGGGTGAACTCGGGATCGTCGAAGTCGAGCGGCTCCTGGCCCGCCGAACCGACGTTGACGATCCGGGCGGAGCCGCGGGCGCGCAGGACCGGAAGGAGCGCCCGGGTCAGCGCCACCGGGGCCAGGTAGTTCACGGCGAGGCGCAGTTCGTGCCCGTCGGCGCTCAGTTCGCGCCCCGAGCCGGGGGCCCCGGCGCCGACGCCCGCGTTGTTGACCAGGACGTCCAGGCCGGGATGCGCGTCGGCGACCCGGGCGCCCAGCTCGCGGACCCCGGCCAGCGAGGCCAGGTCCGCGACGAAGCCCTCCGCGTCGCCCTCGGCACGCAGCTCCCCGACGAGACGCCCGGTGCGGTCCGGGTCGCGGCCGTGGGCGAGGACGAGGTGTCCGGAGCGGACCAGCTCGAAGGCGACGTACCGGCCGAGACCGGAGGTGGCGCCGGTGATCAGAACAGTCGACATGACCCCAGCGTAGGCACGGAGGGCCGCCGCACGGGTGGTGCCGCCGAGGCTACGACCGGCAGGGTCACCCTTCCTCCTCGGCCAGCACCCGCTGGGCCGCCGCGAACGCGGAGTTGGCGGCGGGCACCCCGCAGTAGACCGCCGTCTGCAGCAGCACGGCGCCGATCTCCTGGGGCGTCAGGCCGTTGCGCCGGGCCGCGCGCACATGCATCGCCAGCTCCTCGTAGTGGCCGTGCGCGACCAGCGCGGTGAGGGTGATCATGCTCCGTTCGCGGCGCGAGAGCGTGGGATCGGTCCAGATCTCGCCCCAGGCGTAGCGCGAGATGAAGTCCTGGAAGCGGGCCGTGAAGGGCGTCTGGCGGGTCTGGGCCCGGTCGACGTGCGCGTCGCCCAGCACCTCGCGGCGGACCGCCATACCGCGCCCTGCGCCCCCGTCCAGGTGGGAGCGCAGCGCGGTGAGGACGGCCTCGGGGCACTGCGCGGGCGCCAGGTGGGACGCCCCCGGCAGCTCGACCAGTGTCGACGCCGGCACCGCGTCCGCGATCTCCCGCAGGTGCGCGGGCGGGGTCGCGGGGTCCTCGCGGCCCGCGATCAGCAGGGTGCGCACCGCGATCTCGCCGAGCCGGTCGCGCAGGTCGAACGCGGCCAGCGCGTCGCAGCAGGCGGCGTACGCCTCCGGGTCCGCCGTCCGCTGGTCCTCGACGAGCCGCGGCACGGTGAAGCCGGGCGTGAACCAGCGGCTGCCCGCGCTCTCCGCGAGCCACGCCACGCCCTCCCGGCGCACCCGTCCGGCCCGCTCCTCCCAGGGCCCGGCCCCGTTGAAGTGGGCCGAGGAGCAGATCACGGCCAGGCTCTCCAGCCGGTCCGGGTGGTGCACGGCCAGGTGCAGGCCCACCGCCCCGCCCAGTGAGACGCCCGCGTACGCGAACCGGTCGATGCCGAGCGAGTCGGCGAGCGCCAGCACCAGGCCGGCGAGGTCCCCGACGGTCGCCCCCGCCCCGATCAGGCCGGGCGCCGAACCGCCGTGCCCCGGCAGGTCCCAGCGCACCACCCGGTGGCCGCTCGACAGCTCGGGCGCCACCGCGTCCCACAGCGCGAACGAGGTACCGAGCGACGGTCCCAGGAGCAGCGGGGGCGCCGAAGCCGAACCCTCGGCACGGTGGTTGAGGAGGTTCTCGGTCAACGTCGCTCCAGAGCACGGTCGGTGAGAACACCGGCGGAGCCGGTGTAGTGGGCGGGATCGGTGAGGTCGTCGAGATCGACTTCCTTCAACTCCGGTTCCTCGGCGAGGAGTTCACGCAGCATACGGTGCTCGGTGTGGGTGCGGCGGGCGACTTCGGTGAGCAGTTCCCGGGCGCGGGCCCGGCCGAGGACGGGGGCCAGCGCGGCGGACAGCCGCTCGGAGACGATCAGCCCGCCGGTGAGGTCCAGGTGCCGGCGCATGACCTCCGGACGCACCCGCAGCCCCTCCGTCAGCACGGCCGCGTCCCGGGCGGCGCCGCCGACGGTGCGCAGCAGGTCCCGCAGCGGCTCCCACTCGGCGTGCCAGGCACCGGCCGGCCGCTCGTCCTCCGCGACCAGGGAGCCGTACAGCACGGCCGCGAGCTGCGGGGCCCGCCGGGCCGCGGCGGCGACCAGCGTCGACCGCACCGGGTTGGCCTTGTGCGGCATCGCCGACGAACCGCCCCCGCCGTCCTCGGAGACCTCGCCGATCTCGGTGCGGGACAGCGTCAGCACATCCGCGGCGATCTTGCCCAGCGCCCCGGCCGTGAAGGCGAGGCATCCGGCGAGGTCGGCGACCGGTGTGCGCAGGGTGTGCCAGGGCAACCGCGGTGCGGCAAGGCCGAGTTCACGCGCGTACGCCGCGGGCAGCTGCTCGGCGTGCTCCGCTCCGTACGCCCCGAAGGCCGCCAGCGTCCCGGCCGCGCCGCCGAGTTGCGCGGGCAGCGACTCCCGGACCCGGGCGGTGCGGTCCCTCGCGTCCAGGACCAGCGACCGCCAGCCGGCCGCCTTCAGCCCGAACGTGGTCGGTACGGCGTGCTGGGTGAGGGTGCGCCCCGGCATCGGCGTGTCACGGTGTTCGGAGGCCAGCCGGGCCAGCGCGTCCGCGGTCCGTCCGAGGTCGGCGAGGACCAGGTCCAGGGTGCGCACGGCGACCAGCATCGTCGCCGTGTCCATGATGTCCTGGCTGGTCGCTCCCCGGTGGACGTACGGCCCGTACTCCGTGCCGACCGCCCTGGTCAGATCGGCGACCAGGGGAATCACCGGGTTGCCGCCCGCGCGGGCGCGCTCGGCGAGGCCGCCGGCGTCGAAGCGGCCGGCGTCGGCCGCCTCGGTCACCGCCGTCGCGGCCTCGCCGGGGGCCAGCCCGAGCGACGCCTGCGCCCGCGTGAGGGCGGCCTCCGCGTCGAGCAGCGCCCGCAGATAGGCACCGTCGCCCGTCGCGGCCGCGGCCGGGGAACCGGCCCACCCGGGCGCGAGCAGTCCGGCCTCACCGCCGTACTCCACTGCTGTCACTGGAACTCCAGGAAGACCGTCTCGCCCTCGCCCTGAAGGCGGATGTCGAAACGGTAGGTCCCGCGGCCCTCGTCGGCGGCGATCAGCGTGTCGCGCCGTTCGCCCACCCGGGTGAGCAGCGGGTCGGCGGCGAGCGCTGCGTCGTCGCCCGGCAGGTAGATCCGGGTGAACAGGTGCACCAGCAGCCCGCGCGCGAACACACACGCGCTGATGTACGGGGCGCTGCCGCCGCGTGCGCCGGGGCGCAGCGTCCGCGCGTACCAGTGCCCGTCGGCGTCCGTCTGGATCCGGCCCCAGCCGGTGAACTCCACGCCGTTGCGGCCGAGGTAGTCGCCGCTCGCCGGGTCGCGCCGGATCGAACCGTCCGTGGTGGAGACGTTCCCGTCCGGGTCGGCGCCCCACAGCTCCACGAACGCGTCGGGCAGCGGGCTGCCCTCGCCGTCGAGGATGTACCCGTGGACCGTGACCGTGTCCGGGTGGCCGAGCGGGGCGATGTCCTCACCGCCGCGGAACGGCAGCGCGTACCCGTAGAAGGGGCCGACCGTGTGCGACGGGGTGGGCAGCACGTTCTCCGGGCTGCTCGTGTCGATCTTCGTCATGGCAGGTCAGCGTCCTTCTTCGATCCAGGTGGCGTTCGGTCCGTCCAGCACGATGTCCCAGTGGTAGCCCATCGAGAACTCGGGCACGGACAGGCTGTGGTCGTAGGTCGCGACCAGCCGCTGCCGCGCCGCGTCGTCCGTCACCGACTGGATGATCGGGTCGTACGGGAACAGCGGGTCGCTCGGGAAGTACATCTGCGTCACCAGCCGCTGCGTGAACGCCGAGCCGAACATCGAGAAGTGGATGTGGGCGGGCCGCCAGGCGTTGACGTGGTTGCGCCAGGGGTAGGGGCCGGGCTGGACGGTGGTGAAGCGGTAGCCGCCGTCCGCGTCGGTGATCGTACGGCCGACACCGGTGAAGTTCGGGTCCAGCGGGGCGTCGTGCTGCTCGCGCTGGTGGGCGTAGCGGCCCGCCGAGTTGGCCTGCCAGATCTCGACCAGCTGGCCCCGCACGGGCCGTCCGTCGCGGTCCAGCAGCCGCCCGGAGACGGTGATCCGCTCCCCGACGGGCTCACCGGTGTGCTGCCGGGTCAGGTCGTTGTCTATCCCGGTGATGTCCCGCTCCCCGAACGCGGGGGAGTGCAGCTCCACCAGCTCCGGGTCCTTGCTGGTGTCGATGGCGACCAGCGGCTGCCTGGGGTGCCGGAGCACGGACGACCGGTAGGGCGCGTAGTCACGTCGGGGCTGGTTCTCGACCGGAGCGCCCTCCGCGACCCGCTTCTCGTAGGCGGCGTGCTCGGTGGCGATCTCGAGGTCGATGTCGGCTTGGGTGAGTGTCATGAGGAGTCCTAGGTGAAGTGCGAACGAGACGGCTGGCGTCCGAGGAGCAGCGCGAGCCCTTGTCCGACGCCGATGCGGAGGGTGGCCGCACCGGTACCGCCTCCCGGGACGTGGTGACCACCCTGTCCATCCGCGAAGCCCACTCTCTTCCAGTCGATCGGGAAATTAGTCAGGGCACTGAGCATTTCCGCGAGATGTCCTTCACGCTGCCACTGGTGTCGCCACCCGTCAAGACCTGGGGTGATGGCATATGGGTGTACAGACAGGAAGAGCGGCTGCGGGTATCGTTCAGTGCACCAACGAATTCGGACCATGGGAGGGCATATGGCCGCGGTGGACCTCACCACCCACCCCGGGCACCTGGCCCGGCGGCTCCAGCAGGCCCACTACCTGCTGTGGAACACGATGGTCTCGGAGGAGACCACCTCGCCGCAGTTCGCCGTCCTGAACGCGCTCGTCGCCGAGCCGGGGCTGGACCAGCGGACCGTGGGGGAGCGGGTGGGGCTGGACCGGTCGACCATCGCGGAGGTCATCAGCCGGCTCGGCCGGCGCGGGCTGCTCGACAAGGTGCGCGACCCGCAGGACGGCCGCCGGTCCCTGCTGCGCCTCACCGACGACGGGGTGCGCACCCACCGCAAGCTCTCGGTGCGCACCGCGCGGATGAACCAGGTCTTCCTGGCCCCGCTCTCGGCCGGGGAACAGGTCCAGTTCTTCGAGCTGATCCGCCGGGTCGCGGACGCGGCGGAGGGGCTGCGCAACCCCGCGGAGCCGCTGGTTCCGCAGGGCTAGGCGCGGCCGGGCCGCACACCGGGACGCGGCCCGTGGTCAACGCGACTCGGCGTTCACGAGGACCACCCACACCTGCCCGTCGGCGAAGGCCAGCGGACCGCCGTCCGCACCGGTGAACGTCGTACCGCCCGAGGCGTCCGCGCGCGCCCAGCGGGCCTCGAACGACCGCCCGTCGCGCAGCACTTCGGCCTCCCCCGACCCGACGGTCTCGGTGTAGGGCGTGTGGTTGCCCAGCACGTCGTGGTACTGGGAGGTGCGCACCCGCACGTACTGCACGACCACCGTCGCGGCGGCCAGCCGCCCGCCCGCCGTCGTCACGGCCGGGGTGCCGTCCATGGACACCAGCCAGCGGTGCCGCGCGGCGGACCACGTGAAGGCGAAGCGGGCCGTCGGGTACCGCACGGCGCGCGAGGCGGTCACCGTGCCCCCGGCCGGGGCCGGCCCGTGGCGGAAGCCCGTGGTGAGCGCCGACCCGCCGGGTGCCGCGCCCATCAGCGCGGCGGGGCGGAGGTACAGGTTGTGCGGGGCCGGCCTGGAGCTGCCCCGGAAGTAGGCGCCGGGCGCCCCGTCGGGCGTCCTGGGCCGCAGCGGTGCCCGGTCGATCAGCGGGAGCAGCTTGTGCTGGGCCCCGGAGAAGGCGAGCGTCGGCCGGTCGAACTGGCGCAGCAGCTCCAGGTCCGACTCGCGGGCGCTGCGGACCGGGCCGATCACCTCGGGCAGCTCGGTCGCGTACACCGCCATCAGCCGGCTGAGGCCGCCCTCCACCTGCTCCGCGTACACCACGTCCGCCGAGTCCAGGCCGGTCTGGGGGCGGGCCGCGGCCACGTTGTCGATCTTCACGGCCAGTACGGAGCCGGTCGCCGCGCCGGTCCCGCCGCCCGGTGTCGCGGTGCCGGCCGGTGCGCGGCCGTCGTCGGAGCCGGCGGGCCGGGTGCAGCCGGCGGTCAGGGAGGCCGTCGCGGTGGCCGCCAGCAGCGCCGCCGTCAGCACGGTCCGGCGCGTCGGCGCCTCGTGTCGCATGCCCACCGTTGCCACCCCGTTCGTCCCCTCGATCGTCCGCTCATCGGTTCATCGGTGGCCATACCCGGCCGAACCCTGTCCCGCGCGCCGAAGAGGCCGATCGGGTGCACGGCGCGCCCCGGGGGAGGGGACGCGGGTCACGAACCCAGGATCTCCGTGAGGTCGTAGCGCACGGGCTCCTCCAGTTGGGCGTAGGTGCAGCTGCGCGGGGTGCGGTCCGGGCGCCAGCGGCGGAAGCGGGCCGTGTGGCGGAAACGCGCCCCGTTCTCCATGTGGTCGTACGCCACCTCGGCGACCCGCTCCGGCCGCAGCGGCACCCAGGACAGGTCCTTCTTGCCGGACCAGCGGCTCGGCGCGCCGGGCAGCCGGGCCGACGCGTGGGCGGCCTCCTCGGTCCAGGCCGCCCACGGATGCCCGGAGGCGTCGTCCATCCGCAGCGGCTCCAGCTCCCCGATCAGCTCGGCCCGCCGCTTCATCGGGAACGCGGCGGACACGCCCACGTGCTGGAGGGCGCCCCGGTCGTCGTAGAGGCCGAGGAGCAGCGAGCCGACCACCGGGCCGCTCTTGTGGAGACGGTAGCCGGCCACCACGACGTCGGCGGTCCGCTCGTGCTTGACCTTGAACATGGCGCGCTCGTCCTGGCGGTAGCGCAGGGTGAGGGGTTTGGCGACGACCCCGTCGAGGCCGGCGCCCTCGTACTGCTCGAACCACCGCCGGGCCACCTCGACGTCGGTCGTCGCCGGTGCCAGGTGCACCGGCGGGGCCGCGTCGGCGAGCGCCGCGGTGAGCAGGGCGCGGCGGTCGGTCAGCGGGAGGTCCAGGAGCGACTCGTCGGCCAGCGCCAGCAGGTCGAAGGCGACGAAGGAGGCGGGGGTCCGCTCGGCCAGTGTGCGCACCCGGGAGTCGGCCGGATGGATCCGCTCGGTCAGCGCGTCGAAGTCCAGCCGTCCCGCGCGCGCGATCACGATCTCCCCGTCCAGCACGCACCGTTCGGGCAGCCGCTCCCGCAGCGCCGCCACCAGCTCGGGGAAGTACCGGGTCAGCGGTTTTCCGGTGCGGCTGCCCAGCTCCACCTCGTCCCCGTCCCGGAAGACGATCGCGCGGAAGCCGTCCCACTTCGCCTCGTACTGCATGTCCGGCGGGATGCCCGCCACCGACTTGGCGAGCATCGGCTTCACGGGCGGCATCACCGGCAGATCCATGGTCCGACTCTACGAGCGCACCCGCGCACCCGCGCGTCGCCCGGTCCCCGCCCCGGTTGCGGCCGCCGGCGGGCCGATATGCGCGGTGGGGGCGGTACGCCTACCGTGGCCGCATGGGCAACGCGGTGGAACTGGAGGTGGCCGGCCGGACCGTACGGCTGTCCAGCCCGGACAAGGTCTTCTTCCCCGAGCGCGGTTTCACCAAGCTGGACGTCGCCCGCTACTACGCGGCCGTGGCCCCCGGCATCCTGCGTGCCCTGCGCGACCGCCCCACCACCCTCCAGCGGTACCCGGACGGCGTCGAGGGCGAGTGGTTCTACCAGAAGCGGGCGCCCAAGGGCATGCCCGACTGGATCCCCACCGCCCACATCACCTTCCCCAGCGGCCGCACGGCCGACGAGATGTGCCCCACGGAGGAGGCCGCCGTGGTGTGGGCCGCCCAGTACGGCACCCTCACCTTCCACCCCTGGCCGGTGCGCCGCGCCGACGTCGACAGCCCGGACGAACTCCGTATCGACCTCGACCCGCAGCCCGGCACCGATTTCGACGACGCGGTCCGCGCCGCCCACGAACTGCGCGCGGTCCTCCACGAGTTCGGCGGACTGCGCGGCTGGCCCAAGACCTCCGGCGGCCGGGGGCTGCACGTCTTCGTGCCCATCGAACCGCGCTGGACGTTCACCCAGGTCCGGCGCGCGGCCATCGCCGTAGGGCGCGAGTTGGAGCGCCGGATGCCGGACCGGGTGACGATCAAGTGGTGGAAGGAGGAGCGCGGCGAGCGCATCTTCGTCGACTACAACCAGACCGCGCGCGACCGCACCATCGCCTCCGCCTACTCCGTGCGCCCCCGCCCCGGCGCGCCCGTCTCCGCCCCGCTGCGCTGGGAGGAGGTCGACCACGTCCGCCCGGCGGACTTCGACCTCGTCACCATGCCGGCCCGCTTCGCCGAACTCGGCGACGTGCACGCCGACATGGACGACCACGCCTACTCCCTCGACACGCTCCTCGAACTGGCCCGCCGCGACGAGCACGAGCACGGCCTGGGCGATCTGCCGTATCCGCCGGAGTACCCGAAGATGCCGGGCGAGCCCAAGCGCGTCCAGCCGAGCCGGGCCAGGCCGGAACAGCCCTCCTGACGGCGGGAGTCCGGCGCCGCACCGGGGAGCGCCACGGCTCCCGGCCGGCCCCGGCCGGACCGGCGGGAGCGCTCTCACCACCCGGTACGCCCAGGGCTATGCTGATCGCCAGCCGCCGACGAGGAGGGCCGAGGGTGTCCGAGGCAGGGGCGCGCCCCACACTGGAGGCCGTGGCCGCGCGGGCCGGGGTGTCCCGGGCCACCGCGTCACGGGTCGTCAACGGCGGGGACGGGGTGCGCGAGCCCCTGGTCGAGCGGGTCCGGCAGGCGGTCGAGGAACTCGGCTACGTGCCCAACCAGGCCGCCCGCAGCCTCGTCACCAAACGTCACGACGCCGTCGCCGTCGTCATCGCCGAGCCCGAGACCAGGATCTTCACCGACCCCTTCTTCGCCCTCCAGCTGCGCGGCATCAGCAAGGAGCTGACCGCCCACGACAACCAGCTGGTGCTGCTGCTCACCGAGGGGCGGGACGACCACGTACGGGTCGCCCGCTACCTCGCCGGCGGCCATGTGGACGGCGCCCTCGTCTTCTCGCTCCACCTCGACGACCCGCTGCCCGGCCTGATCGAGGGCGCCGGGATCCCCACCGTGTTCGGCGGGCGGCCCGGCTGGAGCGACGGCTCGGACAGCGCCGTCTACGTCGACTGCGACAACCGGGGCGGCGCCCGCGACGCCGTACGCCATCTCGTGGGCCTCGGCCGCGGGCGGATCGCGCACATCACCGGGCCGCTGGACCAGACCTCGGCGGCCGACCGCCTCCAGGGCTACCGGGACGTCATGGGGGAGGGGGATCCGCGGCTGGTCGTCGCCAGCGACTTCACACCGGGCGGCGGCGAGCGGGCCATGGCCGAACTCCTGGACCGCTGCCCGGACGTGGACGCCGTGTTCGCCGCCAACGACCTCACCGCGCTCGGTGCCCTGCGTGTGCTGCGCGAGCGCGGCCGACGGGTCCCCGAGGACGTGGCGGTGATCGGCTTCGACGACGTGCTGCCCGTCACCGAGCAGACCGAGCCGGCGCTGACGACGGTCCGTCAGGACATCGAGGAGATCGGCCGGCTGATGGCCCGCCTGCTGCTGCGCACCCTGACCCGCGGCAAGTCCCCGGCGGGCGCGCCGTCCAGCGTCGTCCTGCCCACGACCCTGGTCCGACGCGCCACCGCCTAGACGCCACGGCCCGGCCACCCTCGCCCGACCACCGTTGCCCCGACGTCTTCGCCCGGACGTCCTCGCCCGGCCACCGTCGCCCCGGCGTCCTCGTCTGGACGCCACGGCCCGGCCACCCTCGCCCGACCACCGTTGCCCCGACGTCTTCGCCCGGACGTCCTCGCCCGGCCACCGTCGCCCGGACGTCCTGGCTCAGACGTCCTCGCCCGGACGTCCTCGCCGGGCCGGTGACGGGTCAGTTCTGTGGCTCGCCCTTGATCACCGCGAAGCGGGCGCCGTAGGGGTCGGCCAGTTTGGCCATGCGGCCCACGCCCTCCAGGGTGGTGGCCGGCATCCGCACCCGGCCGCCGGTCTGCTGGGTCTTCTCCACCACCGCGTCCACGTCCTCGACCTCGAAGTACGGCAGCCAGTAGGCGCCGGCCTGCGCCTCGGCCGGGTCCTCGTTCAGCGGGACCACCCCGCCGAACACCGACTCGTCCGCGCCCTCCGCCGGGTTGAGGCTGGTGTAGGTGCCGCCGGGGAACGGCACCCCGGAGGTCTCCAGGCCGAGGACCCTGTTGTAGAAGGCGGCCGCCGCCGCGATGTCCGGGGTGTACAGCTCGACCCAGCACAGCGACCCCGGGTCGCCCGCCACGTCCACGCCCTTGATCCGCGCGGGCTGCCAGAGCCCGAAGGGCACGCCCGCCTGGTCGGCGAGGACCGCCATGCGGCCCTGGCCCAGCACGTCCATCGGCCGGACCAGGACACTGCCGTGCGCCTGCTCGGCGGCCTTGGCCGTGGCCTGCGCGTCCTCGCTGCGGAAGTAGACGGTCCAGGACGGCGGGCCCTGCTCCGGCGTGGTCTGCATCCCGCCGGCGACGGTCCGGCCGTCCAGCTGGAAGAACCCGTAGCCGCCGGCGTCCGGCCCCGCCGACTGGAGCCGCCAGCCGAACAGACCGTTGTAGAAGGAGACGGCGCCGTCGATCTCGGGGGTGCCGAGGTCGATCCAGTTGGGAGCACCGTTGACGAAACGGGTGGTGAGCATCTTCGCCCTCCTCGGAAGGGTCCCGTTCTGTGGTCTGCCGAGTCTTCCACCGCCCGCGGGCGACCGCCGCCGGACCACGCCCGTCCGCCCCGGTCACCGAGGGTCACCCGGCACATCCGCCGGGTTTCCGATCCGTTCCGCGCGCCGCCGTGCACAGGCCCGCCGCGCGGGCGCATCATCGAGACCGCAGAGGTGTGCCGGCGCCGCGTTGAGCGGGCGTTGAGCGAACGTTTTTCGCCGCGCGGCACGATCCTGGCCATGTACTTCGACACCATCACCCCGCCCCGCACGACTGTCCCGGCGTGGCAGGCGCAGGCGCTGTGCGCGCAGACCGGGGCGGACTTCTTCTTCCCCGAGCCCGGCAGCTCGGTGCGCGAGGCGAAGCGCATCTGCGGGATGTGCGAGATGCGTCCGGCCTGCCTGGAGTACGCGCTCGACAACGACGAACGGTTCGGCGTCTGGGGCGGCCTGTCCGAGAAGGAACGCCTGGAGCTGCGGCGCGCGTCCCGCTGAGTCACGGCACCGCCGCCAGCCGGTCGTCCAGCCAGTCGAAGACGCGCTGCTCGAACAGGGCCCGGCCCATCGGCTCGCAGTGGCCGTGCGCGCCCTCCGCCTCGGTGAAGCGGACCAGGTGCTTGGGACCGGGGAGCGCGTTGTACAGCTCGTGCGAGGCGCCCGGCCAGAAGTGCTCGCCGTCCGGGTCGGTGATCAGCAGCGGGGTGGTGATCCGCCCGACGACCGGCGTGACGTCGTACGCGCGCACCTCGGTGAGCAGGTCGAACGGTGAGCCGACGCCGTACGGCTTGGCCCGCCACCGCCACATCGCGGCCAGTGCCGGGTCCGCGCCGAGCGCCCGGCCCATGACGTCGTCGAAGGCGGCCCGGTCGCCGGACTCCCACAGGGCCCGCAGGTCCGGGCCGAGCCGGTGCCACCAGCTGTCCACGACCCGGACGACGCCCGGGTCCGCGACGGCGGCGGCGATCCGGTGCTCGAAGGCCAGCGCCCGCGGCACCCAGTAGCCGGCCTGGCTGACGCCGGCCAGCACGATCCGCCGTCCGTCGACCTCGGGACGGGCCCGGAGGAAGTCCACGACCGGGGTGATCACATGCTCCCAGTCCGGCCGGAACGTCGTCCCGCGTTCGAACAGCATGGACTGCTGGCCCGGCCCGTCGAAGAGCAGCACACGGTAGCCGCGGGCCGCGGCGGGCGCGCCGAGCAGGGTCCACAGGGCGCTGACCGGGCCGTCGCTGCCGTTGTTGGCGATCAGCGTGGGCAGCGGGCCGCCGGCGTCGGAGGAACCGGCGGGGGCGACCAGGTGTCCCGGGAGGGTGCCGCCCTCGTACGGGATCGCCACCCGGCGCGCCGGCGGGTCCCAGGCGTCCAGGAAGCGGTCGAGGCACTCCCGGTGCCGTGCGAACCCCTCGCGCAGCCGCGCCCCGGGGTCCGCGCACGCGTCCACGGTCACCAGCGCGGTGCCGTAGTACCCGGCGGCCCGCAGCCAGGCGTCCCGCGCGCTGGCCCTGCGGCCGGCGGCGGCGCACCGCTCGGCCACCGCGCGGACCCGCTCCGCGAGCCCGGCCCAGGCCGTGAACCAGGCCGCCCCGTCGCCGTCCGCCGCCTCGGCCGCGACGGCCAGGACCTCGCCCGCGTCGGCCCCCTGCCGCCAGGCCGAACCCAGGGCGAGCCGGATCTCGTAGTCGAACTGCTCGTTCTCGCTGAAGCGGTGGGTCATGGCGGCTCCCGGCACCCTCGTGGCGCGCCTTTCCCACGCTAGGAGGCCCGGGACCGCGCCGCACACCGGACGGCGTGCGAGCCGGACGCGAGCGCGCCAGGCTGGAGGAGCGGGACGGTGCCGGCACGAGAGGGGAGACCTCATGGGACACACGCGGCAGGGGCCGCCGGTGACGAGCACCCCGGTGAGGAGGACCGCCGGCGCCGGGAACGTCTTCTTCTCCTTCGCCCCGTGGATCATCTTCGGGGTCGTGGCCAGCCCCAGCACCTGGGAGTACGCGGCCCTGGCCGCGCTGATCGCGGCGGTCGCGCTCTCCGGCAAGGACATGGTCCGGGGCCGCTTCTACCTGCTCGACATGGTCGGCATCGTGTTCTTCGCCGTGCTCTGCGTCCTCGCGCTCGCCCTGGACCGCCACGAGCTGATCTGGCTGGAGACGTACGCCCAGGTCGTCTCCAACGCCGTCGTGGCCGTGGTGGCGCTCGGCTCGCTGCTCGCCGACCCCTTCACCGCCCAGTACGCCCGCCAGTCGGTGCCGCGGGAGTTCTGGGACTCGCCGGTCTTCCGGCACGTCAACACGGTGCTGACCGCGGCCTGGGGCGTGGTCTTCGCGCTGATGGCCGTCTCCACCTGGCTGGCGATCCGGGTCCCGGCGGGCAGCGACTGGTTCAACTGGATCGTCCCCATCGCCCTGCTGGTCTGGGCGGTGCGCTTCACCGAGCGCTACCCGGAGCAGTACAAGCAGCGGGCGGGGTGAGAACACCCCGCCCGCTGTCTGTCGTTCCGTCGTTCCGCCGGTGGCCGTCCCTGGGCGTCAGACGCCGCGCGCCGCCATCCGCGCCTTGCGCGCGGCCAGCTTGGCGTCGAACTTGAGGGCCTCCGCGTCCAGCCCGCCCATGAACAGGCCGAGTTCCTCCTGCGCCTGCAGGCCCTCCGGGCCGAGACCGTCGATCTCCAGGACCTTCAGGTGGCGCAGCACCGGCTGGAGCACGTCGTCGTGGTGGATGCGCATGTTGTAGACCTCGCCGATGGCCATCTGTGCGGCCGCGCGCTCGAAGCCGGGGATGCCGTGGCCGGGCATCCGGAAGTTCACGACGACGTCCCGGACGGCCTGCATGGTCAGGTCGGGGGCGAGTTCGAACGCGGCCTTCAGGAGGTTGCGGTAGAAGACCATGTGCAGGTTCTCGTCGGTCGCGATGCGGGCCAGCATGCGGTCGCAGACCGGGTCGCCGGACTGGTGGCCGGTGTTGCGGTGCGAGATGCGGGTCGCGAGCTCCTGGAAGGCCACGTAGGCGACCGAGTGCAGCATCGAGTGCCGGTTGTCGGACTCGAAGCCCTCGCTCATGTGCGACATCCGGAAAGCCTCCAGCTTGTCCGGGTCGACCGCGCGCGAGGCGAGCAGGTAGTCGCGCATCACGATGCCGTGCCGGCCCTCCTCGGCGGTCCAGCGGTGCACCCAGGTGCCCCAGGCGCCGTCCCGGCCGAACAGCGAGGCGATCTCGTGGTGGTAGCTGGGCAGGTTGTCCTCGGTGAGGAGGTTGACCACCAGGGCGATCCGGCCGATCTCGGTGACCTTGGACTGCTCCTTCTCCCAGGCCTGGCCGTCCTCGAAGAGGCCGGGGAAGTTACGGGCGTCGCTCCACGGCACGTACTCGTGCGGCATCCAGTCCTTGGCGACCTTCAGATGGCGGTTCAGCTCCTTCTCGACCACTTCCTCCAGGGCGTACAGCAGCCGGGCATCCGTCCAGGCGGACGAGCTGCCGAGGTGGGGAGAAGTGATCGTCACGAGAACTCCAGGGGGACGCCGAACACGAGCGAATGTACGGGAGAGAACCGGCGAGCGGTGCCGGGAACCTACGTGATCGTAGGCTACGAATCCGTAGGTTACGAAGCCGTAGGTTAAGCGCGCTGTAAAGACTGCTGATCAGCCCGGTTCCCAGGGAGAATCAGGACATGCCAAAGTGCCCCGGGACCCGCAGGTCCCGGGGCCGAAGCGGTGAGTCGATCACCCGGTCAGGCGTACAGCTCCCGCAGCCGCACCGAGAGGCACGTCACACATCCCTCGAGTTTCTCGAACTCCGAGATGTCCACGGTGACCACCTCGTGGCCGAGGTCGGTCAGCAGCTCCGCGGTCTTCGGGGCGCTCGCCGACATCAGCAGCCCGCTGCCGCCGAGCAGCACCACATGGGCGCCCGCGTCCTCCGGGACCGACAGGAAACCGGGGAAGAGGGAGGGCCGGTCCACGTTCGGGATGTGCCCGAGGACCGTCCCGTCGGGCAGCGCCGTGACCGCCGACTTCAGGTGCAGCACCTTGCTCACCGGCACCGCGACCACGCGCGCGCCCAGCGGCTCGAACGCCGCCCGCAGCTGCTGCACCCCGGCCGCGTTGGTACGCCCGCCGCGGCCCACGTAGATGGTGTCGCCGACCTTCAGGACGTCACCGCCGTCCAGGGTGCCCGGATCCCAGATCCAGTTCACCGAGCAGCCGAGGCGGGCCACCGCCTCCTCGACGCCGGCGGTCTCCGCGCGCCGGGACTCGGCGCCGGGCCGGGTGATCAGCGCGACGTTCTTGTACATGACGACCGCGTCCTCGACGAAGACCGAGTCCGGGCAGTCGTCCTCCGGGTCGACCTCGACGGTGTCCCAGCCGTGCGCGCGCAGCGCCTCCGCGTACGCCTCCCACTGCTCCAGGGCGAGCTCGACGTCGACCTTCTCCCGCTCGACGTGCGTCACCAGGCCTTCGGCGAGGCGCGGGCTGGGGCGGCGGATGAGGGCCTTCTTGCTGGGCACGTCGGGTCTCCGGGTTCGGGGATGCGGTCCGGCGTCCTTCGTGTGGCCGCCGGACCGCCATCATGCAGCGCGGACCGGTGCGGACAAAACCCCTGACATCAGGCTGTGCCCTCCCCGAGACGCGCCATCTCCTCCACCGTGATGTCCCGCAGCTCCCCGTCGGCCATCGCCAGCCGGCGCGTGATGCCGATCGACTCCAGGAACGGCAGGTCGTGACTGGCCACGAGCAGGGCGCCCTCGTACGACTCCAGGGCCGAGGTCAGCTGCCGCACGCTCGCCATGTCCAGGTTGTTCGTCGGCTCGTCCAGCATCAGCAGCTGCGGGGCGGGGTCGGCCAGCAGCAGCGCGGCGAGCGCGGCCCGGAATCGCTCGCCGCCGGAGAGCGTGGCCGCCTTCTGGTCGGCGCGGGCGCCCCGGAACAGGAAGCGGGCCAGCCGCGCCCGGATCCGGTTGTTGGTGGCGCCCGGCGCGAACCGGGCCACGTTCTCGGCGACGCTCAGCTCACCGTCGAGCACGTCCAGCCGCTGCGGCAGGAAGCGCGTCGGCACATGCGTACGCGCCTCGCCCGCGACCGGCGCCAGCTCCCCGGCGATCGTCCGCAGCAGCGTCGTCTTGCCCGCGCCGTTGCGTCCGATCAGCGCGATCCGCTCCGGCCCGCGCAGCTCCAGGATGCCCTTCACCCGTGAGCCGTGGGCCAGCTCCAGGTTCTCCAGGGTGAGCACGTTCCGGCCCGGCGGCACGGCCGTGTACGGCAGTTCGACGCGGATCTCGGCGTCGTCCCGCACCGCCTCCACGGCCTCGTCGAGCCGTTCCCTGGCCTCGGCGAGCCGCTCCTCGTGCAGGATGCGGTGCTTGCCCGCGGACTCCTGGGCCGCGCGCCGGCGCGCCCCCATGACGATCTTCGGCTCGCGCTTCTGCTCGAACATCTTCTGCCCGTACCGCTTGCGGCGGGCCAGTTTGACCTGGGCGTCGGTCAGTTCGCGTTTCTGCTTGCGGACATCGGCCTCGGCGACCCGCACCATCCGCTCGGCCGCCTCCTGTTCGACGGCCAGAGCCTGCTCGTACGCCGAGAAGTTGCCGCCGTACCAGGTGACCTCGCCGGCCCGCAGGTCGGCGATCTGGTCGACCAGGTCGAGGAGTTCGCGGTCGTGACTGACCACGATCAGCACGCCGGGCCAGGACTCGACGGCCGAGTACAGCCGCCTGCGGGCGTACAGGTCGAGGTTGTTGGTGGGCTCGTCGAGCAGCAGCACGTCCGGCCGCCGCAGGAGCAGCGCGGCCAGCCGCAGCAGCACCGACTCGCCGCCGGAGACCTCGCCGACGGTGCGGTCGAGGCCGATGCGGCCGAGCCCGAGTTCGCCGAGGGTGGCCAGGGCGCGTTCCTCCACGTCCCAGTCGTCGCCGACGGTCTCGAAGTGCTCCTCGGACGCGTCGCCCGCCTCGATGGCGTGCAGCGCGGCCCGGCGGGCGGCGATGCCGAGCGCCTCGTCGACGCGCAGCGCGGTGTCCAGGGTGACGTTCTGCGGGAGGCAGCCGACCTCACCGGCCACCTTCACGGTCCCTTCGGACGGGGTGAGTTCACCGGCGACGATCTTCAACAGGGTTGATTTCCCCGAGCCGTTGACGCCGACCAGGCCGGTGCGGCCGGGGCCGAAGGCGAGGTCGAGGCCGTCGAAGACGGGGGTGCCGTCGGGCCAGGCGAAGGACAGGGAGGTACAGCTGACGGATGCGGACATGGGGCGCCTCGCGGTTGCTTGCGGTGTCGGATGGCAAACGCGTGTCGAGACACCGCGGGACAGCGGCCGGGGGCCAGGAGGGACACCTGTGCCGGAGGACGGCTCGCACGCCGAGGTCGAACGCCACGAAGACACACCTCACGGGTGTGACGCGGTGTCTCGGAACCTCAGACGAGCAACGTCCTTCTCCAATCGACGGCAACAGGACGTGGAACACGGTACGAGCGTGTCCGGAGAGGCGTCAACGCAATTACGGGCGGGCCCGGGGGAGCGGGCTCAGCAGGCGTCCCGCATCAGCTCGGCGAGGTCGTGGTCGAGGTCCAGCTGGAGGTGTTCGAGGCCGCTGGGCACCAGATCGCCGGTCGCCTCCAGGAACCGGCGTATCTCACCGGTGCGCACATGGACGACGGCGGTGCCCTCGGGCGCGTGGAACTCCAGCACGGTCCGGTCGTAGCCGTACGGCCGCACCCGGACGTCCCCGGTGCCCTCCGGGGCGTGCAGTCCGGCCGCGAGCAGCTCGCGGGAGAACGTCCAGCAGACGTCGACGCCCTCCAGGGTGGCCGGGGCCGGGAAGGTCATGCGGACGGCGAAGGGGTCCTCGCGGTCGTAGCGCAGGGTGGCGGGAATGCTCGGCATGCGCGGCGACGCGGCGACCAGGCGGGCCTCTACGGGCTGCTCGATGACGGTGGACAAGGCCTTGCTCCCTCGTGACGGCTGGACGGCTTCCGGGCGGATGAGGCCTGGCAATGGTGGAGACGACGGAAACGGCTGATCCGTGCACATGAGACGCGAGTGACCTCTGTCACCGGGGTCATTCACACCTTCGCCTTACCCGCCCCGGGACGGCCGGGCCGTCTGGACGGCGCCGGGACGATGGGCCGTCAACAAGGAACGCGCCCGCTCCGGCGAGTCGAAGACCGCCGGCCGTGCGTCGCTCCAGGACATGTCGTCCGGCAGGCGGGGCGGCAAGCGGTCGCACGGCGGCGCCCGGGGCCCGACCTACGACCAGCTCTACGAGGAGGCCAGGCAGCGCGGCGTCAAGGGCCGTTCGGACATGGACAAGGCCCAGCTCCAACGCGCCCTGGACGCCAGGGAGAGCTGACCCGCCACGCCACGCGCGCGTGCGGGCCGGGCGCCGCTCCCGTGCCGCGCCCCGTCGCCGCACGCGCGCGTGGCGCGCCGTACCCTCGTGGGCACCATGACGACGACCGTACGCGTACCCGCGGGCTGGCCCGCGACCGAGGAAGCGGCGCTGGCCGTGCAGGACGGGCTGCGGGGGCGGGTGGTCCTCGGCGAGCCGGGGCCGGCCCCCGGCACCGGACGGGTCACCGGGGTCGACGTGGCCTACGACGACGAGCGCGACCTGGTCGCCGCCGCGGCCGTGGTCCTGGACGCGGCGACCCTGGAGGTCGTCGCCGAGGCCACCGCCGTCGGCCGGGTCTCCTTCCCGTACGTGCCGGGCCTGCTCGCCTTCCGCGAGATCCCCACCGTCCGGGCCGCGCTGGACGCCCTGCCCTGCCCGCCGGGCCTGGTCGTCTGCGACGGCTACGGCCTCGCCCACCCGCGCCGCTTCGGCCTCGCCAGCCATCTGGGCGTCCTCACCGGCCTGCCCACCATCGGCGTCGCCAAGAACCCCTTCACCTTCGCCCACGACGACCCGGACACCCCGCGCGGCAGCCACGCGCCGCTCCTCGCCGGCACCGAGGAGGTCGGCCGCGCCCTGCGCACGCGGGACGCCGTCAAGCCGGTCTTCGTCTCCGTCGGCCACCGGGTCAGCCTGGACAACGCCTGTGCCCACACGCTCGCGCTCACCCCGGAGTACCGCCTGCCGGAGACCACCCGCCGCGCGGACGCCCTCTGCCGCAGGGCGCTCCGCGAAGCCCAGGCCTGAGCAGCGGCTCCGAGCAGCGGCTCCGAGCGACGGCTCCGAGCGACGGTTCTGAGTAGCGGTTCTGAGTATGCGTACGGATGTGCGGGCCCCGGGCCGGCGGCAGGCTGGACCGCATGACGACACACCGTGCGCCCCGCCCCGCCGCCGAACCCGCCCCGCCCGTCGAGCGCGCCGTGACCGCGGCGCTGGTCCTCGCCGCGGTGGCGGGGCTCGCCTGGATCGTGGGGATGCTCTACACCGTGCTGGAATGGCAGTCCTGACGCCGCCCACCGCCTCGCGTGGCACGGCGGCCCGGGCCTGACCCGGTGACCCGGCGCTCCGGGCCCGCCCCCAGCCGTCCGGGCCCGCCCCCAGCCGTTCGGGCCGCCTCCAGCCGTTCGGGCCCGACGTGGCGGCCAGGGCCCGGTCAGAAGGTCGCGGCCACCCGGAACCCGATGCCCGCCGCGCGCAGCCGTCCGGTCAGCGTGTCGCCCATCGCCTGGGCGGTGGTCACCTGGCCGGCGGTCGGCGGCAGGTCGTCGAAGGCGAGCGACAGGGCGGCCTCGGCGAACATCTTCGCCGTCTCGCCGTAACCGGGGTCGCCGCCCGAGACCTCGGTGAACACGCGCCGCCCGCCGCCCTCGCCGACGAACCGCACCGTGAACCAGCTGCGGGCCCGCTTCTCCGCGCTCGGACCGTCCCCCGGCCTGAGCCGGTCCGACAGCCAGCGCCGGGCGGGCGGCAGCTGGGCCGCCGCGGTGACCGCGCCGACCGCCGCGAGCCCGCCGAGGGCGACCGGCAGATGCCGGACGGCCGCGTAGTGCCGGTAGCGGAAGTCGGGGCCGTAGCGGTCCAGCGCCCGGGCCGAACGGCACACGATCCGGGCGTCGATGGTGGGCAGCGGCAGCGCCCAGGCGCCGACCTCGGACGCGAACCGCGGTGCGCCCACCGGGGCGCTCGCCCGGCGTCCCAGCAGCCGGGGCTCGTGCCGGGCCCGGTCCCGCGCGGCGGCGGCCAGCTGCCGGGGGCGTGCGAACTGGTCGAGCGCGGAGGCGAAGGTGCCGCCGGAGAAGCTCGCGTCGGCGGTCACGAAGCCGTCCACGGTCAGCGGCACGCCCTCCGGCAGCCGGCCGACCGTGAAGTGGACGCCCAGGTCGTGCGGGACCGAGTCGAAGCCGCACGCGTGCACCAGGCGGGCGCCGGTCTCACGCGCGCGTGCGTCGTGCCGGACGTACATCAGGTCCACGAACTCGGGCTCGCCGCACAGGTCCAGGTAGTCCGTGCCGGTGTCCGCGCAGGCCTCGACCAGGTCCTCGCCGTACCGGCCGTACGGGCCGACCGTGGAGGCCACCACGCGCGCGTGCCCGGCGAGGGCGCGGACCGTGGCCGGCTCCGCGACGTCGGCGCGCAGCACCCCGGCCGCCGCGCCGCCAGGCAGCCGCTCGCGCAGCGCCTCCAGCCTGCGCTCGTCCCGTCCCGCGAGCGCCCAGCGCAGACCCTCGGGGGCGTGCGCGGCGAGGTACTCGGCGGTGAGCGTGCCGACGAAGCCGGTGGCCCCGAAGAGCACGACGTCGTAGGGACGGTCCGTCGTCTTCATCCTGCTCATGACACCTCTCGGTCGTGCAACCCGTGCCGTTGTCGGTGGCCGAGGCTAGCGTGAAGGGTGCGTACGCACCCCCACCGGGTATCTTGACTAAGCGCTTGCTCTCCACTGGTCCACCGGCCCTTGTGTCCGGTGGGACGTGTTCCTAACATCGTCGGTGTTACATCAGTTGTGTCACATGACTGGGGGCGGCATGACCACGGCAGGGACGCCAGGACACGGCCCGCTCTCCGGCGTGCGCGTGGTGGAGCTGGCCGGCATCGGACCGGGCCCGTTCGCGGCCATGCTCCTCGCCGACCTGGGCGCCGACGTGGTCCGTGTCGACCGGCCCGGCGGCCCGGGCCTCGCGATCGACCCGGCCCACGACGTCACCAACCGCAACAAGCGCTCGGTGCTCGTCGACCTCAAGTCCCCGGACGGCCCCGCGCGCGTCCTCGACCTCGCCGGGCGCGCCGACATCCTGATCGAGGGCTACCGCCCGGGCGTCGCCGAGCGCCTCGGCGTCGGCCCCGAGGACTGCCGCGCCCGCAACCCCCGTCTGGTCTACGGCCGGATGACCGGCTGGGGCCAGGAGGGCCCGCTCGCGCACCGCGCGGGCCACGACATCGCCTACATCGCCCTCACCGGCACCCTCGGCATGATCGGCCGCCCCGACGGACCCCCGGCCGTCCCCGCCAACCTCCTCGGCGACTACGCGGGCGGCTCCCTCTACCTCGTCGTCGGCGTCCTGGCCGCGCTCCACCACGCGCGCGCGAGCGGCACCGGCCAGGTCGTCGACGCGGCCATCGTGGACGGCACCGCCCACCTCGGCGCGATGATCCACGGCATGCTCGCCGCCGGCGGCTGGCAGGACCGGCGCGGCGCCAACCTGCTGGACGGCGGCTGCCCCTACTACGGCACCTACGAGACCGCCGACGGCGGGCACATGGCCGTCGGCGCCCTGGAACCGCAGTTCTACGCCGAGTTCCTGCGGCTGCTCGGCGGCCTCGACGACCTGGCCGGCGCCCGCAAGGACTGGACCCGCTGGGACGAACTGCGCGAGCGGGTCGCCGCCCGCTTCAAGTCCCGCACCCGGGACGAGTGGACGACCGTCTTCGAGGGCTCCGACGCCTGCGTGGCGCCCGTGCTCTCGCTCCGCGAGGCCCCGCACCACCCCCACCTGGCGGCCCGCGGCACCTTCACCGACCACGGCGGCATCACCCAGCCGGCCCCCGCCCCGCGCTTCTCCGCCACCCCCGCCGCCGTCCGCACCGCCCCCGCCCGGCCGGGCGCGGACACCGCAGGCGTGGCCCGCGACTGGGACGTACCCGCACTCCTCGACGACCACGACAAGGACGGCACCTGATGGAGCTCTCGACCTTCCTCGACTACGCGGGCGACCCGCGCGCGGCCGCGGACCGGGCGGCCGCGCTGGAGTCGGCGGGCCTGGACGCGGTCTGGGTCGCGGAGGCCTACGGCTTCGACTCGCCCACGATCATGGGCTACCTCGCCGCCCGTACCGAGCGGATGCGGATCGGCTCCGCGATCCTCAACGTCTACTCCCGCACCCCCGCCCTCATCGCCCAGACGGCCGCGGGGCTGGACGCCGTCTCCGGCGGCCGCGCGATCATCGGGCTCGGCGCCTCCGGGCCGCAGGTGGTCGAGGGCTGGCACGGCAAGGCCTACGACAGGCCCCTCGGCCGTACCCGCGAGACGATCGAGCTGACCCGGCGCATCCTGCGCCGCGAGGTCATCGACCACCACGGCATCACCGACATGCCCCGCCCCGGCGGCCTCGGCAAGCCCCTGAAGATCCTCAGCAGGCCGGTCCGCCCCGAGGTCCCGCTGTACGTGGCCTCCCTCGGCCCCGCCAACGTCCGGATGACCGCGGAGATCGCCGACGGCTGGCTGCCGACCCTCTTCGTCCCCGAGAAGGCCCACCAGGTCTGGGGCACCTCCCTGGCGGAGGGCGCCGCCCGCCGCGACCCGGCCCTCGGACCGCTCCAGGTCGTCGCCGGCGGCCCGCTGGCCATCGGCGCGGACGCGGCCGCCGCCCGCGACCTGGTCCGTCCCCGGATCGCCCTGTACGTCGGCGGCATGGGCGCGCCCGGCAAGAACTTCTACAACGACCTCGCCGTCGCCTACGGCTACGAGAAGGAGGCCCGGCTCATCCAGGAGCTGTACCTCGCCGGCCGCAAGAAGGAGGCCGAGGCGGCCGTACCGGACGAGTTCTGCGAGCTCATATCCCTGTGCGGCCCCGAGGGCTACGTCCGCGACCGCATCGCCGCGTACCGCGAGGCGGGCGTGACCATGCTCGACATCAGCCCCGTCGGCCCGGACCCGGCCCGCCTGGTCGAGACCGTCAAGAACTGGCTCTGACCCCCACCGCGCAGCAAACCCTCGTTGAAAGGCTTGTCAGTGAGCACCGAAGCGTACGTGTACGACGCGATCCGCACCCCGCGCGGCCGCGGCAAGGCGAACGGCGCCCTGCACGGCACGAAGCCCATCGACCTGGTCGTCGGACTCATCCACGAGATCCGGCGCCGCTTCCCGGACCTCGACCCGGCCGCGATCGACGACATCGTGCTCGGTGTCGTCGGCCCGGTCGGCGACCAGGGCTCCGACATCGCGCGGATCGCCGCGATCGCCGCCGGACTGCCCGACACGGTGGCCGGCGTCCAGGAGAACCGCTTCTGCGCCTCCGGCCTGGAAGCCGTCAACATGGCCGCCGCCAAGGTCCGTTCCGGCTTCGAGGACCTCGTCCTCGCCGGTGGCGTCGAGTCGATGTCCCGGGTGCCGATGGCCTCGGACGGCGGCGCCTGGTTCAACGACCCGATGACCAACCTGGCCGTCAACTTCGTGCCGCAGGGCATCGGCGCCGACCTCATCGCCACCATCGAGGGCTTCTCCCGGCGTGACGTCGACGAGTACGCGGCGCTCTCCCAGGAGCGGGCGGCGACCGCCTGGAAGGAAGGCCGCTTCGACCGCTCCGTGGTCCCCGTGAAGGACCGCGCGGGCCTCACCGTCCTCGACCACGACGAGCACCCGCGCCCCGGCACCACCGCCGACTCCCTCGCCAAGTTGAAGCCCTCCTTCGCCGACATCGGCGAGCTGGGCGGCTTCGACGCGGTCGCCCTCCAGAAGTACCACTGGGTCGAGAAGATCGACCACGTCCACCACGCGGGCAACTCCTCCGGCATCGTCGACGGCGCCTCCCTGGTCGCCATCGGCTCGAAGGAGATCGGCGAGCGCTACGGCCTCACCCCGCGCGCGCGGATCGTCTCGGCCGCCGTCTCCGGCTCCGAGCCCACCATCATGCTCACCGGCCCCGCCCCCGCCACCCGCAAGGCCCTCGCCAAGGCAGGCCTCACCATCGACGACATCGACCTCGTCGAGATCAACGAGGCGTTCGCCGCGGTCGTGCTCCGCTACGCGCGGGACATGGGCCTGTCCCTGGACAAGGTCAACGTCAACGGCGGCGCCATCGCGCTCGGCCACCCCCTCGGCGCCACCGGCGCGATGATCCTCGGCTCGCTCGTCGACGAACTGGAGCGCCAGGACAAGCGCTACGGCCTCGCCACGCTGTGCGTGGGCGGCGGCATGGGCATCGCCACCATCGTCGAGCGCGTCTGACATCCCCGCGGAACCAAGAGACTTCACGGAGACACGAGCCATGACCGAGAGCACCACCATCCGCTGGGAACAGGACGACACCGGCGTCGTCACCCTCGTCCTCGACGACCCCGACCAGTCCGCCAACACCATGAACGCGGCCTTCGTCGAGTCGATCGCCGCGATCGCCGACCGCCTGGAGGCCGAGAAGGACTCGATCCGCGGGATCGTCCTCACCTCCGCCAAGAAGACCTTCTTCGCCGGCGGTGACCTGCGCGACCTCATCCGGGTCACCCCCGAGACCGCCCAGGACCTCTTCGACGGCGGCCTCGCCATCAAGCGCAACCTGCGCCGCATCGAGACCCTCGGCAAGCCCGTCGTCGCCGCCATCAACGGCGCGGCCCTCGGCGGCGGTTTCGAACTCGCCCTCGCCTGCCACCACCGGGTCGCCCTCGACACCCCCGGCACCAAGATCGGCTGTCCCGAGGTCACCCTCGGCCTGCTCCCGGGCGGCGGCGGGGTCGTCCGCACGGTCCGCCTGCTCGGCATCGCCGACGCCCTGCTGAAGGTTCTCCTCCAGGGCACCCAGTACAACGCCCCGCGCGCGCTGCAGAACGGCCTGATCCACGAGGTCGCCGCCACCCCCGACGAACTGCTGGCCAAGGCCCGCGCGTTCATCGACGCCAACCCGGAGTCCCAGCAGCCCTGGGACAAGCCCGGCTACCGGATCCCCGGCGGCACGCCCGCCAACCCCAGGTTCGCCGCCAACCTGCCCGCCTTCCCGGCCAGCCTGCGCAAGCAGACCAACAACGCCCCCTACCCGGCGCCGAGCCGCATCCTCGCCGCCGCCGTCGAGGGCAGCCAGGTCGACTTCGAGACCGCCCAGGTCATCGAGGCCCGCTACTTCGTGGAGCTGGCCGCAGGGCAGATCTCGAAGAACATGATCCAGGCGTTCTTCTTCGACCTCCAGGCCGTCAACTCCGGCGCCAACCGCCCCAAGGGCGTCGAGCCCCGCAAGGTCACCAGGGTCGCCGTCCTCGGCGCGGGCATGATGGGCGCCGGCATCGCCTACTCGTGCGCCCGCGCGGGCATCGACGTCGTCCTCAAGGACGTCTCGGCCGAGGCGGCCCAGAAGGGCAAGGGCTACTCCGAGAAGCTGTGCGCCAAGGCCGTCGCCAAGGGCCGTACCAGCCAGGAGAAGGCCGACGCGCTGCTCGCCCGCATCACGCCCACCGGCGACCCGCAGGACCTCGCCGGCTGCGACGCCGTCATCGAGGCCGTCTTCGAGGACACCGCCCTCAAGCACAAGGTCTTCCAGGAGATCGAGTCCGTCGTCGCCCCCGACGCGCTGCTCTGCTCCAACACCTCCACGCTGCCCATCACCGCCCTCGCCGAAGGCGTGGAGCGCCAGGCCGACTTCATCGGACTGCACTTCTTCTCGCCCGTCGACAAGATGCCGCTGGTCGAGATCATCAAGGGCGAGCGCACCGGCGACGAGGCCCTCGCCCGCGCCTTCGACCTGGTCCGGCAGATCAACAAGACGCCGATCGTCGTCAACGACGCGCGCGGCTTCTTCACCTCCCGGGTGATCGGCCACTTCATCAACGAGGGTGTCGCCATGGTCGGCGAGGGCATCGAGCCCGCCTCGGTCGAACAGGCCGCCGCCCAGGCCGGTTACCCGGCCAAGGTCCTCTCCCTCATGGACGAACTGACGCTCACCCTGCCCCAGAAGATCCGCCGCGAGTCCCGGCTCGCGGTGGAGGAGGCCGGCGGCACCTGGCAGGCGCACCCGGCCGAGGCCGTCATCGACCGCATGGTCGACGAGTTCGGGCGCCCCGGCCGCAGCGGGGGAGCGGGCTTCTACGACTACGCCGAGGACGGCAGCCGCGCCGCCCTGTGGCCCGGCCTGCGCGAGCACTTCACCGAGCCCGGCCACGAGATCCCGTTCCGGGACATGCAGGAGCGGATGCTCTTCGCCGAGGCGCTCGACACCGTCCGCCTCCTGGAGGAGGGCGTGCTGACCTCGGTCGCCGACGCCAACATCGGCTCGATCCTCGGCATCGGCTTCCCCGGCTGGACCGGCGGTGTGCTCCAGTACGTCAACGGCTACGGCGCCCACGGCGGGGCGGCCGCCGGCCTGCCGGGCTTCGTGGCCCGCGCGCGGGAGCTGGCCGCGACCTACGGCGAGCGGTTCGAGCCGCCCGCGCTGCTGGTCGAGAAGGCGGAGAAGGGGGAGACCTTCACCGACGGCCGCTGAACCCACACACCACCCGGGCCGCTCCGCACCGCCCGGGCCGCTCCGCACCGCCCGGGCCGGTCCGCACCGCCCGGGTCGGGTGGTCGTCCCGGGGTCGGTCCGGGCCGCGTGGGCTGGTCCTGCCGCCCGGGTCGGACGGTCGTGCCGGGGTCGGTCCGTGCCGCGTGGGCCGGTCCGCACGCCCGGGTCGGGTGGTCGTGCCGGGGCCGGTTCGCACCGCCTGGGTTGGTTCGTGTCGCCCGGGTCGGGTGGTCGTGCCGGGGCCGGTTCGCACCGCCTGGGCCGGCTCGTGCCGCCCGGGTCGGACGGTCGTGGCTGGGTCGGTCCGGGCCGCCCGGGTCGGCGGGGCGTGGCTGGGTCGGTCCGGGCCGCCTGGGTCGGCGGGGCGTGGCTGGGTCGGTCCGGGCCGTTGGGGCTGTGTCGCTGAGCGATACGCCGCGCTTGCTCCCGGGGGACACGGAACCGGACGCTGACCGGACCGGTCACCGGTCCCGCGCCCACCCCCAAGGAGCCCCCATGGGATACCGCCCCGCCCTCGCCCTGCTGGAGATCCTGCGCGGCGAGGGCGTGGACCGGGTCTTCGGCAACCCGGGCACGACCGAACTGCCGTTCCTGGCAGCCCTGTCGGAGGCCGCCGACGCCCCCGCGTACGTCCCCGGCGTGCACGAGGGCGCCGTCGTCGCGATGGCCGACGGCTACGCCCGCGGCACCGGCCGCCCCGCCTTCGTCAGCCTGCACATCGCCGCCGGTCTGGCGAACGGCCTGATCGGCCTCCTCAACGCCCGCCGCTCCCGCACCCCGCTGGTGGTCATGGCCGGCCAGCAGGACCGCCGCCACCTCCAGCAGGACCCGATGCTCTCCGGCGACCTGACCGGCCTCGCGCGCCCCGCCGTCAAGGCCGCCCACGACATCCAGCACGCCCGCGACCTCCCGCTGGCCCTGCGCCGCGCCTTCGCCCTCGCCGTACGGCCGCCCGCCGGACCGGTGTTCCTGTCCGTCCCGATGGACCTGCTGGCGGAGGACACCGAGGTCGAGATCCCGGCCCGCACGGCCCCGCCGATCCCCGCGCCGGCGGCCGGACTCGACCGGGCGGCCGCGCTGCTGGCCGCCGCGCACCGGCCCGTGATCGTGGCCGGCGACGGGGTCGGCCGGGAACACGCCCTCGCCGAACTGGTCCGGGTGGCGGAGGCCTGCGGCGCCCCGGTCCACCACCAGCCGATGGCCGACTGCCTCGACTTCCCCACCACCCACCCGCTGTACGCCGGCATGCTCCCGCCGCGCCACGACGTGATCCGCGCGACCCTCGCCGGTCACGACACCGTGCTGATCGCCGGCGCGCACGCCTTCACCCCGCACCACTACAGCCCCGGCCCGGCCCTGCCGCCCGGCCTCACCGTCGTCCAGATCGACTCCGACCCCGACGAGATCGGCCGCAACTTCCCGGCCGACGCCGGCCTCGTCGGCGCCCTGCCCGCCTCCCTGGGCCGGCTGGCCGACCTCCTCGGCGACCGGGTGCCCGGGGCGCGCTCGCGGACCACCGAGTCCGCCGCCCGGCACACCGCCGAGCGCGCGGACACCGACTCCGCCGCCCGCGCCGCCTACTCCGCCGCGCCCCTGGCGCCCTGGGCCGCCGCCCACGCCGTCGCCGCCGGGCTGCCGCCCGACGCCGTGGTGGTCGAGGAGGCCATCACCGTCGGCCTGCTGCTGCGCCGCCTGGTCCGCCTCGACCGCCCCGGCGGCTACACCCACGCCGTCGGCGGCGGCCTCGGCTGGGGCATCGGCGCCGCCGTCGGCCGCGCCCTCGCCGAACCCGCCCGGCCCGTCGTCGCGGTCCTCGGCGACGGCTGCGCCCTCTTCGGCCTCCAGGGCCTGTGGAGCGCCGCCCGCGAGTCGGCACCGGTCCTCTTCGTCGTCCTGGGCAACGGCGTCTACCGCACCCTCCAGGACACCTACGCGTCGATGGGCGGCCGGGGCACCTGCCCGGGCACGGAACTGGGCGAACTGGACTTCACCCGGGCCGCCGCCTTCTTCGGGGTGGCGGCGGTGCGGGCCCGCAGCGCCGAGCACCTGCGCGAACTGGTCGCGGGCGCCGGCCATCTGAGAGCGCCCCTGCTGGTGGACGTGCCCCTGCGCCCGTGAACCCGGAACTCGTCCCGCCGCACACCTTGTCGTCCCGCCCCCACCACGACGACGATCGCTGCATGCCGGACCGCCAGCCCCCGAAGTCCGTACTCGCCCGCGGCACGCTCCTGCTGCGCGTCTGCGGCGAGTCCGAGAGCGCGCTCCCGCTCGCCGAGCTCGCGCAGCGCAGCGGGCTGCCCAAGCCCACCGTGCACCGGCTGGTGGGGGAGCTGGTGCGGCTGGGGCTGGTGGAGCGGACCGCGGAGGGGAGCTACCGGCTGGCCCTCGCGCTCTTCGTGCTGGGGCAGTCGGCGCCCGGCGTGCGGGAGCTGCGGGACGCGGCACTGCCCTACCTCGGCGATCTGCACGAGACGACCCGGGAGAACGTGCACCTGGCCGTGCCGGACGGCGCCGACACCCTGTTCCTGGAGAAGATCACCAGTCGGCGCGCCACCCCGATCGTCTCCCGCAGCGGCGGCCGGCTGCCCGCCCACTGCACCGCCACCGGCAAGGTCTTCCTGGCCCAGGACCCCAGCCCGCCGTTCCGCTCCCTGCCCCGGCTGACCCCGCGCACCCTGGTGCTGCCCGGCCAGCTCGCCCGTGACCTCGCCCTCACCCGGGCCCGCGGCTACGGCGTCAACCTGGAGGAGGCCGAGGTCGGCATCTCGGCCGTCGCGGCGCCGGTGTACGCGCTCGGCCGGGACTCACGCCCGGTCGCCGCGCTCTCCGTCACCGGCGGCACCCGGCGCCTGGACGTGGACCGGGTCGGCGCCTCGGTCTGCGCGGCGGCACGGGCGCTGACCCGAAGGCTCTCGGCCTGAGGCCGCGCCGCGTCCCGGGCCGTCAGCCCGCCCCCACGCCCCGCTGCACCGCCACCGCCAGCGCCCGCTCCGTCAGCCGTGCCCCGGACAGCTCCCCGGTGACCCGCCCGCGCACGAACACCAGGACCCGGTCGCACACCTCCGTCAGCTCCGCCAGGTCGGTCGAGGCGATCAGCACGGCCGCGCCGCCCGCCGCCAGCTCGCCCACGATCCGGTGCATCTCGGCCCGTACGCCGATGTCGACGCCCCGCGTCGGGTCGTCCAGGACGACGATCCCCGGGTCGGCGGCCAGCCACTTGGCGAACACGACCTTCTGCTGGTTGCCGCCGGACAGCCGCGCCACCACGTCGTACGGCCCGCCGCGCAGCCGCAGCCGCTCGGTCAGGTCGGCGGTACGGCGCACCAGTTCGGCGCGGGACGGCATCACCCCGTCCCGGCCCAGCGCCAGCCAGGTCACCGACGTCGTGTTCTCCCACACCGCGCGGTCCGTCATCAGCCCGAACCGCTTGCGGTCGCCGGGCACGAGGGCGACCCCGGAGCGGACCGCGTCCCGCAGCGAGCGCGGCCGTCCCCGGCCGCCGACGCCGACCCGGCCCGCGGACACCGCCGTACGCCCGCACACCACCTCCAACGCGTCCAGATGGCCCGCCCCCTGGAGCCCGGCCACCCCGACGACCTCGCCGGCCCGGACCGTGAACGTCACGTCCGTGAGCCGGCCGGGCACGCACACCCCGGACAGCACCACCGGCGGCGGCCCCTCGGCCGGCACCCGGGCCCGGCGCACCGGCCGCTCCTGACCGCCGCCGCCCAGCATCGCGGCCACCAGCTCCGGCACGTCCACCTCCGCCCGCCGCGCGCCGGCCAGCGCCACCCGTCCGTCCCGCAGCACCGTCACCCGCTGCGCGAAGCGCATCACCTCGTCCAGGAAGTGGGTGACGTAGAGGACCGCGATGCCCCGCGCGGTGAGGGTGCGCAGCACGCGCTCCAGGCGCTCCACGGCCTCCCTGGGGAGCGCGGACGTCGGCTCGTCCAGGACGAGCAGACGGGGGCGGCGCAGCAGGGCACGGGCGATCTCCGTCAACTGCTGGTCGGCGAGCGGGAGTTCACCGAGCCGGGTGCCCGGGTCGACCCGCAGGCCCAGTTCGGCCAGGACCGGTGCGGCCGCCCGGTCCGCCGCGGCCCGGTCGACGAGCCCGAACCGGCGCGGCCCGCCGTCCGGGAACAGGTTCTCCCGCACGGTGAGGTCGGGGAACAGGCTCAACTCCTGGGAGACGACGGCGATCCGGACGTCGTCGGCCCGCCGTACCGTGCCCGTGTCCGCCGCCAGCGTCCCCGACAGGATCCGCACCAGCGTCGACTTGCCCGCGCCGTTCTCGCCGACCAGGGCGTGCACCTCGCCGCCGCGCAGCGCGACCGACACCCCGTCCAACGCCCGTACCCCGCCGTAGGACTTGGCGATCTCCTCGGCCACCAGGACGTCGTCCATGTCAGCGTGCGTCCTTGAGCGGCCTGAGCGCGGCCCGTTCGTCGCCGAGCAGCCTGTCGATCGTCGGTTTGTACCAGTCGTAGGCCGCCTTCGCCGACTTCTGCCGGGCGATGACCGCGTCGACGTTGGAGGAGTCGACCACCGCGCCGGGGGAGAGGAACCAGCCCTCGGGCAGTTTGCCGTCCTTGTCGCGGACCGCCTCGATCAGCATCGCCGTGGAGAGGTAGCCCTTGAGGAAGTGCTGCGGGTCGACGGTGACGAAGTTCGAGCCGTCCTTCACCGCCTCCAGCGTCTTCGGGTCCACGTCGAAGCCCGCCGTCAGCCACGTCCCGTGCTCCGCCTTCTTGAGCTTGGCGAGGTTGTAGCTGTCCGCGTCCCCGACGCCCAGGAAGGCGAGCGCGTCCGGGTGCGCGTTGACCTGCGCCGACCAGGAGCTGTAGTTCTGCCCGGGGTCGCTGTACGTCTGGAAGGGCCCGAGCACCTTCACGCCCGGCGCCTCCTTCGCGAAGGTGTCGGAGATCCCCTTGGCCCGGTTGTCCAGCACGGGTGTGCCCGGGTTCGGCACCCCGATCACGATCTCCCCCTTCGGGTCGGCGCCGAGCCGCTTCAGCGCCTCCTTCGCCATCAGCGCGCCGAGGGCGTAGTTGTCGTTGCCCACGTAGAAGTCCACCTTGCTGCCGTCGGTGGGGGAGGTGTCCAGGGCGACGACCGGGATGCCCTGGTCCACGGCCCGGGCGGCGGGGCGGGTGAAGATCGGCGGGTCCAGGTTCTCCAGGACGATGCCGTCCCTGGCCCGGGTGGTCAGGTTCTGGAAGAGCTGGACCTCGGCCGGTCCGTCCGTGTTCGGCGGGCCCACCGCCTGGAAGTCGACCTTGCCCGCGTGGCTCGCGGCGCTCTCGGCGCCGAGCACCATCTCGTGGGCGAAGTTGAGCGAGATGTTGGCGACCGCGATGCCCATGTGCAGCTTGTCGCCCTTGCCGGGGCCGCCGCTGCCGCAGCCGGCCGCGCCGAGCAGCAGCAGCGCGCCGAGCGCGGCGGACACCGTACGGAATCGGGGGTGCATCACGGCCTCCCAGGCTCGTCGGGGCTCATTCGCGCCGCCGCCCCGTGCGGCGCAGCGCGCTGTCCGCCGCGACCGCGACGAGGATGACCCCGCCGGTGGCGAACGACGTCCAGTTGATGGGTACTTCGAAGAACACCAGGCCCGCCGCCACGACCGACAGGATCATCGCCCCGGCCACCGCGCCGACGACCGAACCCCGGCCGCCGGCCAGCGGGGTGCCGCCGATGATGCAGGCCGCGATGGCCTGGAGCTCGTAGCCCTGACCGAGGGTCGGGTCGCCGGCGCCGTAGAAGGCGAGCGCCAGCGCGGCCGCGCACGCGGTGGTCAGGCCGGACAGGGCCAGTGCCTGGAAGCGGGTGCGGACGACCGGGATGCCGCTGAACGCGGCCGCGTCCGGGTTGGAGCCGATCGCCCGCACCCGCGCCCCGAACCGGGTCCGCGACAGCACCACGGCGAGCACCGCGGCCACCGCCACCAGCACCCACAGCGCGAACGGCACCCCGCCCGGATCGCCGCCCGCGAACGTGAAGAACGAGTCGTCGAGCGGCAGATCGGTGATCTGCCGGCCGTCGGCCAGCGCCAGCCCGACCCCCCGGTACAGCATCAGGGTGCCCAGCGTCACGATGAACGACGGCAGCGCGAGCACCGTGGTGACCAGGGCGTTGAACATCCCCAGCACGATCCCGGTCAGCAGCATCACCGGCACCGCGAGCCAGGCCTCCACCCCGGCCCGCACCAGCAGCGCGCCGACCACCAGGACCATCGCGTAGGTCCCGCCCACCGACAGGTCGACCTCGCGCATCGCCAGCGCGAACACCATCCCGCAGGCCATCAGCGAGATGTAGACCGAACTGTGCGCGGTGGACAGCAGGTTCCCGCTGCTCAGGAAGTCCGGGTACGGCACGCCGATGCCGGCGACCAGCAGCCCCAGCACCAGCAGCACGCCCAGCTCGTCCCGGAGGAGCCCGCGGGCACGGCGGTACCCCGAGGCCCCGAGCACGGGGGGAGGCCGACGACGCCGGCCGCCGGCCCGGTCACGGGCGGGCTCGGCGTCGTCCACGGCACGCTCGGTCTCGGTCATCGGGCACGGCTCCCGTACGGCTGGTGCTGGGGTCGACCCGCAGCGTCGGCCCCCCGGCCGGGCACGGCAACCGGCCCGTTCCGGCGAGTGGAACAGGCCCATGGCGTGCGCCCCCGGCGGGTCGGCACACTCGCCGCATGCGGACGCGGACGGCACTGGTGACCGGAGCGGCACAGGGACTCGGACAGGAGTTCGCCGTCGCGCTCGCCGGCCGCGGCTACCGGGTCGCCGGCCTCGACCTCGTCCCGCAGCCCGGGACCGCCGGGAAGGTCCCCGGCTATCTGGAGCTGGTCGCCGACGTCACCGACGAGGAGCAGGTGCGCACGGCGCTCGGCCGGGTGACCGACGCCTTCGGCGCCCTGCACGTCGTGGTCAACAACGCCGGCGTCTACCCGGCGAAGCCCTTCGAGGAGACGACCGCCGAGGACTGGCGGCGGGTCATGCGCGTCAACCTGGAGGCGCCGTTCCTGGTGACGAGCGCCGCGCTGCCCTGTCTGAAGGCCGCCGGGTGGGGCCGGGTCGTCAACATCGTCTCCGCGGCCGTCCTCACCGCGCCGCCCGGCATGGTCGCCTACGTCGCCTCCAAGTCCGGCCTGATCGGCTTCACACGCGCGCTCGCCGGGGCGCTCGGCCCGTACGGCATCACGGTCAACGCGATCGCGCCCAGCATGGTGCGCACCGCGACCGCCGAGCGCACGGTCGGCGCGGACGGCGGCTTCGCGTCCGTCCGCGACCGGCAGATCGTCCCGCGCACCCAGGAGACGGCCGACCTGGTCTCCACCCTGCTCTACGTGGTGGACGAGGGCAGCGGTTTCCTGACCGGCCAGACCCTCAACGTGTCAGGAGGGTCGGCCTTCCTCTGAGCCGGACAGCCACTGGTGCACCTCCGCCCTGAGCGACCGCTGGAAGGCCGTCAGCAGCGCCTGCACGACCAGCGGCTGCATGTGCGCCGAGAGGGACTTCGCGTCCTCCTCGGTCCGCTCCGCCACCTCCGCCCGCAGCAGCTGGGACAGCTCGTGGGCGGCCGCGCGCGCGTGCTCGACCAGGACCGTGCGCGCGGCCAGGATCGCCTTCTCGGACAGCGGCACGTCCAGGAGCTGCACGGCGAGCCTGAACAGCCCCGGGTCGACGCGGTAGGCGTCGCCCTCGGGCCGTACGACGTCCATGGCGACCAGCCGCTCGACGTCCGCCGCGTCCAGCGGGCGCCCGGCCCGCCGCCGCAGCTCCTCCGCGGTCACCGTCTCCTCCGCGTCCGGGGCCCAGGAGGCGACCGCGGCCCGGTGGATGGCCAGGTCGTGATCGCTCAGGCCCGCGGGCAGCTGCCGCAGATAGCGCTCGATCGCCGCCAGCGTCATGCCCTGGTGCTGGAGCTCCTCGATCAGCGCCAGCCGGGCCAGGTGCTCCCGCCCGTAGTGCCCCACCCGGCGCGCGCCGATCACCGGCGGCGGGAGCAGCCCCCTGGTGCCGTAGAACCGGACCGTGCGGACCGTGGTGCCGGCCCGCGCGGCCAGCTCGTCGATCGTGAGCGCAGGTTCCCCGGACTCGCTGCCGGTGTCGGTCGTCATGTGCAGCAGTATCGCTGTCACACCGGCACTGTGACACCGGGGCACCGGGCACGGACGACCTTGTGACACGTTCCGCGGCACCGCTTACGGTTGGCGTCATGTCGGAGACCGAGGAGATCGCTTACATGCGGGGGGACGCCACCGCGCCGGCGGGCAAGGGCGTGAAGGTGATCGCCCATGTCTGCAACGACCTGGGCGGCTGGGGAAAGGGCTTCGTCCTGGCCGTCTCCCGCCGCTGGCCGGAGCCGGAGAAGGCGTACCGCGCCTGGCACCGCGACCGCGCGCACAACGACTTCGCCCTCGGCGCGGTCCAACTGGTCCGCGCCGACCGCTACATCTGGGTGGCCAACATGATCGGCCAGCGCGGCATCCGGACCGGCAGCAAAGGCGTACCGGTCCGCTACGAGGCGATCGACACCGCGCTGACCACCCTGGCCGACAAGGCACTCGAACTGGGCGCGTCGGTCCACATGCCCCGCATAGGCTGCGGACTGGCGGGCGGCAAGTGGTCCAGGGTCGAACCGCTGATAAAGGACCGGCTGGTGGCCAGGGGAGTACCGGTCACCGTCTACGACTACGGCACCGAAGCGCCCTCCTAGGGCCGCGGGGAACCGCGCGACCAGCCACGACGGCCCCGCAGCCCCCGTCCCACCGAACCCGGCACCCCCCCTCAGTGCACGTCGTTCGTGGCCTCGATCTTCTTCCAGGACTTCGGCTGGACAACGGCCCCCACGGCCTTCACCGCAGGCACCGCCGGCTTGCTCGGCTCGAACAGCCACGTGTCGAACAGCGACCCCAGCGACTGCCCCGACACCTGCTCCGCATACGCCTCGAAGTCGGCCACGGACGCGTTCCCGTACGCGTGCTCCTGCGGCCACCCCTTCAGGATCGCGAAGAACGCCTCGTCACCGACCGCGTTCCGCAGCGCCTGCACCGCCAGCGCCCCCCGGTCGTAGACGGGGGTGTCGAACAGGTCGTCCGGCCCGGGATCCCCCGGCTTCACCGTCCAGAACGCGTCGTCGGCCGGATGCGAGGCGTACACGTAGTCGGCGAGCTCCTGCGCCGTGCCCTCGCCCTCGTGCTCCGACCACAGCCACTGCGCGTACCGCGCGAACCCCTCGTTGAGCCAGATGTCCTTCCAGCCCTTGACGGAGACGTCGTCGCCGTACCACTGGTGGGCCAGCTCGTGCACGACCACCGACGTGTTGGAGCCGTTCGCGAACTGCTTGGGGCTGTAGAACACGCGGCTCTGGGTCTCCAGCGCGTACCCGGTGGTGGTGTTCGGCACGTACCCGCCGGCCGAGCTGAAGGGGTACGGCCCGAAGTATCCGCTCAGCCAGTCGACGAGCTCCCCGGTCCGCTCCACGCTCGCCCGCGCCGCCCCGTCGTTGTCGCCGAGGTCCTTGCTGTAGGCGTTGACGACCGGCACCCCGCCCTCGGAGGTGCTCGTCGTGACGTCGAACCTCCCGACCGCCAAAGTGGCCAGATAGGTCGCCTGCGGCTTGTTCTGCCGCCAGTTCCAGCGGGTCCAGCCGAGCTTCGAACTCGTCGACTGCAAAAGCCCGTTGGAGATGACCTGGGTGCCGTCCGGCACGGCCACCGAGACGTCGTACGTCGCCTTGTCCAGCGGGTGGTCGTTGCTCGGGAACCACCACCAGGCGGCCTCCGGCTCGTCCGCCGCGACCGCCCCGTCGGGGGTGCGGTGCCAGGTGGTGAAGCCGTACGCGCTCTTCGTCGACGGCACCCCGCCGTAGCGGACGACGACGGTGACCGCCGTGTCCTTCGCCAGCGGGGTCTTCGGTGTGACGACCAGTTCGTGCTGACCGGAGGCGGCGAAGCCGGCCACCGCACCGTTGACCCGCACCTCGCTGACGTCCAGCAGGAAGTCCAGGTCGAAGCTGGACAGGTCCTCCGTGGTCCGCGCCAGGATCGTCGCCGTACCCGACAGTTCGTCGGTCGCGGGCTGGTACTGGAGCCGCAGGTCGTAGTGCGAGACGTCGTAGCCGCCGTTGCCGTAGTCCGGGTAGTAGGGGTCGCCGATGCCCGGTGCGCCGGGGCCGTAGCTCGCGGCCGATGCCGGGATCGCCAGCAGCAGGGAGGCCGCCGCGAGGACACCCGGCGCGAGGATTCTGCGGTGCACGAGAACTCCAGGTCGGTAGGGGGCCGAGGCGCGCCCGCCACACCGGGGCGGGCACGCCAGGTCGATGGAGCGCGAAACTGTTCGCAGCCTATTCAGTCCCTGTGGCCCCCGGCATGTCCACGGCCCCCGCTGTCACACGATCGCCATTCGGCCGCAATCACTTCTGTCGGTCCCTCAGATGCCGTCTTCTGCACAGGAGTTGACGGGGGTAACGTCCGCCGCATGCCGATTCGCACGCTCTTCACGACCTGGAGACCGCTCGTCGTCGCGGCCGTCGCAACCCTGATCGCCGCCTTCCTCTCCCCGGCCGCGGCCCAGGCGGCCGGCGCCCCGAGGGAGAGCCGGCCCGTCTACTCGTACGCCGACGC
The DNA here is from genome assembly GCF_055583825.1 of Streptomyces sp. NPDC104367. Taxonomy (NCBI): domain Bacteria; kingdom Bacillati; phylum Actinomycetota; class Actinomycetes; order Kitasatosporales; family Streptomycetaceae; genus Streptomyces; species Streptomyces sp. NPDC104367. The sequence goes on along the minus strand of NZ_JBVJND010000001.1, from coordinate 369,075 downwards.
CGTCCGCGAGGCGGTCTGGGTGGACACCGGCCTCGACTCCGACGGCGACGGGCGGACCGACCGGGTCGCCGCCGACATCGTCCGCCCCGCCGAACCCGCGGCCGAGGGCCGCAAGGTACCGGTCATCATGGACGCCAGCCCGTACTACTCGTGCTGCGGCCGGGGCAACGAGAGCCAGCTCAAGACGTACGACGCGAACGGCGACATCGTCCGGATGCCGCTGTTCTACGACAACTACTTCGTGCCCCGTGGCTACGCCTTCGTCGGCGTCGACCTGGCCGGCACCAACCGCTCCGACGGCTGTGTCGACATCGGCGGACGCTCCGACATCCAGTCCGCGAAGGCCGTGATCGACTGGCTCAACGGCCGCGCCAAGGCGTACAGCAGCCGCACCGGAAGCACCACGGTCGAGGCGACCTGGACCGACGGCAGGACCGGCATGATCGGCAAGAGCTGGGACGGCACCATCGCCAACGGCGTCGCCGCCACCGGCGTCGAGGGCCTGCGGACCATCGTCCCGATCAGCGCCATCTCCTCCTGGTACGACTACTACTTCGCCCAGGGCGCCCCGCTGTACGACTCCGGCCCCGACTGGCTGGCCGGCGCGGTGGAGAGCGACGAGGCCTACGCCAAGTGCGGTGCGGTCCAGCAGAAGCTGGTCGACGGCGCCCCGCGCAGCGGCGACTGGACCGGGCTGTGGACCGAACGCGACTACGTCAGGAACGCGGCCGAGGTGAAGGCCAGCGTGTTCCTCGTGCACGGCATGCAGGACCTCAACGTCCGCACCAAGCACTTCGGCCAGTGGTGGGACGCCCTCGCCCGGCACGGCGTCGAGCGCAAGATCTGGCTCTCCCAGACCGGGCACGTCGACCCCTTCGACTACCGGCGCGGCGCCTGGGTCGACACCCTGCACCGCTGGTTCGACCACGAACTCCTCGGCTACGACAACGGGATCGACCGCGAGCCGATGGCCGACGTCGAACGCCACCCCGACCAGTGGGTGACCTCCGCCGTCTGGCCGCCGTCCGGCACCCGGACCACCACCCTGCGCCCCGCCGCCGGCACCCTGGCGGGCGTCGGCACCCTCGGCCCGCGCGCGGGCACCGGCACCGAGACGTTCACCGACGACCCGGAGCGGAGCGAGACGGACTGGGCGGCCGCGATCACCACCTCGACCCCGGAGAAGGCCGGCTTCCTCACCGCGCAGCTCACCCACGACCTGCGGCTCGCCGGCTCCTCCGAGGTCACGGTCACCGTCACCCCCACCACCTCGACGGCCCACCTCACCGCCGTCCTCGTCGACGTGGGTCCGGACACCGTCCGCGACTACGCCGACGAGGACGAGGGCATCACCACCCTCACCGACCGCACCTGCTGGGGCGAGAGCACGGCCGGTGACAGCGCCTGCTTCCTGGAGACCGCCGCGAAGACCAAGGCCGTCGACCACACCGTCGTCAGCCGCGGCTGGGCCGACCTCGGCACCTACGCCGACCCCGGCAAGGGCGTCCCGCTCACCCCCGGCAAGGCCTGCACGATCACCCTCGACCTGGCGGCCACCGACCATGTCGTCCCCGCGGGACACCGGCTGGCGCTGATCGTCGCGGGCACCGACAAGGACCTCATCGACCCGCCGTCCACCACCCCGACGCTCACCCTGGACCTGTCCCGTACGGCGGCCCGGGTTCCGCTGGTCGGCGGCGCGGCCGCGTTCGCCCGGGCCACCGGCGACGGCACCTGGACCGCACCCCGGGCGGGCACCCTGCGCGGTGTCGGCACCCCGCACGCCGTCCGGCGCGTCCCCAGCGGCTGACCGGTCAGGCGGCGGGGCCGGTGTCCGCGAGCCCCGCCGCCTCCCGGGCACAGCCCCAGGCCACCGTGACCCCGGCCCCGCCGTGCCCGTAGTTGTGCACCAGCACCCCGCCGTCCGGCCGGAGTTCACGCTCCAGCCGGACGGCACCGCGGTACGGCCGCAGCCCCACCCGGTGGGCCAGCACCCGCGCCCCGGCGATCTCCGGCCGTACCGCCGCGCACCGTGCCACGATCCCGGCCGCGACCGCCGGGTCGGGCTCCCGGGACCAGACGTCCTCCTGCGCCGTGCCCCCGAGGAGCAGCCCGCCTGGCTGCGGGAAGAAGTACGTGGAGGCACCGCTCCCGTCCTCGTCGACGGACGTGTACCAGGTGGTGATCCCCGGGTTCTCCACCACGACCAGCTGCCCGCGCACCGGACGCACACCCGGATCGGGGACGAGCGAACGCGCCCCGAGCCCGGTGCAGTTGACCACGACGGACGCGGGCACCTCGTCCAGGCCGTCCACCACGCGCTCCTCCACCGTCCCGCCCGCCCCGGCCAACCGCTCGCGCAGCCAGGCCAGATGGACCGGCATGTCGATCAACGGCAGCCGGGCCGTGACGCCCTCACCGGTCTCGGCCAGCCCCGGCATCCGCGCCGCCCACGCCCCCAGCCCGTCCAGCCGCAGCCCGCCGTGCACGCCCTCGACCAGGCGTACGCCGGTCTCCCGCGGCCGCGCCGCCAGTTCCTCGTACACCACCAGGGAGGCGAGCGCCCACTCCCCGACCAGCGGCTCCGGCTCGATGCGGTAGGGCCACCACAGCGCACCGGCGACCGCCGAAGTCGTCCGCCCGCCGGTCTCCCGCGCCCACACCCGGACCCGGCGCCCGCTCTCGGCCAGCACCACGGCCGTGGTCAGCCCGACGACCCCGGCACCGACCACGATCACTTCGTCACTCAGCTCAGGCTTCACAGCGCGACGCTAGCGGAACCCGTCACCCCGCACGCAGATCGTCCCGCGCCCAGATCGTCCCGCGCTCGGATCGTTCCGCGCTCGGATCGCCCCGCGCCCAGATCGCCCCGCGCCCAGATCGCCCCGCGCTCGGATCGCCCCGCGCCCAGATCGCCCCGCGCTCGGATCGCCCCGCTCGCCGTCGCCCAGATCGAGCACGCCCTGGACCGCGGCCCGCTCCCGCAGCGCCGGCTGACCGGGCCGACCGACCGGCCGCCGACGACGGCACGGCCGGCCTCGACACCGCCCTGTCCTGACGGGTCCGCGTCACCGCGTACCGCCTCGGCCGCGAGGCCGCCCGGAGCGGGTCCTCGCTGGTCGCCCGGACCCCCGGGAGCGTGCCGGTCGCGGCGGTGGCCGTGGGCCCGTGCCGCCCGGACACTAGGATCGGCGTTCTGATGACTGCCACCCTCGTCGCCAAGAACCTCGCCGCCGGGCACGGCGACCGCTCGCTCTTCTCCGGGCTCGACCTCGTCGTCGCGCCCGGTGACGTGATCGGTCTCGTCGGTGCCAACGGCGCGGGCAAGTCCACCCTGCTCCGCCTGCTCGCCGGCCTCACCACACCCGAGCAGGGCGAACTGCGCCTCTCCCCGCCGACCGCGACCGTCGGCCACCTGCCCCAGGAGCCGGAACGGCGCCCGGGGGAGACCGTGCGCGCCTTCCTCGCCCGCCGCACCGGCGTCGACGAGGCCCAGCGCGTGATGGACGAGGCCACCCAGGCACTGGTCGACGGGGCACCCGGGGCCGACGACGCCTACGCCACCGCGCTGGAGCGCTGGCTCGACCTGGGCGGCGCCGACCTGGAGGAGCGCTCCGAGGAGGTCGCCGACTCCCTGGGCCTGGCCGTCGACCTGGACCAGCCGATGACCTCCCTCTCCGGCGGCCAGGCCGCCCGGGCCGGCCTCGCCTCCCTCCTGCTCTCCCGCTACGACGTCTTCCTGCTCGACGAGCCCACCAACGACCTCGACCTCGACGGCCTGGAGCGCCTGGAGCGCTTCGTGACCGGTCTGCGGGCCGGCACCGTCGTCGTCAGCCACGACCGCGAGTTCCTCACCCGCACGGTCACCAAGGTCCTCGAACTCGACCTGGCCCAGGGCAGGATCAACCTCTACGGCGGCGGCTACGAGGCCTACCTGGAAGAACGCGACGTGGCCCGCCGGCACGCCCGCGAGGACTACGAGGAGTACGCCGACAAGCGGGCGGCCCTCCAGGACCGCGCGCAGATGCAGCGCTCGTGGATGGACAAGGGGGTCAAGAACGCCCGGCGCAAGGCGTCCAACGACAACGACAAGATCGGCCGCAAGTTCCGCAGCGAGGCCAGCGAGAAGCAGGCCGCCAAGGCCCGCCAGACCCAGCGCATGATCGAGCGCCTCGATGTCGTCGACGAGCCCCGCAAGGAGTGGGAGCTGCGCATGGAGATCGCGGCCGCCCCGCGCTCCGGCGCCGTGGTCGCCACCCTGCGGGACGCCGAGGTCCGGCGCGGGGACTTCGTCTTCGGACCGGTCTCGCTCCAGATCGACTGGGCGGACCGGGTCGCGGTCACGGGCGCCAACGGCGCCGGCAAGTCGACGCTGCTCGCCGCGCTGCTCGGCCGGGTGCCGCTGGACTCCGGGCACGCCGCGCTCGGTCCGGGCGTCCAGGTCGGCGAGGTCGACCAGGCCCGCAAGCTCTTCCACGGCACCGAGTCGCTGCTGGACGCCTTCTGCGCGGCCGTCCCGGACACCGAGCCGGTGGAGGTCCGCACCCTGCTGGCCAAGTTCGGCCTGAAGTCCGACCACGTGACGCGCCCGGCCGCCACCATGTCACCCGGCGAGCGCACCCGGGCCGCCCTGGCCCTCCTCCAGGGCCGGGGCGTCAACCTGCTCGTCCTCGACGAGCCCACCAACCACCTCGACCTGCCCGCCATCGAACAGCTGGAGTCCGCCCTCGACGCCTACGAGGGCACCCTCCTCCTGGTCACCCACGACCGCCGCATGCTCGACGCGGTCCACGTCACCCGCCGCCTGGAGGTCGCCTCGGGCAAGGTCACGGAACGCTGAGTGCTGAGTGCCGAGCGTGACGCGCGGCCGGTGGGAGCCGTCCCGGGGGCGGGGAACCGCGGCCGGCCGTGACCGGCCCGCGGCTCCCCGTGGACTCCGGGACGTGCCCGTGCCGTCAGCGCTTGCCGTTCTTCCCGTCCAGCAGGCCGGCCCGGCGCAGCGCGTCGGCCATCGCGCTGTTCGACGGCGCCGGAGCCTGACGCGCCCCGCCGCCCTGGCTTGCACGCCCGCCGCCCTGGCCGCCGCCCTGGCTTCCGCCCTGGCTTCCGCGCCCGCCGCCCTGGCCGCCGCGCCCGCCGCCCTGCTGCTGGCGCCGCTGCTGCTGCGGCGGACGCCCGCCACCGCCGCGCTGCGGCCGGCGTTCACCGCCCGCGGCCGGCGCCTCGGCCTCGTCGTCCAGCCGCAGCGTCAGCGAGATCCGCTTGCGCGGGATGTCCACGTCGAGGACCTTCACCTTGACGATGTCACCCGGCTTCACCACGTCCCGCGGGTCCTTGACGAACGTCTTCGACAGCGCGGAGACATGCGCCAGTCCGTCCTGGTGGACGCCGACGTCGATGAACGCGCCGAAGGCCGCCACATTCGTCACCACGCCCTCCAGGACCATCCCGGACGACAGGTCGGAGATCTTCTCGATGCCCTCCTTGAAGGTGGCCGTCTTGAAGGCCGGACGCGGGTCGCGCCCCGGCTTCTCCAGTTCCCTGAGGATGTCGGTGACGGTCGGCAGACCGAACGTCTCGTCCACGAAGTCCGCCGGCCGCAGTGAGCGCAGCACGCCCGTGTTGCCGACGAGCGAGGCCACCTCCTGGCCGGAGTTCTTCACCATCCGCCGTACGACGGGGTACGCCTCCGGGTGGACGCTCGACGCGTCCAGCGGGTCGTCGCCGCCGCGGATGCGGAGGAAGCCCGCGCACTGCTCGTAGGCCTTCGGGCCGAGCCGGGAGACCTTCTTGAGCTGGCCGCGGGACGAGAACGGGCCGTTGGCGTCCCGGTGGGCCACGATGTTCTCGGCGAGACCCGAGGTGATGCCCGAGACCCGGGCCAGCAGCGGGGCCGAGGCCGTGTTGACGTCCACGCCCACGCCGTTCACGCAGTCCTCGACCACCGCGTCCAGCGAGCGCGACAGCTTCACCTCGGAGAGGTCGTGCTGGTACTGGCCGACACCGATCGACTTCGGGTCGATCTTCACCAGCTCGGCCAGCGGGTCCTGGAGCCGCCGCGCGATGGAGACCGCGCCGCGCAGCGACACGTCCATGTCGGGCAGCTCCTGGGAGGCGAAGGCGGAGGCCGAGTACACGGACGCGCCGGCCTCGGACACCATCACCTTGGTCAGCTTCAGCCCGGGGTGCCTGGTGATCAGCTCACCGGCGAGCTTGTCGGTCTCGCGGGACGCGGTGCCGTTGCCGATCGCGACCAGTTCGACCGCGTGCTGCTCGGCGAGGCGGGCGAGCTTGGCGATCGCCTCGTCCCACTTGTTCGCCGGGACGTGCGGGTAGATGACGTCGGTCGCGACGACCTTGCCGGTCGCGTCGACCACGGCGACCTTCACGCCGGTCCGGAAACCGGGGTCGAGACCCAGCGTCGCGCGGGTGCCGGCGGGCGCGGCGAGCAGCAGGTCGCGCAGGTTCGCCGCGAAGACGTCGACGGCCTCGTCCTCGGCCGCCGTGCGCAGCCGCAGCCGCAGGTCGATGCCGAGATGGACGAGCAGACGGGTGCGCCAGGCCCAGCGGACCGTGTCCGACAGCCACTTGTCGCCCGGGCGGCCCCGGTCGGTGATGCCGAACCGGTGGGCGACGACGCCCTCGAACGAGGACGGGCCCTCGGTCGGCTCCTCCGGCTCCAGGACGAGGTCGAGGACCTCCTCCTTCTCGCCGCGCAGCATCGCCAGGACGCGGTGCGAGGGCAGCGCGGCGAACGGCTCGGAGAAGTCGAAGTAGTCGGCGAACTTCGCGCCCGCCTCCTCCTTGCCGTCGCGCACCTTCGCGGCGAGCCTGCCGCGCACCCACATGCGCTCGCGCAGCTCGCCGACGAGGTCGGCGTCCTCGGAGAAGCGCTCGGTGAGGATCGCGCGGGCGCCGTCCAGGGCGGCCTGCGGATCGGCGACGCCCTTGTCGGCGTCCACGAACGCGGCGGCCGCGGCGAGCGGTTCCACCGCGGGGTCGCCGAGCAGCCCCTCGGCCAGCGGCTCCAGACCGGCCTCCCGGGCGATCTGCGCCTTGGTCCGCCGCTTCGGCTTGTACGGCAGGTAGATGTCCTCCAGGCGCGCCTTGGTCTCGGCGCCCCGGATCCGCTCGGCCAGTTCGTCGGTGAGCTTGCCCTGCTCGCGCACCGACTCCAGGATCGCGGTCCGCCGTTCCTCCAGCTCCCGCAGGTAGCGCAGCCGCTCCTCGATCGTGCGCAGCTGCGCGTCGTCGAGCATCTCGGTCGCTTCCTTGCGGTAGCGGGCGATGAAGGGCACCGTCGAACCGCCGTCGAGCAGTTCCACGGCGGACTTGACCTGCCGCTCCCGTACGCCGAGCTCCTCGGCGATCCTGCCTTCGATGGACCCTACTGAGGACCCGGGTGTCGTCACGATCCCGTACCGCCTTCTCCACTGAGGTTGCGCGGCAATTGTGGCAGGTGACACCGACAACCGGGCCGCAGGGCGCCGTTCCGTGACCCGCTCGCCCACGGATCCGATTTCCATTCGAATCCGCCTCTTTCCCCGAACCCGCCGCGACGGCGCGGGGCCGGGACCGTCAGGCCTTCCCGATCAGATCCCCCGGGAACGCCCCCGCCGCGAGCGCCGCACCCGTGAACCCCGCCGCCAGCTCGGTCAGCCGGGCCACCCCGGCCGCCCCGAGGTGTTCGTACGGCGCCCGGTCGAGCCGGTCCGTCTCCGCCTCGACGGCCGCCCGCAGGGCCACCCCGGCCTCGGTCAGCTCGCCGTCCGCGTCGAGCAGACCGCGCCCGCGCAGCCGCTCCACCGCCGCGTCCCAGTCCTCCTCGCTCCAGCCCCGCGTGGCGAGCACCCACTTCGGGGTCATGCCCTTGCCGGTCGCCGTGTGCGTCACCACCGCCTCCAGCCCGTCGAGTCCGGCCGCGACCAGCGCCGCGAGGTGCCCGTCGCCCCGGTGCTCGCGCAGCAGCGTGCCCGCGTACCAGTACGCCAGGTGGGGCTCCGAGGGCACCGGCAGGTCCGCGTGGGCCGCGTACAGCGGGCGCCCGGAGCGCGAGCAGGCCTCGGTCGCGCGCAGTGCCAGCCGGGCGGCCTCGGCCATCCCGTCGGAGCCGACCGCCTCCGCGCCCAGCAGCCGCCGCAGCGAGGCGTCGACGGCACGCGCGCGTGCGGCGAGGACGTCGCGCGGGGACGCCGTCTCCCACACGGCCGGCACGTGCCGGGCCACCAGCTCGTGCTTGTAGTTGTAGAACGTCGCCGTCACCGTGCCGGCCCCGACCGGCCCCAGCGCGGCCGCCCGCACCGCGAAGTTGACGGCCCGCGGGTGGGTGATCCCGAGCGCGCCCAGCTCCTCGCCCAGTTCGGGGCTGAAGTAGTGCGTCGCGTGCAGTGAGTTGAGCAGCGTGTGGCAGCGGCGGCCGGCTCGCGGTCCCAGAGTGGGTGTGGTCATGCCCAGCACGTTACCGACTGGTCGGTACGGACTCCAGTGTTCTGTCCGCCACGGCGGGAGAGGCGAGTGACCCGGACCGCTCTCGCCGGCCTCCTCGGCGGCGGGCCGGCTCATCCCCGGCCGGGAACCGACCACGTGAACCGGGGCGGGCGGCGCTCCAGGAAGGCGGCGACGCCCTCGGCGGTGTCGCCGCTGCCGTCCGCCTGCTCCGCCCAGTGCGCGTCCCGGTCGGTACGGCCGTCCGTGAACTCCTTGGCGGCGGCCTGCGTCAGCTGCGAGCGCGCCGCCAGGGTCCGGGTGAACTCGGCCACCCGCTTGTCCAGTTCGCCCTCGGGCAGCACCTCGTCGACCAGACCGGTGCGCAGCGCCCGCTCAGTGCCGATCAACTCACCCGAGAAGAGCAGGAACTTGGCGCCGGCCGGTCCGATCAGGGACACCAGCCGCCGGGTGGAGGACGCCGGGTAGACGATGCCGAGCTTGGCCGGTGTCACCCCGAACAGCGCGCCCTCCTCGGCGAACCGCAGATCGCAGGCGGCGGCGAGCTGCGAGCCGCCGCCGACGCAGTGCCCGCGGACCGCGGCGAGGGTCGGCTTGGGGAACGCGGCGAGCGCCTCCTCGGCGGCCACCGCGAGGGACTGGGCCCGCGCCGGGGAGCCCCGCAGGGTCGAGATGTCGGCGCCGGCGCAGAAGGTGCCGCCCTCGCCGGTCAGGACCAGGACCCGGACCGCCGGATCGGCGGCGAGCGCGTCGAGCAGGGGTGGCAGGGCGCCCCACATCGCCGCGGTCATCGCGTTCCGCTTGGCCGGGTTGCCGATGACGATCGTGGCGACGGCGTCTGTGACCTGGTGGTCGAGGCGGGGCTCCATGTGCGGGATGGTAGCCGCGCCCGCCCGCCGTCCCGCGCCCCCCTCGGGTTGCAGTACAACCCGAATAGTTCTCGAAATCGGCTTTCGGGGAGACAGGAACGACCCCTCGATCGACGTTGTCATGCATCAACAGGTCGGAAACGTTCGATAGTTGCTGACTTCTGGTCAGTCATCCGGGGTGGAGCGGGTGGTTATCAACACTCGACGTGTGGTGACAATCGAGCGCGAGGGTGGCGACCGGACGATGGAGAACCACGGGCGTGGGCACGACCCGCGTCCAGAGGCGGGCGGCGCACCGCCGCCGGACCCGCTGCCGTACGAAGGGGTCTGGCGGTTCACCGCCGCCGCCGTGGACGCCTCGGTCCCGCAGGCGCGGCGCGCCGTACGGGACCTGCTCCAGCGCCAGGGCGTCCCGGTCTCGGAGGACCTGGTGCACGGGCTGCTGCTGATCGTCTCCGAACTGGTCACCAACGCGGTCAAGCACGCGGCGCTGCTGTCGCCGATGCTCGCCGTCGAGGTCGCCGTCGGGGCCGAGTGGGTGCGGGTGTCGGTGGAGGACAACCACCCCTACCGTCCGACCGCCCTGGAGGCCGACCACGGCCAGACCGGCGGCCGGGGGCTGCTGCTGGTCCGGGAGGTGACCCGGGAGGCGGGCGGGGTCGTGGACGTGGAACACACGTCGAGCGGCGGCAAGGTGATCTGGGCCGCCCTGCCGCTCAAGCCCGCGGCGCTCGGGTGAGAAGGCTCACCCGGGGGCGGCTCACCAGCCCGCGGACGGGCCCGTCAGCTCCCTGATCGCCGGGCGGGCCGCGTCCAGCACTGTCATGAACCAGGCCGAGAAGGGGTCCTCGGCGTGCCGCTCGGCCAGCTCGGCGGCCGTCACGAACACGGTCCCGCCGACCTCCTGCGGGTCCGGCGAGAGCGGCGCCTGCACCATCCCGACGAACAGGTGGTTGAACTCCTGCTCCACCAGGCCCGAGGCCGGGTCGGGGTGGTTGTAGCGCACCGTGCCCGCCTCGGCGAGCAGCGACGGCGAGACCCCCAGCTCCTCGAACGTCCGGCGGGCCGCCGCCGCGAAGGGGGCCTCGCCGGGGTAGGGGTGGCCGCAGCAGGTGTTGGACCACACACCGGGGGAGTGGTACTTGCCCAGCGCCCGCTGCTGGAGCAGCAGCCTGCCGTGCTCGTCGAAGAGGAAGACGGAGAACGCCCGGTGCAGCTGCCCGGGCGGCTGGTGCGCGGCCAGCTTCTCCGCGGTGCCGATGGTCACACCCTTCTCGTCGACGAGTTCGAGCAAAATCGCGTCCGCGGTGCCGTCCGACGTCCTGTGCGTCGCGGTGGCAGGTGTGATCGGCATACCCATCCTTCGCCTCGGTCTTGGCACCCCAAGTCTGCCGTACGAAACCGACACTTCCGGCACTTCCCGATGCGGGCACGCCGGAAGGGGGACCCGGTGGTTGATCGTGCCCCAAGGGTACGAACGAGAACCCCGGAGCCACGAACGGGTACCCCTGACGGGAGGGGGTCTCGAACACCAGGACCCACGTGCCGTCAGTGGCAGAGCCGGGCCTCGTGCTCGGCGTGGCCGCTCGGCTCCAGCTGGAAGGTGCAGTGCTCCACGTCGAAGTGGTGGCCCAGGCAGCCCTGCAGCTCGTGCAGCATCTTCTCGTGGCCGATGGCGCTCAGCACGTCCGAGCGGACCACCACGTGGGCCGAGAGCACCGGCATCCCCGAGGTGATCGTCCAGGCGTGCAGGTCGTGCACGTCCTGCACGCCGTCCAGCGCCAGGATGTGCGACCGCACCTCCGCCATGTCGACGTCCTTGGGCGCCGACTCCAGCAGGACGTCCAGCGTCTCGCGCAGCAGCTTCAGCGTGCGCGGCACGATCATCAGGCCGATCACCAGCGAGGCGACCGGGTCGGCCGCCTGCCAGCCCGTGGTGAGGATCACGGTGGCCGAGATCAGCACCGCCAGCGAGCCCAGCGCGTCGGCCGCCACCTCCAGGAAGGCACCGCGCACGTTCAGGCTCTCCCGCTGGCCGCGCACCAGCAGCGTGAGCGAGATCATGTTGGCGACCAGGCCGATCAGACCGAACACGATCATCAGGCCGGCCTCGGTGTCCGCGGGCGTCAGGAACCGCTGGACCGCCTCGTACAGCACATAGCCGCCGACCACCAGCAGCAGCAGACAGTTGGCCAGCGCCGCGAGGATCTCCGCGCGGGCGTAGCCGAAGGTGCGGTTGGTGCTCGGCGGGCGGTTGGCGAAGTGGATCGCGAGCAGGGCCATGCCGAGGCCCAGCGCGTCGGTCGCCATGTGGGCCGCGTCCGCGATCAGCGCGAGGGAGTCCGCCAGCAGACCGCCGACGATCTCGACCACCATCACCCCGACGGTGATGGCGAGCGCCACCCGCAGCCGCCCGCGGTACGCGGCCGCGGCCGTACCGGTCGGCGGCGCGTGGGTGTGCCCATGGCCGTGGTCGTGCCCAGCCCCCATGAGAGACGCCTCCTCGTGTTCCGCCCGGGATCACAGTGAACTACGGGTGGGGGGTATCCGGCAACGCGGCACTGAACACCGTTGTCATCTGCTCTGACCTGCGGAAACGAATGCCAGGTCAGGGCACCCTCAGTCACCCGGCGCGCACGGCCGGGCATCCCGGCCTCCCCCGTCGTGTCCCCAATGCCCGGTCTGCGTGCGCGGTTTGTGGGTCGGGGCCCGGATCGCGGATGATGATCTCGGCAAAGGAAGGGGCAGGGCGGGTCGACCGTGCCGTGAACGGCCGGTGAACAAGCTTTCCTCACCATCCGATAACCTCTGCCGAATGCCGCCCGGGGGCCCATCAGGCACACGGCGCCCCACCATGCAGTAGACCGGCGCCCGCGCGCCGCACCCAGGGAGTGAGTTCGGTTGTCGACCGCCATCGTCACCGGTCAGCCGGTCCCCGGATCGTCACTGGAGAGCGATCTGCGGGCGCTCGGCTTCGAGGTGCGTCCGGCCGCCGACGCCGCCGGCACCGAGGCCCTCCTCGCGGCCCTGCCCGCCGACCGGCGGGTGGCGGTCGTCGACGCCCGCTTCGTCGGCCATGTGCACGCCCTGCGCCTCGGCCTCACCGACCCGCGCTTCCCGCTCGCCGCGATCCCCGGCGGCGTCACCGCCCAGCCGGAGGGCCGCCAGGCCCTGAGCCGGGCGCTGGCCCGGGAGACCGCCGCCGGCGGCGGCACCACCGACCTCGCGGTCGACGGCCTCGTCACCGCCCTGGACGCCGACGTCCACCGCCCCGAGCTGGGCAGCCTGGTCGCCGCCGTCCCCACCGACCCGCAGGCCCGCAACGAGGCACGGCAGGCCGTCGCCGCCGTCGACGACGAGGCCGTACGCCTGAAGTCGGCCGTGAAGTCCCGCGACGGGTTCTTCACCACCTACTTCATCAGCCCCTACTCCCGATACATCGCCCGCTGGTGCGCCCGGCGCGGACTGACCCCCAACCAGGTCACCACCGCCTCCCTGCTCACCGCCCTGATCGCGGCGGGCTGCGCGGCCACCGGCACCCGCCACGGGTTCGTCGCCGCGGGCGTGCTGCTCATCGCGTCCTTCGTGCTGGACTGCACCGACGGCCAGCTCGCCCGCTACTCGCTCCAGTACTCCACGCTCGGCGCCTGGCTGGACGCCACCTTCGACCGGGCCAAGGAGTACGCCTACTACGCCGGCCTCGCCCTCGGTGCCGCCCGCGGCGGCGACGACGTGTGGGCCCTGGCGCTCGGCGCGATGATCCTCCAGACCTGCCGGCACGTGGTCGACTTCTCCTTCAACGAGGCCAACCACGACGCCACCGCCAACACCAGCCCCACCGCCGCGCTCTCCGACCGGCTCGACAGCGTGGGCTGGACGGTCTGGGTGCGCCGGATGATAGTCCTGCCCATCGGCGAACGATGGGCGCTCATAGCCGTCCTCACGGCGGCCACCACCCCGCGCGTCACCTTCTACGTGCTGCTGGCCGGCTGCGCCTTCGCCGCCGCCTACACCACGGCCGGACGGGTGCTGCGCTCGCTGACGCGGAGGGCGAAGCGCACCGACCGGGCCGCGAAGGCGCTCGCCGACCTGGCCGACAACGGCCCGCTGGCCGGGCTGGGCGCCCGCGTCCTGCGCCGTGCGAGCAAGGGCCCGGCGGTCCTGTGGGCGGCCGCCGGCGCCGTTCTCCTGCTGCTGGCGGCCGTGCTCGACGGACCGGGTCCCGCGCTCGTCGGCGCCGCCGTCGTCTACGTCCTGATCTCCTCCGAAGCGGTCGTGAAGCCGCTCAAGGGCCCCCTCGACTGGCTGGTCCCGCCCCTGTTCCGGGCCGCCGAGTACGGCACCGTCCTCGTCCTCGCGGGCAAAGCCGGGGTGAACGGAGCCCTTCCGGCGGCTTTCGGCCTGGTGGCCGCCGTCGCCTACCATCACTACGACACGGTGTACCGCATCCGCGGCGACGCCGGGGCGCCGCCGGCCTGGCTGGTACGCGCCATCGGGGGGCAGGAGGGACGGACGCTGCTCGTCACCGTCCTGGCCACGCTGCTCACCGCCGCGCAGTTCGAGGTCGCGCTCACGGTCCTCGCCGTGGCCGTGGCCGTGCTGGTGCTCCTCGAGAGCATCCGCTTCTGGGTGTCCGCAGGGGCGCCCGCCGTACACGACGAAGGAGAACCCGCATGATCGGCCTCGTGCTGGCGGCCGGCGCCGGACGGCGTCTGCGCCCCTACACCGACAGCCTGCCCAAGGCGCTGGTGCCGGTGGGGCCCGCCGGGATAGAGGACTCGATCACCGTTCTCGACCTGACCCTCGGCAACTTCGCCGAGATCGGCCTGACCGAGGTCGCGATCATCGTCGGCTACCGCAAGGAGGCCGTCTACGAGCGCAAGGCGGCCCTGGAGGCCAAGTACGGCCTCAAGCTCACCCTCATCGACAACGACAAGGCCGAGGAGTGGAACAACGCCTACTCCCTGTGGTGCGGCCGTGACGCCCTCAAGGACGGCGTGATCCTCGCCAACGGCGACACCGTGCACCCGGTCTCCGTCGAGAAGACGCTGCTCGCCGCCCGCGGCGACGGCAAGAAGATCATCCTCGCCCTCGACACCGTGAAGTCCCTCGCGGACGAGGAGATGAAGGTCGTCGTCGGCGACGGCAAGGGCATGACGAAGATCACCAAGCTGATGGACCCGGCCGAGGCGACCGGCGAGTACATCGGCGTCACCCTCATCGAGGGCGACGCGGCCCCCGAGCTCGCCGACGCGCTGAAGACGGTCTGGGAGACCGACCCGCAGCAGTTCTACGAGCACGGCTACCAGGAGCTGGTCAACCGCGGTTTCCGGATCGACGTGGCGCCGATCGGTGACGTCCGGTGGGTCGAGATCGACAACCACGACGATCTCGCCAGGGGACGGGAGATCGCGTGCCAGTACTGACCCGGCTGATCCCCTCGCCGGTCGTCGTGGACATCCGCCCGGGTGCCCTCGACGACCTCGCGGGCGTGCTCGCCGACGAGCGTATCTCGCACTCCGGCCGGCTCGCCGTCGCCGTCAGCGGCGGCTCCGGGGCCAGGCTGCGCGAGCGCGTCTCGCCGAGCCTGCCCGGCGCCACCTGGTACGAGGTCGGCGGCGGCACCCTCGACGACGCGATCCGGCTGGCCGGCGAGATCAAGGCCGGCCGCTACGACGCGGTCGTCGGCCTCGGCGGCGGCAAGATCATCGACTGCGCCAAGTTCGCCGCGGCGCGGGTCGGCCTGCCGCTGGTCGCCGTGCCGACCAACCTCGCGCACGACGGCCTGTGCTCGCCGGTCGCCACCCTCGACAACGACGCGGGCCGCGGCTCCTACGGCGTGCCGAACCCGATCGCGGTCGTCATCGACCTCGACGTCATCCGCGAGGCCCCGGCGCGCTTCGTGCGCTCCGGCATCGGGGACGCCGTCTCCAACATCTCGGCGATCGCGGACTGGGAGCTGTCCCACCGCGTCACCGGCGAGAAGATCGACGGTCTGGCGGCCGCCATGGCCCGCCAGGCCGGCGAGGCGGTACTGCGCCACCCCGGCGGCATAGGGGGGAACGACTTCCTCCAGGTGCTCGCCGAGGCGCTGGTGCTCAGCGGTATCGCCATGTCGGTGTCGGGCGACTCCCGCCCGTCCTCCGGCGCCTGTCACGAGATCAACCACGCCTTCGACCTGCTGTTCCCGAGGCGTGCCGCCAGCCATGGCGAGCAGTGCGGACTCGGCGCGGCCTTCGCGATGTACCTGCGCGGAGCCCACGAGGAGTCGGCGTTCATGGCGGATGTGCTGCGCCGGCACGGACTGCCGGTGCTGCCGGAGGAGATCGGCTTCACCGTGGACGAGTTCGTCAGGGTCGTGGAGTTCGCTCCGGAGACCCGTCCCGGCCGCTACACCATCCTCGAACACCTCGACCTCAAGACCCACCAGATCAAGGACTTCTACGTCGACTATGTCAAGGCCATCGGTAGCTGAACTCCGTCCGGTCGTGCACCCCGTGGGGGTCAAGGACCGGCGCAGCGGTGAGCACTGGATGGGGCGCCTCTACATGCGTGAGGTGTCCCTGCGGGTCGACCGCTACCTGGTGAACACCAGGGTCACGCCCAACCAGCTCACGTACCTGATGACCGTCTTCGGCGTCCTCGCGTGCCCGGCGCTGCTGGTGCCGGGCGTCTGGGGCGCCGTGCTCGGCGTGGTGTGCGTCCAGATGTACCTGCTGCTGGACTGCGTCGACGGCGAGGTCGCGCGCTGGAAGCAGCAGTACTCGCTGGGCGGTGTCTACCTCGACCGGGTGGGCGCGTACCTGACCGACGCGGCCGTGCTGGTCGGGCTCGGGCTGCGCGCCGCCGACCTGTTCGGCAGCGGCCGTATCGACTGGCTGTGGGCGTTCCTCGGCACGCTGGCCGCGCTCGGCGCGATCCTGATCAAGGCCGAGACCGACCTGGTCGGCGTGGCCCGCCACCAGGCCGGCCTGCCCGTGGTCAAGGAGGCCGCCGCCGAGATGCGCTCCTCCGGGATGGCGCTGGCCCGCCGGGCCGCCGCCGCCTTCAAGTTCCACCGGCTGATCCTCGGCATCGAGGCCTCGCTGCTGATCCTGGCCCTCGCCGTCGCCGACCACTTCCACGGCGACCTCTTCTGGACCCGGCTCGCCACCGCCGTGCTGGCCGGCATCGCCCTGCTGCAGACCCTGCTGCACCTGGTCTCCGTCCTCGCCTCGAGCAGGCTGCGGTGAGCGCCGGGCTGAAGGTCGGCGCGGTCGTCATCACCATGGGCAACCGCCCCGACGAGCTGCGCGCCCTGCTCGACTCGGTCGCCAAGCAGGACGGCGAGCGGGTCGAGGTGGTCGTCGTCGGCAACGGCTCGCCCGTCCCGGACGTCCCCACGGGCGTGCGGACCATAGAGCTGCCCGAGAACCTGGGCATCCCCGGCGGCCGCAACGTCGGTATGGAGGCCTTCGGCCCGAGCGGCCGGGACGTCGACATATTGCTCTTCCTGGACGACGACGGCCTGCTCGCCGAGCACGACACCGCCGAGCTGTGCCGCCGGGCGTTCACCGCCGACCCGAAGCTCGGCATCATCAGCTTCCGCATCGCCGACCCGGAGAGCGGTGAGACCCAGCGCCGGCACGTGCCCAGGCTGCGGGCCGCCGACCCGATGCGCTCCTCCCGGGTCACCACCTTCCTGGGCGGCGCCAACGCCGTCCGCACCCAGGTCTTCGCCGAGGTCGGCGGTCTGCCGGACGAGTTCTTCTACGCCCACGAGGAGACCGACCTGGCCTGGCGGGCCCTGGACGCCGGCTGGATGATCGACTACCGGTCGGACATGGTGCTGTTCCACCCCACGACCGCCCCCTCCCGGCACGCGGTCTACCACCGGATGGTCGCCCGCAACCGGGTCTGGCTCGCCCGCCGCAACCTGCCCGCCCCGCTGGTCCCGCTGTACCTCGGCGTGTGGATGCTGCTCACCCTGGTGCGCCGCCCCTCCCGCCCGGCGCTGCGGGCCTGGTTCGCCGGGTTCCGGGAGGGCTGGGCCACCCCGTGCGGACCCCGCCGGCCCATGCGCTGGCGGACCGTCTGGAGGCTGACCCGACTGGGCCGGCCCCCGGTGATCTGACAAGCTCGAAGGAGCCGGGACGCGCGGTGCCGCGCGCCCGGCCCCCGGGAACGCGTCCGCGTGCGGACACCCGCCGACCCCGGTAGCACAATTCTGTAAGACGAACGTAAGACGAACCTGAAGACGAAGGCCTCCACCCTTGAGTGAGACAACGCATGACGGCGGGATCGCGGTGACCGCGGTGCCGTCGCCCGACGAGGGCCTCACGGCCGCGCAGCTGGCCGCCAGGCACGGGCTCGCGGTGAGCGGCGCCCGCCCCTCGCTCGTCGAGTACGTACGCCAGCTCTGGGGACGGCGCCACTTCATCCTGACCTTCTCCCAGGCGAAGCTCACGGCCCAGTACAGCCAGGCCAAGCTCGGCCAGCTCTGGCAGGTGGCCACCCCGCTGCTGAACGCGGCGGTGTACTACTTCATCTTCGGTGTCATCCTGCACGCCAGCCGCGGCATGTCCCAGGACGTCTACATCCCGTTCCTGGTCACCGGGGTGTTCACCTTCACCTTCACGCAGAGCTCGATCATGACGGGCGTGCGCGCGATCTCCGGCAACCTCGGACTGGTGCGCGCGCTGCACTTCCCGCGCGCCTCGCTGCCGATCTCCTTCGCGCTCCAGCAGCTCCAGCAGCTGCTGTTCTCGATGATCGTCATGGTCGCGGTGGTGGTCGGCTTCGGCAGCCGCCCGGGGCTGTCCTGGGTGCTGGTCCTGCCGATCCTGTTCCTGCTCTTCCTCTTCAACACCGGCCTGGCCCTGATCGTGGCCAGGATGGGCGCCAAGACCCCGGACCTCGCCCAGCTGCTGCCGTTCGTGCTGCGCACCTGGATGTACATGTCCGGCGTGATGTTCTCGATCACCAAGATGATGGAGGGCCGCCCGGAGTGGGCACGCACGCTCCTCCAGATGAACCCCGCCACCGTCTACATGGACCTGATGCGCTTCGCGCTGATCGACGGTTACGGCGCCTCGAACCTCCCGCCGCACGTCTGGGCCGTCGCCCTGTCCTGGGCCGTGGTCGTGTTCGCCGGCGGGTTCGTGTACTTCTGGAAGGCTGAGGAGCGGTACGGCCGTGGCTGAGCAGACCATCGGGGGCCGGGTCCCCACCGTCATCGCGGAGGACGTGCACATCGTCTACCGCGTCAACGGCGCCAAGTCCGGCAAGGGCAGCGCGACCTCGGCCCTCAGCCGTATCGTCCGGCGCCGCGAGGACCGGGGCGTGCGCAAGGTGCACGCGGTCCGCGGGGTCTCCTTCGTCGCCTACCGGGGCGAGGCCATCGGCCTGATCGGCTCCAACGGCTCCGGCAAGTCCACCCTGCTGCGCGCCATCGCCGGCCTGCTGCCCGCCGAGGAGGGCCGGGTCTACACCCACGGCCAGCCCTCGCTGCTCGGCGTCAACGCGGCCCTGATGAACGACCTCACGGGCGAGCGGAACGTCATCCTGGGCGGGCTCGCCATGGGCATGAGCCGCGAGCAGATCAAGGACCGCTACCAGGGCATCGTCGAGTTCTCCGGGATCAACGACAAGGGCGACTTCATCACCCTGCCCATGCGCACCTACTCCTCCGGCATGGCGGCCCGGCTGCGCTTCTCCATCGCCGCCGCCAAGGACCACGACGTCCTCATGATCGACGAGGCGCTGGCCACCGGTGACGCGGCCTTCCGCAGGCGCTCCGAGGACCGCATCCGCGAGCTGCGCGAGCACGCGGGCACGGTCTTCCTGGTGAGCCACAACAACAAGTCGATCCGGGACACCTGCGACCGCGTCCTGTGGCTGGAGCGCGGCGAGCTGCGCATGGACGGCCCGACCGAAGAGGTGCTCAAGGAGTACGAGAAGTTCACGGGCAAGTAGCCCGTCGCGACCCGGGCCCCGCCGCAACCTTTCCGGCGGGGCCCGGCGTCTGCAAAGGAAACGTCAACTCCGGCCCGCCTTAGGAATCTTGACGCCAATCGGTGTGTTGTTGTGATCTGCGGGACACCCCGGCGAACCTCGATGCGTTGTACAACGTAAGCTGTACCGGTCCCGGAAAGCGGCAAGTGGGGCGATAATGCGCGACACCCTCCGCCGGGCCGCCCCGCGGACTCCTGGGCGGCGTGTCCGAAATAGTGTGTATTGGGTCGGCAGTGTAGAACGGGAGATGTGACGGCAATGGCTACGGAAACTCCCCAGCTCAACGCAGGCCGCGCCGTCCCCGCCCCGGGCAGCGAACGGTGACGGCGACCACCCCGGCGCCCACCGGAGACCCGGAGCGCGGAACCCTGGACAAGGCGGCGGACGAGAACTTCCCCGTGGCCCCGTTCTTCCTGCCCAAGGACTGGCGCGACGACCTCATGGCGGTGTACGGCTTCGCCCGCCTCGTCGACGACATCGGCGACGGCGACCTCGCCCCCGGCGGCGCCGACGCCCGGCTCCTCGGGGTCGGCCCGGCCGAGGCCGAGGACCGCCTGCTCCTCCTCGACGCCTTCGAGGCCGACCTGCGCCGCGTCTTCGACTCCACCCCGCGCCACCCCCTGCTGCGCCGGCTCCAGCCCACGGTCCGCCGTCGCGCGCTGACCCCCGGGCCGTTCCTCGGGCTGATCGCCGCCAACCGCCAGGACCAGCTGGTCAAGCGCTACGAGACCTACGACGACCTGCTCGCCTACTGCGAGCTGTCGGCCAACCCCGTCGGCCGCCTGGTCCTCGCCGTCACCGGCACCTCGACCCCCGAGCGGATCCGCCTCTCCGACGCGGTCTGCACGGCGCTCCAGATCGTCGAACACCTCCAGGACGTGACCGAGGACCTCGGCCGCGACCGGATCTATCTGCCCGCCGCGGACATGAAGCGCTTTCATGTCCGGGAAGCGGATCTCGCCGCGAAAAGCGCGGGCGCATCGGTGCGCGCGCTGGTTGCATACGAAGCACAACGCGCCCGCGACCTCCTGAATGAAGGCGCCCCCCTGGTGGGTAGCGTCCACGGCAGGTTGAAGTTGCTGCTCGCGGGGTTCGTGGCAGGGGGAAGGGCGGCGGTCCACGCGATCGCCGCCGCCGAATACGACGTACTACCCGGCCCGCCCAAGCCCGGCAAGGGCCGGTTGCTGCGTGAGGTGGGCGTGACTCTGCGAGGAAAGGGGTGATCCGGACCGTGGAATCTCCCACACACGTGTCCGCACCGGTACTCGCCGCCTACAGCTACTGCGAGACCGTCACCGGACAGCAGGCACGGAACTTCGCGTACGGCATCAGGCTGCTGCCGGCGCCCAAGCGGCGCGCCATGTCGGCGCTCTACGCCTTCTCCCGGCGTGTCGACGACATCGGCGACGGCGCGCTGGCGGACGACGTGAAGGCGGCCCGCCTGGAGGACACCCGGGCGCTGCTCGCCCGGGTCCAGGAGGGCGCGGTCGGCGAGGACGACACCGACCCGGTCGCGGTCGCCCTCGCGCACGCCGCCCAGGTCTTCCCGATCCCGCTCGGCGGTCTGGACGAGCTGATCGACGGGGTCCTGATGGACGTCCGCGGCGAGACCTACGAGACCTGGGACGACCTCAAGCTCTACTGCCGCTGCGTGGCCGGCGCCATCGGCCGGCTCTCGCTCGGCGTGTTCGGCACCGAACCGGGGGCGCGTGGCGCCGAGCGCGCGCCGGAGTACGCCGACACGCTCGGGCTCGCGCTCCAGCTCACCAACATCCTCCGGGACATCCGCGAGGACGCCGGGAACGGCCGTACCTATCTGCCCTCCGACGACCTCGCCAAGTTCGGCTGCTCGGCCGGTTTCCACGGGCCGACCCCGCCGGAGGGCTCCGACTTCGCGGGCCTGGTGCACTTCGAGGTCCGGCGGGCCCGCGCCCTCTTCGCCGAGGGCTACCGGCTGCTGCCCATGCTGGACCGGCGCAGCGGCGCCTGTGTCGCCGCCATGGCCGGCATCTACCGCCGCCTGCTCGACCGCATCGAGCGCGAACCGGAGGCGGTGCTGCGCGGCCGGGTCTCGCTGCCCGGACGCGAGAAGGCGTACGTCGCCATGCGCGGCCTGTCCGGGATCGACACCCGGCGCCACACCTCCCGCCTGACCGTCAGGAGGCGCGCCTGATGGACAAGGTGGGCCAAGGCGACTCCGCCGGAGAAAAACGGCAGGCAACCCTCCGCCATGGCGTGGCGTCCCTGACTGCGACGGCCTGCGGCGGTCCGTTCCACACGCACCGCGGGCGGGCAGGGGAGGGGACGCGATGAGCGGCGGCACGGGCACCGAGCGGGCGCAGGACGACGTCCCGTCCGGGCGCACCGCCGTCGTGATCGGCGGCGGCCTCGCCGGCGTCACGGCCGCGCTGGCGCTCGCCGACGCGGGCGTGCGCGTCACCTTGCTCGAAGGCAGGCCGAGGCTGGGCGGGCTCGCCTTCTCCTTCCAACGCGGCGAGCTGACCGTGGACAACGGCCAGCACGTGTACCTGCGTTGCTGTACCGCCTACCGCTGGTTCCTCGACCGCATCGAGGGCACGGCGCTGGCACCGGTGCAGGACCGCCTAGACGTGCCCGTGCTCGACCTCGACAAGCCCGAGGGGCGGCGCCTGGGCAGGCTCCGCCGCGACCCGCTGCCCGTACCCCTGCATCTGGGGCGCAGCCTGGCCACGTATCCGCACCTCTCGCTCGCCGAGCGGGCCGGGGTGGGGCGTGCCGCGCTCGCGCTCAAGGGGCTCGACCTCGCCGATCCGGGCCTGGACGCACAGGACTTCGGCAGCTGGCTGGCCGCCCACGGCCAGTCGGCGCGTGCCGTCGAGGCCCTGTGGGACCTGGTCGGGGTCGCCACCCTCAACGCGGTCGCGGGCGACGCCTCGCTGGGGCTCGCCGCGATGGTGTTCAAGACCGGTCTGCTGTCCGACCCGGGCGCGGCCGACATCGGCTGGGCCCATGTGCCGCTGGGCGAACTGCACGACCGGCTGGCCCGCAAGGCGCTCGACTCCGCGGGCGTGCGTACCGAGGTCCGTACACGCGTCACCTCCGTCTCCCACAACGAGAACGGCGCCTGGAGCGTTCAGGTTCCCGGCGAGACGCTCACCGCGGACGCCGTCGTCCTCGCCGTGGCCCAGCGCGAGGCGTACGACCTGCTGCCGGCCGGCGCCCTGGACGCCCCCGGAAACCTGCTGGAGATCGGCACCGCGCCGATCCTCAACGTCCACGTGGTCTACGACCGCAAGGTGCTCGCCCGGCCGTTCTTCGCGGCCCTGGGCACCCCGGTCCAGTGGGTGTTCGACCGCACCCACGCCTCCGGGCTGCGCGAGGGCCAGTACCTCGCGCTGTCCCAGTCGGCGGCCCAGGACGAGATCGACACCCCCGTGGCCGACCTGCGCGAGCGCTACCTGCCCGAGCTGGAACGGCTGCTGCCCGGCGCGCGCGGCGCCGGGGTGCGGGACTTCTTCGTGACCCGGGAGCGCACCGCGACGTTCGCCCCCACCCCCGGCGTCGGGCGGCTGCGGCCCGGCGCCCGCACCAAGTCACCCGGCCTCTACCTGGCCGGGGCGTGGACCGCCACCGGGTGGCCCGCGACCATGGAGAGTGCGGTCCGCAGCGGAGTGAGCGCGGCCGACGCCGCGTTGCGCACCCTGGGCCGGCCCCGCCCACGGCACCTCTTCGAGTTCGAGGAGGCGGCGTGACGCTCGACCAGCACGCGGCAGGCCCCCGCACCCCCGGTACCGCAACAAGAGGAGAAACTGTGCCCACTGTGCCCCCGGCCGAGACGGCTGCCGACGCGGTGGACGTGACCGCGCTCCTGGAGCGCGGCCGGACCCTTGCCACACCGGTTCTGCGCGCGGCCGTGGACCGTCTGGCATCTCCCATGGACACCGTGGCCGCCTACCACTTCGGCTGGATCGACGCGGAGGGCAACCCCGCCGACGGCGACGGCGGCAAGGCCGTGCGCCCCGCGCTCGCGGTCCTGTCCGCCGAGGTCACCGGAGCCGCCCCCGAGGTCGGCATCCCCGGCGCCGTCGCCGTCGAACTCGTCCACAACTTCTCGCTGCTGCACGACGACCTGATGGACGGCGACGAGCAGCGCCGCCACCGCGACACCGTCTGGAAGGTGCACGGCCCCGCCCAGGCCATCCTGGTCGGCGACGCCCTGTTCGCCCTCGCCAACGAGATCCTGCTGGAGCTGGGCACCGTCGAGGCCGGCCGCGCCACCCGCCGGATCACCACCGCCACCCGCGCCCTCATCGACGGCCAGGCGCAGGACATCTCCTACGAGCACCGCGACCGCGTCAGCGTCGAGGAGTGCCTGGAGATGGAGGGCAACAAGACCGGTGCCCTGCTCGCCGCCTCCAGCTCCATCGGCGCGGTGCTCGGCGGCGCCGACGACCGCACCGCCGACACCCTGGAGAGGTACGGCTACCACCTGGGCCTCGCCTTCCAGGCCGTCGACGACCTGCTCGGCATCTGGGGCGACCCGGACTCCACCGGCAAGCAGACCTGGAGCGACCTGCGCCAGCGCAAGAAGTCCCTGCCGGTGGTCGCCGCGCTCGCGGCGGGCGGCTCCGCCTCCGAGCGGCTCGGCGAGATCCTCGCCGCCGACGCCAAGAGCAGCGACTTCGAGAACTTCTCCGAGGAGGAGTTCGCCGCCCGCGCCGCCCTCATCGAGGAGGCCGGCGGCCGCGAGTGGACCGCCGAAGAGGCGCGTCGTCAGCACACCATCGCCATCGAGGCCCTGCACGCCGTGGACATGCCCGACCGGGTACGGGACCGGTTCGCGGCGCTGGCCGACTTCGTCGTCGTACGAAAGAGATGATCACTATCGGTCGAATAGCCCTCGCGTAGTCGCCGGCCGGTGCGAGCGCGCAGCCAGCACCGGCCGACGGCGGACCCACAGCAGAACGATTTCGTACGACTGCACGAAGGGGAAGCCATGACAGCGACGACCGACGGAAGCACCGGGGCCACAGTTCCGCCCCGCGCTGCCTCGGCCAGCGACACCGACACCACCCCCGTGGCGGCCGGGGTACAAGAAGCCGCCGAACGCGCCGTGCGGCGCGCCACCGACCAGCTGCTCGCCCTCCAGGACGCGCAGGGCTGGTGGAAGGGCGACCTGGAGACCAACGTCACCATGGACGCCGAGGATCTGCTGCTCCGTCAGTTCCTGGGCATCCGAGACGAGTCGACCACGACCGCCGCCGCCCTGTTCATCCGGGGCGAGCAACGCGAGGACGGCACCTGGGCCACGTTCTACGGCGGCCCTGGTGAACTCTCCACCACCATCGAGGCGTACGTCGCCCTGCGGCTGGCCGGCGACGAGCCCGGCGCGCCGCACATGGCGAAGGCGTCGGCCTGGATCCGCGAGCGCGGCGGGATCGCCGCCTCCCGGGTGTTCACCCGCATCTGGCTGGCCCTGTTCGGCTGGTGGAAATGGGAGGACCTGCCCGAACTCCCGCCGGAACTCCTCTACTTCCCCAAGTGGTTCCCGCTCAGCATCTACAACTTCGGCCAGTGGGCCCGGCAGACCATCGTGCCGCTCACCGTCGTCTCGGCCAAGCGCCCGGTGCGCCCCGCGCCCTTCCCGCTGGACGAACTGCACACCGACCCGGCCGACCCCAACCCGCCCAGGCCCCTGGCCCCGGCGATCAGCTGGGAGGGCCTGTTCCAGCGGCTCGACAAGGTCGTCCGCGGCTACCGCAAGGTCGCCGTGCGCCGGCTGCGCGGCTCGGCCCTGAACTCCGCCGCCCGCTGGATCGTCGAGCGGCAGGAGAACGACGGCGCCTGGGGCGGCATCCAGCCCCCGGCCGTGTACTCGGTGATCGCCCTGCACCTGCTCGGCTACGACCTCGAACACCCCGTGATGCGCGCCGGGCTGGAGTCGCTGGATCGTTACGCCGTCTGGCGCGAGGACGGCGCCCGGATGATCGAGGCCTGCCAGTCCCCGGTCTGGGACACCTGCCTGGCCACCATCGCGCTCGCCGACGCCGGGGTGCCGGCCGACCACCCCCAACTGGTCAAGGCCGCCGACTGGATGCTCGGTGAGCAGATCGTGCGGCCCGGCGACTGGTCCGTCAAACGCCCCCAGCTCCCGCCGGGCGGCTGGGCGTTCGAGTTCCACAACGACAACTACCCCGACATCGACGACACCGCCGAGGTCGTCCTCGCGCTGCGCCGGGTCAGACACCACGACCCCGAGCGCATGGAGAAGGCCATCGGGCGCGGGGTCCGCTGGAACCTCGGCATGCAGTCCAAGAACGGGGCCTGGGGCGCCTTCGACGTCGACAACACCAGCCCCTTCCCCAACCGGATGCCGTTCTGCGACTTCGGCGAGGTGATCGACCCGCCCTCGGCCGACGTCACCGCGCACGTCGTGGAGATGCTCGCCTTCGAGGGACTGGCCCACGACCCGCGCACCCGGCGCGGCATCGAGTGGCTGCTGGCCGAACAGGAGCCGGACGGCTCGTGGTTCGGCCGCTGGGGCGTCAACTACGTCTACGGCACCGGCTCCGTGGTGCCCGCCCTGACCGCCGCCGGGCTGCCCGCCGCGCACCCGGCGATCCGGCGCGCGGTGACCTGGCTGGAGAACGCCCAGAACGACGACGGCGGCTGGGGCGAGAACCTGCGCTCCTACAAGCACGTCGGCGAGTGGAGCGGGCGCGGCGCCTCCACCGCCTCCCAGACCGCGTGGGCGCTGATGGCGCTGCTCGCGGCCGGCGAGAAGGACGCCAAGCCGGTCGAGCGGGGCGTGCGCTGGCTCGCCGAGACCCAGCGGGAGGACGGCTCCTGGGACGAGCCGTACTTCACCGGCACCGGCTTCCCCTGGGACTTCTCCATCAACTACCACCTCTACCGGCAGGTCTTCCCGCTCACCGCGCTCGGCCGCTACGTCCACGGCGAGCCCACCCCCGAGGCAGAGGGGAGCTGATGAGCACCACGCCCGCCCCCGCCCCGCTGCTGATCGCCTGCGCGCTCGGCATCGAGCACCTCGCCCTGCGCGCGGGCGAACGCGGAGGCGCGGACGGGCCGGTCACCGTGGTGCGCACCGGCATGGGCCCCAGGGCGGCGGAACGGTCCGTCACCCGGCTCCTGGCCGATCCCGCGCTCGCCGGTGCCGCCGTGCTGGCCACGGGCTTCTGCGCGGGACTCGCGCCCGGCATGCACCCCGGCGACCTGGTCGTCGCCGAGGAGACCCGGGACCCGCGCGGCAGCGTCCCCTGCGTCGGCACCGAACTGCTGGTGAAGGAGCTCGCGCGGACGGTGCCCGGACGCACCGTCCACACCGGCCCCCTCACCGGCTCCGATCACGTCGTCCGCGGCCACGAGCGGTCGGACCTGCTCGCGACCGGCGCGATCGCGGTCGACATGGAGTCGGCGGCCACCCTGCTGAGCGCCGTGCGCACGGGCGAACGCCCGGTTGCGGCCGTACGGGTGGTCGTGGACGCTCCTGAACATGAACTCGTCCGGATCGGCACGGTGCGCGGTGGAATATCGGCTTTCCGCGTTCTTCGATCCGTTCTCCCAGCTTTCTTCGAATGGCACCGTTCTTTGCTGCTCCCTCGGAGGTGAGCCCAGATGGCCATGCCGCTGCGCCAGTCGATCAAGGTCGCTACTTACTTGGCTGAACAGAAGCTCCGCAAGCGGGACAAGTTCCCGCTGATCGTGGAGCTGGAACCGCTCTTCGCGTGCAACCTGAAGTGCGAGGGCTGCGGCAAGATCCAGCATCCGGCGGGCGTGCTCAAGCAGCGCATGCCGGTCGCGCAGGCCGTCGGGGCGGTGCTGGAGTCCGGTGCGCCGATGGTGTCCATCGCGGGCGGCGAGCCCCTGATGCACCCTCAGATCGACGAGATCGTGCGCCAGTTGGTGGCGAAGCGCAAGTACGTGTTCCTGTGCACCAACGCCATGCTGCTGCGCAAGAAGATGGACAGGTTCACGCCCTCGCCCTACTTCGCCTTCGCGGTGCACATCGACGGGCTGCGCGAGCGGCACGACGAGTCGGTCGCGAAAGAGGGCGTGTTCGACGAGGCGGTGGCGGCCATCAAGGAGGCCAAGCACCGCGGCTTCCGGGTGACCACCAACTCCACCTTCTTCAACACCGACACCCCGCAGACCATCGTCGAGGTGCTCAACTTCCTCAACGACGACCTCAAGGTCGACGAGATGATGATCTCGCCCGCCTACGCCTACGAGAAGGCCCCCGACCAGGAGCACTTCCTGGGCGTGGAGCAGACCAGGGAGCTGTTCAAGAAGGCCTTCTCCGGCGGCAACCGGAAGAAGTGGCGGCTCAACCACTCCCCGCTCTTCCTGGACTTCCTGGAGGGCAAGGTCGACTTCCCGTGCACCGCCTGGGCGATCCCGAACTACTCGCTCTTCGGCTGGCAGCGCCCCTGCTACCTGATGAGCGACGGGTACGTGCCGACGTACCGCGAACTCATCGAGAAGACCGACTGGGACAAGTACGGCCGGGGCAAGGACCCGCGCTGCGCCAACTGCATGGCGCACTGCGGCTACGAGCCCACCGCCGTCCTCGCCACCATGGGGTCCCTGAAGGAGTCGCTGCGCGCGATGCGCGAGACTGTCTCCGGGAACCGGGAGTGACCCGGTGACCGCCATCCCCCTGGGCCTCCCCGAGGTCCCGGCCCGGCCGGTCGCCGAACGCCGGGTGTCCCGGCGGATCCAGGTCGGGCCGGTCGCGGTCGGCGGCGGAGCCCCGGTGTCGGTGCAGTCGATGACCACCACCCGCACCTCGGACATCGGCGCCACCCTCCAGCAGATCGCCGAACTCACCGCGTCCGGCTGCCAGATCGTCCGCGTCGCCTGCCCCACGCAGGACGACGCGGACGCCCTGGCGACCATCGCGGCGAAGTCGCAGATCCCGGTGATCGCGGACATCCACTTCCAGCCGAAGTACGTGTTCGCCGCGATCGAGGCCGGGTGCGCGGCGGTGCGCGTGAACCCCGGCAACATCAAGAAGTTCGACGACCAGGTGCGGGAGATCGCGCGCGCCGCCAAGGACCACGGCACGCCCGTCCGGATCGGGGTCAACGCCGGTTCGCTGGACCGGCGTCTGCTGGAGAAGCACGGCAGGGCGACCCCGGAGGCGCTCGTGGAGAGCGCCCTGTGGGAGGCCTCGCTCTTCGAGGAGCACGGCTTCCGGGACCTCAAGATCTCCGTCAAGCACAACGACCCGGTCGTGATGATCGAGGCGTACCGGCAGCTCGCCGCCCGCTGCGACTACCCGCTGCACCTCGGCGTCACCGAGGCGGGCCCGGCCTTCCAGGGCACCGTCAAGTCGGCGGTGGCGTTCGGCGCCCTGCTGAGCGAGGGCATCGGCGACACGATCCGCGTCTCGCTGAGCGCGCCGCCCGCCGAGGAGGTCAAGGTCGGCATCCAGATCCTGGAGTCGCTGAACCTGCGGCAGCGGCGCCTGGAGATCGTCTCCTGCCCGTCCTGCGGCCGCGCCCAGGTCGACGTCTACAAGCTGGCGGACGAGGTGACGGCCGGCCTGGAGGGCATGGAGGTACCGCTCCGCGTCGCCGTCATGGGCTGCGTGGTCAACGGCCCCGGCGAGGCGCGGGAGGCCGACCTCGGGGTCGCCTCCGGCAACGGCAAGGGGCAGATCTTCGTCAGGGGCGAGGTCGTCAAGACCGTGCCGGAGTCGAGGATCGTGGAGACCCTCATCGAGGAGGCGATGAAGATCGCCGAGCAGATGGAGAAGGACGGCGCCGGGTCCGGAGCACCCGCCGTCACCGTGAGCTGATCAGCACGGACCGAGAGGGGGCCGAGCGTGCCGATTCTGGAGAAGATCCGGGGACCACGCGACCTGAAGGCGCTGTCCGAGGCGGAACTCGGTGAACTGTCCGAAGAAATACGCGAGTTCCTGGTGCACGCGGTCGCCAGGACCGGCGGCCACCTCGGGCCCAACCTGGGGGTCGTCGAGCTGACCGTGGCACTGCACCGGGTCTTCGAGTCCCCGGTCGACCGCATCCTCTGGGACACCGGCCACCAGAGCTATGTGCACAAGCTGCTGACAGGCCGTCAGGACTTCTCCAAGCTGCGCGGCAAGGGAGGCCTGTCCGGGTACCCCTCGCGTGAGGAGTCCGAGCACGACGTCATCGAGAACAGCCACGCCTCCACCGCGCTCGGCTGGGCCGACGGTCTCGCCAAGGCCCGCCAGGTGCAGGGGGAGAAGGGACACGTCGTCGCCGTGATCGGCGACGGGGCGCTGACCGGCGGGATGGCCTGGGAGGCGCTGAACAACATCGCCGCCGCCAAGGACCGGCCGCTGATCATCGTCGTCAACGACAACGAGCGCTCGTACGCGCCCACCATCGGCGGGCTCGCCAACCACCTCGCCACCCTGCGCACCACCGACGGCTACGAGAAGGTGCTGGCCTGGGGCAAGGACGTGCTCCTGCGCACCCCGATCGTCGGCAACACCGTCTACGAGTCCCTGCACGGCGCCAAGAAGGGCTTCAAGGACGCCTTCGCCCCGCAGGGCATGTTCGAGGACCTCGGCCTCAAGTACGTCGGCCCGATCGACGGCCACGACATCAAGGCGGTCGAGTCGGCGCTGCGGCGCGCCAAACGCTTCCACGGGCCGGTGCTCGTGCACTGCCTGACCGAGAAGGGGCGCGGTTACGAGCCCGCGCTCGCCCACGAGGAGGACCGCTTCCACACCGTCGGCGTGATGGACCCGCTCACCTGCGAGCCGCTCGCGCCGTCGGGCGGGCCCTCCTGGACCTCGGTCTTCGGGGACGAGATCGTCCGGATCGGCGAGGAACGGGACGACGTCGTCGCCATCACCGCGGCCATGCTGCACCCGGTCGGCCTCGGCCGGTTCGCCGAGCGCTTCCCCGACCGGGTCTGGGACGTCGGCATCGCCGAGCAGCACGCGGCGGTCTCCGCGGCCGGGCTGGCGACGGGCGGGCTGCACCCGGTGGTCGCCGTCTACGCCACCTTCCTCAACCGCGCCTTCGACCAGCTGCTGATGGACGTGGCGCTGCACCGCTGCGGGGTGACGTTCGTCCTGGACCGGGCCGGTGTGACCGGCGTCGACGGCGCGTCCCACAACGGCATGTGGGACCTGTCGGTCCTCCAGGTGGTGCCCGGCCTCCGGATCGCCGCACCGCGCGACGCCGAGCAGCTGCGGCTCCAGCTGCGCGAGGCGGTCGCCGTCGACGACGCGCCGACGCTGGTCCGCTTCCCGAAGGAGTCGGTGGGGCCGCGGATCCCGGCGGTCGACCGGGTCGGCGGGATCGACGTGCTCCGCCGTGACACGGACGCGCAGGTGCTGCTGGTCGCGGTCGGGGTGATGGCGCCGGTCTGCCTCCAGACCGCGGAGCTGCTGTCCGCCCGGGGCATCGACTGCACGGTCGTGGACCCCCGTTGGGTCAAGCCCGTGGACCCGGCGCTGCCCGTACTGGCCGCCGGGCACGAGCTGGTGGCCGTCGTCGAGGACAACAGCCGGGCGGCCGGCGTCGGCGCGGCCGTGGCGCTCGCGCTCGGCGACGCCGAAGTGGACGTGCCGGTACGGCGGTTCGGGATTCCCGAGCAGTTCCTGGCACACGCCAAGCGGGGGGAGGTGCTGGCCGACATCGGGCTGACACCGGTGGAGATCGCGGGGCGGATCGGGGCGAGCCTCGCGGGGCGGGGGGCCGGGGGCGCCGAAGGGGGTGCCGCGGGGGGCGGTTCGGCGGGTACGGCGCCGCCCGGGCCGGTCGCGCCCCGCGGCGGCAGCCGCAGATCGATGCGCCCCGCGCCCCTGCGGGGCGCTGATGCCGAGGGTGTCGACAAGGAGAGGCAATGAGTACGGAGTTCGACCTCGGTGCGCTGCTCGCCGAGCGTGGCGGCGAGCGCTACGAGCTGCATGCCAAGTACCTGAACCACCAGCTCCCGCGCATGCTGCACACCATCGGCTTCGACAAGGTCTACGAGCGGGCCGAGGGCGCCCACTTCTGGGACGCGGACGGCAACGACTACCTGGACATGCTCGCCGGGTTCGGGGTGATGGGGCTGGGCCGTCACCACCCCGTCGTCCAAAAGGCCCTGCACGACGTCCTGGACGCCCGGCTGGCCGACCTCACCCGCTTCGACTGCCAGCCGCTGCCCGGACTGCTCGCCGAGCGGCTGCTCGCCCACAGCCCGCACCTGGACCGGGTGTTCTTCGGCAACAGCGGCACGGAGGCGGTCGAGACGGCCCTGAAGTTCGCCCGTTTCGCCACCGGCAGACCCCGCGTCCTCTACTGCGACCACGCCTTCCACGGCCTGACCACCGGCTCCCTGTCGGTCAACGGCGAGAACGGCTTCCGTGACGGCTTCGCCCCGCTGCTCCCCGACACGGCCGTCCCCCTCGGCGATCTCGACGCCCTGGCGCGGGAGCTGCGCAAGGGCGACGTCGCCGCGCTGATCGTCGAGCCCATCCAGGGCAAGGGCGTCCACGAGGCCCCGTCCGGATACCTGCGCGCCGCCCAGGAACTGCTCCACCGGCACAAGGCGCTGCTCATCGCCGACGAGGTGCAGACCGGCCTCGGCCGCACCGGCGACTTCTACGCCTATCAGCACGAGGAGGGTGTCGAGCCGGACCTGGTGTGCGTGGCGAAGGCCCTGTCCGGCGGATACGTCCCGGTCGGAGCCACCCTCGGCAAGGACTGGATCTTCAAGAAGGTGTACTCGTCCATGGACCGCGTGCTGGTCCACTCGGCGAGCTTCGGGGCCAACGCCCAGGCCATGGCGGCCGGTCTCGCCGTCCTCTCCGTCATGGAGAACGACCAGATCGTCGCCAACGCCCGTGCCATGGGGGAGCGGCTCACCGCCCGGCTCGGCGCGCTGACCGACACCTACGAACTGCTCGCCGACGTGCGCGGCCGGGGCCTGATGATCGGCATCGAGTTCGGCCGGCCCAGCTCGCTGAAGCTGCGCGGCCGCTGGACCATGCTCCAGGCCGCCCGCAAGGGACTGTTCGCCCAGATGGTCGTCGTACCGCTGCTGCAACGGCACCGCATCCTCACCCAGGTCTCCGGCGACCACCTGGAAGTGATCAAGCTCATCCCGCCGCTGATCGTCGACGAGGCCGATGTGGACCGGTTCGTGGACGCCTTCACCGAGGTCATGGACGACGCGCACAACGGCGGCGGGCTG
The DNA here is from genome assembly GCF_055583825.1 of Streptomyces sp. NPDC104367. Lineage (NCBI taxonomy): Bacteria > Bacillati > Actinomycetota > Actinomycetes > Kitasatosporales > Streptomycetaceae > Streptomyces > Streptomyces sp. NPDC104367. The sequence goes on along the minus strand of NZ_JBVJND010000001.1, from coordinate 336,589 downwards.
ATGTGGGACTTCGGCAGGACGCTCATCAAGCAGGCGGTGGCCAACCGCTGACCCCGTCCCGGGCGGCCCCGCCTCCGGCTTTTTGCCTCTGAGGCAAGAAAATTGCCCCAGAGGCAAGAATGCGGCTCAATGGAGGCATGAGCTCCTCCGAGACAGAGCACCCGGGCGGACCGGCCGGGGACCTGCCCGCCGTCGCCCCGCAGCTGCGCTCCCTGCGCCGCCGCGCCGGTCTCACCCTGGAGGCCGCGGCGCGGGACGCCGGGCTGTCGCCCGCCCATCTGTCCCGGCTGGAGACCGGGCAGCGGCAGCCCTCGCTGCCGATGCTGCTCGCTCTCGCCCGTGTCTACGGTACGACGGTCTCGGAGCTGCTGGGGGAGACCGCCGCCGACCGGGACGCGATCGTGCGCTCCGGTGACATGGAACCGACCCGCGCGGGCGGCTGGACGTACTGGCAGTCCGGGGCGTCCGGCCGGGGCATGCAGGCGCTGCGCGTCCGGGTGCCCTACGGCTCGCAGGGCGACATCGTGCGGGTGCACCCCGGCGAGGAGTGGCTGTACGTCCTGCGCGGCCGGCTGCGGCTGCGCCTCGGCGACACCGCGCACGTCCTCGCGCCGGGCGACAGCGCGCACTTCGACTCGCTGACCCCGCACCGGCTCGCCGCCGAGGACCACGACGGGGTCGAGCTCCTGTTCGTCCACACCCTGCTGCAGAGCCCCACGGCCACGCTGTGCCTGGGGCCGATCACTGGAGAGCTGCCGTGAGCAACTTCGAGGAGAAGTTCCCCCGGGCTCTGTGGGTCCGGCTGATCATCTACATCGCCGTCGGGCACGTCTTCGCGGCCTTCCTCTACCTGCTGTTCGAGGTCGGGGGCAAGGGCTGAGCCCGGGGCCCGGCCTCAGTCGAGCAGGCGCTCGCGCAGCCGCTCCCGGGTCCCCGCGGTGAGCTTCAGACCCTGCTCCAGATACGCCTCGACACCGCCCCAGGTCGCGTCGATGGTCTCGAAGGCGGCCGTCAGGTACTCCGCGCGGGCGTCGAAGAGGGGGCTGAGCAGCTCCATCACCTCGGGGCTGTAGGCGCTCTCGCCGCCGCCGTTGCGCCGCACCTTGTAACGGCGGTGCTTGGCGTTGGACTCCAGGTAGTCGGCGAGGATCGCGTCCCGCTCCACGCCCACCGCGAGCAGCGTCACGGCTATGGAGATGCCCGCCCGGTCCTTGCCGGCCGCGCAGTGCATCAGCGCCGGGACGCTGTCCTCGGCGATCGCGTGCAGCACGCGCGAGTGCTCGCCGGTGCGCTCCTCGACGATCGCGCGGTACGAGCTGACCATCCGCCCCGCGGCCCGGCCCTCGCCCAGCAGCCCGCGCAGCTGCTCGGTGTTCCCCTCGCGGACCAGCTTCCAGAACTCGGCGCCGTCCGCCGGGTCGCTCAGCGGCAGGTTCATGTTCCGCACGCCGGGCAGTTCGACGTCCGGGCCCTCCAGCTTCTGGTCGGCCGCGTTGCGGAAGTCGAAGATCGTGTGCAGGCCCAGGGAGGCGAGGAACTCCGCGTCCTGCTCCGTGGCATGGGCGAGGTGCCCGCTGCGGAACAGCACGCCCGGCCGCACCCGTCGCCCGTCCACGGTCGGCAGGCCGCCCACGTCACGGAAGTTGCGCACACCGGCCAGCTCGGGCTCGGTCGACGGGACCTGCTGCGTCACGGGGGGCTCCTCCCGGTCGGCCCCGCCGGCGCTGCTCGTCGACGGGCACTGAACCGACCATACGACATCGGTTTCCGCAGGCAATGAGTTGTCCACAGGCGTTGCCTCGGGGCCCGCGGCCCTTGATGATGTTGGCGATTGAGCGGATCTGTTGGCACCTGTGTGAGGTTCTCGATGGTGGACATCGCCGAAGACGGTCGTACCTGGCTCCTTTCCGGCCCCGGCAGCAGCTACGCGCTGCACCTCACGGCCGCCGACGAGCTGCTCCACCTGCACTGGGGCCCCAGGATCCGGCTCGCCGACGCCGAGGCGCTCACCGCGTACGCCCTGCCCGGCTACTGGCCCTTCGAGTCCCCGCTGGACGGCCGCGAGGAGTACCCCGTCGAGGGCGGCCCCCGCTTCGTCCGCCCCGCCCTGTCGGTGCGCACCGAGCAGCGCCGCGGCACCGAGTGGACCTTCGAGTCGTACGAGACGGCGGGCGGCGCGGGCGAGGAGGAGCTGCGGCTGCGCTTCAGGGACGACGGGATCGCGATCACCCTGCACTACCGGATGCGCGGCGACGTCGTCGAGCGCTGGGTGACCGTCGGCAACCAGGGGCACGCGCCCGTGGAACTGCTGCGCGCCGACCCGGCCGCCTGGACGCTGCCCGACCGCGAGGGCTGGCGGCTGTCCCAGCTGCACGGCCGCTGGGCCGCCGAGTCCCGGCTCACCAGCGCCCCGCTCACCTACGGCGAGAAGGTCATCGGCAGCCGCCGCGGCCACACCGGCCACCAGCACCTGCCCTGGGTCGCCCTCGACACCGACGCCACCGAGGAGCGCGGCGAGGTCTGGGGCTGCGCCCTCGGCTGGTCCGGCTCCTGGCGCATCGCCGTCGCCCAACTCCCGGACGCGCGCGTGCAGATAACCGGCGGCGCCGGCTACGACGACTCCGGCCTGCTGACGCTGGCCGAGGGCGAGTCGTACACCAGCCCGGTCTTCGCCGGGTTGTGGAGCGACGGCGGCTTCGGCGGCGCCAGCCGCACCTGGCACGCCTACCAGCGCGCGTACGTCGTCCCGGACGCCGACCGGGACCGGCCGGTGCTGTTCAACTCCTGGGAGGCCACCACCTTCGACATCTCCGAGGAGCAGCAGAGCGTTCTCGCCCGGCGGGCCGCCGCCATCGGCGTCGAGCTGTTCGTGGTCGACGACGGCTGGTTCGGCGCCCGCACCAGCGACCGCGCGGGCCTCGGAGACTGGACCCCCAACCCCGACCGCTTCCCGAACGGCCTCAAGCCCCTCGCCGACCATGTGCACGACCTCGGCATGCGGTTCGGCGTCTGGGTCGAGCCGGAGATGGTCAACCCGGACAGCGAGCTGTACCGCGCGCACCCCGACTGGGTCCAGTACCAGCAGGGCCGCAGGCGGACGGAGCTGCGCAACCAGCTCGTCCTCAACCTCGCCCGCGAGGACGTCCGGGAGTACCTCTGGGAGCAGCTCGACGGCCTCCTGTCCGGCGCCCCGATCGACTACCTCAAGTGGGACTTCAACCGCTGCTTCACCGACGCGGGCTGGCCCGGCGAGCCCTACCCGCAGCGCCTGTGGGTCGACCACGTCCGCGGGCTGTACGCCCTGCTCGACCGGCTCCGCGCGGCCCACCCGGGCGTGGCCGTCGAGTCCTGTTCGGGCGGCGGCGGCCGTATCGACCTCGGGATCATGAGCCGCACCGACGAGGTGTGGACCTCCGACAACACCGACCCGCTGGACCGGCTCGCCATCCAGCACGGCTTCAGCCAGATCCACCCCGCCCGGGTGATGTCCGCCTGGGTCACCGACAGCCCGAACCACCAGCTCAACGGCCGGGTCAGCAGCCTGCGTTTCCGTTTCGTCAGCTCCATGGCCGGGGCGCTCGGCGTCGGCGGCGACCTCTCGCGGTGGACCGAGGAGGAGCTCGCCGAGGCCGGCCGCTGGGTGGAGCTCTACAAGGAGATCCGGCCGCTGGTGCAGCGCGGCGACCAGTACCGGCTGCGGCCGCCGACCGGTGGGCTCAGCGCGGTGCAGTACACACTCGGCGACGAGAGCGTCGTCCTCGCCTGGCTCCAGGCGCAGAGCTACGGCGAGCCGGCCCCGGCGCTGCGGCTGCGGGGGCTCGACCCGGCGGCGTCGTACGAATGCCGCGAAACGGGCGAAGTGCACCGAGGGGCGGTTCTGTTGCACCACGGACTGCGCACCGGACTGCATGGCGACCTGGATGCGACGGTTCTCCGACTGTGCCGCATCTGAACCTTCTGCCCGAATTGGCTGCTTGGTTACAACTCGCTCTGGAATAGGGGGACGTGGCGTGACGTGCGTGAGGAGCGTCATATTCGTGACCGTCCGTCGCGCGTCACGCTCACGTAATTCGGATGCTTTTCAGGGGGATTGAAAGGCCGGCGTCGATCGAATTCACGGAGGGTGACCGGGAATTCCGGTAACGGATCAAGCGAAACCCGGACGCAGGGAAGCGGCCGCTTGTCCGGGCGCGTCCCGCTCGCTTACGTTCGCCACGCATCCGGACGGAACGCCGAATCCTGCCGCCGTCCGGAGTCCCCACACACTCACCCGTGCCCGGCAGGAGCGGGGGACCCACCAGGTACGACCGCCTGTTCCGGTTCCCGGGACGGCCAGGGGTGCAGCCATGCCTCGCGCGTGGCCGGGCAGCTCCAGCCCGAACCCGACAGCTCACCTCGCAGGCGCCGGAGAGGAATGCGTCATGCCCGCGAAGGGTAAGCACCGCCGCCCCAAGTCCCAGCGTCTCACCCGCTCGATGGCCGTCGCCGGAACCGGTGGTGCCGCGCTGGCCCTGCCGCTCATGGGGGCCACCGGCGCCCACGCGGCCACTTCGCAGTCCGTCTCCGGAACGGCGGCGCGAGCGCTCGCGACCGCCGGGACGACGGCCGTGACCCAGGCGGCCGCCGAGGGGTCCGCCGCCGCGGGCTCCGTGCACCGCACGTACACCGTGGTGCCCGGCGACTACCTGTCGAAGATCGCCCGCGACCACGACGTGCGCGGCGGCTGGCAGCGGATCTACGCCGACAACCGGCAGGCCGTCGGCGACAACCCCTCGCTGATCCACCCCGGCCTCAAGCTCTCGCTCGGCGGCCGCGCCACCACGGCCCCGGACGCCGCGAAGTCGAACGCCACCGAGGAGTCGAGCGGCGCCGCGGACTCCGGCGCCGCGTCCTCCTCGAACACCGCCTCCTCCCCGGCCGCTTCGGCGGCGACCGCCTCCGGCTTCACCCTCCCGGTCGGCGGCGCCACCGTCGGCACCGGCTACCACGTGTCCGGCGGCATGTGGTCCAGCGGCTACCACACCGGCGTCGACTTCGTCGTCCCGACCGGCACCCCGGTCAAGGCCGTCGGCTCCGGCACGGTCGTCACGGCCGGCTGGGGCGGCGCCTACGGCAACCAGGTCGTCATCCGGCTCGCGGACGGCCACTACGCCCAGTACGGCCACCTCTCCGCCCTCTCCGTCTCGGCCGGCCAGACCGTGACGGCGGGACAGCGGGTCGGCCTCTCCGGCGCCACCGGCAACGTGACCGGCCCGCACCTCCACTTCGAGATCCGGACCACCCCCGACTACGGCTCGGACGTGGACCCGGTCGCCTACCTCCGCTCGAAGGGCCTCGCCGTCGGCTGACCCGAGGAGCTCCCCGGCCCCCTGGCCGGGCACACACGCGAAGGCCGGACCCCCGATCCCCGGGTCCGGCCTTCGGCGTGTTGCTTTCCTGTGGCGGGCACCCCCGGGGCATCGACAGCCGGGCCGGTGCGGCGGCACAGTGATCCCCGTCAGGCGCAAGCGCTTTCTCACGCCCCGCCGTACCGGAGGAACCCGCCCCATGACGACCACCCGCCGTGCCCTCGGAGCCCTGGCCGCCGGAGCCGCCCTCGCGGCCCTGGCCCCCGCCGCGGCCGCGAGCGCCGCCCCCCGGCACCGCCGCCCGATCGCCCGGGACGACTTCCGCCACGGCCTCGGCCAGTGGTTCGTGGAACTGGAGCGGGGCGGCACGGTCACCGCGTCCCGCGGAGTCCTGGAGGTCGACGTGCCCGCCGGCGCGACCGTCTGGTTCCGGCGCCGCCTCGAAGGGCCGTACGTCCTGGAGTACACCGCGACCCCGGTGTCGGCGGGCGGCGCCTACGACCGCGTCTCGGACCTCAACAACTTCTGGAACGCCACCGACGTCCGCTCCCCCAACGACCTGTTCGCCACCCCGCGCAGCGGCGCGCTCGCCGACTACGACTACCTCACCACGTACTACGCCGGCTACGGCGCCAACTACAACACCACCACCCGGCTGCGCCGCTACGTCGGCGAACCCGGCGTGCGGCCGCTGATCTACGACTACACCGAGCCCCTGCTCGTCGCGAACGAACCCAACCGGGTCCGGATCGTCTCCGACGGCCCGGTGGTCCGCTGGTGGAACAACGGCCGGCTGGTGTTCGACTACACCGACCCGGAGCCTTACACGGGTGGGCACTTCGCGTTCCGCACCACCTGGAGCCACTTCCGGATCAGCGACTTCCGGGTCTGGGGATTGCCCCTTCAACGCCCCTGATCAGACCCTTATTCCAAGCTTGGCAAAGTATTTAGAAGTGTCTTATCTCACCGTTCGTCAACCCCTTATTACGGTCGCGTAGGTCACAGTCGAAGGTGAATCATGTTCCGATGTGGCAGACGATTCGAAGAGTGACAATGCATCAGTGATCGGGTCGTACGTGGCGGTGGGGGACAGCTTCACCGAGGGCGTCGGCGACCCCGGCCCGGACGGGGCCTTCGTCGGCTGGGCCGACCGGTTCGCGGTACTGCTGTCGGACCGACGGCCCGAGGGCGACTTCGACTACACCAACCTCGCCGTGCGCGGGAAGCTGCTCGACCAGGTCGTGGCGGACCAGGTGCCCCAGGCCCTGGCGCTCGCCCCGGACCTGATCTCCTTCTGCGCGGGCGGCAACGACATCATCCGGCCCGGCACCGACCCCGACGAGGTGGCCGAGCGGTTCGAGCGGACCGTCGCCCGACTCACCGAGGCCGTCGGCACGGTGATGGTGACCACCGGCTTCGACACCCGGGGCGTGCCCGTCCTCAAGCATCTGCGCGGCAAGATCGCCACGTACAACGGACATGTGCGGGCCATCGCCGACCGGTACGACTGCCCGGTCCTGGACCTGTGGTCGCTGAAGACGGTGCAGGACCGGCGGGCCTGGGACGGCGACCGGCTGCACCTGTCCCCCGAGGGGCACACGCGCGTGGCGCTGCGCGCCGGTCAGGTGCTCGGCGTCGACGTACCGGCCGACCCGGACCAGCCCTGGCCGCCGCTGCCGCCGCGCGGCACCCTGGAGGTCCGCCGCGACGACGTGCACTGGGCCCGCGAGTACCTGGTCCCGTGGATCGGCCGGCGGCTGCGCGGCGAGTCGTCCGGCGACCATGTGACGGCCAAGGGGGCGCTCTCCCCGGACGACATCAAGATGCGGATCGCCTCCGTGGCCTGAGGCGCGCGGGGCACGGTGCGAGGGGTGGCCTCACCGCGGGCCGCCCCTCAACGCTCCTCGGGCAGGCCCAGTTCGCGGGCCAGCGCCTCGTCGACCCACTCCTGCGCCCGCGAGCGCGCCACGGACCCCGGGTACGAGGTGAGCTGGACGGCCAGCCCGTCCAGCAGGGCGGTCAGCCGCAGGGCCGCGGCCGCCGGGTCGGGGCACCGGAACTCGCCCGCCGCCACCCCTTCGGCGACGACCTCGGCGAGCGCCGCCTTCCACTGCTGGTCCAGCTCCCTGGTGACGTCCCGCAGCGCGGGTTCGCGCAGCGACACCGCCCAGCCCTCGATCCACAGGCGCCAGCCCTTGGCCTGCCCGGTCGGCGCGTACCAGCGCACCGCCGCCCGCAGCCTGCGCAACGCGGTCGTCCGGCGGCCCAGCAGCTTGCGCAGATGCGCCAGGTCGTCCTCGGCGGCATACGCGAAGGCGGCGGAGACCAGCTTCTCCTTCGTCGAGAAGTGGTACAGCACCAGTGCGTTGCTCACCCCGAGGGCCGAGGCCACGTCGGCGATCCGCACCGCCGCCACGCCCCGCGCCTCGATCTGTTCGATGGCGGCCCGCAGCAGTTCCTCCCGCCGCTCGGCCACGCTCAACCGCACTCTCGCCACGCGGTCACCCTAATCGGTCGCCAGAGCACCCGCGCCGGCGTCTCAGGCCAGCGGCAGCCGCATGATCGTCAGATCAAGCCAGCGCCCGAACTTGATGCCCACCTCCCGGACCGTGCCGGCGTGCTCGAAGCCGAACCGCTCGTGCAGCCGGATCGACGAGGCGTTCCCGGACTCGATGCCGGCGATCATCACATGGTGGCCGGCCTCGCGCGCCGCGGTCACGAGGGCGCCCAGCAGCGCGGAGCCGATGCCGAGCCCCTGCCTGTCCTCGCGTACGTAGACCGAGTTCTCCACCGTGTGCCGGTAGCCGTCCAGCTCGCGCCAGGGCCCCCAGGCGGCGAACCCGGCCACCTCGCCCGGCGCGTCGGCCAGTTCGGCCACGAGCGCCGAGCCGCGCGCTAGGTGCGCGGCGAACCAGGCCGCCCCCTCGGCGGGGGACTGCGGGGTCTCGGTCCACAGGGCCGTCGAGTGCTCGATCGCGTGGTTGCGGATCGCGCGGACCGCCTCCCCGTCGCCGGGCCGGGCCGGGCGCACGGCCACCACGCGTCTCTCGTATATTGGATTCATGTCCAACATAGTAGAACCACCGGCGGACCCGCTGGTGCGGCGGATCGCCGCCCGTGTCCGTGTCGAACGCGAGTGCCGCCGCTGGACCCTGGCGCAGCTCGCGGACGCCTCCGGTGTCTCCCCGGCGATGATCAGCCGGATCGAGCGCGGCGAGAGCAGCCCCACCGCCGTCGTCCTCGGCAAGCTGTCCGCCGCCTTCCAGCTGAGCGTCGCCTCCCTGCTCGCCCTGGCGGAGGGCGCCCCCGAGGACCCGGCGGACCCGGCCGGCGCCCCCGACCCGGCCGCCGCCCCGGGGGTGCGGCGCGCCGCCGACGCGGCCGAGTGGCGCGACCCCGGCACCGGCTACCGGCGCCGCCAGATCACCGGCCCGCGCTTCCCGGCGGAGATCGCCGAGATCCGGCTGCCGGCCGGCGCCCGGGTGCCGTATCCGGCCGCCGCCTTCGCCTTCGTACGCCAGATCGTCTGGGTCCTCGACGGCCGGCTGACCTTCCACGACGGCGACACCGTCCACGAACTCGACGCCGGCGACACCATCGAACTCGGCGCGCCCGCCGAGCGCGTCTTCGTCAACGCGGGCGATTCCGAGTGCCGTTACGCCGTCGTCCTCACCCGCGACATACGGCCGTGAGCCGGCCGCTGTCCCGAGGCGGCACGTTCCTGCTGGCCCTGATCGCCGGTACGGCGATCGCGAACAACTACGCCGTGCAGCCCGCGCTCACCGCGGTCGCCGCCGACCTGGACGTCCCGCTCTCGCTGATCGGCCTGGTGCCGACCGCGGCGCTCGCCGGCTGCACGACCGGCTTCGCGCTGCTGCTCCCGCTCGCCGACCACATCGCCCCCAACCGCCTGGTCGCCGCGCAGCTGACCGCCCTGGCCGCCGCCCTCGCCCTGGCCGCCGCCGTGCCCGGCCCCGCCGCGCTGCTGGCCGCCTACCTGCTGATCGGCGCCGCCGCGGGCGTCGCGGCCCAGGCGAGCAACATCGCGGGCCGCCACGCCCCGCCCGGACGCGCCGGAACCGGGGTCGCCGTCGTGGCCGCCGGCATGTCGGCCGGCATCCTGCTCAGCAGACTCGTGGGAGGCGCGCTCACCGACGCCCTCGGCTGGCGGCGGATGCTGCTGGTCTTCGCCGCCGTCGCCCTGCTCGGCGCGCTCGCGGCCGCCGCCCTGCTGCCCCGGCAGCGGCCGCGGGCCCGGACCGGCTACCTGCGGACCCTCGCCGAGCTGCCCCGGCTGCTGTGCCGGCACGCACGGCTGCGCCGCGCGGTGGCCACCGGCGCCCTGTGGTACTTCGCCTTCAACCTCGTCTGGATCGCTCTCACCCTGGCCCTGGCCCAGCCGCCGCACTCCCTGGGCCCCACCGCCATCGGCCTCTACAGCCTGGCCGGGCTGCTCGGCTTCGCCGTGCTCCCGCTCACCGGACGCCTCACCGACCGGTACGGCCCGGCCACCGTGATCACCGCCGCCCTGCTCGCCGCCGCGGCCGGTACGGCCCTGCTCGCCACCGGCCTGGACAGCCCGCCGGTCACCGCCCTCGGTCTCGCCGTCTTCGACGCCGGCTGCTTCGCCGCCCAGGCCGCCAACCAGAGCCGCGTCATCGCCCTCGACCCGGCCCGCTCCGGCAGCCTGAGCAGTGTCTACCTCGTCGTCTACTTCACCGTCGGCGCCGTCGGCAGCGCCGTGGCCGCGCCGCTGCTCGACACCCTCGGCTGGTCCGGCGCCGCCCTCGCCGCGCTGCCCGCCCTGCTGCTCGCCCTCGTGCTCGGGCGCCGCTGAGCGCCCGGCCTCACCGGTACCAGCCGAACCGGTCCGCGATCACCGGCAGCCGGTCGGTCACCAGGGCGTGCGCGGCGGCCCGCGGCGTCGTGCCGTCCGCCGCCGCGCGGTCGAGCATCAGCTCCACCAGGGCCCGCATGGAACGCCGGGTGTGGGCGAACGCCTCGGCCGGGTCCGGGCCGATGTCGCCGAACAGGGTCCACCACCACCAGGCGTTGGTCCCCGAGTTGACCACCACGTCCGGCAGCACCGTCACCCCGCGCGCGGCGAGCCGCTCCTCCGCCTCGGGCAGCACGGGCATGTTGGCCGCCTCCACGACCCAGCGGGCCGTCACCAGGTGCTCGTTCCCGGTGTCCAGCGCGTACGACACCGCGGCCGGCACCAGCACCTCCGCGCCGGCCGACAGCCAGGCCTCGCCCGGCAGTTCCCGGTCACCGGGGCGCAGTACCGCGCGGTCGACGGTGCCGTAGGCGTCCCGCGACCGCAGCAGCGCCTCGACGTCCAGGCCCGCCGGGTTGGCGACCGTCCCCTTGACGTCGGCGACGGCCACCACGGTGAGCCCCGCGCGGGCCAGGAACCGCGCCGTGGCCCCGCCCATCGTGCCCAGCCCCTGCACGGCCACCCGCGTCCCCGGGTAGGGCACGCCCGCCCGGTCCAGCGCGGTCAGCGCCGCCTCGGCGACCCCGCAGCCGCCGACCAGCCCGTCCAGCCCGATGCCGTCGACGTCGGCCGCGAAGGCCTCCGCCAGCCGCCGCCGGGCCGCCGTCTCGTCGTCCAGCAGCGGATACACCGCCTGGATCGACGAGACCAGCCCCGCCTCGGCCGCCGCCCGGTCCACCAGGTCCTGGGTGAGCCCCAGATCCTCGCCGGTGGTCCAGAAGCTCTCGATGTACGGCCGCATGGCGCGCAGGTAGCGGACCAGCAGCGGGTACGACCCCGGGTCCTGCGGATCGCAGTCGATGCCGCCCTTGGCGCCGCCCAGCGGGACGTACCGGCCCCCGGGGTTGTAGTGCAGGGCCTCCTTCATAGTCATCCCGCGGGCGAGTCCTGCGACCTCCTCCAGGGTGCAGCCCGGCCGCATCCGCAGCCCCCCGCTGGCCACGCCCCGCACCAGCCGGTCGACGACCAGGAAGCCCCGGCGGCCGGTGACGTGGTCGGTCCACACGAGGGACATCAGGGGGCTGGTCATGCGGTCTCCTCGCAGGAGGGCGCTGAGCGGCGGCGTGCCGGACAGGGCGCGTCTTACTGAACAGTGGGTCAGTATCTGGAGGTGGGTGGCCGGGTGTCAACGCCGATCGCCGCAGGGGCCGACCATAATGGAGGACCTCGGCGACACCTCTGGAGGTACCGTGACCGGTTCGAGTTCCCTGAGCACCGGGCTCCGCGCACTGCGGCCCGCCGCCTTCGGCGCGGACCCCGCCGGCGAGCGCCTGGCCCGCATCCAGGGCTCGCCGCACTTCAAGGACGGTGTCTTCCGGAATCCCGGCGGCACCACCCGGATGCGGCCCTCCGGTTCGATGCTGTCCTTCGCCAGGCTCTACTTCGAGAAGGAGCAGCGCCTGCGCCGGGCCCCCGCGGGCACCGTGCCGGTGCACCCCACCACCGTCGCCGACCTCGCCCGGCCCGCCGCCGGCGGCCTGCGGCTGACCTGGACGGGCCACTCCAGCGTGCTCGCGGAGATCGACGGCCACCGCGTCCTGTTCGACCCCGTCTGGGGCGAGCGCTGCTCCCCGTTCCCGTTCGCCGGTCCCCGGCGGCTGCACCCGGTGCCGGTTCCGCTGGCCGCGCTCGGCCCGGTCGACGTGGTGGTCATCTCCCACGACCACTACGACCACCTCGACCTGCCCACCATCAAGGCGCTCGCGGGCACGGACACCCTCTTCGCCGTACCGCTCGGCGTCGGCGCCCACCTCGAACACTGGGGCGTCTCCGCCGACCGGCTGCGCGAGCTGGACTGGCACGAGGAGACGAAGGTCGGCGGACTCACCCTGACGGCCACCCCCGCCCGCCACTTCTGCGGCCGGGGCCTGCGCAACACCCAGCACACTCTGTGGGCGTCCTGGGTCGTGGCCGGCGAGGAGCACCGGATCTACCACAGCGGCGACACCGGCTACTTCGACGGCTTCAAGGACATCGGCGCCGCCCACGGCCCGTTCGACGCGACGATGATCCAGATCGGCGCGTACAGCGAGTTCTGGCCCGACATACACATGACGCCCGAGGAGGGCCTGCGCGCCCACCTCGACCTCCAGGGCGGCCGGCCGCACGGGGTGCTGCTGCCGATCCACTGGGGCACCTTCAACCTCGCCCCGCACGCCTGGGCCGAGCCGGGGGAGTGGACGAAGGACGCGGGCGACGAGGCCGGACAGGCGGTCGCGCTGCCGCGCCCCGGCGAGCCCTTCGAGCCGTCCGGGAAACTGCCCGCCGACCCGTGGTGGCGTGAGGCGTCCGCCCCGGTCGCCCGGCCCTGGCGGCACGCCGGCCGGCCGGAGGCCGGGAGCACCGGGGACGAGTCCGGGGACGGGGCCGGCGGCACCGGGGACGAGGCTCCCGGCCTGGCCGGCGGAGCGGCGGCACCGGACGCGGACGATCTCGTGAAGTAGGCGCGCCACCGGTGTGGCGGTGACGTGAAAGCGGCGTGCATGCCCCTGCACAACCTGGGCAGGGGCATGGGAATGAGCCCCGCACATATGCCAACGCCCGGCTTCTTACCCGGACTTGAACTGTCCCGCCGCTTCTACACCGAGGCCGTGCGCGCACTCCTGGAGGAGGCCGCCCCGGGGGTCCCGCACTCGGCGGCCCGGCTCGGCCCGGGCTCCGAGGTCCTCGGCCACGACACCGAGCGCTCCGCCGACCACGAGTGGGGTCCGCGCCTCCAGCTCTTCCTGCACCCCCACGACGTGCCGCGCCACGCGCCCCGCATCAGACATGTGCTCGCCGAACACCTCCCCAAGACCTTCCACGGCCGGCCCACCCACTTCGCCGCCACCGGGGACCGGGACGTCCGGGTCACCGACGGCCCCGTGCACCACCGCGTCGAAGTGACCGGCGTCTCCTCCTGGTTCCGCGCCGCCCTGGGCTTCGACCCGGCCTCGGGGGTCACCCCGGCGGACTGGCTCGCCACCCCGACCCAGCTCCTCGCCGAGGCCACCGCCGGTGCCGTCTTCCACGACGGCCTGCGCACCCTCTTCCCGGCCCGGGCCGCCCTGCGCTGGTACCCCCACGACCTCTGGCTGCACGTCCTCGCCTCCCAGTGGCACCGCATCGCCCAGGAGGAGGCGTTCGTCGGCCGCTGCGGCGAGGTCGGCGACGAACTGGGCTCCGCCGTCCAGGCCGCCCGGCTGGCCCGCGACCTGATGCGGCTGTGCCTGCTGATGGACCGGCGCTACCCGCCGTACGGCAAATGGCTCGGCAGCGCCTTCGCCCGCACCCCGGCCGCGCCCCGGCTCACCGCCGTGCTCACCGCCGTCCTCGCCGCCACGGACCGGCATGCCCGCGAGCGTCATCTGGCGCACGCCTACGAGATCGTCGCCCATCTGCACAACGAGCTGGACCTCACCGACCGGGTCGACCCGGCCACCCGCCCCTACCACGCCAGGCCCTTCCGGGTGCTGCGCGCCGACCGCTTCGTCCGCGCCCTGGCCGACCGCATCAAGGACCCGGACATCCGGGAACTGCCGGCCGTCGGCGCGGTGGACCAGTTCGTCGACAGCGCGGACGTCCTGAGCCGCCCGGAGCTGAGCCGGGCGGCGGCCGACGCGGTGACCGGAATCGGGATCCGCGACGCCGGCTCCCGGGCCGGGCCGAGCGGCAAGCCAAGCCCAAGAGGTCACCGTGCGTGATGTTTTCGAAGGCGGCGACGAGGGCGCGGACGGCCGCGCACACGTCGCGGCGGGGCGGGCGGGGCGCGCGTACCGGTGGACGGCGCGGAGCGCGGGGCGTCGGGCGCCCCGGTTCCCCGAGTCTGCGTGTGACCGTTTTTGAGCAGGTCGGATCGGTCGCCGACGGTTCGGGGGCGATGCGTCGAGAGGGTTATCGGTCTGTCGTGCGACGGCTCATACCAGAGCGGGACCCTTGCCGCGGGACTTTGTCAACTGCCCACCGCACATGATGCGTTGCCGACTACTGTGAGTGTCCGCCGGGCGACGCGGGGCCGAATTCTTCTGCGGTCCCCTCGGCCGGCACCGCGATGGCGCACACCCACCTCGCGCGGCACGCGCGAGCGTCCGGGCCCGACGGACCAGTACGAGGACGCAGATGTCTCACCTCCGCGCACCGGCCGCCCGCGCCGACCGCCGTGAGGGCGGCCGGCACGGACGTCCGGTCGCCCGACCCGTTCCCGCGCCGACCGAGACCCACATACGGCCACAGCTCATGCGCCTGGCCGTGCTGCCGCCGGTCGCGGTGGCGCTCAGCGGCTGCGCGGCGGTCCTGTTCACCGTCCGCGCCACCGGGGCCCGGCCCAGCCTCACCCTGCTGGCCGTCCTCGCCGGAGCGGTCACGGTGACCGCCGCGGGCATCGCGACCGCCGCCGTGGCCGCCGGCCGCGCCGCCGCCTCGGTCACCGACCGCGTCGCCGCCCTGCGCCGCAACGCCGTCCGCGGCGAGGCCGACCTGCGCGCCCTCGTCGACGCGCTGCGCCGCGGCGAGACCCCGCCCCAGCGCAAGCCGCGCGGCGGACCGCCCGGGGACGCCGACGACTTCGAGCTGCTCGCCGCCGACCTCTCCCGCGTGCACGACGGCGCCGTCACCGCCGTCGTGCAGGCGGCCCAGCTCTCCAGCCAGACGGGCAGCGAACAGAAGCTGGAGGTCTTCGTCAACCTCGCACGACGGCTTCAGTCCCTCGTGCACCGGGAGATCTCCATCCTCGACGAGCTGGAGAACGAGATCGAGGACCCCGACCTCCTCAAGGGCCTCTTCCACGTCGACCACCTGGCCACCCGCATCCGGCGGCACGCCGAGAACCTCGCCGTGCTCGGCGGCGCCGTCTCCCGGCGGCAGTGGAGCAACCCCGTCTCCATGACGGAGGTGCTGCGCTCCGCCATCGCCGAGGTCGAGCAGTACTCCCGGGTCAAACTCGTCCCCCCGATCGACGGCGAACTGCGCGGGCACGCCGTCGCCGACGTCATCCACCTCCTCGCCGAACTCGTCGAGAACGCCACCGTGTTCTCCGCCCCGCACACCCAGGTGCTGCTCCGCGCCAACCTCGTCACCTCCGGCCTCGCGGTCGAGGTCGAGGACCGCGGACTGGGCATGCCGGCCGACGAACAGGCCCGGATGAACGCCCTGCTCGCCGACCCCGACCAGGTCAACGTCGCCAGCCTGCTGGCCGACGGCCGCATCGGTCTCTTCGTCGTCTCCCAGCTCGCCCGCCGCCACGGCATCCACGTCCGCCTCCAGAGCAACATCTACGGCGGCGTCCAGGCCGTCCTCGTCGTCCCGCAGAGCCTGTTGGGAACGGCACCGGGCCTCCCCGGAGCCGCCGTACCGCAGCCGCGCGACGCGGTGACCGGGGGCGGGACGCCGGGGGTGGCGGGGGCACAAGGGACACCGGGGACACCGGGGTCACCGGGGACGCCCGCGGGGGGAACGCCGGTGGCGGGGATTCCGGCGGTGCCGGGGCACGCGCCCGGTGCCGGAGCCGGTGTGGGCACCGGAGCCGGTGTTGCCGGGCCGGGGACGGGCGCCGGTGGGCAGGGGGCCGGTCCGGCCGGACGGCGGTCCGCGCCCCAGGGGCGTCCGCACGCTGCCGGCGGGGGCGGACGGCGTCGGCGCACGCAGCCCACGGGAGCGCCCGCGCCGCTGCCGGTGCGCGGCGCCCAGGGGGCCCGGCCCAACCCCGCCGAGGCGCTGCCCGGCATCCGCTCCGAGGACCGGTCCACGGTCGCCGAGCACGCCGGCGCCCCGCCCCTACCGCGCGTCGGCGCCGTCCGCGGCACCATGGGCAAACCCCAACTGCCCCGCCGCCGGGCCCAGGAGCACATCGTCCCCCAGCTCCGCGGCGGCCCCGCGCCCCGCCAGGAGAACGACAGCCCGGCCGGACACGACCCCGGTCTGATGGCCGCCTTCCAGCGCGGCATCGGCCTCGCCGAGGCCCAGCAGCACCTGGAGTCCACCCAGCCGCAGCCCACGGTCACCGCGCCGGCACCCGTGGGCGTGCCCCACGGGGAGCCCTTCCACGACGCGATGACGGACACCGGCGCGATGACGGACACGGTCTTCGCCGACCTGGGCGCCGCCGCCCCGGAGACCAGCACATCCCATGCCACCCACGCGGACGTCATCCACCTCGGGACCCCGCACCTGGGCGCACCGCGGGGAGAGGGGACACACGCGGACGCCGGACACCCGAATGCCGGACACATGGACGCCGGGCACATGGACGCCGGCCTCGCGGCCCCCGACCACGTGGGCCCAGGCTACGCAGCCCCCGACCACGTGGGCCCGGGGCACGCGACCCTCGACCACGTGGGCCCAGGCCACGCGGCCCCGCACTTCGCGGCCCTCGACCACATCGGCCCAGGTCACGCGGACCCGCATCACGCGGCCCCCGACCACATGGCTCCGGACTACCCGGGCCTGGATCACCTGGGCCCTGACCTCACGGCCGTGGATCTCACGGCCCCGGACCACGCAGCCCCGGAGCACACGCTCCCGGACCACACGCTCCCGGACCACTCGGTCCTGGACTTCCCGGGGCCGGACCGGACGGGTCGCGACCGGACAGGCCCCGACCGGACGGAACCCGGCCTGACAGGCACCGGCCTGACGGGCCCGGGCCCGGACCACTTCACCGGAGACCCCTTCTCCGCAGACCCCTTCTCCGCAGACCCCTTCACCGGAGACCACTTCACCGCAGACCGCTTCTCCGCAGACCCCATGGCCCCGACCCCCATGAGCCGGGCGCACGGTGACCCGGCCGACCCCGGTTCGGGCTCCCGGCCCCAGCCGTACCCCCACCCCCCGCTCCCGCGCCCGGTGCACGGCCCCGAACTCACCGCCCGGCCCGACGGGAGCGCACCGGCCGGATGACCAGCACCGCTTCCGCCCCCGCCCCCACTCTCACCCCCGCCCCCGCCCCCACCGCTCCCGCGGACCTTCGTACCTCAAGGAGTCGATCCACCATGGCGAGCGATGCGCCGACCGCCCAGGTATCCGACCTCGACTGGCTGATGAGCGGCCTCGTGCAGCGCGTACCGCACACCAGCAGCGCGGTGCTCCTGTCCTGCGACGGGCTGGTGAAGTCCGTCCACGGCCTCGACCCGGACAGCGCCGACCACATGGCCGCGCTCGCCTCCGGCCTGTACTCGCTCGGCCGCAGCGCGGGCGTCCGGTTCGGTGACGGCGGGGACGTCCGGCAGGTCGTCGTCGAGCTCGACTCGACGCTGCTGTTCGTCACCACCGCCGGTTCCGGCAGCTGCCTCGCCGTGCTGGCCGGCCGCGAGGCCGACGCCGCCGTGCTCGGCTACGAGATGGCGATGCTGGTCAAGAGCGTCCGGCCGTACCTCGTCACCGCACCCCGGCAGCACGCCGTCGAATCCACGGCGATGAGGCCTTGAGGGTGGCGGCAGCCGGCGACGGGCCCTGGCTCGACGACGCGGCCGGACGGCTCGTGCGCCCGTTCACGGTGAGCAACGGCCGCACCGAGCCCAGCATCGCCCTCGACCTGATGTCGCAGGTGATGGCCACGGGCACCACACCCCTCGGCTACCTCGGCCCCGAGCACGCCCAGGCGCTCGACCTGTGCCGCGCACCCGTCTCGGTCGCCGAGATCGCCGCACACCTCAAGCTCCCCGCCGTGGTCACCAAGGTGCTGCTCTCCGACCTCGTCGACTGCGGGGTGCTGACCGCCAAGCCCCCCGTCTTCCACCACAACCCCACTGACCGGTCCCTTCTGGAGGCAGTGCTCGATGGACTACGACGACAGCTCTGACCCCTTCCCCACCGCGCTCAAGATCCTCGTGGCGGGCGGGTTCGGGGTCGGCAAGACCACCTTCGTGGGCGCGGTCAGCGAGATCGCGCCGCTGTCCACGGAGGAACTCCTCACCACGGTCTCCGCCGCGACCGACAACCTCGAAGGCGTCGAGAACAAGGTCGAGACGACCGTGGCGATGGACTTCGGCCGCATCACCCTCGACCCGGAGCACGTCCTCTACCTGTTCGGCACGCCCGGGCAGGAGCGGTTCTGGTTCATGTGGGACGAGCTGTCCGAGGGCGCGCTCGGCGCGGTCATCCTCGCCGACACCCGCCGCCTGGAGGACTGCTTCGCGGCCGTCGACTTCTTCGAGGAACGCGGTCTCGGTTTCATCGTCGCCATCAACGAGTTCGACGGGTCCTACCGCTACGAACCCGACGAGGTACGCGCGGCCATCGACCTCGACCCGGAGATCCCGGTCGTCCGCTGCGACGCCCGGATCTCCAGCTCCGGCGTCCAGACCCTGCTCACCCTCGTCCGTCATCTCATCGCCCACGCGCCGGTCTCCGCCCCGAGCCATGGCGCCCACATGTGAACCCCGCACACCACCCACACGGAGTCCGTCAATGACCCACGTCCACAGCGCCGGAGCCCGCCCATGAGGTACGACCCGTCGCGCCCGGCCGGTCGTCTGCTGCTCACGCCGGAGGACAAGGAGGCCCCCGTGCGCACCCGGCGCCTGGGCCAACTGCGCCTGGGCGGACACCCGGACCCCGAGCTCGACGTCTACGCCGACCGGCTCGCCGAGGTCGCCCGGACGCCGTACGCCATGGTCAACTTCATCGGCGAGCACCGCCAGTTCTTCGCGGGCCTGCACCTGCCGGCCGTGGCGCCGCCCGTGCCGAAGCCCGACGGCAGCACCCCGGTGCTGGGCCGTGAACTCGCCCGCGACCACGGCTTCTGCCCCCATGTGGTGGTCCGGCGCAAGGCGCTGGTCCTGGAGGACGTCCGCGACTACCCGCGGTTCGCGGGCAACCCGGTCGTCGACGAGTTCGGCATCCGCTCCTACCTGGGAGCCCCGCTCATCGACAGCACGGGCACGGCGCTCGGCACACTGTGCGTGGTCGACGTGGAACCGCGGCCCTGGGGCCGGACCGGGCTGGAGACCATCAAGTCGTCCGCGGCGGAACTGGTGGCCCGGCTGGAGCGGCGCGAGGCCGACGGTCTCCCGCTGCTGTGACACCGGGCTCCCCGTTCTCCTCACGTCACCCGGCTGGACCAGCGTCGGCGCATCGGCCGCCACCGGGTCTGCCGCCCCGAAGAGGCCTGCCCCGCAAGGCGGTCCGCGGGGCGTGAAGCGCAGCTGTGGCGGCGCTTAAGAAAACCTCGATGGACCCGGCGCGCGGGGTGCGGCAGATTGCTGTGCGATACCACCCCCCGTCACCCGCCCGCGGGCCGCTTCGGTGTACCCGTGGCGGGGACCTCACGCACAGGAGCCGTAGCGTTGAAGGCGCTGGTCAAGGAGAAGGCGGAACCCGGGCTGTGGCTCGTGGACGTGCCGGAGCCCGCGGTCGGACCGGGCGACGTGCTGATCAAGGTGTTGCGGACCGGTATCTGCGGCACCGACCTGCACATCCGTGCCTGGGACGGCTGGGCGCGGGAGGCGGTCACCACCCCGCTGGTGCTCGGGCACGAGTTCGTCGGCGAGGTGGTGGCGACCGGGCGCGACGTCGTGGACGTCAAGGCCGGCGACCGGGTCAGCGGCGAGGGCCACCTCGTCTGCGGCAAGTGCCGCAACTGCCAGGCCGGACGGCGCCATCTGTGCCGGGCCACGGTCGGCCTCGGCGTCGGCCGCGACGGCGCCTTCGCCGAGTACGTCGCGCTGCCCGCCGGCAACGTCTGGGTGCACCGCGTCCCCGTCGACCTCGACGTGGCCGCGATCTTCGACCCGTTCGGGAACGCCGTGCACACCGCGCTCTCCTTCCCGCTGGTCGGCGAGGACGTCCTGATCACCGGCGCCGGACCGATCGGCCTGATGGCGGCGGCGGTGGCCCGGCACGCGGGCGCCCGCCATGTGATGATCACCGACGTCAGCGAGGAGCGTCTCGACCTCGCCCGCAAGGTCGGGGTGAGCCTCGCGCTGAACGTGGCGCAGGCCCGGATCGCCGACGGACAGCGGGAGCTGGGCCTGCGTGAGGGCTTCGACGTCGGCCTGGAGATGTCCGGGCGCCCCGAGGCGATGCGGGACATGATCGCCAACATGACGCACGGCGGCCGTATCGCCGTGCTCGGCCTGCCCGCCCAGGAGTTCCCCGTCGACTGGGCCCGGATCGTCACCTCGATGATCACCATCAAGGGCATCTACGGCCGTGAGATGTTCGAGACCTGGTACGCGATGTCGGTCCTCCTGGAGGGCGGACTCGACCTCGCGCCCGTGATCACCGGCCGCTACGGCTACCGCGACTTCGAGGCCGCCTTCGCCGACGCGGCCGGCGGCCACGGCGGCAAGGTCATCCTCGACTGGACCGCGTAACCCACTAGGAGCTTCTGGAATGTTCGACTCCGTGCGCGACGACCTGCGCGCCACCCTCGACGAGATCCGCGCGGCCGGACTGCACAAGCCCGAGCGCGTGATCGGCACCCCGCAGTCCGCGACCGTCGGCGTGACCGCGGGCGGCCGCCCCGGCGAGGTCCTCAACTTCTGCGCCAACAACTACCTCGGCCTCGCCGACCACCCCGAGGTGATCGCCGCGGCCCACGAGGCGCTGGACCGCTGGGGCTACGGCATGGCCTCCGTCCGCTTCATCTGCGGCACCCAGGAGGTCCACAAGGAGCTGGAGGCGCGTCTGTCGGCGTTCCTCGGCCAGGAGGACACGATCCTCTACTCCTCCTGCTTCGACGCCAACGGCGGTGTCTTCGAGACCCTCCTCGGCGAGGAGGACGCGGTGATCTCCGACGCCCTCAACCACGCCTCGATCATCGACGGCATCCGCCTCTCCAAGGCCCGCCGCCTGCGCTACGCCAACCGCGACCTGGCCGACCTGGAGCGGCAGTTGAAGGAGGCGCAGGGCGCGCGGCGCAGACTGGTCGTCACCGACGGCGTGTTCTCCATGGACGGCTACGTGGCGCCGCTCGGCGAGATCTGCGACCTCGCCGAGCGCTACGACGCGATGGTCATGGTCGACGACTCGCACGCCGTCGGCTTCGTCGGCCCGACCGGCCGCGGCACCCCCGAACTGCACGGCGTGACGGACCGCGTCGACATCGTCACCGGCACCCTCGGCAAGGCCCTCGGCGGCGCCTCCGGCGGCTATGTCGCGGCCCGCGCCGAGATCGTCGCGCTGCTGCGGCAGCGGTCCCGCCCCTATCTCTTCTCCAACACTCTCGCGCCGGTGATCGCGGCGGCCTCGCTCAAGGTTCTCGACCTGCTGGAGTCGGCCGCCGACCTGCGCGTCCGCCTCGCCGAGAACACGGAGCTGTTCCGCCGCCGGATGACCGAGGAGGGCTTCGACGTCCTCCCCGGCGACCACGCCATCGCCCCCGTGATGATCGGCGACGCGGCACGGGCGGGCCGGATGGCCGAGCTGCTCCTGGAGCGCGGGGTGTACGTGATCGGCTTCTCCTACCCGGTGGTCCCGCAGGGCCGGGCCCGGATCCGGGTGCAGCTCTCGGCGGCCCACTCCACGGCCGACGTCGACCGCGCGGTCGACGCCTTCGTCGCGGCCCGCACGGAACTGGCGGAAGAGGAGGGCCACCGGTCCGGGAGGCCCTGACATATTGCGATAATCAATCCCATGATCGAAGCGCGGCGGCTCCACATCCTCCGTGCGGTGGCGGACCACCGTACGGTGACGGCGGCGGCCGCCGCGCTCTATCTGACCCCCTCGGCCGTCTCCCAGCAACTGGCGGCGCTGGAGCAGGAGACCGGCCACCGCCTGGTCGAGCGCAGCGCCAAGGGCGTACGGCTCACCCCGGCCGGCGAGATCCTGCTCACCCACACCAACGCGGTCCTCGCCCAACTGGAGCGTGCCGAGGCCGAGCTGGCCGCCTACGGCTCCGGTGCGGCCGGCACGGTCACCGTCGCCGCCTTCGCGACCGGCATCGCCCAGGTGGTCGCCCCCGCCGTGGCCCGCCTCGCCCGCACCGCCCCCGGCATCCGCATCCGGGTCCGGGACGCCGAGGGCGACGCCAGCCTCCCGATGGTCCTGGACCGGCAGGTCGATGTCGCGGTCGCCGTCGAGTACCGGGGCGCGCCGTCCGCCGACGACCCCCGGCTCACCCACGTCCCCCTGTACGCCGAGCCCTTCGACGCGGTCGTCCCGCTCCACCACCGCCTCGCCGAGGCCCCCGAGGTGCCCCTCGCCGAACTGGCCAAGGACTCCTGGATCGGCCCCTACCCCGGCAACCCCTGCCACGACGTGGTCGTCATGGCCTGCGAGAACGCCGGATTCCAGCCCCGTCTCGAACACTCCTCCGACGACTTCCGCGCCGTGGTGGCCCTTGCCTCGGCGGACGTCGGCGTGGCCCTGGTCCCGCGCTCGGCGCTGCGCGGGATGGACCTGACGGGTGTGGTCGTACGCCCCGTCGACGGTGTCGCCCCGACCCGCCGCGTCTTCGCGGCCGTACGGCGCGGAGCCGAGGGCCATCCGCTGATCCGCCCGGTCCTCGACGCCCTGGACGAGGCGGCCGGGCCGTGAGCCTTTCCTCGACGTGAGCCTTTCCTGACACCGGCGTTTCATATCTGGGATATCGTCCCGGACATGAAACACGACGACATGGTCGCCCCCGACCCCGTCGACGCCCGCCTCGGCAGCCGGCTCGCCGCACTCAGGGCCGAACAGGGCTGGTCGCTCGGTGAGCTGGCGGAGCGCAGCGGAGTGAGCAAGTCCACCCTGTCCCGGGCCGAGCGCGCCGAGACCAGCCCCACGGCCGCGCTCCTCAACCGGCTCTGCGGTGTCTACGGCCGGACCATGTCCCAGCTGCTCAGCGAGGTCGAGGCGGAACCCGCCGCCGTGCTGCGGGCGTCCGAGCAGCCCGTCTGGGAGGACCGCGCCTCCGGCCTCGTACGGCGGTCGGTGTCGCCGCCGCACCACGGCCTGCGCGGCGAACTCGTCGAGGGCCGGCTCGCGGCGGGCGCCGACATCGCCTACGACCGTCCGCCCGTCCCCGGGCTGGAGCAGCACATCTGGGTGCTCGACGGCGCGCTCGGCGTGACCGCGGAGGGTGCCGAGCACCTCCTGGACGCCGGTGACTGCCTGCGGCTGCGGGTGTGGGGCCCGACGCGCTTTCGCTGCGCGGGGCCGGGGGAGACCCGCTACGTGCTGGCGGTGGTGCGGCCGTGAGCGCGCTGCGGCTGGACGCGGACCTGCTGGCCGCCCGGGCGGGGGAGCTGGCCGAGCTGCTGGCCGACACGGTCAACGGCGGGGCCTCCGTCGGTTTCCTCGCGCCCTTCGCGCGGGAGCGGGCCGTCGCCTGGTGGCGGGGGCGGGCCGCCGCCGTGGCCGCCGGGGACCTCGCCGTATGGGCGGCGCTGGACGGAGCCGGCCGGGTCGTCGGCACGGTGAGCCTGGCGTTCGCCTTCCCCGGCAAGCCCAACAGCCGCCACCGCGCGGAACTGGTGAAGCTGATGGTCCACCGGCGGACCCGCGGCCGGGGCGTCGCGCGGGAGCTGCTGGCCGTCGCCGAGGAGGCCGCCGCCACCGCCGGGATCACCCTGCTGCACCTGGACACCGAGACGGACGGTCCCGCCGAGCACCTCTACCGTTCGGCCGGCTGGACCCGCGCCGGGGTCATCCCCGACTACGCGGCCGACCCGGCCGGGGTGCTGCGCCCGACCACCCTGTACTACAAGCGCATCCAAGCTCTGACCGGCTGACTGTCAGTGCCAGGGGCTACGGTTCGGGACATGCCGGAAGCCGAAGACGTACGCCGTGTCGCCCTGTCCCTGCCGGACACCGCAGAGAAGATCGCCTGGAGCATGCCGACCTTCCGGGTCGCCGGGAAGATGTTCGCCACGCTGCCCGAGGACGAGACCTCCATCGCCGTGCGCTGCCCCAAGGAGGAGCGGGACGAACTGGTGCTGGCCGAGCCGGGCAAGTTCTGGATCGCGGACCACGAGGCCCAGTTCGCCTGGGTCCGGGTGCGGCTCGCCGCGCTGGAGGACGAGGCCGAGCTGCGCGACATCCTCGCCGACTCCTGGAGGCAGGCGGCCCCGACCCGCCTCCTCGACACCTACCCGGAGCTGGGCGCCCCGAGCACACGCGACTGACCGCACCGGAAAGGCGTGCACGACCACCAGGCCGAGTGCGGTATTGTTTCCTTGCGCGTTTGACCAGGGAAACCCCAGGTCAAACGGCACCGGGACGTGGCGCAGCTTGGTAGCGCACTTGACTGGGGGTCAAGGGGTCGCAGGTTCAAATCCTGTCGTCCCGACGGTGCGAAGGGTCTTCGCAGGCAGTTGCCTGTGAGGCCCTTTTTCGCGTTCCGGGGCCATTTCGCCCGCACGCCCGCCCGGCCGCTTACGCCCCGTGGACACCGGGCCGGAGTACGCTGAGTCCTGAGAGTTTGAACTCTCAAACATTCGCTCATCGGAGAACGTCATGCGCGTCGCGATCACCGGATCCACCGGACTCATCGGTTCCGCCCTCACCCGCTCCCTTCTCGCCGACGGCCACGGCGTGCTGCGCCTGACCCGCGCCCGCACCGCGCCGCGGCGCGGTGCCGACGGCACCGAGTCCGCGTCCTGGGAGCCCGGTGCCCGGCTGGACCCGGCCGTCCTGGACGGGATCGACGCCGTGGTGCACCTGGCCGGCGCCGGGGTCGGCGACCACCGCTGGACCGAGACGTACAAGCAGGAGATCCGGCTCAGCCGCCTCCAGGGCACCCGTACCGTCGCCGAGGCCTGTGCCGAGGCGGCCCGGCCGCCCCGGGTGCTGATCTCGGCCTCGGCCACCGGCTACTACGGCGACACCGGCGACCGCGTGGTGACCGAGGCCGACCCGGCCGGGGACGACTTCCTGGCCGCCGTCTGCGTGGGCTGGGAGGCCGCCGCCGCGCCCGCCGAGCGGGCCGGCGTTCGGGTCGTCCACCCGCGCACCGGCCTCGTGGTCTCCGCCGACGGCGGCGCCTGGGGCAAGCTGTTCCCGTTGTTCCGGTTCGGCCTCGGCGGCCGGCTCGGCTCCGGCGAACAGTTCTGGCCCTTCATCTCGCTGCCCGACCACATCGCCGCCCTGCGCCACGCGATCGACCACGACGACCTCGCCGGCCCCCTGAACCTCACCGCCCCCGAACCGCTGACGAACCGTGAGATCACCCGCGCGATGGGCCGCGTCCTGCACCGGCCCACCGTCGCCGCCGTCCCCGCCTTCGCACTCAGGGCCGTCCTCGGCGAGTTCGCCGAGAGCGTCACCGGCAGCTGCCGGGCCGTCCCCGCCGCCCTGCTGGACTCGGGCTTCACCTTCCGGCAGCCCGGCATCGACGAGGCCCTCCGGACGGCCCTGGCCAGGGGCTGACGCGGACTAGCCGATCGGATCGGCGGCCCCCGAGGCCGCCAGCACCGCCGCCAGCGACGAGCCCGGCTCGACCCGGTAGCCGTCGCCCATCACCATCCGGTGCGCGGTCAGGATGTGGTCCCGGGTCGCGGCCGCCGCGGCCTCGGGGTCCCGGCCCTCGCAGGCCTCCAGGATCGCCGCGTGGTGATGCCCCGCCGGGCTGCGCCGCAGGTCGAAGTGGATCCGGATGCGCTCGGCCTGGTCGGCGAGGCTCTCGATCTCGCGCAGCAGCACCGAGGACCCGGCCCGCCGGTAGAGGGCCATGTGGAAGCCGCGGTTCAGCTCGTTGAAGTCCCGCTGGGCATGCCCGCCGGCCAGGGCCGCCTCCAGCCGCTCGTGCGCCTCCCGCAGCACCGCGAGGTCCTCGTCCCGCAGCCTCGGTACGGCGATCCGGGCGGCCAGCGTCTCCAGGTGGATCCGCAGCGCGGCCACCTCCTCCGCGAGCCCCAGGTCCACCTCGGCCACCACCACGCCCCGGTAGGGCAGCCGCCGTACCAGGCCGGCGCTGTCCAGCTGGAGGATGGCCTCGCGGACCGGGGTCCGGCTCACACCGAGACCCGCGGCGATCTCCGTGGGGTCGAGCCGGTCCCCGGGGGCCAGTTCGCCGGACACGATCCGCTCCTGCAGGTGCTCGAACACCAGGTCAGCGGCGCGCCGCTGGATGCTGGGCATATCCACCCGCTCCTTCGTTCTTCCCTCGTCGACTCCGGACAACTTAGCGTCACGGCCTTGTCTGTACAGAATATCCAATGTTCAATGTCCAGCACATTGGATGCTGAGCCCTCTTCCGACGGAGTGCCCGTGACGATCTTCCTCACCGACGCCGACGTCCGAGCCGCCTTCGGCTGGCCCGAGGCCGTCGCCGCCCTGCGCGCCGCGTACGCCGCGCCACCGGACGAGGCCCGCTTCCCGCCGCGCACCATGGCCCGCGGCGAAGGCCTGTGGCTGCGCACCCTCAGCGGGGTACCGGGCGACGGCGCCCCGATGGGCGCCAAGCTGATCGCCGCCTCCCCGCGCGGCCGGCGCGCCTCCTACCTCATCCCGCTCTTCGACCAGGACACCGTCGACCTGCTCGCCCTCCTCGACGGCAACGCCATCACCGGCTTCCGCACGGCGGCCACCTCGGCGCTCGCCGCCGACGCGCTCGCCCCCGCCGGCCCCCTGCGGGTCGGCGTGATCGGCTCCGGCTTCGAGGCCCAGCACCATGTCCGCGCCCTCGCGGCGATACGCGAGCTGTCCTCGGTCACCGTCTTCAGCCCCACCCCGGCCGGCCGCGCCCGGTGTGTGGACCGGCTCGCCGACCTGGGGGTGCCCCTGCGCACGGCGGACAGCGCCGAGGCCGCGGTCGACGGCGCCGCACTGGTGCTCTGCGCGGCCCGCTCCCGGGACGAACGGCCGACCCTGCGCGCGGCACCGCCCGGCGCCACGGTCGTCTCGATCGGCTCCACGCTGCCCGAACAGCGCGAGCTGGACACCGAGGTGATCGCACGCGCGGACCTGATCGTCGCCGACCAGGTCCACGAAGTGACGCACGAGACCGGGGACCTGATCGCCGCGAAGGAGGCCGGCCTCGACCTCACCGGGAGGCTGGTGCCGCTCGCGGACGTCATCTCCGGCCGGAGAAAGGGGCGTTCGGACCCGGACGCGCTCGTCGTCTACAAGTCCGTCGGCTCGGCCGTCCAGGACCTCGCGGTCGCCGCCATGTGCCTCCGCCGGGCCGGCGAACTCTCCCTCGGCACCGAACTCCCCGTCACCATCAGCCCGGTCGCGAAGTGAGGACCCCCGTGCGCAGCGAACTCGACGACCCGTCCCTGCTCAAGAACGCCGCCTACGTCGACGGGAAGTGGGTCACGGCCCCGGACACCTTCGCCGTCCGCAACCCGGCCACCGGCGAGGTACTGGCCCGGCTGCCCCTCCTGGACCGGGCGCGGACCGCGGCGGCGGTGGACGCGGCCCACCGGGCGCTGCCCTCCTGGCGCGCCCTGGCCGCCAAGGACCGCTCGCGCGTCCTGCGCCGCTGGTACGACCTGGTCACCGCGCACGCCGAGGACCTCGCCCGGCTGATCGTCCTGGAGGAGGGCAAGCCGTTCGCCGAGGCGCTCGGCGAGGTCGCCTACGCGGCCTCCTTCCTGGAGTGGTTCGCGGAGGAGGCCAGGCGGGTGCGCGGGGACGTGATGGCGGCGCCCGAGGCCTCGCGGCGGATCGTCGTCCTCAAGGAGCCCGTCGGCGTCTGCGCGGCGATCACGCCCTGGAACTTCCCGGCCGCGATGATCACCCGCAAGGCGGGGCCCGCCCTCGCCGCGGGCTGCACCATGGTCCTCAAGCCCGCCGAGCAGACCCCGCTGACCGCCCTCGCGCTCGCCGAACTCGCCGAGCGCGCCGGGGTCCCGGCCGGCGTGTTCAACGTGCTCACCGGCGACCCGCGCGAGATCGGCCCCGAGCTGACCGCCAACCCGCTCGTCCGCAAGATCACGTTCACCGGGTCCACCGAGGTCGGCCGGCTGCTGCTCGCCCAGTCGGCGGCCACCGTGAAGCGGACCTCCATGGAACTCGGCGGCAACGCGCCCGTCCTGGTCTTCGACGACGCGGACCTCGACCTCGCGGTCGAGGGCGTGCTCGCCGCCAAGTACCGCAACACCGGGCAGGCCTGCATCAGCGCCAACCGCGTCTACGTCCAGGACGGCGTGTACGACGCCTTCGCCGCGAAGCTCGCCGCGAAGGTCGCCGCACTCACCGTCGGGGACGGCTTCGAGGACGGCGTACGGCAGGGACCGCTGATCGACGAGGACGCCGTCGCCAAGGTGGAGGCCCATGTGGCCGACGCGGTCCGGCAGGGCGCCGAGGTCCTCCGGGGCGGCCGACGGCACGCGCGCGGCGGGCTGTTCTACGAACCGACCGTCCTCACCGGCGTCACCGCCGCCATGGCCGTGACCCGCGAGGAGACCTTCGGGCCCGTCACCCCGCTGATCCGGTTCACCGACGAACAGGAGGTCGTCGCCGCCGCCAACGACACCGAATTCGGCCTCGCCGCCTATCTGTTCGCCCGCGACGCCGAACGCGTCTGGCGCATCGGCGCCGCCCTGGAGGCGGGCATGGTCGGCATCAACACCGGACTCATCTCGAACGAGGTCGCCCCCTTCGGCGGCGTCAAGCAGTCCGGGACCGGCCGCGAGGGCTCGGTCTACGGCATCGAGGAGTTCCTCGAACTCAAGTACCTCGCCTGGGAAGGCGCCGGCTCCCCGGAGATCTGAAAGGACCACAGCACATGGCCCGTTACACCCGCGCCGAAGCCCGCGAATGGGCGCGCGAACACCTCGTCGGCGTCGTCAACTGCACCATCCCGTCCTTCACGGGCGACCTCAGGCACATCAACGAGAAGGCGGTCCGGCACGACACCCGGCTCGCGATCGAACACGGCTTCATGGGCACCCTCGGGGTCTCCGAGGTCGCCATCCAGCTCCCCGAGTACCTCGACTTCCTCAGCATCGTCAAGGACGAGGCGGGGCCGGAGTTCCTGCTCACCCACCACGCCAGCTGGAGCACGCTGGAGCAGAACATCGAGGCGGTGAAGGGCGCCGAGGAGGCCGGTGCCGAACTGGTGCTGCTGTCGTACCCGCCGAACTTCTACCCGGAGTCCGAGCAGGACGTCTACGACTACACCAAGGCCGTCTGCGACGCGACGGACCTCGCCGTCATGCTCTTCCCCATGTTCCTGTGGGGCTTCAGCCCGCGCATCCACCCCTCCGACATCCCCCTGCGGCTGCTGCGACGGCTCGTCGACGACTGCCCCAACATCGCCGCCATCAAGGCCGAGGGCGGCTTCCCGGGCATCCAGAGCGTCATCGAGTGCCACCGGCACTTCGGCGACGAGGTGGTCATCTCCATGCCCATCGAGGGCGAGCTGATCCCGCTCTCCCAGATCATGCCGCTGCGGTTCTCGGCCACCAGCGACCACGAGTACTACGGCCCGATGATCCCGCGCGCCTTCCAGCTGCTGCGGGAGGGCAGGTACGACGAGGCCGCCGACCTGTACTGGCGGCTGCACCCCGCCCGCAAGACCAAGGCCGCGCTCGCGCCGGTCCTGCACGGGGGCGCGTTCCTCAACCGGCAGGCGTGGAAGTTCCAGGGCTGGCTCCAGGGCTACAACGGCGGCCCGCTGCGCCAGCCCACCCAGCGCATCCACGACGCCCAGATGACCGCCCTGCGCAAGGGGCTGATCGACGCGGGCCTCGAACCGAGCATGGACCCGTTCCGGGAGTTCTTCGTGGGCCGCAACCCCGCGTAGCCGCCGCGCCGGGGGAGACCGCGCACGGCACCGGGCCGCCCCACGGCCGCTCGGTGCCCCGTACCCCCGCCGGACGCCGTCCGGTGGCCGGTCCGATCTTTCGCGTTAGCCTTTCGGTATGTGCCCGAACCGCCTGGAAGGGGCCGAGACCGAGTCGTCCCCGGCCGCGGGGGCCCAGGCGCTGGAGCTGGCCCTGACACAGGCCGTGACCAGCGTCGGGGGACTGGGCGCCGTGCTGCACCGCTGGGATCCGGGCACCGGCCGGCTGACGCTGCTGGCTGCCGAGGGGATCGCCGCCGGGGCCGTGCGGGCCTGGGCGGAGCTCCGTGAGGAGCAGGACGTGGCGCCGTCCCGCGCCCTGCGGCGCGGGGTGCCGGTCAGCGTGGACGGCGACAGCCTCGGGACCGGCGCGTCCGGCGCGGTGGCGGTCCCCCTGGCCGGGGCCGACGGACCGCTCGGCGTGCTCTGCGTGCTGCTGGCCGCGGACGGCGGACCCGACGAGGTACAGCTGTCGTTCCTGCGGACGGTGGCGGCCTGGACCGCCGAGCGCCTGGCCGGTCCGGCCGGGCTGCGGACCCCGCCGGTGCCGGGGCCCGAGCAGGAGCGCAGGGTACGGACGGCGGAGCTGACCGCGGCGCTCGCCGAGGCGGTGACCGTACGGGACGTCGTGGGGGCCGTCGCCGACCACGTGCTGTCACCGTTCCGGGCCGACGGGCTGGTCGTGTCCGTGTTCGAGGACGGCCGGCTGACCAGGGTCGGCGAGGTCGGCTACCCGAAGGCGTACCTGAGGCGGTTCGAGGGCCCCCTCAACGCCGGGATGCCCGTCACCGACGTACTGGGGACCCGGGAGCCGCAGTTCGTGGAGTCGCCGGCCCAGATGTACGCGCGCTACCCGGCCGTGACCGACAGGATCCTCATGGGGACCTCGCCGAAGATGGCGTGGGCGTTCCTGCCGCTGGTCGTCTCCGGACGCGCCGTCGGGGTGGCGATGCTCTCCTTCAACCAGCCGCGGTCCTTCAGCGAGGAGGAGCGCACCCTGCTGACCACGCTCAGCGGGCTGGTCGGCCAGGCGGTGGAGCGGGCCCGCCTGTACGACCTGGAGCACGCCCGCGCCCAGGAACTGCAGAGCGCCCTGCTGCCCCGGGTGCTGCCCCGGCTGCCGGCTGCCGTCGCCGCCGCGCGCTACCTGCCTGCGGGCCGGGGCGAACAGGTGGGCGGCGACTGGTTCGACGTGATCCCGCTGTCCGGCGACCGGGTCGCCATGGTGATCGGCGACGTGATGGGCCACGGCATCGCCGAGGCCGCCACCATGGGCCGGCTGCGCACCGCCGTACGGACCCTCGCCGACCTCGACATGGCCCCGGACGAACTGCTCGGCCACCTCAACGACCTGGTCAGCGACCTGGGCGAGGACTTCTACGCGACTTGCCTGTACGCCGTCTACGACCCGGTCGGCCGCACCTGCTGCTACGCGCTGGCCGGGCATCCGCCGCCCGTCTTCGTGTATCCCGACGGCACCGTCCACAGCCCCGTGCTGAGCCCCGATCCGCCGCTCGGCGCCGCCACCCCGCCCTTCGCGGCCCATGAACTGCCGCTGCCCGACGGGACCCTGGTCGTTCTGTGCACCGACGGGCTGATCGAGTCCGCCGTCCAGGACGCGGACCAGGGACTGACCCGGCTGCTGGAGGTGCTGTCCGCGGACGGCGTCCGCCCGGCCCGGTTCACCGGCACCGACCAGGAGGAGGACGTACGGGGCCTGGAGGAGCTGTGCGACACGGTCGTGACGGCCCTGCTGCCCGACCGGGAGGCGACCACCGACGACGCGGCCCTGCTCATCGCCCACACCCGGGCCACGGCCGCCGGCGACATCGCCTCCTTCGGCCTGCCCGACGACCCGCGGGCGGCCGGGCAGGCCCGCGAGCACGTCCGCGACCAGCTCGCCCGGTGGGGCCTGGACGACCTCGTCATGACCACCGAACTCCTGGTCAGCGAGCTGGTCGGCAACGTGATCCGGCACGCCAGGGGTCCGATGCGGCTACGCCTGCTGCGCAGCCGCATCCTGACCTGCGAGGTCTACGACGGCAGCCTCAGCACCCCGCGGATCCGCCACGCCACCTACACCGACGAGGGCGGCCGCGGCCTCCAGCTGGTCGCCGCCCTCTCCCGGCGCTGGGGCGCCCGCTACCTCAGCGACGCCAAGTGCATCTGGACCGAACAGGACATCCCGCCCGGCCCCCGCGACCACGGGGGCGCCCCCGTCCCCTAGCTCACGAAGCCCACGTGGGCGAGGGCCTGCTTCATGAGCACGCCGTGCCCGCCGGGCATCTCGCTCTGGACGGCCACCGACGCCGCCTCCTGGGGGCTGAACCAGACCAGGTCCAGCGCGTCCTGCCGGGGCCGGCAGTCACCGGTCACCGGGACGATGTAGGCCAGCGACACGGCGTGCTGACGCGGGTCGTGGTACGGCGTGACGCCCAGCGTCGGGAAGTACTCGGCGACCGTGAACGGCTGCAGGGAGGCCGGCACCCGGGGCAGCGCCACCGGGCCGAGGTCCTTCTCCAGGTGGCGCAGGAGTGCGTCCCGGACCCGTTCGTGGTGCAGGACACGGCCGGAGACGAGGGTCCGGCTGACCGTTCCGTCCGGGCCGATGCGGAGCAGCAGCCCG
Source organism: Streptomyces sp. NPDC104367 (assembly GCF_055583825.1). Classification (NCBI taxonomy): domain Bacteria; kingdom Bacillati; phylum Actinomycetota; class Actinomycetes; order Kitasatosporales; family Streptomycetaceae; genus Streptomyces; species Streptomyces sp. NPDC104367. The sequence continues at coordinate 303,989 of NZ_JBVJND010000001.1, read as the reverse complement.
ATGCTGGTGACTTCGCCGCTGTCGTCGACGCGCACGGGCACGGCCTCCACGTAGAGGATCGGCATGCGGGCGCGGGCCATCTCCAGCTCGTCGGAGGACAGCCAACCGGGCGTGGTTTCGGTCATGTCAGACATTGCTTGATCATACTTTCCGGGTGGGGCGCGCGGTCAGTCGCGGCCGGGGTCCGATGCGGGCAGTCCGTAGAGGCGGCGGGCGTTGTCGCGTCCCGTCCAGGCGGCGATCCTCACCGCGTCGGCCAGGCTCAGTTCGTCGGCGTCCACCCGGTCCTGGAGCACTGCGGCCAGCCCCTGCCGGAAGGACAGCGCGCCGAGATGGTGGAACTCGGCCACACCATAGGCGTCCGAGCTGTACAGCAGTTTGCGGAACGGGGTGATCTCCATCGCCTCCGCCAGCACCGGGCCCGCCCTGGCCGGGCCCACATGGTGCAGGGCGAGCCCGACATCGAGGTGGACGTGCTCGAACACCGCGGCCAGATAGGCGGCTTGGCGCTGGAACGGCCAGCAGTGCAGCAGCAGCACCGGGATGGTGCCGGCGGTCAGCCGCAGCCAGTCGGTGAGCAGGGCCGGGTCGGCGCGGTGCAGCCGCAGGTCCGAGTCCCCGAAACCGGCGTGGAGTTGGAGCGGCCGGCCGAGGCCGACGGCGGTCCACAGCAGATGGCGCATCAGCACCGGGTCGGTGAGCCGCCCGCCGCCGTCCGCCAGCCACAGCGCGGCCGCCCGGGTCACCTCGGCGTACGTCGGCCGGGCCGGGTCCAGGTCGAAACCGGTGCGGTAGGCGGCCACCGACTTCACCGCGACCACCCCCGGCCGCCGTACCGCCGCCTCCGCCGCCGCCCGGAAGGCGCCCGCGTACTCACCGGCCTCCACGCCCCGCGCGGCCACCTCCTCGGCGACGCCCTCCAGCCGCACCACCTCGTACGCGGTCCCGCCCGCCGCCTCGGCCAGCTCGGCCGGGGAGGTGAGCGGGTGCGGGGCGTAGCCGGTGTCCACGCAGAACGCCTCCGTGCGCGCGGCCGTCAGGAACCGGTGGTTGACCTCCCGCCAGCCCAGCTCCGCGCGGCGCGCGAGGTAGTCGGCGGCGGGGGCGTGCCGGTCCAGGCCGAGCAGGGGAGCGCAGTGCCGTCGTACCGCCGTGCCCGCCGGGGTGTCGAACGGCGAGCTGTCCGGCCAGAGCTCGCCCTCGGTGAGCAGCGAACCGAACTCCGGCGGTTCGAGGTCGGCGGTGACCGCGCCGTGGCAGTGGTGGTCGACGAGCGGCAGCGCGTCGAGCGCTTCGCGGACCGGCCCGGTCACGGTCAGTACCGCCAGCGGTGGGCCGCCGCCACCGAGGCGTCGTCGAGCCCGGCGACGGCCGCCGTCTCGCCTTCGCGTACGGCGATCACCGCGTCCGCGAGGACCGGGCCGAGCGCCGCGCGCAGCACCTCGTCCCCGCGGAACTCCTCGACGGCCTGCGCCAGCGAGGTCGGCAGCCGCCGTACGCCCCGGGCCACCGCCTCGTCCGGGATGAGCAGGGCCGGATCGTCGGTGATCTCGGCCGGCAGGGGCGCGGCCGAGGCGAGTCCGTCGAGGCCGGCGGCGATGGCGCAGCCGAGGGCCAGATAGGGGTTGGCGGCCAGGTCGACCGGCTTGATCTCCAGGTTGGCGTCCTGTCCCTGGTAGCCGGCGGTGCCGGTGACGATCCGGATGCCGGCCTCGCGGGTCTCCCGGCCCCAGGCCGTGAACACCCCGGCCCACTGGGAGGGCTTGAGCCGCAGATAGCTGGCCGGGCTCGGCGCGGTCACCGCCGTCAGCGCGGGCAGGTGCCGGAGCAGCCCGGCGACGAAGGACTCGGCCTCGACCGTCATGCCGTACCGGGCGTCGCCCCCGGCGTGCAGGTTGATCCCGTGGCGCCAGACGGAGAGGTGGAGGTGGCCGCCGTTGCCCACGCCCCGCTCGGTGACGGCCGGGGCGAAGGAGGCCCGCAGACCGTGCCGGTGCGAGACCGCGCGGACGGTCTGCCGTACCAGCACGCTCTGGTCGGCGGCGGCCACCGGGTCGAGGGCGTCGGTGGAGAGCTCGAACTGGCCGGGGGCGTACTCCGGGTGGAGCTGGGCGACCGGCACCTCCTGCGCCTCGAAGGCGGCGAGCAGGTCGGCGGTGTAGTCGCTGAGCTCGATCTGCCGGGCGGCCCCGTACGCCGGGCCGGAGACCGCCGGGACGAACTCGTCGTTGGGCGCGGTGCCCCGGCCGACCGCCCACTCCACCTCGATCCCGGCCTTGAAGGTGACGCCGTGCTCCTCCTCGGCGGCCGCGACCGTGCGGCGCAGGAACGTGCGGCTGCATCCGGGGTGCCGGTCACCCTCCTGGGTGATGCGGTCGACGGGCGCCCAGGCCCAGCCGGGCTGCCCGGCCAGCACCACCAGCCGGTCCAGGTCCGGGTAGAGACGCAGATCGCCGTCGGGGGAGCCGAGGACGTCGGTGCGCACGATCGAGTCGTTCGCCAGGAAGGTGTCGAAGACCGGGGACATGCCGACCCCCCGGGCCACCGCCGCCGGGAGCTGCTGCCAGGGCACGGTCTTCACCCGGCAGATGCCGGCGGTGTCCACATGGGCCAGCACGATCCCGCGCACGCCCCGCGCGGACAGTTCGTGGGCGAGCGCGTGGGCCCGGGCGGGATCACCGGGACGCCCGCCGGGCACGGGGTCGACAAGCGGTGGCATTCGTCGTCCTCCTCCTCGACGGGCTCGGATGCGCGCGTCCCGGTCAGGGTTTCACGGCGACTGCCGCGAACTGCGGTACCGGCGCCGGGGAGTCTGTACCGGCGCGCCACTGCGAGCACGGCACCAGGCCGGGCTCCAGCGGTTCCAGCCCGTCGAGCAGACCGGCGATCTCCGCGCGGGTACGGGCCCTGATCGGCGGGGCGGCGTGCTCGTTCCAGAACCGCATCGCCTCGGCGGTGCCCCGGCCGCCGACGTCCGCGTCGGCCGTCGGATGGGTGAGGACCAGGAAGCTTCCCGAGGGCACCGCGGCCATGACGCGCCGCACCACCTCGCGGGCCGTGTCCGTGTCGAGGACGAAGTTGAGGATGCTCAGCATCATCACCGCGACCGGCCGGCCCAGGTCGAGGGTCTCGGCGGCCTGCCGCACGATCGTCTCGGGATCGTGGACGTCGGCGTCCACGTACCGGGTGACGCCCGCCGGGGCGCTGGTGAGCAGGGTGCGGGCGTACATCAGCACCATCGGGTCGTTGTCGACGTACACGATCCGCGACTCGGGTGCGACGCCCTGGGCGATCTCGTGGGTGTTCTCGTCCGTCGGCAGTCCGGTGCCGATGTCCAGAAACTGCCGTGTCCCGTGCTCGCCCGCCAGCAGCCGCACCGCCCGGCCGAGGAAGGCGCGGTCCGCGCGGGCCACGTCCCGGATCACCGGGAGCATCCCGGCCACCCGCTCGGCGACCTGCTGGTCCGCGGTGTAGTTGTCCCGGCCGCCGATCCAGTAGTTCCACACCCGCGCGCTGTGCGCCACGGACGTCACCAGTCCCGCCGGCCCCCTGCCGCTCACGTCCGTCGTCCTTCCCCCATGACACCGTTGGCCGACATTGTGCCCTCGGAAGATCGTCGTGTCACAGGAATCGCAAAGGTCGTTTCGGGGGCCGTCCACCGCATGAGGGACACTGGTGTACGAATGCCGTCCCCGACCGGAAGAAGGACATGCCCGCCTCGCCCGCGTCCCTCCTCGCCGCCTCCGACCTCCCCTCCGGCCCCGCCGACATACGGCTCGTCGTCACCGACATGGACGGCACCCTGCTCGACGACGAGAAGCGCATCCCCGAGGGACTGTGGCCGATGCTCGCCGAACTGCGCCGCCGCGGCGTGCTGTTCACCCCGGCCAGCGGCCGCCAGTACGCCACCCTGGCCCACCAGTTCGCCGAGGTCGCCGAGGGCATGGTCTTCATCGCGGAGAACGGCACCTACGTGGTGCGCGACGGCGTGGAACTCAGCTCGGACACCCTGGCCCCGGCCGTGGTCGCCGACGTCGTCCGGACGGTGCGGCGGCTGGCCGCGGACGGCGTGGACGTCGGCGCGGTGGTCTGCGGGAAGCGGGCCGCGTACGTGGAGCGGCGGGACGAGGCGTTCCTGGCGGAGGTGCGTCGGTACTATGTCACACATCACATCGTCGACGACGTCACCGCCGTGGACGACGACGTGATCAAGGTGGCCCTCTTCGACTTCGGCCCCGCCGAGCGCACCACCGCCCCCGCGCTTTCCCCCTTCGCCGGCACCCACCAGGTCGTCGTCTCCGGCGAGCACTGGGTCGACGTCATGAACCGCACCGCGAACAAGGGCACCGCCCTGCGCGGCCTCCAGCGCGAGCTGGGCATCACCCCCGCACAGACCATGGTCTTCGGCGACTACCTCAACGACCTGGAGATGCTCGACGCCGCCGACTGGTCCTTCGCGATGGCCAACGCCCACCCGGACGTCATCGGCCGGGCCCGCCATCTCGCCCCGTCCAACAACGACAACGGGGTGCTGCGCACCATCGCCCGGATCATCGGCATCTGACCCGCGCGGACGCGGCCGGCCCCGGGCGGGGGCCAATCGGCGAGACGGTACTTACACCACCGGCTTGTCCGGACATAGCATCGGTCTCCGCATGAACACGATGACGCTCTGGCACATATCCGGCTGGGAGTTCGCCGCCCTGGCCCTCGCCGTGCTGTTGGTCGGCTTCTCCAAGACGGCTGTCAGCGGGGCCAACACCGTCAGCCTCGCGATCTTCGCCGCGGTCCTCCCCGCCCGCGACTCCACCGGCGTGCTGCTCCCGCTGCTGATCGCGGGCGACGTGCTGGCCGTCGCCACCTACCGCAGGCACGCCCACTGGCCGACGCTGGGACGGCTGTTCCCGGCGGTCGCGGCCGGCGTGGTGGTCGGCACGCTCTTCCTGGTGTGGGCCGACGACGCCGTCGTACGCACCTCGATCGGCGCGATCCTGCTGCTGATGGCCGGGGTCACCCTGTGGCGGCGGCGCACCGCCGAGGCCCCCGACGACCCGGACGCGGTGACCACCCGGGCGGGCCGGATGAAGGCCCGCTCGTACGGCGTGCTCGGCGGCTTCACCACGATGGTCGCCAACGCGGGCGGCCCGGTGATGTCGATGTACCTGCTGTCGGCCGGCTTCCGCAAGCTCGGCTTCCTGGGCACCTCGGCGTTCTTCTTCCTCATCGTGAACGTCACCAAGGTCCCCTTCAGCGCCGGCCTCGGCCTGATCGACGGCGACTCGCTGCTGCTCGACGCCGCGCTGGTGCTGTTCGTCGTCCCCGGCGCGGTGCTCGGCAGGTGGGCGGTGAACCGCATCAACCAGCGCCTGTTCGAACAGCTGGTCATCGCCGCGACGGTCATCGGCGGACTCCAGCTGCTGCTGCGCTAGCCGGACCGGGAATGCGACGGCGGGGGGTGTTGTTGGACCGGTCGTGAATGACATGCCCGGGTCAGAGTTCCGGGTGTGGGCGAGAGGAGGACCCCATGGCACGCAGCACCGCGCGACCCGTCGTCAGACTGAGGTCGACCGCCGGGACCGGCGTCACCTACGTGACGCGCAAGAACCGCCGCAACGACCCCGACCGGCTGGTCCTGCGCAAGTACGACCCGGTGGCCGGCGCGCACGCCGACTTCCGCGAGGAGCGCTGAGCCGGTTCCGCGCAGAGCGCCGGACCGCCACGCACAGCAGGGCCCCGCGTCCCGGGAGGACCGGCCGGGCGAACCCCGGACATCCCGCAGGACCCAGGCCCCGGAAAGGAAACACCATGAAGTCCCGCATCCACCCCGACACCCGGCTCGTGGTCTTCCGCGACCGCGCCGCGGACACCGCCTTCCTCATCCGCTCCACCGCCGATCCGGCACAGACCGTCGAGTGGACGGACGGCAACACCTACCCGCTGGTCGACGTGGAGATCTCGGCCGCGTCGCACCCCTTCCACACCGGGAGGTCGCGCGTGCTCGACAGCGCCGGCCGGGTGGAGCGCTTCGAGCGCCGCTACGGCCGTACCGCGTCCGCCCGCGGCTGACCCCGCCCGGCGCCCGACACCAGGAGGACACCATGAAGGTGCGCAAGTCCCTGCGCTCGCTGAAGGCGAAGCCCGGCGCGCAGGTGGTCCGCCGCCGCGGAGTGGTCTACGTGATCAACAAGAAGGACCCCCGCTCCAAGGCCCGCCAGGGCTGACGCGGACCCCGCCCCACGACGGCCGCCCGGCACCCCCGCCGGGCGGCCGTCCCGCGTCCGGACCCCCGCACGGGACCCCGTACGCTCGCCCCATGTCCCCGCACGTCCTCGTCCTCGGCGGCACCGCCGAGGCCCGTGAACTGGCCGCCGCCCTCACCGCACACCCCGAGGTCCGCGTCACCACCTCGCTGGCGGGACGCGTCACCCGGCCCGGCGCGCTGGCCGGGGAGGTCCGCGTCGGCGGTTTCGGCGGGGCCGAAGGGCTCGCCGAGTGGCTGCGCGAGCGGCGCGTGGACGCCCTCGTCGACGCCACGCACCCCTTCGCCGAGACGATCACCGCGAACGCGGCGCGGGCCGCGGCACGGACCGGCGTCCCGGCCGTGGTGCTGCGCCGCCCCGGCTGGCGGCCGGGCCCCGGCGACCGCTGGCACCCGGTCGCCTCCCTGCCCGCGGCGGCGGACCTGCTGCCGCGCTTCGGCCCCCGCGTCCTGCTGACCACGGGCCGCCTGGGCCTGTCCGCCTTCGCCCACCTGACGGACCGGCACTTCGTCGTACGCTCCGTGGAGCCGCCCGGGCCGCCCATGCCGCCGCACACCGAAGTGCTGCTGGCGCGCGGGCCGTTCACCGTCGCCGACGAGACCGCGCTGCTGCTCGACTCCCTGATCGACGTCGTCGTCACCAAGGACAGCGGGGGAGCGGCGACGGCCGCCAAACTGACCGCCGCGCGCGACCTGGGCCTGCCCGTGGTCGTCGTCCGCAGGCCCCCGCTGCCGGCCGGTGTGACGGCCGTACCCGACGTGGCGGGCGTACTGGTACGGCTGGGACTCGGCTGAGGGGCTCAGCCGGGCCGGCCGGCCGGTTCCGGCTCGTCCGCGCGGTCGGGAAGGCCGTCGGTGAGGTCCTCGACCAGCAGCCGCTTGGCCATGGTGTCCACGGCCGCGCGCAGGTCGGCGCCCGAGGGACGGCCGAGGTCCTCCTGGACGCGGCCCTCCAGCCAGCCGCCCCAGGCCTCGCCGAGCACCCGGGCCTCGTGCTCGCCCGCCGCGGTGAGCGAGAGGTAGGAGCCGGTCCGGGTGAGGAAGCCCTCCTCGGCCATCCGGTCGAAGACCGGGAGCAGCACCTCGGGGGGCACCCGGCGGCGGGCGGCGATCAGCCCCAGGTTGCCGTGGCCGACCAGCCGGGTGTGCAGTTCGACCTGCATCACCGCCCAGGCACCGGCCACGTCCAGCCGGGTGCCGGACTCCCGGATGATGCGGCGCGCGGTCTCCAGGTCCGCCCGGCCGATGATCTTCGCCACGGACGCCTCCAGGACCCGCTGCGAGTCCGGACCGTGCGGTGACGCGAACCCCTCGCCCATGTCGGTGGAGCCGAGCCGCGCGCTGTCCCTGAGCGGCACCTGCTTGAGGAAGAGGGCGACCACGAACCCGACGGCCGCCACCGGCACCGTCCACAGGAACACCGTCTGGATGGTGTCGGCGTACGCCCCGACGATCGGCGCGGCGACGGGCGCGGGCAGTCTGTGCAGGCCCTCCGGGCTGGTCGCCGCCTTGGCGACGACCGCCGGGCTCACCGTGCCGACCTGGGCGGCGGCGACGATCCCGTCCGCCAGGTTCGGCTTCAGCGTGTTGGTGTAGATCGTGCCGAAGACGGCCGTGCCGAACGAACTGCCCAGCGTGCGGAAGAAGGTGACGCCCGAGGTGGCGGTGCCCAGGTCGGCGTACTCGACGGTGTTCTGCACGGCGATCGTCAGCACCTGCATCGACAGACCGATACCGGTACCGAGCACGAACATGTACAGCGACTCCAGCCAGGCCCCGGTGCCCGGCCCCATCAGGGACATCAGGTACAGGCCGGCGCCCATCACCGCCGAGCCGGCGATCGGGAAGATCCGGTACCGGCCGGTCCTGCTCACCACGTTGCCGCTGAAGACCGACGCGATGAGCAGCCCGACCACCATCGGAAGCGTCCGCACGCCCGAGACCGTCGCCGAGTCGCCGTCGACGTACTGGAGATAGCTCGGCAGGTAGGTCATCGCGCCGAGCATCGCGAAGCCGACGACGAAGCTGAGGATCGAGCAGACCGTGAAGACCGGGTTGCCGAACAGCCGCATCGGCAGCATCGGCTGGCTCGCCCGGGTCTCCGCCCAGCAGAACAGCGCGAGCGCCACCGCACCGCCCACGAACAGGCCGACGACGGTGGCCGAGCCCCACGCGTACTGGTTGCCGCCCCAGCTCGTCGCGAGGATCAGGGCGCTCGCGCCGACCGCGACCAGCGCGATGCCCAGGTAGTCGATGACCGGCTTGGCCGCCGACCTCACCACCGGGATGGTGCGGGCGGCGGACACCACGACCAGGACCGCGATCGGCACGTTGACGTAGAACGCCCAGCGCCAGGTCAGATGGTCGGTGAACAGCCCGCCGAGCAGCGGCCCGATGACCGTCGCCACGCCGAACACCGCGCCGATCGCGCCCTGGTACTTGCCGCGCTCCCGCAGCGGGATGACGTCGGCGATCAGCGCCATCGCGGTCACCATCAGCCCGCCCGCGCCGACGCCCTGCATCGCCCGCCAGGCGATCAGCAGCGACATGTTCGTGGCCAGACCGCACAGGAACGAGCCCGTGATGAACACGATCGCCGAGACCTGGAAGACCACCTTGCGGCCGAACAGGTCGCCGAACTTGCCGACGAGGACGGTCGCCACGGTCTCCGCGAGGAGATACGAGGTGACCACCCACGACATGTGCGCGGCACCGCCCAGGTCGGACACGATCGTCGGCAGCGCGGTGCCCACGATCGTCTGGTCCAGGGCCGCGAGCAGGATGCCCAGCACGATCGTCACGAAGACGACGTTGCGCCGGCGGGAGTCCAGTACGGGCGGCTGCCCGGCCTCGGGCAGTACGGCTTCCTCGGTCACGGTCACGAGGTCACCCTCACACCGGCGGGCCGCCCCCGCACTCCGGCGCGGGCCGCCCGGGTGGCGGTCAGGCCCCGGACGGCCCCGCCGGGTTGCGGCGCAGCAGATACGTGTCCATGATCCAGCCCTTGCGCTCCCGGGCCTCGGCGCGCAGCCGTTCGATGCGCGGCGCGGCCTCGGCGATCGGACCGGAGACCAGCAGCTCGTCCGGGGTGCCGATGTAGGCGCCCCAGTAGATGTCGATGTCCTGGTCGGCGTACCGGCGGAACGCCTGGTGCGCGTCGAGCATCACCACCACGTCGTCCACCCCCTCCGGCAGCCCCTCGGCGAGCCGCCGGCCGGTGGTGATCTGCACCGGCCTGCCCACCCGGTTGAGCCCGGTGCGGTGCCGGGCCACCAGCGCCGACACACTGCTGATGCCGGGCACCACGTCGTACCCGAACGCCACCGTGCCGCGGGCCAGCACCTCCTCCAGGATCGCGAGCGTGCTGTCGTACAGCGCGGGATCGCCCCACACCAGGAACGCGCCGGTCTGGTCCTCGCCCAGCTCCTCGCGGATCAGCCGCTCGTAGATGTCCGCGCGGGCGCTGCGCCAGTCCCCGACGGCCGGCGAGTAGGCGCCGCCGCTCGCGGCCCGGTCCCGCTCCGGGTCCCGCGCCTCGACCAGCCGGTAGCCGCCGTCCGGTACGTGCGTGTCGAGCATGTCCCGGCGCAGCCGGGTCAGGTCGTTCTTGACCTCGCCCTTGTCGAGCAGGAAGAACACGTCCGTGTCCCGCAGCGCCCGGACCGCCTGGAGGGTGAGCTGGTCGGGGTCGCCCGCGCCGATACCGATCACATGAATCTCTCGCACGCCCCCGAGTCTGCCCCATGCCCCCGGCGGCGGATCACGCCGGTACTACGCGGCACCGCGCAGCCGGGGCGCCTCGGCCCCGGCGTCCACGCTCCCGGCGCCGCTCTCCACCCGCCCGGCCAGCTCCCGCGCCCACCGGGCGATCCCCTCGGTGTCGACCCCGTACGGCCGCCGCACCCCGCTCCCGGCCGCCCACTCCTCGACCGCGCCCGCGCCGCGCCGCAGCAGCCGCGCCCCGCCGCTCGCGTTGCCCCGGGCCGCGTGCGTGAGCCCCACCGCCAGCTGGGCCAGCCCCCGCCACAGGCCGCGCTCCTCCCCGGGCCCGGACTTCCAGGCGTCCTCGAACACCTCGTGCGCGTGGAACGGCTTCCCCGCGTCCAGCAGCGCCTGCGCCTCGGCGACCGTCTCCGGCGGGGTCCGCACGACGCCCTCCGGCTGCCGCTCGACGCCCGGCGCGCCGTACGGCAGCGGCCGTCCCAGTCCGTCCCGAGGCCTGGCGTTGCGGGCCCGCCCCTCGGAGTCCCGGTCCCGTGGCCCTGTCCCCGTGTTTCCCATACGACTGATTGTCCCCCTCCCCACGCCCTGCTTTCGGCCCGCCCGGGAACGTGGGGTAAGGTGCTGTTCGCGCGATCACGCGGGCCACCGCGGGTGAGCGCACCGGGACGTGGCGCAGCTTGGTAGCGCACTTGACTGGGGGTCAAGGGGTCGCAGGTTCAAATCCTGTCGTCCCGACTCTATGGAGTCGCAGATGAAGGGGTGGTTCCGGAGAAATCCGGGACCACCCCTTCACCGTTCTCGGGGACCACTCGGGGACCAGCGGTCCTACCCGGCCGAACACGAGCGGTACGGCACCTTCGACATGTACGACCGTCCCGGCCGGCCGCCGTATCGACGCAGTGGTCAAGCCGACGGGGGAGGGCCGCCGGGAGCGGCTCTGAGGTGGCCCGTACCCCCGATGCCCGATCGGCCCCTCGACGGCTGCTCGCCCGGTGGCGATCCGGACCCCTCGCTGACGCCGCGGTGACGCCTCCGTAACGGCCCCCCTGCCAACGTAGCCATCGCCGGAGGGGCCTGGATCACCCGCCGGGACCGGACTAGCGACGGGGGAATCATGTCGGCATTCGGAGACCGGGCGCTGCTCGCGCTCAGTGACCCTGTCGCTCTGGGCGCGTTGCTCTCGCCCACCGACGGTTCGGGTGTCCAGAGGGTCCGCACGATGCTGGCCTCGGTCTACGACCTGTCGGCCGTCCGGCTCGACACGATCATCGACGCACGGGTGCGGGAGATCGCCCTGCAACGGCCGCTGTTCCCGACCGGTCGCCAGGACGGGGCGTGGTCGCAGCTCGTACCGTCCTACACGCGTACGGAACTGACCCTGACCGTGCCCGAGCCCACCCGGCCGGTCTGGATCGACCTGCGCGCCACCATCGACGTCACGCTGGTCGCCGAGATCGACCCGGCCGGCGCGGAATCCGTGGTGGCCCGGGCGTTCGACGACTTCGCCACCTTCGACGAGTTCCGGGCCAGGTTCGCCTTCTTCGATCTCGACGCCTTCCTCGCCGAGCACGGAATCAGCACGGTGGAGGAACTGAAGGACGCCTTCCACTACGTGGTCGCGGAGATACAGCTGCGCACGCCACCCCCCTTCGACCCCGACGACCCGGCGAACACGCACACCCTGCCGGTCACCCTGGCGGCCGTGGTCGTCGACCCGTTCGACCTCGCCGGCGGGCTGCGCGCCACCCGACTCGTGCGGGAGGCGGCGCGGCCACTGACCGGCCCGCCTCCCGCGGGGCTCCCGGCCGAGGTCGCCGAGGCGTACGCGACCGCCGTCGTCATGGCGGAGGACGGTCTGCCCGACGGGCTCGCCGCCGCCGATGTCGAACGGCTCTGCGCCACCGAGGGCGTCGCCTGCCTCTTCCTGCCCGCCCCTTGACGAAGCCGTCATGACGGCGACCGCCGCCCGCGGTCGTGTTCGCCCGCCTCTGCCTCTGCCTCTGCCATCGACCCGGCCTGACCGGCCCGCCCTGGAGGAGAACCCTGATGCCCGTTCGGTATATCCGGGTTGACCCGACCGTCAACCTGTTCGCACCGGCCGTCCGCGCCTTCGGCACGATCGCGATCGTGGGTCGCGTGACCGCGCCGGCCCCCGCTCCGGCTCCCGAGCCCGTGGCCGCGTCGTCGTCGGCTTCGGCCAGGAAGGCCGCCGTCGCCGAGGCGACCGTCGTGGCGCCCACGCCGGTGGCGCTCACCAGCCCGGACCAGGCGGCCGAGAACTTCCCCGGTGAACTCGCCGGGGCCATCAGCCTGGTGTTCTCGCAGACTCCCGGCCCGACCCTCGTCTACGCCGTCCCCGTCGACGCCACCGCACCCGACTGGAAGGGCGCACTGGAGGTCGTCGCCGGCCTGAACGTCCAGCTCGTCGTGCTCGCCAACACCCCGATCGACGCCGACTCGAAGACCCCCGACGGACCGATCGGGCTGCTCTCGGCGCACGTCACCACGGTGTCCGACACGGGTACCGACGGCATGGAACGCATGGGTGTCGCGATGCTGCCGCGGGGCAGCGCCGACCCGAAGGCGATCCTGCCGAACGACCGCATGGTCTACATCGCGCACAACAGCGAACAGGACGCGGCGGTCGCCGTGGCCGGCACCATCGCCGGCTACGAACCCTTCGTGTCGATGCTGCTCAAGCAGGTCAACATCGTCAGCACGCCGTTCGGCCCCACCGACATCGACACGTTGAACGGGCCGCCGGAGGACTCCGGGACCGGGCCCACCGGGGCCGGCGTCAACTGGCTGACCAGCCCCGCGCTCATCCCCGGCAACGGCGTCTACATGGGCGAGGGCTACACCGGCAACCCCGGCAGCCCGAAGAAGTACATCGACATCTGCCGCTTCATCGACCATCTGTCCTTCCTGCTCAAGGCACAGCTGATCAACTCGATCGGCAACGTGCGGATCAGCAGGTCCGGGCTGCGCGCGCTGGTCGCGCAGCTGGAGGCGGTCCTCAGCCCCTTCGTCGACGACGGCGTGCTCAACAGCTTCGAGATCGTCGTCCCCGTCCTCGTGCTCCTGGACAAGGACCCCGCCACGCTCACCACCGAGGAGGCGGGCAAGATCCACACCGCCGAGGTGCAGCGCCTCGTACAGGTGCTGGCCGCCGTCGAGTACGCGGGCGCCGTGCACCGGATCTCCATCGACCTGAAGTTCGACTAGTCCGACTAGGAAGGCACTCCTGATGGCCGACTGGAACACCCGCCTCGAAGTGAAACTCGGGGACTCCACCATCACCCCGATCTCGACGTTCACCCCGACCTTCAACGTGCCGCACACCGTGCTGCACAGCATCGAGGCGGACAACGTCGGGTTCGTCCGCCAGCCCGCCACGTTCACCTTCACGATGGGCGTGCCCGCGGTCGCGACCGTCGTCGCCGACCTCACCCAACTGGCCACCGAGGGAACCGAGTTCCAGATCATCGTGGCCGAGAAGAAGGGCACGGACTGGGCGTTCAACTCGATGAAGTTCGCCCGCTGCGTGGTCACTTCGGCCAACCCCAGCAACGTGATGGTCGACGGCGTCCCGCAGGCCAGCTTCACCTGCCTCGCGCTGTCCGTCGGGGTCGAGGCCTAGCCCGTGGGCGGCGACGGCGACGGTGCCCCGGAGGAGGAGCGGGACGGAGTCGAGGCCGGTCCCGGCGGCCAGGCGGCTTTCCCCGTACCGGGGTTCGCGACCGGCGGCCGGGTGGAACGCACCGGGATCGCGCTGGTGCACGAGGGTGAGTACATCGTCCCGCAGGACGGCAGCGAGGCCGTGATCTCGCCGCGGAGCGAGTCCGCGGTCGTCAACTACTACTTCCCGGTCCAGGTCGAGGTCGTCGGGATGCTGCCGGACACCGAGGTCCAGCGGGTGGCCGGTTACGTCTTCGACCAGCTCGACCGGGAACTGGCGACCCGCATCTGACGGACACGGACGCCCGCCGTCCGAGGGGATTCGAAGGGGGACGAACACGATGGCTGATGCGGTGAACCTGCCTGTGCTGGTGGGCCCTGTGCAGCTGCTGTACGTGCAGAGCATGACCGTCAACGAGGGCTACCGCATCGAGCGGATCATGGGCAGCCGGTTCTCCCAGGCCACGCAGCCCACGAACAGGACGATCGCGATCGAGGCCGTACTGCTCGGCCCGCAGCGGCAGGAGCAGAAGAAGGCCCTGGAGGCCCTCGCGCTCACCTCGCGGCTGCTGGTCGCCGCCGTCGCCCGCGGGGAGTCGGCCGTCGGCATCCCGGTGGTGTCGGGTCTGACCATCAGCCTGAACATGCAGATCACCGATCTGCGCTTCACCCAGGGGGTGGCCAAGCGGGACGTGCTGGACGTGTCGATCGCGCTCCAGCAGATCCCGCCCGCGCTCACGGCCGCGGTGCTCGGTGAGATCGGCGACCTGAGTCTCGCCGTGGGCACCGCGGCCGTGCCGAGCGGACCGACGGCCAGTCCCATCGCCCGAACTCCAGGCGCTCTGTTGTGAGTTCGCACGACACACGGTGCGTTCGCCGTGAACCCGTCATGACCTAAGGAGGCAGGATATGGCGGCCCTGAACTATCTCGCCCTGCCGATCGACCCGGCCGAGGGGTTTCCGCAGGCGTTCCGACTGTCCCTGGCCGGCCGCTCCTACCGGTTCCGGCTCTACGGCAACGTCGCCGAGGACGTGCTCGACGACCTCCCGGACGGCCCGCTCGACCTGCCCGCGAGGTCCGCGTTCCTCGTACTGTCGGTCGAGCGGGAGGACCCGGCGGGACCGACCACGATCCTGCTCCGCAAGCTGGTGCCCGGCGTGGAGTACCACGCGGCCGAACTCGCCCTGACGTTCCCGACGTTGAGGCTCGACCCGCGCAATCTCAACGGAGCCGGCTCGTTCGGTTCCCAGGTCGTCGGAGGGGTGGCCGCGCGATGAGCCGACGCACCGACGCCCGGCGGGAGCTGACGCCATGAGCTTCGTCATCCGCTACGAGGTGGAGATCTCCGCACCCGAGGAAGCCGCTGGGCTCGGACTCCCGGTGACCGTGTCCAACGACGTACTGGCCGGCTCCTTCGCGCTCGACGCCGACATCACCGTCACCATGACGGAGGGCGCCGCCACCGACACGTTCGAGGTCACCCTGATCAACCTGCCGACGGACGTGACCGACCTGATCCGCTCGGTCCAGGCCCGGACACCGGTCAACGTGTCCGTCCGGCTCGGCTACTTCGACGACCCGTCCACCACGAAGGGCGACGGCGGCAGGGTCCTGGTGGGCCGGGTCACCCGGGTCTCCGGCAGCGTCGGCCAGGACGGATACGCGCGCACGGTGCTGCACGGCCAGGAGGAGGGCGGCTATCTGCTGCGCAACGAACCGGCCCAGGTCGGCACCCCCGACGGGACGAGCGCGGCGGACCTCGCCGGCTCCCTCGCCGGGAAGGTGGGCGTGCGGTTCGCGAAGGGCTCGACGCTGCCCGGCGACCTGAGCGGGTTCACGATCCGCAGCGGATCCACGCTGGACGCGCTGCGCGCCCTGGCCGAGCGGGGGAACGCGCCGCTGGTGGTCCGGGACCGCACGATCTACCTCGGCGACGCGGTCGGCGCGGCGAGGGACACGGCACCGGTGGCGCTCGACCCCGACACCAACATCGTGTGGCTGGACAGCTCCTACGGGGAGGACACCTCGGGCGAGTTGTCGCCGCCGGTGCGCACCACCGTGAACCTGGCCGTGCTCGGCCATCCGGGGCTGCGGGTCGGCCAGGTCGTGAGGATCGGCGGACTGTCCGGGGTGCCCGACGGGACGCTGCGGCTGTCGCGGGTGGTGCACCGGTTCACCACCGCCGGCGGATACACCACGGAACTCGGCCTGATCGCGGCGGGCGCCGGTGAGCGGGCGCAGATCAGCACCGGTGTCCAGGTGGTGGTGGACCGCTGGCGCGGCATGGTGGACCGGGCCCGCGACGACCATCCCGCCGTGGACGTCGGGGAGGTCACCGAGTACGCGCCCGGTGCCGCCGGGCACCTGGCCTCCCTGCACTACGCCCAGGTCCCCGAGCCGGGTGTGGTCGCCCCCAGCGTGGCCAGTCCGGTCGACACCGGCGCGAGCATGCACGAGAAGCCGATCTCGTCGGTGTTCGCGTTCGACCGGACGGGCCTGGTCGTGCCCGTGTACCCCGGCATGCGCGCCCTGCTCGCGCACAACCGGGGCGCCGTCAACGACGCCGTACTCGCCGGGTTCCTGTGGCCGGACAACCCGCGGACCCGGCGCCCGGCCAACGAGCCCGGCGACTACTGGCTGGCGCTGCCCACCGGACTCGGCGACGACGGACGGCCCACCGGCCCCGGCGCCAACGACCTCACCGACGCGGGCGGCCACCGGGTGATCCAGACGACCGGCCTGCACATCCTGGTCGGCAAGGACGCGCTGCCCGAGGTGGGCACCCGGCCGAAACCGCCGGCCGACGACACGATCACCATCGAGCACAGGAGCGGTACGACCATCACCGTCGCCGCCGACGGCGCGGTCACCATCAGCACGAACCACCACCCGATCTCGCTGACCAACGGCGCGGTCGGCCTCACGCTCGACGGTTCCGCCGTGGCGGTGTCCTGATGGCCGCCGTCCTCACCGCCGCGTCGACGTTGCAGTGCCCGCACGGCGCACCGCTGTTGATCGTGCCCGGCGGGCATCTGCTCACCGTGGACGGACAGCCCGTCCTCACCCGCGCCGACCTGCTCACCGCCACGGTCCCGGCCTGCCCGAGCCAACCGCCGTGCGGCGCGGTCGTGTCCGTCGACTCCGGCCTCGCCACGAAGCTGCGGATCGGGGACGAACCGGTGGCGCTGGAGACCGCCCAGGGATCGACCCTGACGGCGTCGCCCTGGCGGGTCGTCTCGGCCGGCCAGACGAAATTGGAGGCAACATGACAACGCCGACGTCCCCGGACCCGTTCGGGCACGGCCTGCGCGTGGACGACGGGGACCTCGTACTCGACGGCGGAGACCTGGCCGAGGTGAGCGGGACCGCCAACCTCACCCAGGCACTGATCCTGCGCGTCCTGACCCCCTTCGGCTCCGACCGCTTCAACACCGGCTACGGCCTGGACGTCACCCGGGCGTTCACCGAGCCGAACGGTGCCCGCATGGTCAAGGAACTGGTGAAACTCAACCTCGTCGGCACCCTGGGCACCGACCCCCGGGTCAGCGAGGTCCGGCAGGTGACCTTCGACGACGATCCCGAACGGCTGGCCGCCGGCCCCGGCGCCGTGGCCCGGGCACGTGCCGCCCGGCTCCGCCGCGTCTGGACGGTCGAGGCCGACCTGGAGACGGTGGCCGAGGTTCCGGTCACGCTGCGCGTGAACGTGGAGGTATGACGACCGTGACCGACTACGGGGTGACTGCCGACGGCTTCGTCCTCAAACCCGTCGACGCGATACTCAGCGAGTCCTTCGACCGGGCCAGGGCGGCGTTCCCCGGCGCGGACCTGACCAGTACCAGCGCGCTGCGCAAGATCCTGGAGACGGCCGCCGCCGAGGACGGCGAACTGTGGAAGCGGCTGGAGGACCTCTACTACGCCAACTTCATGTCCACGGCGGTCGGCGACGCCCTCGACCTGCTCGGCGAGGACACCGGCCTGGACCGCGCGCCGCTGCCGAGCACCGGCACGGTCAAGGTCACGCTGGACAACGCGGTGGAGGGCCGCCAGTACGTCCTGCCGCAGGGCGCGATCCTGGTGACGGCCGAGGGCCGGACGTTCGGCACGGCGGCACCGGTCGTGCTCGACAGCACCGAGACCACCGCGAACGTCGGTGTCGTGGCGTTCGAACCGGGACCGGACGGGGACGTCGCCGCCGGGACGATCACCGCCGTCGACCCGACCTACCGGTCGATCTACCTCGCCGACCTCGGGTCCGCCGGCTTCGAGGTGACCAACCCGGCCGCCACCAAGGGCGGCACCGACGAGGAACCGGACGCCGCCTACCGCGGCCGGCTCCTCGGCCTCGCCCGCAACCTGTGGACCGTCGAGGCCGTCGCCCAGGCCGCCCTCGGCGTCAGCGGGGTCCTCGACGTCGTCCTGTCCGACCCCCTCGGCGGTGTCGACGTGTCGCAGAGCTACTTCGACCTGTTCAACTTCGACCAGCGGGCCTTCAGCAGCGAACGCCGCGTCGGGCAGCCGTACTTCTTCACCGTCGTCGTGGCGCACGACTTCCGCTGGCCGTGGCACACCACCGGCCCCGTGCCCGGCATCTTCGAACGGGTCGGCGCGGCGGTCGACGCGGTCCGGCCGATCGGCATCCACGCCAACGTCGTCGAGGCCGACCACATCGAGATCGGCGTACGGGCGACCCTCGTCGTCGCCCCCGGCTCCGACGGCGTCGCGCTCCTGTCCTCGGTGCGCCGACGGCTCGCGAAGGACATCGCGGCGCTGCGTCTGGGCGGCGACGTCCTGTACGCGCAGGTGGTCAGCGCGTTCGTCGAGGAACCGGGCGTGCTCGAC
Source organism: Streptomyces sp. NPDC104367 (assembly GCF_055583825.1). Taxonomy (NCBI): domain Bacteria; kingdom Bacillati; phylum Actinomycetota; class Actinomycetes; order Kitasatosporales; family Streptomycetaceae; genus Streptomyces; species Streptomyces sp. NPDC104367. Next base: position 285,489 of record NZ_JBVJND010000001.1, on the reverse strand, counting down.
GTGCAAGGGCTGCATCTGCGCCGGGTGCCGGCCGCGTTCGGCCGGATCACCTTCGGCGACGTGCCGTTCCAACGCGTGCTCGCAGAGGGCGCGGTGGGCGAGAACCTCACCATGGGCCCGACCGAACTGGCGACCTTCGTGGCCGACGGCGACGCCTTCGACGTGACGGTGGTGACCGGATGACCACCGAAACCGGCACACCGCCGCCCACGCTCGCCGTCACCACGATGGCGCGCCGCCTCACCACACCGTTCGCCCGCGGCGCGGACACCCTCGACCTGCGCCTGCTGCCCTTCACCAGCTCGCAGGCGGAGATAGGGAGTTACGACTTCGCCGAGCACGAGGCCCGCTTCGGCGCACCGGCCGAGCCGCGCTACGTCCTCGCCACCACCCGGGACGTCGACGCCGACACCACCGTGACCCTCACCTACGAGGAGCCGGGCGCGCCGTCGAGCGTGGACCACCAACTCACCGTCCCCGCCGGGACGGTGACCGGTACGTCGTTCCTGCTGGCGCGGCCGGTGACCGCGACCGCGCGGCTGGTCCTGCTCACCATGGGGACCTCGCCGTTCGACAACCGGCCCCAGGACTGTTGGACCCTGACCGCCTTGCTCGGCACCACGGCCAAGCTGCTCTGGGTGATCGGCGCCGAACGCGACCAACTGCGCCGGCACGCCGTCACCACCCTCGCTCAGCGGCACCTGCCGACCGCCCTGGGCCTGAGCCTCGACCTGATCGGCGCCGACCTCGGCGTTCCGCGCTTCCCCGCGCTGCCCTACGGCTTCGACACCGACGCCGTGGCGCTGTACCACCTCGACGACGCCCCCGGCGCCGACCCGCAGGTCGCCGACGCGACCGCCGCCTACCCGGGCCGGACCGGGCACCACGGTGTGCTCCAGGGGCCGGTGCAGGTCGGCCTGCCCGGTCGGTACGGCCGGGCGATGGGCTTCCGGTCGGCCGACTCGGTGATCACGGCGGCCACCGACGCCACGTTCGACATCGGCGAGTGGGACGACGCGACCCTGGAATGCTTCGTACGCCCCGACCCGGCACCCGACCCCGGACCGGATCCGGAACCCGACCCGGATGCCGACCCCTGCGCGTACGACGGGCCGGTGCTCAGCCGCCGCCCCCCGGACCCCGGCGGGAAGTTCGGCCACGGTGAGAGGGCGCGCGCCGGCTGGGAGTTCGCGATCGGCGACTTCCGGCGCGGGCTCCCGCGCAACGTACGGTTCACGATCGGCGACGGCGATCCCGGCCACGACGTGACCCTGTTCGCCGACACCACCCTGCCGACCGACGTGTTCACGCATGTCGCGGCGGTGGTCGACCGCACCAGGGGACGGGTGGAGCTGTTCCTCGACGGAGTGCTGCGCGACTGGCGGTTCCTGTACCCGCTCGGCGCGGTCACCGGCACCGAACCGCTGCGGATCGGCGCGGCGGGCGGCGGCTTCCGCGGGGTCGTCGACGAGGTACGGATCAGTTCCTCGGCCCGGAAGGACTTCGCGCCCGCGCTCGGCGAGGACGACGACCACTACCGGCGCCGCCTCGAACTGTTCCGCCGCTGGACCCTGCCGACCCCGGCGAACCTCACCGCCCTCCTCAACCGGCTCGCCGGACCCATCGCCGGGCGGCCCGACGCGCTGGTGGTCGACGACACGAACGCCACCCTGGTCCGCGGCACCCGCCTCGTGCACATCCGCCCCCGGGTCCTGCTCCCCGGCGAGACCGTCGACGCCACCGGGGCGCGCCGGACGACCGTGGCGAGCGTGGTGGGCACGGCGGCCCAGGAGGACACGTTCGACCCCGCCTACCTGCTGCGCTACGCCAACCCCGGGGTGGACTTCACCCCCGGGACCGCGCCGGCCGACCCGCACCTGGTCCAGGTCGGCGTGGCCGAATGCCTCGACCGGCTGGTCACCCTGGCCGGAGCTGAGACCGCATCGCCCGGCCGCCTGCGGATCGACGCCGCCTACCACCCCCTGGCGGCCGATCTCCGGGCAACGGGCCGGGCGGTGCTCCTCTCGCACAGCTCGGTCCCCCCGGACCGCCTCGCGGCCCTCGCCCACAGCGCGGGCTTCGACTACGTCGCCCACCGCACGGGGGCCACGGGAGGCGGGGTGTACGCGGCGACCGCCCAGGGCGACTACTTCAGGATCGACATCGCCGCGTCCGCCACCGACACGCTCACCCCGGCCGCCGTCGCCCCGCTCGACGCGGCGTCGGACGGCCCCGGCCCCACCGATCTGCTGCCGGGCGTCCCCATGACGCTGTCGCTGCGCCCCGCGCCCCCGGCGGATGCCTTCCTGACCTGGCTCGTGGTGCCCGGCGGAGCCGGGCGCGGCGCGCTCGCACCGGACACCGGTGCCGGATCCCGGCACCGGACCGCGGAACTGGTCGCCACCGACCCCGGGCAGTTGACGGTCAAGGTCGATGTGGCCCGGGGCAGGCACACCGTCTCGGCGTCCGCGACCCGCACCCTGCGGATCGGCCTGGCAGGCCTCGACGAGGGCGCCTCGGTCGCCGCGGACGGCACCACCGGCGTTCCCGCGTCGAGCGTGGAACGCCCGGGCACCTACTTCGACCGGGCGTTCCTGGTCCGCCACGACCGGCCCGGACTCGACTACGGCAGCGACGGCGCCCACCTGATGCAGCCCGCCGTGGCCGAACTCCTGGACGCCCTGCTCGCCGAACTGACGCGCCTGTCGGCCGGCGGACGGCTCACGGTGACCGCCGGTTTCGACGACACCGGCGACCCCGCGGACCCGGCCGCCGCGGAAGGGCGCCGGCTCCTGCTCCGGCACAGCTCGCTGGACCCCGGAACGCTGGCCAGGGCCGTGTTCGCCGTCGGGTTCGGGTATCTCCGGCGCGGCGGCGACGACCTGGAGGTGCGCCAGTCCCCGGGCCAGCTCGTCGAGGTGCGCGGCCCCTCCGGCGTCGAGGTCGGCGCCGTCATCGAACTGGACGAGGGCGACGCCATGGACCTCACGGTGGCCCCGTCGCCCGACACCCTCGCCGCCGCCGGGCTGATCGGCCAGTTCCCGGGCGAGGGACCGCGGTTGGGCTGGGCGTCCGGAACCTACGACGCCGCCGCGGTGACCGTGGTCTCCAGCACCCTGCGGACCGTCACCCTGCACGCCGACGCCGCCGGCACGGCCTGGGTGCAGGCGGCCTATCCGGTCGGCGGGCAACCGGTGCCGTACACCTTCCAGGTGCGTCTGCGGCCGGAGGCGGACCTTGCGACGACGGTCATCACCAAGGACCAGCACGACCTGATCATGAACATCCTCAACGTGTTGCACCCGGTCGGCGTGGAGGTCAACACCGCCGCGATCCGCGCCCATGTGGTGGAGCTCCGGGGCGACCTCTCGCAGGCCAACCCGGACTACACGTACCCGAGGTTCCGAGTCCGCGGCCCACTGCCGCTCCGAGCGAGGAGGCCCGCCGATGGCTGACATCGTCTTCCGACCCATCTTCAGCCACAAGGAGTTCGTCGACGGACCGGACGGCGACCGGGTCCGCGCCGACGAACCCAACGGCTTCAACGCCCGGTTCACCGCCATCGAGAGCGATCTGCGCCAACTGGCCGGTGTCGTCGAGGAGATCGACGAGGCGGTGGACACGCGGGGGACGGGGCCGGTCGAGCACCGGCTGACCCTGACCCCGGCCCTGCGCCCCATCGGCGTCGCCTGGCAGATCACCCCCACCGGCGCGGCCCAGGCGACGGACGCGACCAGGACCACGGACTCGCTGATGGAGGTGGCGCTGCCCGACAACGTCACCCTGGTCTCGCTCCGCGTCCTGGGCCAGGGCGGCACCGGCCCGGTGTCGGCGGCGACCGTGGTCCTCTCCCGGGTCCCGATCCCCGGTGGCACCGCGCAGGCGCTCGCCACGGTCGTCGGCGACGCGGATCCGTTCGACGTGACCGCCTCCGTCGACCCGGCCCTCGCCACGACCGCCACCGCCGCGTTCCGCTACGTCATCCGCGCGACAGCCCCGCACACGACCGGTCCGGTCACGATCGCCGCCCTCCAGGTCACCTACACCACCACCAGCTAGGAGCCCTCGTGGCCGACATCAGTTACACCCCGACGTTCCACCACGTCCTCTGGGAGGACCGCAGGAACCGTGTGGAGGCGGCCGGTCCGAACGGGTTCAACGTCCGCTTCAACGCGATCGCCGACGACCTGCGCCAACTGTCCGCGGTGGTGCAGGAGGTCGGCACGGCGATCGACCTGACGAACGTCCCCCCGCCGCCCCAGCAGCAACGACTGACCTTCACACCCGACCTGGGGGACACCGCGCCGGGCCGGCCGTCCTGGGAGCTCGGGGTGAACGGCACGGCCCAGGCGAGCGTCTTTCCCAACGACGACAACGACGCCGTGGGAGTGGCCAACCTGAACCTGCCCCACCAGTACCGGCTGACGGCGATGCGCGTCGTGGGCTCCGTCGACACCCCGCTGGCCGTCAGCAACATCTCGCTGGCGCGCACCCCGATCCGGCTCGTCGTCCCACCCCCGGCCCCCGAACCGATCGCCTCCCTCTCCGGGCTCGGCGCCGGCAGCATCACCTCCTTCGACCTCCCGGTCCCGATCACCGCCGCGCGCGCCCTGATCGACACCGGAGTCTTCCGCTACTTCCTCACGGCGACCTTCGGCACCATCCAGGGCACCATGAAGATCGAGGCGGTCCAACTCACCCTCGCCCCACCGTCCTGACCAGAAGGGGACACCTGTGACCGACCTCAGCTACACGCCCGCCTTCGACCCCATCGACTGGGTCGACAACGTCGACCGCATCACCGGGGGCGGCCTCAAGGGCTTCAACATCCGGTTCGACACCATCGCGAGCGACCTGCACCAGGCCGCCGCAGTGATCGGCCGTATCGACACCGCGCTCGGCGCACCCGTCGGCGCCCCGGCCGGTCAGCAGATCCTCACCCCCGGCCTCGTCCTCGACGGCGACTGGCAGTACGACAAGACCGGGGCCGCGCACCCGTTCAACAGCGGCGGCCCCATCGTCGGGGTGATGGGGCTCAGCCTGCCGGGAAACGTCAACCTGGTGTCGTTCCGTGCCGTCGGCCTCTACCCGGGCAACCCGACCGCCCTCAGCATCGCCCTGATCAGGGCCCGCCTCGCCGACGTGAACGCGGCCCCCGACAAGCTCGCCGAGGTCAGCAGCGCCGTGTCCGCGCTGACCAACCCCTACGACATCACGGTGCCCGTCGACGTCACACTCTCCGCGGTCGACCTGGACACCTACCGCTACTGCGTGGTGGCCACCGTGACGACGCCCGACTTCCAGAGCGCGACCGCCACCACCCTCGCCACCGTCCAGCTCGCCTGCACCGCGGCCTGAGCCGGCGCCATGCGGATCAACGTCCACGTCCCCATCACCCTACGGCTCGTCGGGGTGCCCACCGACGCCCAACTGGAGTCAGCAGGAAGGGAGTTGACCCGCTCGGTCACCGCCCGGCTGGCCGAGGCCGAACGTCTGCTGGTCGACCGGCACGGCCACCACGACCGGCGCGGCGCCGCCCCGGCAGAGGTCCGGGACCCGTACGACCCGGGCCGCGAGGGCGGCGACGGATACGCCGTCCCCTCCTACGACGACGCCGGGCACCCGGTGGCCGTCCCCGTGCGCGAACGCGCCAAGGCCCCGGCCCGCCGGCGGGCACGGCCGTTCCGGCTGACCGTGGAACGCGTGATGCCGTCGTCGGAACTGCTGCGCGAGTTCGTCCGCCAGTACTACCGGGCCACCGACGAACGGGAGGTGGACCGGCGGGTGCCCCTGTGGCACTGGCGGAGCCCGCTGGGACGGGCGGCGACCGCGAAGGACAAGGACCGCGGTTTCATCATGCTGAACGTCACCGACGTCACGCAGACCGCGATGGACCGGCTCTCCGAGACCGAGCGGGCCGAGATCAACGCGGCGGCGGACGCCCGATTCCGCCGCGACAACGGCCTGGGCCCGGACGTGAAGCTCGGCACCGGCCCCGAGGACGCCGTCCTGCGCGCCCGCTGGCTCTCGGCCCGCGCCGACGTCCTGCACGAGCGCGAGCAGCGCCGGGACCTCGCCGCCCTGCCCGAGGACGTCCGGCGCATCCTCTTCGCGGGTGGCCGGCGGACGGCCCCGGAGGACTACGAGGCACTGCTCCGCCTCGGCCGGAGGCTGACCGGCCTCACCGAGGCCCAGCGCAAGGAGTACCTGGCCAGGATCACCGGCTCGACGGAGAGCTGGGCCGACCTCGACGCCTCCGTCGACCGCTACCTCGCCGTCGTACGCAAACGCGAATCCCAGGCCCGGGCCACCGACACGGCCGCGAGCACGCTCTTCGGATGCGAGGACCTGTATCTGATCTGGGCCCGCACGAAGGAGCTCAGAGCGAGCACCGCGTACGCCGACGAGGCCGCCTCCGACGCGTACAACGCCCTGGTGGGCGAAGCGATGGACGCCGAAGCCCGGTTGAGGGCGGCCCTGGCCCGGCACGGCTTCGCCCACGAGGGGGCGTTCCTCGACGCGATGGAGACCTACCGCCTTCGGTTCCGTGACGAGGCGGCCACCCTCGGCACCGACATCCTCGCCTTCTACGACCACACGCTCCACGAGGAACGCACCAGGCTCCAGGACCCGCGCCACGTCGAACGGATGGTCACCGGCATCGCGGCGAGCACGGCGGCCGGCGACTACGCGAACGCCGACGCGCAACGCACCCTCGCGATCAACCTGTTGGAGGAGGGCGGCGACGTACTGCCCGTCGAGCGGCTCACGGCCAACGCGGCGGCGGCCGACCGCTATCTGGTGGCGGCCGACGCCGCCTGGGCCTCCGCCGAGAACGCGGTGGTCACCGGCTCCGGCGGCGACCCGCTCGTCGACCCCGGGAAACTCGGCCGGGCCACCGATCGCAGGAAGCTCAGCGGACTCGACGCGCCCGCCGCCCAGCGCTACCTGCTCGACCTGGTCCAGCAGCGACTGGCGGACACGGCGAAGGCCCGCGCGGAGTTCGAGCAGGACCCCGAACGCGTCTTCAGCGAGCGAAACCTCATCGAGGCCGCGAAGAAGGCCCAGGGCGTGCAGGACGACACCGTCTACGCCTGGATCATCCGCGACCACAAGCCGTCGTCGCACATCTTCTCGGCCGTGGTCCTCGGCATCCTCGCCCTGGTCCTCGCCGCGCTCGTGCCCGGCGGCGGCTGGGTCGCGGCGGCGGCGCTGATCGCGAACACGGCGCTGAGCGCCTACCAGGCCGTCGAGGCGATCGACGAGTACCGGCAGCAGGCCGTCCGGTACCGGCTGTCGTTCCTCGACGAGGAACCGTCGCTCGTCTGGGTCGGGATCGCCGTCGCGGCGGCGGCGCTCGACCTCCACACCACGGTCGCCACCCTGCTGAAGTCGTCGGCGAAGGGCCTCGCCTCGCTCGAGGCGCCGCTGCGCGAGTTCGCCGCCGGCACCGACGCGGAGACCGCCGCCGCCCGGCTCAGGGCACTCACCGAGCGGATCGACGCGGTCGAGGGACTGCGACCGGAACTGAAAGCCGCGCTGCGGGCCCACGCGACGGCGGCCCTCGACCTCAAACGGGCGGCAGGCCGGGCGATCGGCCGGGCCTTCAGCGGGGGCGGGGACCCGGCTGCCGTGCTCACGACCCTCTACCACGCGGTCAGGGCCGGAGCGGCCCGCTTCACCCAACTTCGCACGGACGCCCGGCTCCTGGCCCTCCTCGGAGACGTGACCGAACTGACCGGCGCCGAGCGCGCCCAGCTCGAACTCGCCTTCCAGCAGGTGCGCGAGGCCGTCGACCTCGGCACGAGGAGCGACATGGACGAGGTCACCCTCATGGGATACGTCGACCGGCTCGCCGCCCGACGCGCCGCCGGCCAGGGCGAGTCGGGGGACATCCTGGCGGAGATGCGGGCCTGGCGCGCACCCGCACCACGGCAGACCGCGGCCGAGCAGAACGCCGCGGAGTCGTTCGGTAATCAAGTGCGGCCAGAAACACGGGAGTTGACGGCCCCGGGCGGACCGGTCCCCGCCGAGGCCGCCGACGCCCCGCCCCGCTGGCACAGCCGGGAGGAACTCCGGGAGGCCGCCGCCACGAACCCCGAGGCAGGACGGGCCAGGAGCTGGTACGAGAACGCGACCGAGGAGCAACTCCTCGCCCGCGAGGGCGAGGACCCGATCGCGAGGGAGTACCTCGACGCCCGCTGGGGCGGCCGGCGCCGCCCCTTCCGGCCCGAACGGCCGACCGACCCCGCGATGCAGGACCGGCTCCGCTCCGACCTGCGCGAGGCCCGCGCCGCCGTCGAGGCCGAACGGCACCGCCTGGAGGCCGCGGGCCTGCGCGAACCCTCCGCACCGCAGCGCGCGGGCTGGCGGGACCGCCGTACCGCGGCGGGTACACACAACGTCCCGCCGACCGCCAAGGAGGCGGCCGGGTACGAGGGAACCGTCGCCGTCGCCCGCTCCGACATCCCCGCGCTGGAAGGGGAACGCTTCACCGGCGGCTCGCCCCGGGCCCTCGGCGCGTACGACCCGGCGCACGACATCAGACCGCCGGAGAACGTCGTCGTCCCCCAGGCGCACGGGCACGCGGAACAGGACATCGGCCAGCAACTGGACGCCCGGCTGTCCCGCCTGACCGCCGCCGAAGGACAGGCCGCGCACGGGCGGACCGTGCACATCCGCGTCGACCAGGAGGTCTGCTCGATCTGCGCGGCCGGGCTGGGCGGCGGCGCCCGGACCGGAGTGCTCAGCCGGCTCAGCGCACTCCACCCGGACATCGTCTTCGAGATCACCGCCGACGACACCAGCGCGGTCTACCGCCTCCTCGGCGGAGTGCGGGTGCACTGAGCGGCCCCCCACGGGCCCACCCCGAACGCGACGTTCCGATGTCATCACACCCGGAGGCCGAAGGCCATGCAACGGCGCTACCACCCGCCCACCGACATCACCCTGCCCGACGACCTCCCGGCCCAGGACGGCGAACGGCTGCGCACGGCCGTCGCGACCGCGATCCACCGCGCACTGCGCACCGCGGCGCCGGGGGAGAGCACGGCACCCCCGGCGTCCCCCCGCCCGAAGCCCCGCGAACGCGTCACGGGCACCGACCGCCACACCCACGCCGTACCGAGCTACGACCACGACGGCGAGAAGGTCGGCGTCCCCGCCGCCGCCCGCTCCGCCGACCCGAACGACCCCCACAACACCCTCACCGCCGACGAGATGTTCGACCTCTGGCGCCACCACTGGACGGCACGCCTCAACCGTGCGACCGGGCGCGCCGAGGAGATCAGGAAAGAGCTCTGGCACCGGGACGCCAAGGCCTACACCGACGCCATGGACGCCTTCGCCCACGGCCACCGGGCCGCACTCGGCCCCGCGTACGAGGCGGCCGTGGACGAGCGGGACCAGTGCGCCTTCATCCTCTCGGCGACCGTCCGGGGCTGGCTCCTGCTCCAGGAACAGCGCCACCGCCCGGTCACCTTCGAGCAGGTGAACGCCCAGGCGTTCCGCATGGCGCAGGCCCACGCGACCGTGCGGGACGTGGTGGCCCCGGTCCTCATCGCCGCTCTGGGCTCGGCACCCGAGCCCGCCGGACCTTCCGCACCGCCCCGCACCACGACCGCACCGGTCCGGCCCGCCCCGCCGCGCGGCATCGCGGCGTGGAGCCGCGCGTGGGCGGTCCGCTTCGGTCTGAACAGGGCGATGACCGGCGTCGACGAGGCGGTGCCGGCCCCCAGGACGGCGGCCTCCTCGCACGCCCCGTCCGAACGGACCCCACCACCGGCCCCACCACCGGCCCCATCCCGGCCGTCGGCCGCCACGGTCCGGCAACCGGCCTCCCCGGTGAGGCGGTCGGCCCCGATGGACACCACATTCAGCACCGAGGACGTGTTCGCGCAGATCTCCGGCGAACTGGCCGCCCTGCCGTCGTCGGCGGCGAGCGGCACCGGTCCCGCCGCGGCCGTCGCCGACGCCCGGGCCGCCGGACTGGTCGGTCCGCGGGGCGCGCCCGGCACGGCGGACCTCGCGGTGCAGCGGCACGCGGACGCGTCCGCGGTGCGCGGCGCCTACGGCGTCACGGGCGCACAGGTCCAGTCGGCACACGCCGGCCCGACCTCCTTCCTGCGCGACGTACCCGGCTACAGCCGCGGCGCCGCCCCCAGCGTGCTCCTGCCCACCTGGGTCCACACCGCCTTCGACCAGCACTGGAAGAACTGGGCGATGGCACGCCGCAGGGCCGGCGACACCACCGTCAGCGCCGCCGCGCTCCACGCCGAGATGCTCACGGCCGTCGACCGCATCCCCCTCCTCGACCAGGCCACCCGGAACACCATCGCCTGGGTCATCCACCGCGAACTCTTCTACGACCTCGGACTCGCCCCCGGCGACCGCCTCACGCTCCCCTACCCGAACGTGCCGCCGGGCCCGTGACATGCCGTCACGCGCGGGCGCCCGTCCCCGGTCCGATGAGCGGAACCGGATGTCGCAGGCCCCTTCCGGCCTCCCATGCTGACTACCTCGGGCATATGCGAACGGCGGCCCGGGCAACAGCGGCCCCGCAGAAGACGGCCGCCACACGGGGAAACGGGGACGGCGATGGCCGGGAACGAACTGACCGAGCAAGCACGAAGACACCACACGACGGAACAGGCGCCGACGCCCGCCAGGCTCCGCCTGTTCGGCGCCTTCCGGCTGGAGGGCGCCGAGGGCGGCATCGCCGTTCCGGCCAACGAACAGCGGCTGCTGGCCTATCTCGGGCTGCACCGGCGCGCGCCCCGGTCGGTGGTCGCCGGCACCCTGTGGCCCGACGTCACCGAGGAGCACGCCCAGGGCAGCCTGCGGACCACCCTCTGGCGGCTGCGCCGCGTCCCGCACCCGGCGGTCGGTACCGACGGCGACACCCTCCACCTCGCCGACGGGATCTCCGTCGACGTCCACGACTTCACCAGCGCCGCCCTCGCCCTGACCGGTTCCGCCCACGACCCGGGCGACGCGCTGCCCCCGCTCGGCCTGCTGGACCGGGGCGAACTGCTCCCCGGCTGGGACGAGGAGTGGATCTGCTCCGAGCGGGAGCGGATGCGCCAACTCCGCCTGCACGCCCTCGAATCACTGAGCGCCCGGCACACCCGGCGCGGCTGCCACGCGCTCGCCCTGGAGGCCGCCCTCACCTGCGTCGCCATCGAACCGCTCCGCGAGAGCGCCCACTGCGCGGTGGTGACCGTGCATCTGGCCGAGAACAACGTGGTGGAGGCGATCCGGCACTACGAGGCGTTCCGGCGGCTGCTCGACGAGGAGCTGGGCATCGAACCCTCGCCCCGCTTCGCCGCGATGCTCCCGCGCCGGATCGCGCGCGGCACCCGGCCGGCCGCGCCGTCCGCGGACACCCCCGAGCGGCACGACCGCGGTTGACGCGACGGTGACGCCGCGATCACGGGCCGCCTGACACCGTTCCCCTCACGAACCGAGCTCACGAAGACGACCCGAAAGGGGAACGCCGACATGGCCACCACCTGCCGCGGCGTCGACGTCTCGGCCTACCAGGCGGCCCAGAACTGGACCGCCCGCAAGGCCGAAGGCGTCGTCTTCGCCTTCGCCAAGGCCAGCGAGGGCGAGCACACCCGCGACACCCGCTTCGCCCAGCACATCACCGCCGTCATCGCCGCCGGACTCGTCCCCGGCGCCTACCACTTCGGCTGGCCGAACCAGAACGCGGACACCGAGGCGGCCAACTACGTGACCGCCGTGAAACCGCACGCCCGGCCCGGCTTCGTGCACTGGCTGGACCTCGAACGCCGCTCCGACGGAGCGAACTACGCGGGCGTCACCGCGGCCGGGATCCTCGCCTACGCCAAGGCGTGGATCGCGGCGGTGCAGGCCGCGTTCCCCGGCCAGCGCGTCGGGGTGTACACCTCGGGCAGCGACCTGTCCGCCGGACACGCGCCCACCGGGGCGCCGCTGTGGTTTCCGGCCTACCCGTGGTCCGGCGCCGCGACCTACGCACAGGCCGAGGCGCACGCGCCGCCCGCGCCGTCCGGTCGTGCACCGCTGTTCTGGCAGTTCACCTCGACCCCGCTCGACCGATCCATCTGCTACCTGAGCGAGTCCGCGCTGCGAACGTGGGCCGCCGGAACGGAGACCGACATGCCGCTCACGGCCGACGACATAGACAGGATCGCGACCGCCTCCGCGAAGGCGGTCCTCACCATGGACGGGCTGATCGCCGCGCCCCCGGCGGCCCCCGACATCAGGACCAACCCGTACTGGGAGCTCCAGTCCTACATCAAGGACACCAACCTCCGCCTGCGGGCCGTCCAGGCGACCGAGGCGGCACAGAGCGCGGCCATCACCCAACTCGCCGAGGTCATAGCGAAGTTCAACAAGACCATCGACCCCGCCGCCCTGGTCTCGTCCATCACCGCGGCCATCGAGGCGGCCGTGGGCAAGGTCGTCGTACACCTCGACACCGCTCCTTGACGGTACCCGGAACCCGCGAGGCACGGAAAGGACTCTCCCGGTGAACCTCTTTGTCAGCTTCATGCGTACGGTCGTACCGATAGTCGCCGGACTCGTACTGACCCTGCTGGTCCGTATCGGTGTCACCTTCGACTCGGCGGCGGTGGCCAGCGTGGTCACCGCGATCCTGACGGGCGCCTACTACACCCTGTTCCGGCTCCTGGAGACCTTCGCGGTGAAGATCCGGAACCGGGCGCTCGCGGCCGTCGCCGGGATCCTGCTGGGCTGGGCGACTCCGCCGGACTACCCGGACACGGCCGCCGCGTAACGGGTCCACGATCCGGGATCGCGCTCGTCGTCCGCAAGGAGTGGCTCACACCGGCCGTCACCTACGACGGCGTCGGAATCGGCGAAGGCGGACACCGCGGCGGGCTGCGCGATCCCAGCGAGCGCGCACCGCCCGAGAGGACGTACTGGCCGTCTCCGGGAGGCCGGCGCCCCGCCGACACCGCTCCCGTGGGGTCCAGTGGGGAACCGCACGGCGCTCGCGGCGAAGCGAGTGCCGGAAGTGGAAGAAACTTCCTCGATACGCCGTATCGAGGAATTCCGTCCAGCGGCGATGACCACACGCGGATTCGCAAGAATGAGCCGAAGAAAAAAGAAGAGCCGGGACCCGTGGTGCTGAGACAGGGGACGGCCGGCGGTCCGAGAGGTCCGGACAATGGGGAAATCAACGAGCTGGGGCCCGCACTCCAGGAGTGCGGGCCCCAGCCACGTGACGCGCGAGCCACCGACTCGCGAAGATCCGTGTCAGAGTCAGGCGGGGACGATGTTCTCCGCCTGCAGGCCCTTCTGGCCCTGCGCGACGTCGAAGCTGACCTTCTGGCCTTCCTGAAGCTCGCGGAAGCCCCCGTTGCTGATGATGTTCGAGTAGTGGGCGAAGACGTCAGCGCCGCCGCCGTCCTGCTCGATGAAGCCGAAGCCCTTTTCCGCGTTGAACCACTTCACGGTGCCAGATGCCATATTGAATCTCCCTTTGCGCGGCAGTGCCGGACACCACACTCTGCGGAGCCGAGTCGCCGCGATTATTACCCCTCCGGAAGGACCCGGAAGGCTCTGCAAAGAGAAATCTCTGGCAACCAAAACTGCAACTGGTCTCACGTTAACACAGGTCGGTTGGAGACGGTCATGCGTTTTCGGGGGCGTCCGATAATTGTTCTCCCGCGTCGGGGTGTATTTCTGTAGTGGCGGGACTAGGTATCTGCGCCGTACTCGTCCAGCTTCCGGCGTATTTCCCGGTTCAGGCGCAGTGCGTCGTCGAGCTGGTCCTCGAGGGAGACGATGCGGCACGCGGCCTCGACGGGGGTGCCCTGGTCGACAAGCTCACGGGCGCGGGCGGCGATGCGCAACTGGCTGCGGGAATAACGGCGGTGGCCGCCCCCCGAACGCAGAGGAGCGATCAGTCCGACTTCACCGACGGCCCGGAGGAAGGCGGGGGTGGTGCCGAGAACGTCCGCGGCCCGCCCCATGGTGTAGGCGGGATAGTCGTCATCGTCGAGGTTGCCGGCGACGGAGGCGTTCTCGGCGGGCATAGCACCTTCGTTTCGGGGGACGCGGCGAGGGACCCGGTCGTGCCTGGCACCGGTCTCCGAAGGGTCCGGCGCCATCCGCGTCGTGCGACAACCCTAACTCCGGCAGGCACGGAGATGTGGGCTCGCCGTGACAGATTTCCTCCTCTGCCCGCGCGCCGCGCTCAGCTCGCGGAGCGACCAGAAGGTCCCTGCGCCATGCCCGGGTGCCGTCGGAACGAAGGTGCCCGACGTGAGCAGCCGACCCCTCCGCACCAAGGCATCCCCCGGTGCGGAATACTCTCCCGATGAGTTCACGCACTTCCCCTGTCAGCCAGCCGATCACGATACGGAGGGCTGTCGCGCGGGACGCCAAACGGCTCACGCGGCTCGTGCGTGGTTCAGGCGCCGGCGAGGGCAAGTACGCAGCCGCCGTCGCGGGCTACCGGGTCGGTCCTGATTACATCGAGGCCCACCGCGTCTTCGTCGCCGTCGGCGCCGACGAGCACGGTGGCCGGGTCCTCGGGTTCTACTCGCTCGTCCTCGCCCCACCGGAGCTCGACCTGCTGTTCGTCGTCCGCGAGGTGCAGGGACGGGGTATCGGACGGCTGCTCGTGGCGCACATGCAGTCCGAGGCCCGTGCCGCCGGGCTCGACCGTGTCAAGGTCGTGTCGCATCCTCCCGCCGAGGACTTCTACCACCGCGTGGGTGCGGTGCGGAACGGGACCGCGTTCGCGAACCCGCCGGCCGTGCAGTGGGACCGTCCCGAATTCGAGTTCCGTATTCCTTCGGAATGACGCGGCGCGCCGATTCGCAGCGCACCGGCTTCGCAATGACTCCGGCATCGCCCACGGCGGTCCCGCCCAGCCCGGGGCGACGCCCCGGCGCTGCTCCGGCCCGCGAAAGCGCAGGTCACAAAGGTGCTCCAGGAAGACCCGGCGTACGGCCCGACTCGTCCGCCGCTCTTCGGTTTCCCGGGTCGCGTTGGCGCCGTGCGGCGCCGCGTTTCTCCGGCGGTCGCCGTCGGGGGTTCCTGGGGCTTCTCGTCGGCATGGGCAGCGGCCCCGGGTACCTGTGAGGTGCTCGGGGCCGCTGTGTCGGGGGAGGGGCGGGTCAGCTGTTGTAGACCGCGATCTCCGTCAGGGTCGGGGTGTACTGCTCCGTCGCGATCTTGCCGGTGAGGGCGACGCGGAGCTTGGTGGTGGTGACGGTGCCGAAGCCGGTGACGGTCAGGTCGTGGCCGATGCCGGTGTCGCGGGTGGCGAAGGTGACCCAGGTGCCGGTGGTGTCGTCCCAGCGCTGGAGGTCGAAGGACTGGACGCGGGGGTTGGTGCCCGAGTCGGTGTACTCGTCCAGGTAGACCTGGGAGAACGTGGTCGAGGCGCCGAAGTCCACGTCGAGGGTGATCGGGTAGGACGCGTCGTCCGCGGCGGCCCAGCGGGTGGTGAGGTCGCCGTCGGTCAGCTTCTCCGCGCCCAGGGTGCCGTTGGCGCCCGGGTGGGTGGAGCTGGCGGTGACGGTCTTGCCGAGGGCGAGGTCGACGCGGTTGTCGGTCTCCTCCTCGATCGGGTCGTCGTCGACCGGGTGGACGACGCGCCTGCCCTTGTGGGACTCGGCGATGCCGATGTCGGGGGCGTCACCGTAGTAGAGCTTGGTGCCGAGGAAGTCGGCGGTGCCCAGGTGGGTGTTGTAGCGGCCCGCGTCGATGAGCGGGGAGTTCTTGCTCAGCGAGAAGTGGGCCGCGGCGGTGCGGATCCTGTCCACGCCCGCGCCGGTGACGTAGGTCGACGGGTCACCCTTGAACTGCGGGTCCACGCGCAGGCCGTCGGGGTCGGCCGGCTCCTGGGTGGAGTGGGTGCCGCTCGCCTCGTAGTAGTCGTTGTTCGAGAACACGGCCTGGCGCAGGGCGCCGGTGCGGCGGTACCAGGTGGTGTCGTCGGTCTTGGAGGTGTTGTAGAAGATGTTGTTGAGGAAGTAGACGCGGCTCAGGAACGTCTCGTCGTGGACGTAGTCGAGGTCCGAACCGTCGTAGACGAAGGTGTTGTTGACGAAGTACGTGGGTGAGTAGTTCGTCGACAGCATGTTCTTCACCAGCACGCCGTTGTCGTTGACGCTCAGGTTGTAACGGGCCACCGAGTTCGAGCTGTTGCCCATGTAGGCCATCCAGCCCGCCGCGTTGTCGTGCGAGTAGTTGTACTGGTACGTGACGTTGAAGTTGGTGTACTCCAGGTCCCAGGGCGTGCCGTCGTACTCGTTGTCGGGGCCGCCGTACACCTCGTTGTACTGCATGGTGGAGTCGGCGCCGGCCCACAGGTACAGGCCGCAGGAGACCGCGCTGTAGCGCTCCAGGAAGCCGTTGACCTCGTTGTACTCGACCGTCATGTTCTTGGTGTCGGCCAGCTGGAAGGCGCCCTGCCCGATCGAACGGGCGTAGTTGTGACCGATGTAGACGTCACGGCTGTACAGGTCGCGGGTGCGCACCCACAGCTGCTCCCAGCCCTCGTGGTACTTGCCCGCGTCGTCGTACTGGCCGGAGTCCGAGCCGTCGGCGGCGAACCAGTTGAACGCGAACTGCACGGCGTGGAGTTCGACGTTGTCGAAGGTGTTGTCCTCGATCCGGACGTCCTTGAAGTAGTAGCCGCCGGTCGCGTAGTCCTTGTAGGACTTGCTGCCGAAGACCTGGAAGTCCACCGCGCCGTAGTGGATCTTCTGCCAGCTGCTCGGACCGTCGAGGTTGTGGACGTAGATGTCCGAGATCCGGAAGTGGTCCATGATGTTGTCTTCGCCGGACTTCAGCAGGTCGGCGTTGATCGACACCATGACGCCGTCGCGGACGTACGAACCCTTGGTGATGTCGGTCGCGAAGTCGTCGTCGTTGGACAGCTCGACGCTGTCGATGTCCCAGTACTGCTGGTTGCGCAGGACGATGGCGCCGGTGAGGCCGACCGTGTCGGGGTTCTTGGTGCCGTCGGCCTTGAACGGGCTCGGCACGTTGCCGTTGGTCGCGATGTACGGGCGGCCCGCGTTCTTGTCGCCGTACGCCGAGATGGTGATCGGCTTGCCCTCGCTGCCGGAGCCCTTGGGCCACAGCTGCTCGTCCTGCCACTGCTCGCCGGCCTTCAGCAGGATGCGGTCACCGGGCTTGAAGGTGGTCGCGTTCGCCTTGGCCAGGGTGCGCCAGGCGTGCTTCGCCGACAGGCCGTTGGCGGTGTCGCTGCCGCCGCCGGCGTCGATGTAGTAGTCCTTGCCGCCGGTGGGGTTGGCGGAGTTGCCGGGCCAGTTCTTCGCGGTGGCCGCCTTGGCGGCGGCGTTGGCGTTGGCCGACTTAGGGGTGCTCGCCGCGGCCGCGGCGGCCGGGGCGAGGGTGCCCACGAGCACCGCGGCGAGCAGGGAGGTCAGACCGGCGCGGAGGGTCCGGGCGGTGATCCGGGGGCGGCGCGGTGCCGTCTCCTCGGCGGTCGGCGGGCCGACGTCGACAGGTCTCATTGCACATCCTTCGCTACGATGGCGGCCAGCGCCCCGGCGTCGACGTCCAAGTCGGCGTCGTCCACCCGGCGCTGGAGATATGTGTCGAACTTCTTCGAGACGAGGGTCCGGCGGATCCGCGACCGGTAGGTGCTGAGCGCCTTGTCCTCGTCGGTCTTCTTCTTGTCGAGCTGGTAGTAGGTGATCTGTCCGGTGCCCTGGACGGCCCCGGAGATCTGGCCCGGCTTCAGTTCGCCGAGCACCGACATCAGGTCCTGGTCATGGGTGTTGACCCCGGTGGACCCGCTGCCGTCGTAGGTGGCGGTGGTGAGGTCGGCGTCCGCCACGCCGTGGACGTCCGCCAGGTCCCCGGCCTTCGTCACCTTCCGGTCGAGGCCGGCCGCGAAGGCCTTGGCGCCCTTCTCGGGTACCTGCACGACGAGTTGCGAGTACGTGTAGGTGGTGACGTCGGCACTCCAGTCGTCCGGGTCCTCCTCGTAGGCCCGGCGGACCTCGGCGTCGGTGACGTGCAGGGGGTCGCCGGCCTTCTTGCTCAGCCGGTCCTCCAGGTCGGTGGTGAGTTCGGTGAGGCGGTGGGTGTAGTACTCCTCGGCGGTGTACTCCGTGACGCCGTACACGGTCTGGCCGGAGGCGACGGCCGCCGCGCGGGAGGCGTTCTCCTCGGTGCGCTCGTTCTCGATGCCGGCGTAGTCGACGGCGTCGGTGAGGCCCTGTTCCCGGGCGAGCAGGAAGGCGGTCCTGTCCTCGCGGATCTCGGCCAGGGCCCGGGTCTCCAGCCGCTGGAGCGCGGTCTTCCTCCCGGTCTGCGCGCTCCAGCCGAAGCTCGCCTGCAACTGGTACTTCGCGCGCAGTTCGTTGTGGACGGTCGGGGCCAGCCGCTTCATGTGGAAGAGGAGTTCGGCGCGGGTGACGGTGCGCCCGTCGAGGGTGGCGACCTGGCCGGCGGGGGTGCCGTGGCCGCCGGTCAGGGTCATCCCGGTGACGGTCAGCGCGGCGAGGACCACGGCGACCCCGGCCGACCAGGCGAGGGTGCGGCGGTTCGGCCGCCCTCCCCGTGAGGGCCGCGGGGGAGCGGACCGGGCGGGGGCCGCCTTGCGCGCGGTGGGGCGGCGGGAACCGGACGGCCGCCGGGCGGCACCCGAGGTCACGGGGCCACCCCGTCCACCGCGCCGGCCGACGCGTCGCCGCCCGCCGTGCCGGTCGCCGCGATCGCCGCCACGCGGGCCAGGACGGGGGTGTCCCGGAAGCCGGTGATCTCGAACACGAGGGCGTCGGCCTCGGCCGGCGGGAAGGTCAGGATCCGCTGGTAGCCCACCGAACCGGTCTCGGCGAGCGTGGTCCAGGTCCCGTCGCGGCGGCCCCGGACGACGACCCGCTCGACGCGCTGGCCCCGGGTGATGTCCTCGCCGAGGACGACCGCCCCGACGGTACGGGTCCCGGCGAACGCCAGCGTGACGGTGGGGTGTTCGTCGTCGCCGGCGGGGCTCCAGGGCGCGGACGCCCGGCCGGGCCAGGCGGTGGCGAGGTCGCCGGGCACGCCGGAGCTGACGGTGGCGGTGGCGTCGAGCGCGCGGGCGCGGAAGTCCGCGATCCGCCGGCCGAGGCCCTCCAGCGCGGCCACGTCGGCGCCGCGGAGGCGGCCGTCGGAGGCCGGCGGGACGTTGAGCAGGAAGCAGGAGTTGCCGCCGACCGTGCGCACATAGAGCGTGAACAGCTCCTGCGCGGAACGGACTTCGGCGTCCTCGGCGTCGTGGTGGAACCAGCCGGGGCGGATCGAGGTGTTGACCTCGGCCGGGTACCAGACCAGGTCGTCCTCGTGCCCGGCCAGCGCCGTGCGGCTGCCGAGGTCGAGGTCGTCGCTGCGCACCAGGCGGGCGAAGGTGCCGTCGTCGGCCTGCTGGGAGCGGGACGCGGTCCGTTCGGCGTCCTGGAGGGCACGCGGTACGACGCTCCACTCGTCGGGGCGGGTCTCGCCGGCCTCGTTGCCGCACCAGCGGACGTCGGGGCCGCAGACGTTGATGACCGCGTCCGGCTGGAGCTCGCGGACCACCGCGTAGTACCGCTCCCAGTCGTAGGTCTGCCGCTTGCCGCTGGGGCCCTCGCCGTTGGCGCCGTCGAGCCAGACCGAGAACACCGGGCCGTAGCGGGTGAGGAGTTCGGTGAGCTGGGCGACGTAGAAGTCGTCGTAGCCGGAGCCCGAGCCGTAGGAGGACTCGGTGCGGTCCCAGGGGGAGAGGTAGACACCGAACTTGAGGCCGTGGCGGCGGGCGGCGTCGGCGACCTCGGCGACCACGTCGCCCTTGCCGTCCCGCCACGGGGACGCCGCGACCGAGTAACCGGTGACGTCGCTCGGCCACATGCAGAAGCCGTCGTGGTGCTTGCAGGTGAGGATGACACCGGTCATCCCGGCCGCCTTGAGCGCCCGTACCCACTGGTCGGCGTCGAGGTCGGACGGGTCGAACAGGGCCGGGTCGTCGTGCCCCTCGCCCCACTCCCGGCCGGTCATGGTGTTCATGCCGAAGTGGATGAAGCCGTAGAACTCCATCTCTTGCCAGGCGAGTTGACGCTCGCTGGGCCGAACGGCGGCCAGCTGCGGGGCGGATGCCGTCTGCGTCCGGGCGGACGCGGCGGCGGTCACCGGAACTTCCGGTTGTACGAGGCGAGCAGGGCGAGCAGTCCGCCGAGCGCGAGCAGCATCACCGCGAGGTGCCCCCAGCCGATCGTCGCCCGCTCCACCACCACGAGCGCCACCAGGGCCGCCGCGATCAGCGTGCGCACGACGACGTACAGCGCGGCACGCGTCGAGTCCTTCATGTCGATCTCCTTCCGGGCCGGCCGCGGGGCCGTCAGCCCTTGACTCCGCCGGATGCCATGCCCTCGATGAGCCGCTTCTGGATGAGCGCGTAGACGAGCAGCACGGGCACGATGACGATGACCATGCCGGCGTAGAGCCGGCCGTAGTCGGCCGCCGCCTTCTGCGCGGTGAACAGGTTGAGCAGGCCCACCTGGACGGTCTTGTTCTCGCCGGGCAGCAGGGTCAGCGAGATGATGAAGTCGTTCCAGTAGGCGAGGAAGTTGAAGAGGATCACCGTGGTCACCGCGGGGCGGGCCATCGGGAGCATGATCGTCGTCATGACCCGGAAGCGGGACGCCCCGTCCAGCGACGCCGCCTCCTCGTACTCGACCGGGATGGAGCGGAAGTACGCGGTCAGCAGGTAGACGGTGAACGGGATCGAGGTGGCCGCGTAGACCAGCGACAGCATGGCCGGGTTGTCGAGGAAGAAGCCGTCGGGGAAGACGTCGACCAGCGCCTTGTCCCAGTCGACCAGCATCAGGAAGATCGGCACCACGATGTAGTTGACGTTCACGAACAGCCCGCCGAGCAGGGCGGTCTCGACCAGGCCCTTGCCGGGGAAGTCGTAGCGGGCGATGACGTAGGCGGCCGGCACCGACACCGCGAGCACCAGGACCAGGCCGAGCACGGTGACGAGCACCGAGGTCAGGAAGTACGTGCCGAGGTGGGCGTCGGTGAACGCGTCGGCGTAGTTCGACCAGCGCAGGCCCTCCGGCAGGGTCCAGGGGCTGCCGAAGAACTCGCTCTTGGCCTTCAGCGAGGCCGTCAGCACCCACGCCACCGGCACCGCGATCGCCAGGGCGAGGGCGACGACGAGCGTGTAGGTGAGGGCACGGCCGGCGCGGGCACGGCCGGCACCGGGACGGGCGGAGCCGGGACGCACGGCACCGGGACGGGCGGAGCCGGAGGAGGGCACGCCGGAGCTGGGGGAGTCGATAGCACTCATGGGGTGGGGTTCCGTCCTCAGAACTGGAGGGGCTCGCGCCGCGTCGCGCGGCTCACCAGCAGCGACACGAGGAACGAGAACGCGAAGATGACGACACCGATGGCCATGCCGTAGCCGTACGACGAGTTGGTGTACGCCTGCTTGTACATGTAGCTGAGCAGCACCTCGGAGGAGCTGTCCGGGCCGCCGCCGGTCATCGCGCGCACCAGCACGAAGCTCAGGTTCACCGCGCTCATCACGAAGAAGGTCAGCGACGTCCGCAGGTTCTGCCAGATCAGCGGCAGGGTGAGGGAGAAGAACTGGCGGGCGGGGGAGGCCCCGTCGAGCGAGCTGGCCTCGTACAGCGCCTCGGGGATGCTCGCCATCGACGACATGTAGAGGACCATGTAGTAGCCCAGCGACTGCCAGACCATCGCCATCGCGACCGAGTAGAGCACCAGCTTCTGGTCGCCCAGCCACACCTGCTGCCAGGTGTCCAGCGACACGGCGCGCAGCGTGCCGTTCAGCAGGCCGTTGTTCTGGTCGTAGACGGCGGAGAAGATCGCCGCGATGACCACCACGGAGAGGATGTTGGGGATGTAGAGCACGAACCGCAGGAGGTTGCGGGCCCGCAGCTGCTGCCGGGTCATGATCGCGGCGAGGAAGAGGGCCATGCCCATGGTCACCGCGGTCACCACCACCAGCAGGGCGACGGTGTTCTGGAAGGCCCGCACGAACTGGCGGTCGTCCAGCAGGTGACGGAAGTTGTCCAGCCCCACGAACTTCATGTCCGGGGAGAAGCCGCTCCAGGTGTAGAGCGACATCCGGAACACGTTCACGGTCGGGTAGATCATGAACACCGCGAACAGGATCAGCGCGGGAAGCAGGCAGGCCGCCACGAAGCGCAGGTCGCCGCGCTTGCGGGCCGGGGCGGGGGCGCCGCCGCGCGGGACGCGGCGGAAGGCCGCCGTGGTCTTCCGCACGGGCCGTGCCGGGTCTTGGGGTGGGGTGGAGAGGGTCGTCACCGTGCCGGTCCTCCGGTCGTACGAAGTGGTGCTGGGGAACCCGGAGGTTCACCCGGGTGTGGTGGCGCCGGCGGCGGCCCGGGGGGACCGGGCCGCCGCCGGGCCGGTCAGTCGCCCGCCTGGCGCAGCTTCTCGCTGGCCTCGTTCAGCGCGGACTGCCACTTGGCCTCGGTGGTGTCGCCGCTGATGATGCTGTTGGCGGTGTCGAAGAGGGTGGACTTGATGTCGACACCCTCGACCGGTGCGGTGGAGGCGAAGCCGCCGACCAGCGCGGAGACGCCCTTGTCGTCGTAGAGGCCGTAGAACTCGGCGCTGTCACCGGTCAGGGTGTCCGAGAGGCCCTTGATCGGCTGGATCGCGTTGGACTTCGCGAAGATCTTCGCGGCCTTGTCCGAGTAGAGGAAGGCGATGAAGTCCTTGGCCTCGTCCTTGTTCTTCGCGGCGCTCGGCACCCAGACCGACTCGACCGAGGTGGTCAGGTACCGGGTGTCGCCGGCGTTCACCGCGGGCAGCGGGGTCAGGCCCCACTGGAAGCCGTCGGCGCGCGGCGCGTCGGCCATCTCACCGGTGATCCAGGTGCCGTTCGGCATGAACAGCGCCTTGTTGTCGAGGATCGACTGCTGGTTCTTGGTGAAGTCCTGCTCGTTGGCGTAGCCGACGGTGGACTTCTCGGCGTAGGACAGCAGCTTGGTGGTGATGTCCAGGACCTTCTTGGCCTTCGCCGTCTTCCAGACGTCCTTCTTGTACGTCATGACGTCCTGGTAGAACTGCTCCCCGCCGACGTCGGCGAGCAGGGCGTAGAAGTACGAGTCGAGGTAGCCGGCGGTCGGGTAGGTGAACAGGGCCACGCCCTGCTTCTTCGCCTTGTCGCCGAGGGCGAACATCTCGTCCCAGGTGGTCGGGACGGTCCAGCCCTTCTTCTTGAACAGGCCCTGGTTGTAGAAGAGGCCGGTCGGCGAGTAGTACATCGGCATCAGGTACGTCTTGTCCGTGCCGTACGGGTTGGTGTTGAGGTTGCCGACGATACCGTCGGTCAGCTTGTCGCCGACCGTCCGCTGCTCGCCCGGGACCTTGGTGTCGAGGACCCCGCTGAGGTCTTCGAGGGCCTTGTCCTTGATCAGGGTCTCGGTGAGACCGGCCTCGCGGCCCTGGCCGAGCACCACCACGTCCGGGTACTTGCCGGCCTTCATGTTCGGGGTGATCTCGTCCTCGATGGACTTCGAGATCTGGAGCTGGACGTCGACGTCCGGGTGCGAGGCCTCGTAGGCCTTGATCACCTGGGTGTACATGTCCTTGCCGTAACCGCCTTCGAGGGCGGCGACCTTGAGGGTGGTCTTGCCTGAGCCGGTGCTCTCGCCCGACGAACAGCCGACGAGCAGTGAGAGCGCCATGGCCGCGGTGCCGGCGAGGGCGAGCGATCTCCTCATTTGGGGTCCTTTCCCGTGGACGGTTGCCCACCTGACTGCGAGTGGTAGTGCGGGTCCGGAACGGCCCTGTCAGGGGCCGCGACCTCGCGGACTCCGCGCCACCGCACTCCGGGTCCGGTGGACGAACGACCCGGTGTTGTTACGGTGGCACCGATAACATGATGGGTACCCTGGCATCGATCACATGACCGCGCAAGAGGTCTGATGCCGGTCTGTTCGGCTCATGACCGAAACGTGACTCGGCGGGGGGTGCGGGGCCCGCGCGAGTGCCCGCCGCGAGGGCGGCGGCAGGAGCGCGAGCGGGCGTGCCGGGATGCCGGCGGACCCGCGGGAGAGTCCGCGGGCGCCGGGTCCGGCGGTCGGTCAGGCGCGCGGCGGCGCCGTGGAGGCGCGCACCGAGAGGGCGGGCGTGCCCACCGACTCCGCGTCGCCCGCGTCCCCTTCGAGCAGCAGCCGTACGGCGGCGGCCCCGTAGCCGTAGAAGTCCTGGCGTACGGCGGTCAGCGGCGGGGTGCAGTAGGCGGCCAGGGCGATGTCGTCGACGCTCACGATGGACACGTCGTCCGGCACCGAGCGGCCCCGCTCGTGCAGCGCCCTGATCACCCCGAAGGCCATCTCGTCGCTGGCCGCGAAGACCGCCGTGACCTCGGGGATCATGGCGATGATCTGTCCCTGGCGGTACCCCGAGTCGGGCGACCAGTCGCCCTCCAGCGGCGGCGGGGCCTCGATCCCGGCCTTCGCCAGGCACTCCCGCCAGCCCTCCCGGCGCTGCCTCGCCTCGATCCACTCGTCCGGGCCCGAGACGTGCCAGACCTGACGATGTCCCAGGTCCAGGAGGTGCTGGGTGGCGATCCGGCCGGCCTCGCGCTGGTCGATGCCGAGCACCCGGGCGCCCGCGGTCCGCGACCCGTCCAGGGTGACGGTCGGGATGTCCCGGGTGATCTCCTCCATCTTGCGGGTCACCGAGATCAGCGGCACCGCGATCACGAAGCCGTCGACGCCCTGATCGGCGAGTTTGGCCAGCGAACGCTCCATCAGGCCGACGTCCAGGGCGGAGATGGTGGCGATGCTCACCGCGTACCCGGCCTCGGCGGCCGCCGACTCCACACCGGCCGTGACGGCCGAGCGGGAGTAGTAGCCGCCGGAGGCCAGCAGGACCAGGCCGATGGTGTGGCTGCGGCCCGAGGACAGGGTCCTGGCCGCGCTGTTGAAGCGGTAGCCGACCTGCTCCACGGCGGCCAGTACCCGGCGGTAGGTCTCGGGGTTGACGTTGGGCGATCCGCGCAGGGCGCGGGAGACCGTCTGGGCCGACACCCCGGCGATCCGGGCCACGTCGGTCATGCTCGGCTGTCTCGGCCGAGAGGCGTCCTCGTTCATGGTGCTCCCTCCCCCGGATCGGTTCGGTGACCTTAGCAGGCTTGTTACTGATGTCATCGATAACATACGCTCCGCTGGTGAACGAGTCGCCCACGACGAACATCGCCCCGCCGCGGCGCCCGGCCGAGGCCCCCGCCGCCACCCCGGCGCCCTCGGGCGCGCCCGGCACGCTCGCGCGACCGGAGCCGTCCTCCCCCCTGCTCTCCTGGCGGGACGGCCGTCTGTACCGCGACGGGGTCCCCCACAGCATCCTGTCCGGCGCACTGCACTACTTCCGTGTCCACCCCGGCCTCTGGCGCGACCGGGTCCGCCGGATCGCCGACCTCGGGCTCAACACCGTCGACACCTATGTCGCCTGGAACTTCCACCAGCCCCGGGAGGACCGGGCGCCGCGCTTCGACGGCTGGCGGGACCTGGAGCGGTTCATCGAGACGGTGGGGGAGGAGGGCCTCGACGTCGTCGTCCGCCCCGGCCCCTACATCTGCGCCGAGTGGTCGGGCGGCGGCCTGCCCGCCTGGCTGACCGGCAAGGACCTGGCGATCCGCAGCTCCGACCCGGCCTTCACCTCGGCCGTCGCCCGCTGGTTCGACGAACTGGTCCCCCGTCTCGCGGCACTCCAGGCCTGCGAGGGCGGACCGGTCGTCGCGGTCCAGGTGGAGAACGAGTTCGGCTCCTACGGCGACGACCACGCCTACCTGCGCTGGAACCGCGACGCCCTGCTCGAACGGGGCGTGCGCGAGCTGGTGTTCACCGCCGACGGCCCCACCGAACTGATGCTGGACGGCGGAACCCTGCCCGGCACGCTCACCGCCGTCACCCTCGGCTCCAAGCCGGAGGCGGCCCGCGAACTGCAGTCGGGGCGCAGGCCCGGCGAACCCTTCGTGGTCGCCGAGTTCTGGAACGGCTGGTTCGACCACTGGGGCAAGCGGCACCACGTCCGCGGGGTCGACAGCGCGGTCCACACCCTGCGCGGCATTCTCGACGACCACGGCAGCGTCAGCATCTACATGGCGCACGGCGGCACCAACTTCGGCCTCTGGGCGGGCGCCAACGAGTCCGCCGAAGGCCGGCTGGAGCCGATCGTCACCAGCTACGACTCCGACGCGCCGATCGCCGAGGACGGCCGCTTCACCGCCAAGTTCCACGCGATGCGGGAAGTGCTCGGCGCCGAGGGGGAGTTGCGGTCACCGGAGCGGCTGCCGGTCCTGCCGGCCGGGCGCGTCCCGCTGGTGCGCCGGGCCGGGCTGCTCACCGGGCTGGACGCGGCCCGCGCCGCCGCGCCGGACGCGGGAGCAGCGACCGCGACGGTCACGCCCCGGCCCGCCTCCTTCGAACAACTCGGCCTGGAATCGGGCCTGGTGCGCTGTGTCGCCCACCCCCGCATCCCGGCCGGCGAACACCGGCTGGTCTTCACCGACGTCCGCGACCGGGCCTATGTCTTCGCCGACGGGACCTTCCTCGGCGTGGCCGACGCGGACTCCCCCGAGCTGCCGGTCACCGGGGCCGGGGAGGTCGTCCGCCTCGACGTCCTGGTCGAGAGCCTCGGCCGGGTCAACTACGGCCCCGGCGTCGGCCGTTCCAAGGGACTGCTCGGCCCGGTGCTGGTGGACCGGCGGATGGTCCAGGGCTGGGAGAGCACCGCGCTCGCCCTGCCGGAGTGGGGCGAGGCGGAGCTGCGCGCGGCGGTGGACACCGCAGCGGACGCCGTGGCCGGGACCGGTGCGGCGGGTTTCGCCGTCGCCGAGTTCCACGCCGACGCCCCCGCCGACACCTTCCTCGCGCTGCCGGGCTGCGCGCACGGCCTGGTCTGGGTCAACGGCTTCCTGCTCGGCCGCCACTGGGACATCGGCCCCCAGGTCACCCTGTACTGCCCGGCCCCCCTGCTGCGCGCCGGCACCAACACGGTCACCGTGCTCGAACTCGAACGGCTCGGCGACACGCTGGAGTTGCGGGACGAACCCGAACTGGGGCCGACCGAGGAGTACGTGGAGGAGTTCGACTGAGTCCCCGGCCGCCCACGCCCCCGCCTCCCCCACGAACCCGTCCGGGTCGGTGAACGGGCCGGCGGGGGAGGGGAGGACCAGGCGGTGGGAGCCGCTGCCCTCGACGCCGACGCCGACGCCGACGCCGACGCCGACGCCGACGCCGACGTCCTTGGCCGGCGCGCTGCGCTTGCAGAGGGCCGGCTTCACGAGGGGCGGTGGCGAACCCGACGTACTCGCCGCCGAAGGCGCGGTCCACCGGGAACAGCCTGTCAGCGGGCCGATCTCGCGAGGCGCCGCACGAGGAGCATGGCCCTGGTAGCTCTGATGGTGGCAATGTCCCTCGGAGAGGGTGGAGGGTGCCCAGGGGCACCCTCCACGCGTTCGTCCGCTACTCACCCGTCTCGTGTTCCGGACGGTCCATGGCGAGAGGCCTGTTGCAGGTGATCACGACAGGCGCGTTCGCCTCCGCCCGTGCGCGGTCGGAGGCCGCCGCGATCTGCTCGTAGGTCCATTCCTTGTACAGACGTTCTCCATGGGCATCGGTGATGTCGATGACCAGGCCGGTCCACTCCTCAGCGGGCCGTTCGGGGACGAGCCCCAGTTCGTACCGGGCGTCCTGAAGAAGGGATTCGGTGACGCGTACGCCTGTGAGTCTCTCGGCCAGAGCGAAGACCGCCGCCTTCCCGTCGACAGCCGGGGCGTCCTCGTCGCGCTCTCCCTCGGAAGTCAGGGGGAAGCCGACTTCCCGCAACAAGGGAACCAGTTCATCGGGGCTCCCGCCGTCGCGCGACGAGGGGCCCTCAAACGTCGTACGGAGCTCACCGTCCTCGAACCAGTGGAAGAGGTGGATGGGCTTGCCGCCGTTGCTCGAGTGCGCCACGACCCGGCCGCCCTCCGACAGCGTCTGCGCACACGGCATCCCAAGACCACCGTCAAAGCCGAGCACGACTGTCCAGTCACCGCCCTCGCCCGGGGCCTTGAAGGCGCCCGCGACGTAGGACTCGTCCCAGTAGTCGTCATCCGCCTCGGCACGGTGAGTTTCATCCGCCTCGATCAGCCCGGCCGTACCCTCCCCGGTGCCGCGCGGTTCCGCCTCCATCGCACGCAGTACCTCCTGCGGGTTCCGTCCCCGTACGAGTGTCAAGGTGTATCCGCTCTCCCTCATGTGGCGGAAGAGCGGCGAGGCGCGGATCCAGGCGTGGTCGTGCGCGGTCACCAAGTTCATACTGCGCAGTGTGCCCGCCGCCTCTGACAGCGCCCTGTGACCCGGTTCTGACGGCTGGAGCCGGGACTCGGGCGGCGTCCGGTCCGTGCCGGCAGCATGATCGTGTCACCCCCTGCTCCTGTGGCTCAAGGAGTCGCAGGTTCAGATCCTGTCGCCGTCCGGCGGGGGCCGTCAGGTCGGGAGGCTGTCCCCGTAGGCGGTGACGGACAGGAAGCGGATGGGGAGTTCGACGAGTTCCTCCGGTCCGTGCGTGCCCTCGCCGTCGAACTGGAGCGCGTCGCCGGGGCGCAGGGTGTAGCGGGCCTCCCCGTGGCCGTAGACCATCGTCCCCTCGATCATGTACAGCAGTTCAGTGCCGGGGTGCTGGAAGAGCGGGAAGACCTCGCTGGACTCGGTGAGGGTCACCAGCACCGCCTCCATCCGCTTGTGCGGGCCGCGCAGCGCGCCGAGGAGCGAGTAGTGGTGTCCGACGTGGCTGCCGCGACGGGAGATCTGTGCTCCGTGGCCGGCCGGCACGAAGACGGCGTCCCGCTCGACGTCCGCGCCCCGGAACAGCGCGGTGACCGGCACGTTCAGCCCCGCCGCCAGCCGGGCGACGGTGGTGAGGCTGCACGAGGTCTGGGCGTTCTCGATCTTGGAGAGCATGGCCTTGGAGACCCCCACCCGGGCCGCCGCCTCGGCCACGGAGAGCCGGGCGGCCTGCCGGTACCGGCGCACCTGGCGGGCGATGGTGGCCTCCAGCTCCCCGGTGACGGGGGCCGGGGCGGCCGGGTCGATCTCCCGCTTCGGCCAGGCGGGTTCCACGTCGTCGGCGTCGGGCTCAGCGCTCATGCGGGTCATTCTGCCGCAGTCACCGGAGTTTCCTGTCAGGAGACGGCGGCGGGGAATCCGCGTGCGCCGCGGCGGCCGGGCCTGGCAGGATCGGCATATGCCGATCGTCGAAGTGTCCCCCGGAGTCTCCCTCGCCTACGACAGCTTCGGCGATCCCGCGGATCCCGCGGTGCTGCTGGTGATGGGCTTCGGCGCCCAGCTGATCGCCTGGCACGAGGACTTCTGCCGGGCGCTGGCGGACCGCGGCCGGCATGTGATCCGGTACGACAACCGCGACAGCGGCCTGTCCACCCGGTTCGACGACCACCCCGTCGACGTCGGCCGGTTCGTCGCCGCCGTGAGTGCGGGCGACCTTCCCGCCGCCCTCGCGATGGTCCCCTACGGACTGCGGGACATGGCCGAGGACGGCCTCGGGCTGCTCACCGCGCTCGGCATCGAGCGGGCGCACGTGGTCGGCGCGTCGATGGGCGGCATGATCGCCCAGACGATGGCCATCATCCGGCCGGAGCGGGTGCTGACCCTGACATCCATGATGTCCTCGACCGGCGAGAGCGAGTACGGCCAGGCGAGCCCCGAGGCCCAGGTGGTGCTGCTCACCCCGAAGCCGGCCGACCGCGAGGGGTACATCGTGGCGGCGGAGCGGGACCTGGTCTGGGCCTCCCGGCGCTACGGCGACCCCGCGGCCGTCCGCGACCTGGCCGCCCGGAGCTACGACCGGGCCCACTACCCCGCCGGGGCCGGCCGTCAGCTCGGCGCGATCATCCTCGGCGGCTCCCGCGCGGACGCGCTGCGCGAACTGAGGGTGCCCACCCTGGTCATCCACGGCCTGGACGACACCCTCATCGACGTCAGCGGCGGCCGGCGCACCGCGGAGCTCATCCCCGGCGCCACGCTCCTGCTCGTCCCCGACATGGGCCACGACCGCCCCCGCGAACTCTGGCCCGAGATCATCGGAGCGGTGGAAGCCCACACCGGCTGAGGGGCGCGGGCCGCCGGGAGCGCGGCACACCCGTCACCTCTGGCCCCTGGGTAGCTCTGAGTAATCGACGGTCGTCCGGAAAACGCTTGGACGCGGGCTGTGCCGACGCGTCACACTGACCGTTCCTGACCTGCCGATATCAGGCCGTCGCGGACCTGCGGCGGCCGACTCGGCATGCCGTACGACGACTACACAGGGTTGAGATGACATCCTCTGTCGATTTACCTGCGACCGGACCCCGACAGGGCGCGGTCCTGCTCGCGCTTCGTTACTACGGACGGGAGCTGGCCCGGCTCAAGTGGCTCACGCTGCCCGGAACGCTGCTGCCGGCGCTGGGCAACATCGGGATCAACTACCTGGCCCCGCTGGTGGTGGCCAAGCTCGTCGGCCGCATCGCCGACGGTGACGACCGGGGGCTGGGCCTCGCCGCCGCCCTGCCGTACGTCCTCGCCTTCTGCGCTGTGCTGCTGCTGGCGGAGACGCTCTGGCGGATCGGTCTGCACTGCCTGAACCGCCTGGACGCCCTCGGCATCGAGCACCTGTACGTCATCGGAATGGACGAACTGTTCGCCAAGGACGCGTCGTTCTTCCACGACAACTTCGCCGGCTCGCTCACCAAGCGGGTGCTGAGCTTCGCCACCCGCTTCGAGGAGTTCGCCGACACACTGACCTTCAACATCGTCGGCAGCTTCGTACCGCTGGCGTTCGGCTCGGTCGTGCTGTGGCGCTACGAACCGCTGCTGGTCGTCGGGCTGCTGGCGATGATCACGGTGACCGGCGCGTGCGTGGTGCCGCTGATCCGCCACCGGCAGCGCCTGGTCGCCCAGCGCGAGGAGGCCATCGCCCGGGTGTCGGGGCACGTCGCCGACAGCCTGATGAACATGGACACGGTCCGGGCGTTCGCCGCCGAGGAGCGCGAGGCCGCCGAACACCGCTCCCGGGTCGCCGAGTCACGGCGGCGCCAGTTGCGCTCCTGGGACTACGGCAACCTGCGCATCGACACGTTCGTCGCGCCCATGTCGGTGGCCACCAACGCGCTGGGCCTGCTGCTCGCGGTGGTGCTGGCGGGCGGCGGACACAGCGTGGAGGCGGTCGTGGTCGCCTTCACGTACTACTCCAACGCCACCCGGATCATGTTCGAGTTCAACCAGATCTACCGGCGCATCGAGAGCTCCATGACGGAGGCGGCCCAGTTCACCGAGCTGCTCCTCGACCCGCCGACCGTGCTCGACCCCGAGCTGCCGGAACCGCTCGCCCCCCGGGCCGCCGGGGTCCGCTTCGAGAAGGTCTCCTTCACCCACGCCGGCGCGAAACCGCTGTTCGAGGGGCTCGAACTGGACGTGCCCAGCGGCTCGAAGTTCGGGTTCGTCGGCCGGTCCGGCGGTGGCAAGACCACCCTGACCCGGCTGCTGCTGCGGATGACCGACCTCGACGGCGGCCGGATCACCATCGGCGGCCAGGACATCAGCCGGCTGCGCCAGGCCGACCTGCGCAGCCAGATCGCCTACGTCCCGCAGGACCCGGCCATGTTCCACCGCACCCTGCGCGACAACATCGCCTTCGCCCGGCCCGGCGCCACCGACGCCGAGATCCGGCTGGCCGCCGAGGCCGCGCACGTCACGGAGTTCGCCGACGCGCTGCCCGACGGCTTCGACACCATGGTGGGGGAGCGCGGCATCAAGCTCTCCGGCGGCCAGCGCCAGCGGGTCGCCCTCGCCCGCGCGATCCTCCGGGACGCCCCGATCCTGCTCCTGGACGAGGCGACCAGCGCGCTGGACTCGGAGAGCGAACTCCTCGTCCAGGAGGCGCTGTGGCGGCTCATGGAGGGGCGCACGGCCCTGGTGGTGGCGCACCGGCTGAGCACGGTCGCCTCCATGGACCGGCTGGTGGTCCTCGACCGCGGCCGCATCGTCGAACAAGGCACGCACCACGAACTGCTCGCCGCGGAAGGCGCCTACGCCAAGCTCTGGCAGCACCAGTCGGGCGGCTTCCTCGACGAGGACCCCGCGCGGGCCGAAGCGCACTGACGGGACGCCCGCCGGACACGGGCGGGTGGTAGACAGGTGATCATGAGCCACCTGAACGCCCCCGCCCGCCCGGCCGGCACCCGATGACCGCCGGCGCCGACACCCCCGACCGCCGGGGCCGCACCGGCCTGGACCGCACCGGCCTGGACCTGACCGGCAACCCGCGTGTGAAGGTCCGGGAGGTGAGACTGCTCTCCAGCCACTGGTACGTCGAACGGGCCACCACCTTCGACCTCCAGCACACCGACGGCACCTGGCACACCGAGGAGCGCGAGACCCACGACCGGGGCAACGGCGCCACGCTCCTCCTCTACGACGCGGAGCGCGAAACCGTCCTGCTCACCCGCCAGTTCCGCTTCCCGGCCTACGTCAACGGCCACCCCGACGGCATGCTCGTCGAGACCCCGGCCGGCCTCCTGGACGACGAGGCCGAGCACCCGGAGCACGCGGTCCGCCGCGAGGTCGTCGAGGAGACCGGCCACACCGTCGGCGAGGTCCAGCACGTCTTCGACGTCTACATGAGCCCCGGCTCGGTCACCGAACGCCTCTCGTTCTACGCGGCGTCCTACGGCCCCTCGACCCGCACCCACGAGGGCGGCGGCCTGGACGAGGAGGGCGAGGACATCGAGAGCCTCGAACTCCCCTTCCGGCGCGCCCTGGAGATGATCCGCACCGGCGAGATCGCCGACGCCAAGACCATCATGCTTCTCCAGTGGGCGGCCCTGGAGGGCCCGTTCGCCGCCAGGTGACGCGGAAGCCCCGCGCCCCCTGGGATCTGCCTCGTGGGGCGCGGGACTTCGCGTACGCGCGCGCTAGCCCCGGGGCTCCCGTACGACGGCGACGTCGCCCGGGGCCACGACGACGCTCCCGTCGGCCGGCTTCCCGGACAGCAGCTCCACACAACCCCCGGCCACCGCGACCCGCGCCCCGTGCCCCGCGTGGTCGATGACGAACACGAAGTCCGCGTCCGGGCCACGCCGTACGACCACCTCGACACCGGCCGGGGCGACCCGTCCCGCGGCCACGCCCGCCTCCGCGCGGACCCGGTCCAGCAGCCCCGCGAGGGTGTCCGCGTCCGGCAGCGTCGCCACGTACCAGGCGCTGCCCGAGCCGTGGCCGTGCCGGGTCACCGCGGGGACGCCGGAGAGCGGGCCGTCGGCGAACGACGTGACCGCCTCGGCGCCCTCCAGCCGCACCCGCTCGGACCAGAGCGACCCGGTGCCGCCCTCGCTGAGCGCCACCCGCTGTCCGGGCAGCAGCGGGAACAGCTCGTCCGTGTACACGCCCAGCAGGTCGCGGAAGGCGCCCGGGTAACCGCCCAGGCGCACATGGCAGTTCTCGTCCACCGCACCGCTGTGGAAGCCGATCACGAGGCTGCCGCCGCCCTCGGCGAACGCCGAGAGGTTGGCCGCGCCCGCGTCGTCGACCAGGTACAGGCTCGGCGCCAGCACCGCCCTGTACGCCGACAGGTCCGCGTCCGGGCGGACGAAGTCCACCGCCACGCCGGCCCGCCACAGCGGCTCGTACCAGGTGCGCACGACGTCCTGGTAGCGCAGCGCCTCGCTGGGCTGCGAAGGCAGCTCGACCGCCCAACGGGCGTCCCAGTCCCAGACGATGGCGACCTCGGCGGTGCCGCTGCTGCCGCGCACCTCGGCCAACGCCCGCAGATCCGCGCCCAGCCGGACCACGTCACGCCAGATCCGGCTGTCGGTGCCGGCGTGCGGCAGCATCGCCGAGTGCCACTGCTCGGCCCCCGCCTTCGCCGCCCGCCACTGGAAGTACGCGATGCCGTCCGCGCCGTGCGCCACATGCGCGAGCGCGTTGCGGCGCAACTCTCCAGGATTCTTGGCCCGGTTGACGGGCTGCCAGTTGACCGCGCCCGTGGAGTGCTCCATCAGCAGCCACGGCCCGCCCGCCAGCGAGCGTGTCAGATCGCCGCTGAGGGCGACGTCGATCTCCGACTCCGGGTCGGTGGAGATCAGGTAGTGGTCGTTGGACACCACGTCCAGCTCCGGCGCCCACCGCCAGTAGTCGAGGGCGTCGAAGTTCTGCATCACCATGAAGTTGGTGGTGGCGGGGATGGCGGGGGCCGCCTCCCGGAGGACGTCCCGCTCCGCCTTGTACAGCGACAGCAGTTCGTCCGAGCAGAACCGCCGCCAGTCCAGCTGGTGCGTCGGGTTGGGCACGGCGCCGGTCGCGCGGGGCGGCAGGATCTCGTCCCAGTCGTAGTACCACTGGCTCCAGAAGGTGGTGCCCCAGGCGTGGTTGAGGGCGGCCAGGTCGTCGCCGTACCGGGCGCGCAGCCAGACCCGGAAGGAGACCGCGCTGGTGTCGCAGTAGCAGGCCGCGTTGTGGCAGCCGTACTCGTTGTGGACGTGCCACATCCGCACCGCCGGGTGGTCCGCGTACCGCTCGGCGATCGCGCCCGCGATGCGCAGCGCGGCCTCGCGGTAGGCGGGGCTGCTCGGGCAGAACGTCTGACGGCTGCCGTACGACAGGGTGCGGCCGTCGTGGTCCACCGGGAGCGCCTCGGGGTGGGCGCGGAAGAACCAGGCTGGCGGGGCGGCCGTGGGGGTGGCGAGGTCGGCGGCGATGCCGTTCTCGTGCAGGAGGCCGAGGATCCGGTCCATGCGGGAGAAGTCGTACACGCCCTGGGACGGTTCCATCAGCGCCCACGAGAAGATGCCGACGCTGACCATGTTCACGCCCGCCTCGCGCATCAGGCGGACGTCCTCGGCCCACACCTCCTCGGGCCACTGCTCGGGGTTGTAGTCGCCGCCGTAGGCGATGCCGGGGACGTCGAGGGTACGGTCGCTCAGCGGTGAACTCATCGGTCGGCTCCGGTCAGAAGGCGGCGGGTCGTCTCCACGCCCCACTGGTCGAGGGAGAGCAGGCGGTCGCTGGAGGCGACCAGACCGCCGACGGCCTCCACATGGGCCGCCCAGCGCTCGCGGCTCTCCACGGCGGGGCGGGCCATCAGGCAGTCGGGGTCGTTGGTCCACAGGCGGCCGTGCTGCCACTGGCGGCCGACGCCGGTGAACTCGGCCGGGTCCTGGCCGGGCTGGCTGAAGTCGTCGGCCTCGGGGCGGCGGTGCGGGGCCGTGTCGGGGCTGACCCGCATCGCGTCGAACAGGCCGATCGAGGGGAGGACCGGCGCGCCGCAGCCGAGCAGGTAGGCGTCCGCGCCGATCGCCTCCCGGATCAGGGCGACGCCGAGCCGGTAGGCGGTGAGCGCGTCCGCGCCCGAGTGCCGTACGCCGTCCAGGGCGCCCGCGTAGAGGAAGTCGGTCTTGAAGTAGTCGTAGCCCTCGGCGCGCAGCGTCGTGAAGACCTCGGTGAGGTAGGCCGCGGCGGCCGGGTGGGTGGTGTCCAGGACGTGGAGGTCGTGGCCCCAGTTGCGGCCCGCGTGCAGTGGTGCGCCGCCCGCGTCGCGGACCAGCCAGTCCGGGTGCCCGGCGGCGAGGTCGCTCGCCGGGTCGACCAGGAAGGGCGCGGTCCAGATGCCCGCCCGGCGGCCGCGGGCGTGGATGGCGTCGGCGATGCCCCGCCGGGAGCGGAAGCGGCCGGAGAGCGTGAGCCAGTCGCCCAGCGCCTTCTGGTAGCCGTCGTCGATCTGCACCACGTCGATCGGCAGGTCGAGGGTGTCCATCGCACGGAGGTTCTCGTGGATGTCGTCCTCGGTGACGGCCGTGAAGTACTCGTACCAGGAGCACCAGACGGTGGGTGCCGGGCGGGGCGCCGGCAGGGCCTGCGCGTCGGCCCAGCCGGTCAGCACGGACGGGATGTCCGGGCCGGTCCACTCCTTGACCGGCCCGTCGGACTCGACCTCCGCGACACCGCCCGCGGCGGTCAGCCGGATCGACGGGACCTCGTGCAGCGGGTCGGCCGCCGCCCAGAGCCGGGCCGGGGAACCGTCGCCCGGGTCGAGCGCCAGCAGGCCCTCGCCCTGGAAGGACCCGGCGGGCACGGTACGGCCGGGGCGGTAGCAGACGGTCGCCCAGTTGTCGTTCGTCGGACGGTGGGGGGAGGCGCCGAGGGCGTAGGAGCCGCTCGGCGACCAGGACTGCCAGCCCTCCTCGTGGACACGGGCGGTGCGTGTGTCCACGGGCACGGAGGCGACCGGGGTGAACGGGTTGTGCACGGGGTTCTCTTTCGAACGAGGCTGGATCAGCCCTTGGCGGAGCCCAGGGTCAGACCGCTGACGAACTGCTTCTGGAGCACGAAGTACACGACCAGCGTCGGGATCGCGGTGAGCAGCGAACCGGCGGCGACCAGGTTCGGGTCGGTGAAGTACTGGCCGGAGAGGTTGTTCAGCGCCGAGGTGATCGGCATGTTCTCACCGGTCGAGATCAGCACCAGCGCCCAGAAGAAGTCGTTGTAGATCCAGATCGACAGCAGGGTCGCCAGGGCCGCCATCGCCGGCCGGCACAGCGGCAGGGTGATCTGCCAGTACAGCCGCCACACCGACGCGCCGTCCACCAGCGCGGCCTCCGTCAGCTCGTGCGGCAGCGAACGCATGTAGTTGCTGAGCACGAACGCGCAGAACCCGGACTGGAACGCCACGTGGATCAGCACCAGGCCGAGCGCCGAGTCGTACAGCTTGCCGCTCGCCGTGATGCCCGGCAGGTTCGTCAGCAGGTACATCCGGTAGAGCGGGGTGATGATGACCTGCTGCGGCAGCAGGTTGCCGGCGGTGAAGACCAGCAGCAGCGCCAGGTTGACCCGGAAGTCGAAGCGGCTGACGTAGAACGCGACCATCGACGACAGGAACAGCGTCAGCAGCACCGCGGGGACCGCGATGAGCAGCGTGTTCACGAAGTAGTGCGTCATGCCCGACTGCGTGAACGCGTTCTTGAAGTTGTCCAGGTTCAGCGTGTGCGGCCAGGACACGTAGCCGTCGTTGCTGGTCTCGCTGTACGGACGCAGCGCCGAGAAGACCGCCCACAGCAGCGGGGCGAGCCACGCCAGGGCCGTTCCCGCCAGGAAGACGTGCAGCAGGACGCGGGCCGGGCGGATCGGGTTGCGCTGCTTGGCCAGCGCGCTCACGGTGCTCATGCGCGCCGCTCCTTCCGGAAGGTCGCGATCAGGTAGGGAATGATCACGATCAGCGAGATGACCAGCAGCACCACGGCGATCGCGGAACCGTAGCCGATGCGGCTGGACTCGCCGATGATGTTGTTGGTCACCAGGATCGACAGCAGCTCGGTGCCCTGGGCGCCCTTGTTGAAGACGAAGACCAGGTCGAAGGCGCGCAGCGCCTCGATGATGGTCACGACCAGTACGACCGTGTTGGTCGGGCGCAGCGTCGGGAAGATGACGTTCTTGAACGTCTGCCACTCGTTGGCGCCGTCGAGGGCCGAGGCCTCCCGCAGCGACGGGTCGACGCTCTTGAGGCCGGCCAGGTACAGGATCATCATGTAGCCGGCGTGCCGCCAGGACGCGGCGATCAGCACGGCCCACAGGTTGAGGTTCGGGTCGCCGATCCAGTCGATGTAGTGGCCGGGCTTGTTGGCGCCGATGAGGCTGTTGATCAGACCCGTGTCCGGGTTGTAGATCAGCTGCCAGACGAACCCGATGCACGCCATCGAGATGACGACCGGGAGGAAGAACGCCGTCTGGTAGACCCGGGTGAACCTGATCCTCTTGTCCAGCTGCACGGCCAGGAACAGGCCGAACGGCGTCGGAATCAGGATGAGCACCACGAACCAGATGACGTTGTGCTCGACGGCGGGCCAGAACTGCGGGTTGTCGTTGAAGAGCTGCTTGAAGTTGTCCAGCCCGACCCACTTGATGGAGTCGAAGCCGATGCCGTCCCACGTCGTGAAGGCGAGGAGGATCGAGGCGAGCGCGGTCACCCAGACGAGGACCACATGGAGGACCGTGGGCACGCCGGCCATGAAGGCGAGCGTGATCCGGTCACGGCGGGTCAGCAGGCGCTTGTGCCCCTGCGGGACCCGCTTCTTCTCGGACGCGCGCCCAGGAGGCGGCACGGCGGCCGCCTCCTGGGACTTCGTGGTGGTGTCAGTCGTCATTCAGCAGTCTCACTCGGACGCGAAGATCGTCTTCTTCTGGCGCTCGATGGACGAGAGCAGGCTGTCGACACCCTTCGGGTTCTGCAGGAACTTCTGCAGGGCGGGCTGCATCACCGTGGAGGTGAAGTCCGGCCGGGAGTCGCGGTCCATGAACTGGGTCAGGCTCTTGGCGTTGCTGATCATGTCGTACGCCTTCTTCTGGAGGGCGGTGTACGACGAGGTGTCCGCCTTGGAGGAGGCGGCGACGACGCTGGAGTCGGCCTTGAGGTAGATCTGCTCGGCGTCCGGGGTGCCGAGGTACTCCATGAGCTTGAAGGCGCCGGACTTGTTCTTCGGAGCCTTGCTGACCATGTAGCCGTCGGTGGGCGCCTCGACGGTGTCCTGGCCGAACTCGGAGTTGATCTCCGGGAAGGCGAAGAAGTCGAGGTCGTCGAGGTCCTCCTGCTTGGTGACCTGCTGGGCCACGAACGAGCCGAGCAGGTACATGCCGGCCTTCTTCGCCACCAGGGTCTGCGCGGCGTCCTGCCAGGTGCGGCCCATGAAGCCGTCCTGGTGGTAGGGGAGGATCTCGCTCCAGTGGTCGAAGACGGCCTTCACCTTGGAGTCGGTCCAGGACGCCTTGCCCGCCATCAGCTCGACGTGGAAGTCGTAGCCGTTGACGCGGAAGTTCAGCTGGTCGAAGGTGCCCATCGCCGGCCACGCGTCCTTGTCGCCGAAGGCGATCGGGACCAGGTTGTCCTTCTTCATCTGCTTGCACAGGGCCACGAAGGCGTCCCAGGTGGTGGGGACGGTGTAGCCGTACTGCTTGAAGACGCTCTTGCGGTAGAAGATCGCCCAGGGGTAGGTGTCCAGCGGCACGAAGTAGTACTTGCCGTCCTCGCCCTTGCTGAGCTTCTTCATGGCGTCGGGGAAGTTGTCCCCGATCTTGTCCCAGACCTCGTCGATCGGGGTCGCCAGGCCCTTCTTCGCGAAGAACTGCATGCGGTAGCCCGCGAACCAGTTGAAAACGTCGTCCGGCGTACCCTGCAGATAGGAGTTGATCTGCTCCTGGAAGGTGTTGTGGTCCTTCGTGTTGACATCGACGGTGATGCCCGACTGCTTCTTGAAGGTCGCGTACATCTCCGCGTAGGCCTTCTTCGGGACGGCGTCGGAGCCGTTGGAGCCGAGGGTGACGGTCTTCGGGTCGGAGGAGGACCCGCTGCCGCCGCAGGCCGACAGCAGGGGTATGCCGGCGCCGGCCAGAAGGGCGGCCGAACCGGCACCGCGCAGGACGTTACGGCGGCTCGGACCCGGCACGTGAAGACCGGACGGGGAGATGCGCATGGCGGCTCCTGAGTACAGGGTTCGGCAAGGGGAAGAGCTGATCTTCGAAAGGTCCCGAAACCGATCAGAAATCAACTCGGCCGAACATCGTGGGCGCAATAACAGCCGCTTGTCCGCTCATGCGTCAATAGCCTGCGTCTCTCTCGCCCGTCTCTTGCCCGAAACGTAATCGACATGGTTGCCTGCCGATTTGTTGAACAAAGCGGTATGACAGAGCCCCCACAGGACAAACACCGTGGGGGCTCGTGTGCGGGCGTGTTGGTTTCCCGCCGCGGACCTGCGACTGCGTCCCGTCAGGGCCGCACCAGCAGCTGGAAGTCGAAGGCGTAGCGGGACGCCCGGTAGACGTGGCTGCCGTACTCCACCGGCCGGCCCGTGTCGTCGTAGGCGGTGCGCCGCATGGTGAGCAGGGCGGCGCCCTCCTTCTCGTCGAGGCGGGCGGCCTCCTCGGCGGTGGCGCTGCGGGCGCCCACGGTCTGCCGGGCGCTGTGCAGGGTGATGCCGGCCGTGCGCATCATCCGGTACAGGCCGGTCGACTCCAGGCGCTCGGTGTCCAGTTCGAGCAGGGTGGCGGGCAGGTAGTTGCAGAGGAACGCCACCGGCTGGCCGTGCGTGCAGCGCAGCCGCTCCAGGACGACCACCTCGGCGCCCTCCGCGATGCCGAGCGCGGCGGCGACCTCGGCGGTCGCCTGGATCCGCTCGTTGCGCAGCACCCGGGTGGTGGGGCCCTGCCCGGCCGACTCCAGGTCGTCGTAGAGGCTGCTCAGCTCCAGGGGGCGCTTGACCTGGCTGTGCACCACCTGGGTGCCCACGCCCCGGCGCCGCACCAGCAGCCCCTTGTCGACCAGGGACTGGATGGCCTGGCGGACCGTCGGCCGGGACAGGCCCAGGCGCACCGACAGGTCGATCTCGTTGCCCAGCAGGTTCCCCGGGGCGAGCACGCCGTGCTCTATGGCCTCCTCCAGCTGCTGGGCGAGCTGGTAGTAGAGCGGCACCGGGCTGCCGCGGTCCAGGGCGAAGTCCAGGGTGTCGAGCGCCGAGACGGTCACGGCGCGGGCGGAATCACCGGTTCTGGCCACCGGGACACCTCCTTCCAGAGCTCGGGTCGGGGGGTTCACAGGTGCCGGCGGCGGTCGGCGACCTGCCGGTCGTAGTCCTCGCGGGCCCGGACGGCGGCCGCGCGGGAGGCGGTCTCGGCGACCGGCACGTCCCACCAGGCCTCGGCCGGGGGAGCGGTGGGCGCCGGGTCGGTCTCGACGTACACGCACGTCGGCCGGTCGCTCGCGCGGGCCGCGGCGAGCGCCTCGCGCAGCTCGCGCACGGTCTTCGCGCGCAGCACCTCCATGCCGAGGCTGGCGACGTTGGCGGCGAGGTCCACCGGCAGCGGCGCCCCGCCGAAGGTGCCGTCCGCCGAGCGGTAGCGGTAGGCGGTGCCGAACCGCTCGCCGCCCACCGTCTCGGACAGGCCGCCGATGGAGGCGTAGCCGTGGTTCTGGATCAGGACCAGGTTGACGGGCAGGCCCTCCTGGACGGCGGTGACGATCTCGGTCGGCATCATCAGATAGGTCCCGTCGCCGACCAGCGACCAGACCGCCACGTGCGGGGCGGCCTGCTGGACGCCGATGCCGGCCGGGATCTCGTAGCCCATGCAGGAGTAGCCGTACTCCAGGTGGTACTGGCGCGGCGAGCGGGCCCGCCACAGCTTGTGCAGGTCGCCGGGGAGCGAGCCGGCCGCGTTGATGACAACGTCGTCATCGCCCACGACGGCGTCCAGGGCGCCGAGCACCTGGGTCTGGGTCGGCACGGCGTCCTCGTCGTCCGCGCGGTAGGCGGCCTCGACGACCGCGTCCCAGCGCTCCTTGCCCGCCCGGTACTCGGCCTCGTAGGCCGCGTCCACCCGGTGGTCCCGGAGCCCCTCCGTGAGCGCCTCCAGCGCCGTCCGCGCGTCCGCCACCAGCGTCCGCGCGGCCAGCTTGTGGGCGTCGAAGCCGGTGATGTTGACGTTGAGGAAGCGGACGTCCGCTCCGAGGAAGAGGGTGCCCGAGGCCGTGGTGAAGTCCGTGTACCGGGTGCCGACACCGATCACCAGGTCGGCGGTGCGCGCCAGTTCGTCGGCGACGGCGGTCCCGGTGTGGCCGATGCCGCCGAGGTCGGCCGGATGGTCGTGGCGCAGCGAGCCCTTGCCCGCCTGGGTCGAGGCGACCGGGATGCCGGTCGCCTCCGCGAAGGCCTTCAGGGCGTCCTCGGCGCGGCTGTGGTGGACCCCGCCGCCCGCCACCACGAGAGGACGCCGGGCGGCCCGCACGGCGGCCAGGGCGTCCGCCAGCTCGGCGGGGTCGGGGGCCGGGCGGCGCACCCGCCAGACGCGCTCGGCGAAGAACTCCTCGGGCCAGTCGTAGGCCTGGGCCTGGACGTCCTGGGGGAGGGCGAGGGTGACCGCGCCGGTCTCGGCCGGGTCGGCGAGGACCCGCATGGCGTTGAGCGCGGACGGGATCAGCGCCTCGGGGCGGGTGATCCGGTCGAAATAGCGGGAGACCGGGCGCAGGGTGTCGTTCACCGAGACGTCGAACTCGGTGGGGTGCTCCAGCTGCTGGAGCAGCGGGTCGGGCGCGTGGCTCGCGAAGTAGTCGCCGGGCAGCAGCAGCACCGGCAGCCGGTTGACGGTGGCGAGGGCGGCACCGGTCACCAGGTTGGTGGCGCCCGGACCGATGGAGGTGGTCACCGCCTGCGCGGAGAGCCGGTCCAGCTGGCGGGCGTGGCCGACCGCCGCGTGCACCATCGACTGCTCGTTGCGGCCCTGGTGGTACGGCATGACGTCGCCGTACTCCAGGAGCGCCTGGCCGATCCCGGCGACGTTGCCGTGGCCGAAGATGCCCCAGGTGCCGGCGATCAGCCGGTGCCGGACGCCGTCGCGCTCGGTGTACTGGACGGACAGGAACCGCACCAGCGCCTGGGCGACGGTCAGGCGGGTGGTCGGCTGGCTCATGGCAACCTCATTCGGACGGGTCGGTGGTGGCCGTCGGCGTCAGGGGTACGTCCGGCGGGAACGGGTAGACATCGCATTCGGAGTCTTCGGAGACGGCCCGTCGTGACGACGTGAAGGCCCGTGCTGCCGGCTGGGTCATACAAGGCTCCTGGGAATGGGCGGGACGCCCCTCAGGTGTAGATCGGGGCGGGTCGCGCTGTCAATGGTTTGTACTTACATTCGGACCTGAATGTGAAATGATGTCTTAACAAAGTATTGACACCGGGCCTCACAGGGACTTGTATCCCGTCCCAACGCACAACCCCCTTCCTTTCCACCGCAGCACAGTGAGGTGCAGGAAAGATGGACCGTTCTTCCCACTCCCGTTCGCGCCGGCTGGCCCCGTTCGTGGCCGTCGCCGCGGCGGCAGCCCTGACCCTCGCCGGCTGCTCCAGCAGCTCCGGAGGAAAGAAGTCCGAGGAGACAGGTGCCTCCGCGGCCGCGGGCAAGGCGAGCACCCCCCGGATGACGGTCGCGCTGGTCACCCACCAGTCGCCCGGTGACACCTTCTGGGACATCGTCCGCAAGGGCGCCGAGGCCGCGGCCGCCAAGGACAACATCAAGCTGGT
Organism: Streptomyces sp. NPDC104367; assembly: GCF_055583825.1. Taxonomy (NCBI): domain Bacteria; kingdom Bacillati; phylum Actinomycetota; class Actinomycetes; order Kitasatosporales; family Streptomycetaceae; genus Streptomyces; species Streptomyces sp. NPDC104367. The sequence continues at coordinate 242,378 of NZ_JBVJND010000001.1, read as the reverse complement.
CTACTCCTCCGACCCGAGCGCCGGCAACCAGGCCAACCTGGTGCAGAACGCGATCGACCAGAAGGTCGACGGGATCGCCGTCACCCTCGCCAAGCCGGACGCCCTCAAGGCGGTCGTCGCCAAGGCCACCTCGGCGGACATCCCCGTCGTCGGGCTCAACTCCGGGGTGAGCGACTGGAAGAAGCTCGGTCTGCTGGAGTTCTTCGGCCAGGACGAGACGGTGGCGGGCGAGGCGCTCGGCAACAGGCTGAACACGGAAGGCGCGAAGAAGGTCGTCTGTGTCATCCAGGAGCAGGGCAACGTCGGCCTGACCCAGCGCTGCGACGGAGTGAAGAAGACGTTCTCGGGCACGACGGAGACCCTGTACGTCGACGGCACGTCCCCGACCTCGGTGAAGTCGACGATCACCGCCAAGCTCAAGCAGGACACCTCCGTGGACCACGTGATCACGCTCGGCGCCCCGATCGCGCTGATCGCCGTGCAGTCGGTGTCCGACGCGGGCAGCAAGGCGAAGATCGCCACCTTCGACCTCAACAAGGACCTGACGGGAGCCATCAGCAAGGGCACCATCGAGTTCGCCGTGGACCAGCAGCCCTACCTCCAGGGCTACCTGGCGGTCGACTCGCTGTGGCTGTACAAGAACAACGGCAACTACATGGGCGGCGGCGAGCAGCCGGTGCTGACCGGTCCGGCCTTCGTGGACAAGTCCAACGTCGACAAGGTCGCCGCCTTCGCCGCGAAGGGCACCCGGTGATGAGCATGACCCAGCACACCGAGCCGGCGGTCTCCGCACCGCCGGCACCCGGCGGCAAGGAGAAGGACGGCCGCACCGCACAGCGCTCCCCGGTGGTGCGCCTGCTGGCCCGCCCCGAGGTGGGCGTCTTCCTCGGCGCCGTCGCGGTGTACGTCTTCTTCCTGGTCGCGGCGCCGCCGGTGCGCGAGGCCAGCTCGATGGCGAACATCCTCTACCAGTCCTCGACCATCGGCATCATGGCCCTGCCGGTCGCCCTGCTGATGATCGGCGGCGAGTTCGACCTCTCGGCCGGTGTCGCGGTGATCACCTCCGCGCTGACCGCGTCGATGCTGGCCTACCAGCTCTCCCTGAACGTGTGGGTGGGCGTGATCGCGGCCCTCGTCGTGTCGCTGGCGATCGGGTTCCTCAACGGCTGGCTGGTGGTGCGCACCGGACTGCCCTCCTTCCTGATCACCCTGGGCAGCTTCCTCATCCTCCAGGGCGTCAACCTCGCCGTCACCAAGCTCGTGACCGGCAACGTCGCCACCGACGACATCAGCAACATGGACGGCTTCGACCAGGTGAAGAGCATCTTCGCCTCCAGCTTCGACGTCGGCGGCGTCAACGTGAAGATCACCATCGTCTGGTGGCTGGTCTTCGCGGCCCTCGCCACCTGGGTGCTGCTGCGCACCAGGTACGGCAACTGGGTCTTCGCGGTGGGCGGCAACAAGGACTCCGCGCGGGCCGTGGGCGTCCCGGTGACCTTCACCAAGATCTCGCTGTTCATGCTGGTCGGCTTCGGCGCCTGGTTCGTCGGCATGCACCAGCTGTTCTCCTTCAACACCGTGCAGTCCGGCGAGGGCGTCGGGCAGGAGCTGATCTACATCTCCGCGGCCGTGATCGGCGGCTGCCTGCTGACCGGCGGCGCCGGTTCGGCGATCGGCCCGGTCTTCGGCGCCTTCATGTTCGGCATGGTGCAGCAGGGCATCGTCTACGCGGGCTGGAACCCCGACTGGTTCAAGGCCTTCCTCGGCGTCATGCTGCTCGGCGCCGTCATGATCAATCTGTGGGTCCAGCGCACTGCGACCAGGAGGTGACCCGATGACAGACAACGGAACCGGAACCCACGGTGCCGTCCTCCAGGACCAGGCGCCCGCCGACGGCGGCCCCATCGTCGAACTGCGCGGGACGGGCAAGTCGTACGGCAACGTCCGCGCCCTGCACGGCGTCGACCTCAAGGTCTTCCCCGACCGGGTGACCTGTGTCCTCGGTGACAACGGGGCGGGCAAGTCCACCCTGATCAAGATCATCTCGGGGTTGCACCAGCACACCGAGGGCGACTTCCTGGTCGACGGGGAGCCGGTGCGCTTCTCCAGCCCGCGCGAGGCCCTCGACAAGGGCATCGCCACCGTCTACCAGGACCTCGCCACCGTCCCGCTGATGCCGGTCTGGCGGAACTTCTTCCTCGGCTCCGAGATGACCAGGGGCCCCTGGCCCGTGCGGCGGCTGGACATCACGAGGATGAAGGAGACCGCCGACCGCGAGCTGCGCAACATGGGCATCGTCCTGGACGACCTGGAGCAGCCCATCGGCACCCTCTCCGGCGGCCAGCGCCAGTGCGTGGCCATCGCCCGCGCGGTGTACTTCGGCGCCCGTGTGCTCATCCTGGACGAGCCGACCGCCGCGCTCGGCGTCAAGCAGTCCGGCGTGGTCCTGAAGTACATCGCGGCCGCCCGCGAGCGCGGCCTGGGCGTCATCTTCATCACCCACAACCCGCACCACGCCTACATGGTCGGCGACCACTTCAGCGTCCTGCGGCTCGGCACCCTCGAACTCTCCGCCGAGCGCAGCGAGATCACGCTGGAGGAACTCACCAACCACATGGCCGGCGGCGCCGAACTCGCGGCCCTCAAGCACGAACTGTCCCAGGTCCGCGGTGTCGACACGGAGGAGCTTCCCGAGGAGGAGGACCTCACCGCGCCCGTGGCGGGCGGTCCCGAGGGGAAGTCCTGACCGAGGGCGCCCCGCCCGACCGCTTCCGGGCGGGGCCGGCGCGCGACTGAGGCGCGAACGGTCCACCGGCGTAACGGAGCCGGTGCCGGTGCCGGTGCCCGTGTCGGGGCTGCTGTCGCTGTCGCTGTCGCTGTCGCTGTCGCTGTCGCTTCGAGTGCCGAGGCCGGTGGCGGCGCGGGGGCGCGGTGGTGCGGTGGGCGTCCGGCGGTTCCCGTGGGTCTGCGGTGTCCGGGCCGAGGGCCGTGTGCCCCGGAGGGCTCGGGAACACCCGCCGGGGCGCGGGCGTTCACCAGGTGCACGCGTCGCGTGCGTGACGACGGGGAGGCGAGCATGACCTACGAGGAGACCTCGGCCGACGCGGTACTGCGCAAGGAGCGTTTCGGCGCGCTGCCGGAGCGGATCCGCCCGCAGGACATGGTGGAGACCAGGCCGGCCACCGAGCACGACCCGGACCGCGACACCTACGACCCGGACCAGTTCGCCGTCCGCTACGGCCTCTAGGCCGCGCGCAGCCCGACCGCGCCGTGCGCCAGCAGGCTCTCGGCGCAGTCGAGCACCGCTTCCCGGGCGGGGCGCGGACGCCGGTCCAGCAGCCGGGCCGCCTTCTCGGTGCTGTGCCGGTTGCGGCGGCCCAGCGCCGGGGTGATCTCGCGCAGCGCGGGGTCGCGGAACCGGGCCCGCGAGGCGCACCGCGAAGTCCGGGAGGCGGCGGGTGGGGACCGGTCGGCCGCGCTCGCCGAGCCCCTCCCGCAGCACCCGGGCCATGTCCGCCATCCACATGAACCCGCCGGTGGCGAGGAAGCGTTCGCCCGCCGCGGCCGGTGAGGTCATCGCCCTGAGGTGGATGTCGACCAGGTCCCGGACGTCCACGACCTCCAGACCGATCCGCGGTACCCCGGGCATCGCCCCGGAGAGCATCCGGGCCACGATCCCGACGGAACCGGCGGTGTCCGCGGTCAGCACCGGCCCGAACACCGCGCCGGGCAGCACCGTGGTCAGCTCGGTCGGCCCGTCGTACCCCCGCACGAACTCCCAGGCGGCCAGCTCGGCGAGGGTCTTGGAGCGCCGGTAGGGGATCAGCGCCGGATCCTCCGGATCGGTCCACAGCGTCTCGTCCGTGACCCCCTCCGAGGCGTACGACGACGGGCTCGCGGCGTTCGCGGCCGACGTCATCACCACCCGCCGCACCCCCGCCGCGGTGGCCGCCCGCAGCACGCGCAGGGTGCCCTCCCGGGCCGGGGTGACCAGATCGGGGGACGTCGCGCTCACGCCCAGCGGGGACGCCACGTGCAGCACCCGGTCGACGCCCTTCACCGCCGCGTCCCAGCCGTCGTCCGAGGTCAGGTCGGCGACGGCGAAGCCCAGCCGGTCGGCCGGGTCGACGACCGCCGAGACGGCGTCGGTGACCGCCCGCTCCCGGCCCGGCGCACGCACGGTCGCCCGTACGTCGTAGCCGCGCCGCAGCAGCTCGGCGACGCACCAGCCGGCGATGTAACCGGTGCCGCCGGTCACCAGAACGAGTTCGGGCATGACCGACCTCCACGGGTGCGGTGGGATGTGCCAGAATCGGCAGATGAAACGGAGACCCCTCCGCTACGTCTGCCAACGTACCGGAGGGGTCTCCGGATGGCAATCCACACCGGACGGACGACCGACACCGTGAACCCGCAGCCCTCGAAGCCGACCCGGAGGGACGCCCGCGACAACCGCGACCGCATCCTCTCCGTGGCCCGGGCGGAGCTCGCCGACTCCGGCACGGCCTCGCTCTCCGCGATCGCCCGCAAGGCCGGCGTCGGCATCGGCACGCTCTACCGGCACTTCCCGACCCGGGAGGCGCTGATCATGGAGCTGTACCGGCACGACCTCCAGCACCTCGTCGACCTGGCCCCCGAACTGCTCGGGACGCATCCGCCGCGGGAGGCGCTGCGCCGCTGGTTCGCCGAGGTCGCCCACTACGGGCGGCTCAAGTTCGGCGTCTCCGAGGTGGTCCACGCGGCGACCGGCGGCGGCGCCGAGGACGAGATGTACGGCCCGTTCGTCCGGGCCATCGCCACCCTGCTCGACGCGGGCGCGGCGGACGGCTCGCTGAAGTCCGGCGTCGACCCGGAGGACGTCCTCCTCCAGCTCGGCGTCCTGTGGCGGATCGACCCGGCGCGCGGTGACGCCCGGGCCCGCGCCGAGCGCATTCTCGGCCTGATCGTGGACGGGCTGCGGCCCTGACGACGACGGCGGGGCGGGGACCGTGGATCCGGTCCCCGCCCCGCCGCCCGCCCGGGTCTCAGGCGCCGCGCACCTCCGCGATCGTCACCGGACGGTGCTCGTGCAGGGAGAGCGTGCAGGCCTCGGCGATCCAGCCGGCCTCCAGCGCGTCCTCGACCGTGCAGGGGGAGGGCCGGGCGCCGGCGACGACCTCGGTGAACGCGGTCAGTTCGGCGCGGTAGGCGGCCGTGAAGCGGTCCATGAAGAAGTCGTGCGGGGTGCCCGCGGGGAAGGTCACGCCGGGCTCGACCGAGCGCAGCGGCAGCTTGTCCTCCAGGCCGACGGCGATGGAGTCCTTGAAGCCGTGCAGCTCCATGCGGACGTCGTAACCCCGGGCGTTGTGGCGGGAGTTGGAGATCACCGCGATGGTGCCGTCGTCCAGGGTCAGCAGCGCGCCCGTGGTGTCGGCGTCGCCCGCGTCCTTGATGTAGTCGGCACCCCGGTTGCCGCCGACCGCGTACACCTCGGTGACCTCACGGCCGGTCACCCAGCGGATGATGTCGAAGTCGTGGACCGAGCAGTCCCGGAAGATGCCACCCGACGCGGCGACGTACGCGGCCGGCGGCGGCGCCGGGTCCAGGGTGGTGGACCGCACGGTGTGCAGCTTGCCCAGCTCACCGGCCTGGACGGCGGCCCGCGCGGCCACGAAGCCCGTGTCGAAGCGGCGGTTGTAGCCGATCTGGATCGGCACCGCGCTGCCCTGGACGGCCTTGAGGACCTCGACGCCCTCGGCCATGGTCCTGGCGACCGGCTTCTCGCAGAAGACCGGGACCCCGGCCTCCACCCCGGCCAGGATCAGCGCCGGGTGCGCGTCGGTGGCGGCGGCCACCACGATGCCGTCCACCCCGGCGGCCAGCAGGGCCTCGGGCGAGTCCACGACCTCGGCGCCGAAGCGCTCGCCGGCGGCCTTGGCCGCGTCCGCGAACGGGTCGGTGACGACGAGCGACTCGACGGCGTCGAGTCCGGAGAGGGTCTCGGCGTGGAAGGCGCCGATGCGGCCGAGGCCGAGGATTCCGATGCGCATGTGCTTCGCTGCTTCCTTGAGTGTGGTTGCGGTCGGGGTCCGGCCCCGTGGCCGTGTCCCGGACCCCGGTCGCCGGTGGGGCTTGGTCGCCGCCGTGCGTCTTCTTCAGCTGTCGCGCCGGGCGGCGGCCGCCCGGAGCTCGTCCCGCAGCACCCGCGGGACCCGGTCCTCGCGCAGCGCGCGCCGCACCAGGTCGGCCTGCGAGGGCGGGGCCAGGCCGTCGACGGGCGGGTCGTTGTCCAGATCGGCCGGGAAGGGGTAGCCCTCGGCGCTCGCGGCGACGACGTGTTCCAGCCACGCCTCGGCCGCCCCCGCCGAGCGCCGCCGGCGAAGCACCGGGTAGACCGCGTTGGCCACCGCCTCCCGGTCCACGCTCTCCATCGCGCGCCCGAACGCCGAGGACACCTGGAGCAGGTTCGCCATGCGGCGCACGTCCACGGTCCGGTTGGTGCCGGCCGCGTGGAACACCGCCGGGTTGAAGAACACCGCGTCACCCTTGGCGAGCGGCGGCTGCACGTGACGTGCCTTGAAGTAGGTCCGGAACTCCGGCCGCCGCCAGGCCAGGTAGCCCTGCTCGTAGGTCTGCGAGTACGGCAGGTACATCGTCGGCCCCGACTCCGCCGGCATGTCGCAGTGCGCGACCGCGCCCTGGAGGGTGAGCGCGGGGGAGAGGCGGTGCACATGGGCCGGGTAGTCGGCGGCGGCCTCGTCGGAGAGGAGGCCCAGGTGGTAGTCGCGGTGCGCGGTCTGCGCCGCGCCGCCCGGGTTGACCACGTCGACCTGCGAGGTGATCTGGTAGCCGGGGCCCAGCCAGGCCCGGGAGACCAGGGCCACGATGTCGTTGGCGTAGTAGTCGGCGAACGCCTCCGGGTCGTAGATCGCCGTCTTCTCCAGGGCGTTCCAGACCCGTTCGTCGGCACCCGGCCGGGCGAAGTGGTCGCCGGCCGGCGCACCCGACTCGCGCTGCTCCGAGATCAGTGCCTCGAACACCGCCGTGGCCCGGTCGACGACCTCCGGGTCGGGGAAGGCGCCCCGGAAGACGAGGACGCCCGGGCCGTCGGTCAGGGCCCGCACCAGCTCGGCCCGCACCCCGTGCGGCGCGTCGGCGGCGCGCAGCCGCTCGCTGTCGTAGACGAGGACGCCGTGCTCGACCGCGGACGCGTACGGGTAGGCGGCGGGGTCGGTGGTCCGCTCGACGAGCGCACGGAAGCTGTCGAGGTCGCAGTCCTGCGGCGAGAGCCAGGGGCGGCCCTGTTCGGCGGCGAGGGACATCGATGTCCTGCTTTCGGTCACGGTCACGGCCGTCGTCACGGGTACGGCACGGCTCTGCCATTCTTGTCAGTACAAACACCTCGAACAACCAGCAGGCTGCCATCAAAAACCCCTCAAGGAGCCGAACCGTGGGACACCCCTTCCCGATCCGTGAAATCGCACGTCAGGCCGGTCTCAGCGAGGCCACGGTGGACCGTGTGCTGAACGGCAGGGGCGGGGTGCGGGCGAGCACCGAGCGCGAGGTGCGCCAGGCGATAGCCGACCTGGACCGTCAGCGCACCCAGGTCCGGCTGGTGGGCCGCACCTTCATGGTCGACATCGTGATGCACGCGCCCGAGCGGTTCACCACGGCGGTGCGCGGCGCGCTGGAGGCCGAGCTGCCGGCGCTGCACCCGGCGGTGGTGCGCTCCCGGTTCCACTTCCGGGAGACCGGGCCGGCCGGGGAGCTGGCCGCCACCCTGGACCGGATCGCCCGCCGCGGCTCCCAGGGCGTGATCCTGAAGGCGCCGGACGTCCCCGAGGTCACCGCCGCCGTCGGCCGCCTCAGGTCGGCGGACATCCCGGTCGTCACCCTCGTCACCGACCTGCCCGCGAGCGGCCGGCTCGCCTATGTCGGCAGCGACAACCGCGCCACCGGCGCCACCGCCGCCTATCTGATGGGCCAGTGGCTCGGCGACCGGCCCGGCAACATCCTCACCAGCATCAGCAGCGGCTTCTTCCGCAACGAGGAGGAGCGCGAGATGGGCTTCCGCAGCGTCATGCGGGCCACCCGGCCCGAGCGCACCCTGGTGGAGATCACCGAGGGGCAGGGGCTCGACGCCACCCAGTACGACCTGGTCCGCGCCGCCCTGGAACGCGACCCGGAGATCCGCGCCGTCTACTCCATCGGCGGCGGCAACATCGCGACCCTGCGCGCCTTCGCCGAACTCGGCCGGGAGTGCGCCGTGTTCATCGCCCACGACCTCGACCACGACAACACCCGCCTGCTGCGCGAGCACCGGCTGTCCGCGGTCCTCCACCACGACCTGCGCCAGGACATGCGCGAGGCCTGCCACCTGGTGATGCGCGCCCAGGGCGCGCTGCCCCCCGCGGGCCCGACGCTGCCGTCGGCGATCCAGGTGGTCACGCCGTACAACATGCCCCACCAGCTGTCCGGGCCGACGCCGCGCTGAGCCCCGGGGGCCGGTCACGCCCCGGGAGCGGCCCGAGCCCCCAAAGCGGTCCGATACGTCAGAGGTTGATCGCGTACGCCTTGCGCAGCGTCTCGTGCACCGTCCACGTCGTACGGTCGCCCGCGCGCAGCACGGCCAGGTCGCCGGGGCCCACGCGGAACGTCTCCCCGCCCTCGACCTCGATCGTCGCCGAACCGCTCACCACCACGAACAGCTCGTCCGCCTCGGTGTCGGTGACCACCCCCGGGGTGATCTGCCAGATGCCGCGGATCTGCTTCCCGTCGGCCGACTCCCACACCACCTTCCCGGTGACCTCGGGCGTGCCGGAGACGATCTGGGCCGGGTCGAGCGGATCGGGCTCCAGATCGGCGTCGGGGACGTGCACGGCGAAGCTGTGCGTCGGCGGGACGGACGCGGTCGGCTGGACCGGCGGGGTCGGCTGGGCTGGCTGGGCTGGCTGGGCTGTCATGGGGGCGACCCTACCGAGCCCGCGGGTGCCCGGACCGTGGACAGGGTGTGGGGCATCCGGCCTGGTGGGAGGACACTTCGTCGGGCCCGCGCGACTGGCGGGCGGACCACGGCCGGGTGATCGTGGGGAGCATGGCCGACACCCCGGGGACCGCTGCCCGGCCGCACAGGCACGACACCCGCAAGGCCGTCCTGTTCGGCGGGGTCTACGGCGCCGTGCTGGCCTGCTCGATGGTCGCCGCGCTCACCCAGTACGGCCACACCTCCGCCGCGAGCCGCCGCTACGACGCCCTCTGGCTGCTGGTCACCGCCTGCGCCTCGGCCCTGGCCCACGGCTACGCCCACTACATCGCGGAACGGGCCCCGCACCGGCGCTGGGACGGGCTGCGCACCCTCGCCGACGAGTGGCCGCTGGTCACGGCCGTACTGCCGACGGTCTTCCTGCTGGCCGGCGCGGGCTGGGGCTGGTGGCCGCCCAAGGGGGTCGAGTACCCGGTGTTCGCCCTGAACATCGCCGTCCTGTTCGGCCTCGGACTCGTCACCGCGCGGTGGTCCAGACGGAGTTGGCCCGCCGCCGGGCTCGTCGGCATGGTCGACGCGCTGCTCGGGGTGATCGTGGTGGTGGCCAACGCGCTCATCAAGTAGATGCGGTTCATTGAAGGGTGAACGGGTTTACGATCACTCAAGGTCACTGTTCCTCCGGGCAAGGAGCCGGCATGACAACCGAAGCCGCAGTCACCGCGCAGGCCGTCGACAGCCTGCGCGGCACCGACGACCCCCGGCTGCGCGAGCTGCTCTCCGCGCTGATCCGGCATCTGCACGCCTTCACGCGCGAGACCCGGCTGACCCAGCGCGAGTGGGAGGAGGCGATCGCGTTCCTCACCTCGACCGGGCAGACCTGCACGGACACCCGCCAGGAGTTCATCCTGCTCTCGGACGTCCTCGGCCTGTCTATGCTCGTGGAGAGCGTCAACGGGCACAGCGACGCCGGCAGCACCGAGTCGACCGTCCTCGGCCCGTTCCACATGACCGAGTCCCCGGTCCGCGCCCTGGGCGCCGACATCGACCTGGTCGGCGGCGGCGAACCCTGCGTGGTCAGCGGTACCGTCCGTGCCGCCGACGGCACCCCGCTGCCCGGCGCGGTGCTGGACGTCTGGCAGGCCGACCCGCACGGCTTCTACGACGTCCAGCAGCCCGGCGTCCAGCCGGCCGGCAACGGCCGCGGCCTGTTCACGGCGGACGACGAGGGCCGCTTCTGGTTCCGCACCTGCGTGCCCAGCGCCTACCCCATCCCCACCGACGGCCCGGTGGGCACCCTCCTCAAGGCCACCGGACGGCACCCCTACCGGCCCGCCCACATCCACTTCATCGTCTCGGCCGAGGGACACGAGCCGGTCACCACGCACATCTTCGTCGCCGGCGGCGCATACCTCGACTCCGACGCCGTGTTCGCGGTGAAGGACAGCCTCGTCAAGGACTTCACCCCGACCGACGACCCCGCCCTGGCAGGGGAGTTCGGCGTGCCGAACCCGTTCCGGCACGCCCGGTTCGACCTTGTGCTGGAGCGCTCGTGAACCTCGACTTCGTCCACGAGAGCCGGCCCGCGCGCGTGGTCTTCCGGCCCGGCGCGGCGCTGACGGCGACCGCCGGGGAGGCCGAACACCTCGGTCTGCGACGGCTGCTGGTGCTCAGCGGCGAACACGGCGCGGACACCGCGCGGGCGGTCGCCGACTCGCTCGGAGCGGCCTGCGCGGGCCTGCACACCGGGGCCCGGATGCACGTGCCCGTGACGGTCGCCGACCGGGCCGTCGAGGTGGCGCGGGCGGCGGGCGCCGACGGCTGCGTGGCCGTCGGCGGCGGCTCGGCCGTCGGTCTCGGCAAGGCCGTCGCCCTGCGCACCGGGCTCCCGCTGATCGCCGTCCCCTCCACCTACGCCGGCTCCGAGATGACCCCGGTCTGGGGCCTGACCGAGCACGGCGCCAAACGCACCGGCCGCGACCCCGTCGTCCTGCCGCGCAGCGTCGTCTACGACCCCGAGCTCACCCTCTCCCTGCCGGTCCCGCTCTCGGTGACCAGCGGGATCAACGCCCTCGCCCACGCGGTCGAGGCGCTCTACGCCCCCGACACCTCACCGCTGGTCGGGCTGATGGCCGAGGAGGGGGTGCGGGCGATGGCCGGGGCGCTCCCGGGGATCGCCGCGGCTCCGGACTCGGTGCCGGCCCGCTCCCGTGCCCTGTACGGCGCGTGGCTGTGCGGGTCGTGCCTCGGCGCGACCACCATGGGGCTGCACCACAAGCTGTGCCATGTCCTCGGCGGCACGTTCGGGCTCCCGCACGCCGAGACCCACACGGTCGTCCTGCCGTACGCCCTCGCCTTCAACGCGCCGGCCGTGCCGGAGGCCGCCGCGGCGGTGGCGCGTGCGCTGGGGGCGGACGACGCGCCGGCCGCGCTCCAGGAGCTGGCGGGGCGGCTCGGGGCGCCGCGTTCGCTCGCCGAACTCGGCCTGAAGGAGGAGGACCTGGCGGTCGCCGCCGGGCAGGTGGCGGGGCAGGCGTACGCGAATCCGCGGCCGGTGACGGCGGACGACGCGTTGCGGGTGCTCAGGGCGGCCCACCAGGGCAGCGCCGTACGGAACGGGCAGTGGTGAACCGCGGGCCGGTGGCGGCTCGGCGTACCGGTGCCCCGCGCCGCTAGAGGGGCGTCCGGCGCACCGTCCGCACGCCGTCCAGGGCGATGGACATGACCCGGTCGCGCTGGGCCTCGTCCTCGAAGGCCGTCGACGTGATGCCGGAGACCAGGCGGAGCAGGTCGCCGATCTCCATGTCCGCACGGACCGCGCCGGACGTCTGGGCCCGCTCCAGCAGCGGGCCGCCGGCCGCGTACATCGAGTCCCGGCAGGCGGAGAAGATCTCCGACTCGTCGTTCAGCGCCTCGCGCACCGCCCGCTTGGTGACCATGTAGCCGGTGAAGCGGTCCAGCCAGGTGGTGAGCGCCTCCCACGGGTCCAGCCCGGCCACCTCCACGGCCGCCCGGCACAGCGCGTTGACCTCGTCCGCGTAGACGCTCTCGAAGAGGTCGCGGCGGGTGGGGAAGTTCCGGTACAGGGTGCCGATCCCGACCCCGGCGCGGCGGGCCACGTCCTCCAGGGAGACGTCCGAGCCCTTCTCGGCGAACGCCTCGCGGGCGGCCGAGATCAGCGCGTCGTAGTTGCGGGCCGCGTCCTTGCGGTGCGGCCGCCGGGACGCGACGAGCTCGCTGACGGGGAACGAGGTGGCGGACACTGCTGCCTCCCGGGTGACTCGGGCGAACCGGAGGGGTTCCTCGACTTCGGTTGAAGCGGAGGGTTGCCTCCAGTACAGTGGAGGGGTGCCTCCACTTTAGCAGTGGACGTCTCCCTCATCTCCCTCCGTTCCGATTCGGAGAGGCTCCGCCATGCCCCGGAACTCCACCCGCCTCACCTTCGCGGTCCTCGCGACCGGTGCCGGCGTGTTCTCCATGCTCCAGTCGCTGGTCGCGCCGGCCCTGCCGACCGTCCAGCACGCCCTGCACACCTCACAGTCCACCGCGACCTGGGTGATGACGGCCTATCTGCTGTCCGCCTCGGTCTTCACCCCGATACTCGGCCGCGTCGGCGACCTGGCAGGCAGGAAACGCACCCTCATCGCGGTCCTGGTGGCCGTCCTGGCCGGCTGTCTGCTGGCCGCGCTGGCCCCGAACATCGGCGTCCTGATCGTCGCCCGTGTCGTGCAGGGCGCCGGCGGCGCGCTGTTCCCGCTCTCCTTCGGCATCATCCGGGACGAGTTCGCCCCGGCCGAGGTCAGTGGCAGCATCAGCAACCTGTCCGCGGTGATCGCGGCCGGCGGAGGGGTCGGCATCGTGGCCGCCGGTCCCGTCGTCTCCGCGCTGGGCTACCGCTGGCTGTTCTGGATCCCGGTCGCCGTCGTCGCCGTGACCGTCCTGATCGCCGCCCGCTACGTCCCCGAGTCGCCCAAGAGGGCCGAGGGCAGCGTCAGTTGGCTCGGCGCCGGACTGCTCTCCGCATGGCTGGTGGCGCTGCTGCTGCCGCTGAGCCAGGCCGGCCGGTGGGGCTGGGGCTCGGCCGGGGTGCTCGGCCTGTTCGCCACCGCGGTCGTGCTGTTCGCCCTCTGGATGTACACCGAGTCCCGTTCGGCCTCCCCGCTCATCGACCTGCGCGTGATGCGGCTGCCCGTCGTCCGGACCACCAACACGGCCGCCCTGCTCTTCGGCGCCGGCATGTACGCGATCTGGTCGTTCCTGCCCGGCTTCGTCCAGACGCCCGGCTCGGCCGGCTACGGCTTCGGCGCCACCGTCACCGAGTCCGGCCTGCTCATGCTGCCGATGCTGATCGCCATGTTCCTCTCGGGCGTCCTCGGCGGCCGCCTCGAACCCCGGGTCGGGGCCAAGGCGCAGCTCACCATGGGCGCCGCGCTCGGCGCACTGGCCTGCGGCTTCCTCACCCTCTGGCACGACGAGCGGTGGCAGATCGGCGTCGTGGCGGGCCTGTTCGGCCTCGGTATCGGGCTGGCCTTCGCCTCGATGGCCAACCTCGTGGTCGGCAGCGTGCCGCCCGAGCAGACCGGCGCCGCGACCGGCATGAACGCCAACATCCGCACCATCGGCGGCTCCATCGGCGCCGCGCTCACCAGCGTCCTGGTCACCGGCCGGCTCCAGCCCTCCGGACTGCCGTACGCCTCCGGCTACACCCATGCCTGGGCCATGCTGACCGTGTTCTGCCTCGCCGCCGCCGGGGCCGCGCTCCTCGTCCCGGTCCGCCGCGCGAGCCGGGTCACCGGCCCGGTCACGGAGCGGTCGGCGGCAGCACCCGTGCGCGTGCGGTAGTGTTGACCTGCGTGATCACGCGGAACACACCGCGTGACTCCGCAGCGGGACGTGGCGCAGCTTGGTAGCGCACTTGACTGGGGGTCAAGGGGTCGCAGGTTCAAATCCTGTCGTCCCGACTGGAGACAGTCGCAGGTCAGGGCCGGTTTCGGAGGCATCCGAAGTCGGCCCTTGATCATTTTTGGGGACCAGGTGGGGACCAGTGTTCCTTGACCGGTGTCAGCGGGTGAGGACGGTCGTTGCGGGAAGTGTGCGCGGGGCGCGCAGCACGCTGAGGTGCGCGGAGAGTGCCGACCCGGCGGTCGTGATCTTGTGGGTGTCGGGGTTGTGGGCCTCCTCCGGTGCCGCGGACACCACGGCGGGCTGCTGGCCCGGCGGCCGGACACGGTGTGCGGTGCCGTGCCGGTGACGCCGGCGGGAATGCCAGAAGTACAAGCGCCCACTCGCTTGCTCGCCCTGCCGACAGGATGCCTGCGGCCGTTCGGGGGTCCCGGGCTCAGGTGTGCCGACACTGGATGCGGCATCCGTTCCTGGGAGGGGCGGGTCAGCTGAAGACGACGGTCCGGTTGCCCTGGAGCAGAATGCGGCCCTGGCAGTGCCAGTTGACCGCGCGGGCGAGGGCCAGACGTTCGGCGTCGCGGCCCACGGTGACGAGCCGCTCGGGGCCGGCCCGGTGGTCGACGCGGATGATCTCCTGCTCGATGATCGGGCCCTCGTCCAGGTCGGCGGTGACGTAGTGGGCGGTGGCGCCGACCAGTTTGACGCCGCGCCGGTGGGCCTGGTGGTACGGCTTGGCACCGGCGAAGCTCGGCAGGAAGGAGTGGTGGATGTTGATGGCCCGGCCTTCCAGCCGCTTGCACAGGTCGTCCGAGAGCACCTGCATGTAGCGGGCGAGGACGACGAGGTCGATGCGGTGCTCCTCGATCAGATCGAGCAGCCGGGCCTCGGCCTCGGGCTTGGCCGCGGCGGTGACCGGAACGTGCTGGAACGGCACCCCTTCGGCGGCCGCCAGTGGCTCCAGGTCCGGATGGTTGGAGACCACCAGGACGATCTCGGCGTCCAGGGCGCCGCTGCGCCATCGGTAGAGCAGGTCCGCCAGGCAGTGGTCGAACTTCGAGACCATCACGAGTACGCGCGGCTTGAGTGCGGCGTCCCTGAGCTGCCACTCCATCCGGAATGCGGTCGCCACGGCTGTGAAGTCGTCCCGGAGGCGGTCGAGGGGCACTCCTGCCTCGGGGGCGGTGAAGCTGGTGCGCAGGAAGACACTGCTCTGCTCGGTGTCGTCGAACTGCTGGTGTTCGGTGATGTCGCAGCCGTGCCGGAGGAGGAAGGACGTCACGGCATGGAGGATGCCGGGGCGCTCGGGGCAGCTGAGGGTGAGGACGAACTCGCCGTTCATGAGGGGTCCTTCAGCATTCGACGACGTTGAGAGCGAGACCGCCGCGGGCGGTCTCCTTGTACTTGTCCTTCATGTCGGCCCCGGTCTCGCGCATGGTCTTGATCGCCTTGTCGAGCGAGACATGGTGGGTGCCGTCCCCGTGCAGCGCCATGCGGGCCGCGGTGATGGCCTTGAGGGAGGCGACCGCGTTGCGTTCGATGCAGGGGATCTGGACGAGGCCGCCGACCGGGTCGCAGGTGAGGCCGAGGTTGTGCTCGATCCCGATTTCGGCGGCGTTCTCGACCTGCTCGGGGGTGCCGCCCAGGACTTCGGCCAGGCCGGCCGCGGCCATCGAGCAGGCGGAGCCGACCTCGCCCTGGCAGCCGACCTCGGCTCCCGAGATCGAGGCGTTCTCCTTGAACAGGACGCCGACGGCAGCCGCGGTGAGCAGGAAGCGGACGATGCCGTCCGGGCCTGCGCCGCGCACGAAGCGGTCGTAGTAGTGCAGGACCGCGGGGACGATGCCGGCCGCGCCGTTCGTCGGGGCGGTCACCACCCGGCCGCCTGCCGCGTTCTCCTCGTTGACCGCGAGGGCGTACAGCGTGACCCACTCCATGGCGTGCAGGGAGTCGGTCTCGGCCTCGGTGTCCGCCGCGAGCAGCTTGCGGTGCAGGGCGGCGGCCCGGCGGCGTACCTTCAGGCTGCCGGGCAGCACCCCGTCGATGCCGCATCCCTTGCGGACGCACTCCTGCATCACGGACCAGATGTGCAGGAGGCCGGCGCATACGTCTTCCTCACTGCGCCACGCCAGCTCGTTGGCCATCATGATCGAGCTGATGGGCAGTCCGGTGGCCCGGGTGTGGGCCAGCAGCTCGGCGCCGGTGGTGAACGGATAGCGGACCGGTGTGCGGTCCGGGCCGATCTGCGGATCGCCGGCCGCGCTGTCATCGAGCACGAACCCGCCGCCCACGGAGTAGTACGTGCGTGCTGCCAGGCACCGCCCGTCGTCGGCGGTGGCCTCGAACGTCATGGCGTTGGAGTGGAAGTCGAGACGCTTGTTGCGGTGCAGGATCACGTCGTCGTCGAGGTGGAACGCGATCGTGTGTTTGCCGAGGAGGCGCAGGGACCGTGTCGCCTCGACGCGGGCCGTCGTCGGCTCGGCGACGGCCGGGTCGACCAGCTCGGGAACCTCGCCCTCGAGCCCCAGAACGACGGCCTTCACGCTGCCGTGTCCGTGCCCGGTCGCGCCCAGCGAGCCGAACAGCTCCACACGCACGTGACTCGTCTCCGCCAGCAGGCCGTCCTGTTCCAAGGCGTACACGAAGGTGTGCGCCGCCCGCATCGGGCCCACCGTGTGGGAACTGGAGGGCCCGATGCCGACCTTGAACATGTCGAAGACGCTGATGCTCATCCGGTGCCCCCGCCGTACTCCGTGCAGGCGTCGGCCAGCCAGGTGGCCAGGTACGACGCGAACGAGGAACGGACCAGCAACCAGACGCTGGAGGCCGCCTCACCGCGCACCACGAGAGTGACGGGGGCCTGCGCCAGGACCGTCGTCAGACACGAACCGACGGGCGTCACCCGGGGGTCCAGGTCGATCGCACAACCCTGGGCCAGCACCTCGCGGACGAGATGTCCGGACAGGGCCAGCGTGGTGCGCTGCGCCGACACGTCGGTGACGGTGGCGAACTCGTCACCGATTGCCTCCCGCAACCGGGCGACGAGGGCGTCCTGCCGGCCTTCGGGCGCGACCAGCAGCCACTCGTCGGGGCCCAGCCACAGTGCTTTGACGTCTCCCGTCATCTCGCTGCGCGAGGGTCCGGGCAGAGCGATGCCGAGTGCGGCCTCGACAGCGCGGGCCGCGGGACTGCCGGGCCGCACCCGCACGGTGAGCTGGGTCAGGAAGGGCAGTTCCCTCGCGTTCAGTCCGGTGGGCAGTTGCGCCAGGGCGTCTTGCCAGGTGGCGAGCGGACTGAAGCGGGTGGGTGTCTCAACCGTCACGGCGAGTTCCCTCCTTGTCGAAGAGCACGGGTTCGGTCACGGTCACCGCGACGGTCCTGCCGTCCAGTGGCACGTAGAGGGTTTCGCCGACGCGCCGTGATCCCGAGCGCACCAGAGCCAGGGCGAACGTCCGCTGGAGGGCATCGCTGCGGTAGCTGGAGGTGACGTGGCCCAGCATGGGGACCGGGGGAGCGGGGACGGTGCTGGTTGCGATGATCTGGGCGCCCTCGGGCAGGAGGGTCCGCTCGTCGACGGGGAGCAGGCCCACCAACTGCTTGCGGTCCTCGCGCCGGTTCTCCTCACGGGAGAAGGACCGCTTGCCGACGAAGTCGGGCTTCTTCTTCGACACGACCCACGACATGCCCAGGTCCTGCGGCGTGATGGTGCCGTCGGTGTCCTGCCCGATGATCGGGTACGCCTTCTCGGCACGCAGGACGTGCATCGTCTCGGTGCCGTAGGGAGTGATGCCGAACGCGTCGCCGGCGGCAACGAGGGCCTTCCACACGGTGATGGCGTCCCACGCGGGCACGTTGATCTCGTAGGCGAGCTCACCGGAGAAGCTGATGCGGCACACCCGGGCGGGGATGCCGGCGACGGGGGTGTCGCGCCATGACATGAACGGGAACGCCTCGTTGTCGACGTCCAGTTCGGGAGCCGCCAGGGCCAGCACCGCCCGGGAGCGGGGGCCGACCAGCGGGATGGTCGCCCAGTGCTCGGTGACGGAGGTGAGGTGGACGCGAAGGTCGGGCCACTCCGTCTGCAGCCACTCCTCCATCCACTCGAGGATCTTTGCCGCGTTGCCGGTGGTCGTGGTGAGCAGGAACTCCTGCTCGGCCACCCGGATCACGGTGCCGTCGTCGAGGGCCATGCCGTCGACGCCGCACATCACGCCGTAGCGGACCCGGCCCACCTTGAGCGTGCTCATCATGTTCGTGTAGAGCCGGTCGAGGAGCACACCGGCGTCCGGACCCTGCACATTGATCTTGCCGAGGGTGGAGCCGTCCATCAGCGCGACGCCGGTACGGGCCGCGCGGCACTCGCGCAGCACCGCCTCCTCCATGGTCTCGTCGCCCTGCGGGTAGTACCAGGGGCGCTTCCACTGGCCGACGTCCTCGAACAGCGCGCCGTGCTCGACGTGCCACGGGTGGATGCCGGTCACGCGCACCGGGTCGAACAGGTCACCGCGGTTGCGGCCGGCGAAAGCGGCGAAGGCCACGGGCACGGCGGGCGGCCGCAACCGCATCGTGCCGAGATCGGCGACGTCGACACCGAGCGCCTCGGCGACGATCCCCGAGGTCATCACACCGGATGTGCGGCCTTGGTCGTGCGCGGTGCCGATCGTGGTGTACCGCTTGACGTGCTCCACGGATCGCAGGCCCGCCCCGGTCGCCCGCAGGATGTCGGCGACGTGAGCGTCGCGCTGCAGGTCGACGAACTGGCTGGAGCCGTCCGAGCCCTCCTGCGGGCTCGGCACCCGCCACAGAACCAGACCTGGTGCGCCCTCGGGAAGCGGGGCGGTGGCCGGAAGCGAGATCGTGCCGCCGGTCCTGCCGAGGGCGGACAGGGCCTGACGCGCGGCGTCCGCGCCGTCCGCCAGAGCGCCGGCCAGGGTGAAGGCAGCGCTGGCCGCTCCCGCCGTACGGACGTCGGCCAAGGCCCTCTCGGGTACGAAGGCGCCGATCCCCGCGTCGTAGCGCAGGACACCGCGGGCCTGGCTGAACAGGGCCACGGCCGGGTTCCAGCCGCCGGAGACGAGCAGGAGGTCGCAGTCGATGC
This sequence comes from Streptomyces sp. NPDC104367, assembly GCF_055583825.1. Lineage (NCBI taxonomy): Bacteria > Bacillati > Actinomycetota > Actinomycetes > Kitasatosporales > Streptomycetaceae > Streptomyces > Streptomyces sp. NPDC104367. The sequence continues at coordinate 223,422 of NZ_JBVJND010000001.1, read as the reverse complement.
CCTGCCGTTCACCGAGGCGCCCCTGACCGAACGCGGAGACGTGGGCGCGGGAGATCCGCTCGATACCGCTGGTCCCGGTGACGACATGGCCCGCGCGCACCTCGATGCCCCGCTCCTCGCAGGCGGTGCGCCAGTGCGCCGGCACCTCCTCGCGGGCGTCGACGACCGCGGCGATCCGCACGCCCGCGTCGGCGAGATCGAGGGCTGCAGAGTAGGCGCTGTCGTTCGTGGTGAACACGACGGCCCGGCGTCCGGGCAGCACGCCGAAGCGGTTCAGGTAGGTGCGGGCCGAGCCGGCCAGCATGATGCCGGGCCGGTCGTTGTCGTCGAAGGCGACGGGCCGCTCGTAGGCGCCGGTCGCGAAGATCACCTGGTGGGCGCGGATGCGCCAGATCCGCTGGCGCGACACGTGCGCGGGTGCAGCGGTTCCGAGGTGGTCCGTGCGCTTTTCCAGGGCGAGGACGAGCCCGTCGTCGTACTGGCCGAAGGCGGTGGTGCGCTGTAGCACCCGCACGTCGGGACAGGCGTCGAGTTCGGCCATGGCCTCGCCGACCCACTCGGTCGCGGGCGCGTCGTCGAGGAGTTCCTGGCTGCCCAGCAACGACCCGCCAGGGCTGGGCAGTTCGTCGACGAGGACCACACGGGCTCCGGACCGGGCTGCCGCCAGCGTGGCGGTCAGTCCGGCCGGGCCGGCGCCCACGACCAGGACGTCGCAGTGGGCGTGCACGGTGTCGTAGCGCGCCTCGTCCGGCTCCGCGCTCAGTCGGCCCTGGCCGGACAGACCCCGGGCGACCAGGCCCTCGTACAGTTCGACCGTGGTGGCCGTGAGCATGGGTTCGGGGAACGGGACCTCGATCTGGACGAGTGCGTTGGGCTCTTCCACACCGGCGGACAGAATGCCGCGGGGCCGACGGTACTTGGCGCTGTCCGCCACGTGGTGCACCCCGTTGGCCAGCAGGGCGGAGGCGAGAGTGTCGCCGGGGTGTCCGGCGTAGGTGGTGCCGTCGAAGGTGAACGAGAGCGTGGTGTCGCGGTCGATGCGGCCGTGGTCCCGGGACCGGAATGAGTTGTTCATCAGCTGGCCTCCTGGCCCGTCCGCTGCTGGGCGGCGGCCGCGGTGCTCGTGGTGAGAGGGTTCTCGGCACCCATTTCGTAGACGGCGACGAACTCGTGGGTGACGGTGTCGCGCACGGCGGTGAACCAGCGCCGGCAGCCGGCCGCGTGGACCCAACGCTCGGCGAACCGGCCCTTGGGGTTGTCGCGGAAGAACACGAACCGGGCCCACTGCTCGTCGTCGAGGGCGAACGGATCCTCGGGGTAGGCGACGTGCGCCTGGCCGCCGTAGTGGAACTCGATCTCCTCGCGCCGACCGCACCAGGGGCAGGCTATGAGCTGCATGTCGATCTCCTTGCCGTGGAGGCGGTCAGTGGGCGACGCCGGCCGCGCCGTGCTCGTCGACCAGGGCGCCGGTGGTGAAGCGGTCCAGCGTGAAGGGCGCGTTGTACGGGTGGGCCTCACCCGTCGCGATCGTGTGCGCGAAGCACCAGCCGACGCCCGGGGTGGCCTTGAAACCGCCCGTGCCCCAGCCGCAGTTGAGGTAGAGGCCCTCGACAGGCGTGGCGCCGACGATCGGTGAGGCGTCCGGCGTGACGTCGACGATGCCGGCCCAGGTGCGCAGCATGTGGGCGCGGGCGAAGACCGGGAACAGCTCCAGGGCGGCGGCCATCTGCCGCTCGATGATGTGGAAGGCGCCGCGCTGCCCGTAGCCGTTGTAGCTGTCGATGCCGGCGCCCATGACGAGCTCGCCCTTGTGGGCCTGGGAGACGTAGACGTGCACCGCGTTGGACATCACCACGGTCGGGTGCACGGGTTCGAGGAGTTCCGAGACCAGCGCTTGCAGCGGGTGGCTCTGCAGGGGCAGCCGCAGGCCCGCCATGGAGGCGAGGACGGAGGAGTGTCCGGCGGCGGCGAGTGCGACCTTTCCGGCGGCGATGTTGCCGCGGGTCGTCCGTACGCCGTGGATGCGGCCGTCGCGGATGTCGAGGCCGGTGACCTCGCAGTCCTGGATCAGGTCGATGCCGTAGGCGTCGGCCCTGCGGGCGAAGCCCCAGGCGACGTAGTCGTGCTTGGCGATGCCCGCGCGCGGCTGGTAGGTGGCGCCGTGCACCGGATAGCGCACGTCCTGCGAGACGTTGACGATGGGGCAGACCTTGGCGACCTCTTCCGGCTCCAGCCACTCGGCGTCGATGCCGTTGAGCTGGTTTGCGTAGACGCGGCGCTTGCTGTCGCGCACGTCCTGGAGACTGTGGGCAAGGTTGAGGACACCGCGCTGGCTGAAGAGGATCGGGTAGTCGAGGTCCTCTTCGAGGGTCTCCCACAGCTTGAGCGAGTGCTCGTAGATGCCGGAGCTCTCGTCCCACAGGTAGTTGGAGCGGATGATGGTGGTGTTGCGGGCCATGTTGCCGCCCGCGAGCCAGCCCTTCTCCAGGACCGCGATGTTCGTGATGCCGTGGTTCTTCGCGAGGTAGTAGGCGGTGGCCAGCCCGTGCCCGCCACCACCGACGACGACGACGTCGTACGACGGCTTGGGGCCGGGGTTGCGCCACAGGAAGTCCGGGTGGTCAGGCAGTACGTCTTCGGGGGCGCCGGCGGTGTCGGGGGAGTGCATCACTGACCAGCCTCCTGGGCCGTGGGCTGCGCGTGGACGGGGTACAGCGGGAAGCGGTCGGCAAGGACCCGGACACGTTCGCGCAGCGCGCCGGCCACCTCGTCGTCGAAGCCGGGCAGGAAGGCCGTGGCGATGATGTCGGCGACTTCGGTGAACTCCTCCGCCCCGAAGCCGCGGGCGGCGAGCGCGGGTGTGCCGATGCGGACACCGGAGCTGACCATCGGCGGGCGCGGGTCGAAGGGGACCGCGTTGCGGTTGACGGTGATGCCGACCTGGTGCAGCCGGTCCTCGGCCTGCCGGCCGTCGAGCTCGGAGTGGCGCAGGTCCACCAGGACCAGGTGCACGTCCGTACCCCCGGTCAGCACGCTGACACCGGCGGCCGCGGTGTCCGCGGCCAGCAGGCGTTCGGCCAGGATCGTGGCGCCTTCCAGCGTGCGGCGCTGGCGGTCGGCGAACTCCGGCTGCGCGGCCATCTTGAAGGCCACCGCCTTCGCCGCGATGACGTGTTCGAGGGGGCCGCCCTGCTGGCCGGGGAACACCGAGGAGTTGATCTTCTTGGCGAGTTCGGCGGTGGAGAGGATCACGCCGCCGCGGGGGCCGCCGAGCGTCTTGTGCGTGGTGGTGGTGACCACGTGTGCGTGCGGGACGGGCGAGGGGTGCAGGCCCGCGGCGACGAGGCCGGCGAAGTGCGCCATGTCGACCATCAGGTACGCGCCGACTTCGTCCGCGATGCGGCGGAAGGCCGCGAAGTCCAAGTGGCGGGGATAGGCGGACCAGCCGGCCACGATCAGCTTCGGCCGGTGTTCCTGGGCGAGCTTGCGGACCTGCTCCATGTCGATGCGGTGGTCGAGCTCGCCGACCTGGTAGGCCGCCACCTTGTACAGCCGCCCGGAGAAGTTGAGCCGCATGCCGTGGGTCAGGTGGCCGCCGTGTGCCAGGTCGAGGCCCAGAATCGTGTCGCCGGGCTGCAGCAGGGCGGCCATCACGGCCGCGTTGGCCTGGGCGCCGGAGTGCGGCTGGACGTTGGCGGCCTCGGCGCCGAACAACTCCTTGACGCGGTCGATGGCGAGCCGCTCGACGACGTCGACGTGCTCGCAGCCGCCGTAGTAGCGGCGACCGGGGTAGCCCTCGGCGTACTTGTTGGTCAGCACCGAACCCTGGGCCTGCATGACGGCGAGAGGCGCGAAGTTCTCGCTCGCGATCATCTCCAGCGTGCCGCGCTGCCTGGCCAGCTCCGCCTCGATCGCCGTGGCGATCTCGGGGTCGAAGTCACGGAGTTCGGTGCTGAGAACCGTGGACCGGGCCGCGTGGTGATCGGGGGCGTGGTGAGTCATGAGAACTCCCTCGTAACCGACTGGTAGGCAACTGATATATTAACTCTCTGTTGCGATACACTAGGAGGGCCGATTGAGCCGAGTCAAGGGAGGAAGCGGAGTGACTTCGTCGCCCGTCACTGGTCAGAGCCACGGAACGCTGGCTGACCAGGCGTATCGCTCCATCTCGGACCGGCTGGTCACCTTGCAGATCCGTCCCGGCGAACCCATCAATGACGAGCGGATCGCCGCAGAGCTCGGCTTCGGGCGCACCCCGGTCCGGGAGGCGCTGAAGAGGCTCGAACACGAGCGCCTCATCGTCGCCTACCCCCGGCGTGGCACCTTCGCCACCGAAGTGCAGATTGCCGACCTCGGCCACATCTCGGAGGTGAGGCTGCAGCTGGAACCTCTCGCCGCGGCCCTGGCCGCAGAGCGCGCCAGTGAGGACGACCGGGCTGAACTGGCGCGGCTGCTGACGCAGCTGGCGGACACGTCTCACGGCGGCACGGACCTGATCCGGCTCGACATGTCTGTGCACCGCGCCATATATGCCGCGACGCGCAATCCCTACCTTGAGGACACCCTGGTCAGGTACGACAACCTGGCCACCCGGATCTGGGGCCTGTTCACCGACCGGCTGCCCGGACTCGTCGGCCATGTGCATGAGCACGGTCCGCTCCTGCGCGCCATCATCGACCGCGACGCGGACAAGGCCGAAGCGCTGGCGGCGGGTCACGTGGAAGGGTTCGAGGCCGCGATCCGCAGCGTCATCTGACCGGCGTCAGTGCGCAACGCCGGCCGTGCCGCCCTGCTGCGGGCGATGACCGGGTCGGTGGTGAGGGGAGCGCCGGGCGGCTCCTCGGAGAGCGTGACCTGGGGCACTCCCGTGACCACGGGGGCGCTCAGCGGACGCCTGTCCGTGCCGGGCGAGTCGTTTTCAGGGCCGCAGATCACCGGGTTGTCGTAGGTCGGTCGCGGAGCGGCCAGGCGGCTGAACGGGGCCGCGGACGGAGTCCACGTGGTGGACCTGGGTCTGAACAGGAGCGGTGGGCCGCTGTACAGCGTGCTGCTGGTCGCCGTCCCGGCAGTCGCCCTGACGCTGCCGGCACTGGTCGAGGTGGACGTCAACGGCGCGCCCGTCCCGGTCGCGTTCAACGCTGTGGTCTCCATCGGCGTCGTGGGGCTGTACCTGGCCTTCGCCATCCCGATCCTCCAGCGCTGGAGGAAGGGACCGGCGTCCGGGACCGGCAGCTGGAACCTCGGCCGTCACTACAAGTGGCTCGCCCCCGTCACCGTCGGAGAGATCGCCCTCACCACGGTCATCGCTGTCCTGCCGACGACCCCCGGCGGTGTGCCGTGGAACGCCGGCTTCTCCTGGAAGTACGTCGACTACACGCCGCTCGTCGTCGCCGGCACCTTGGTCGCGCTCTGGCCGGCCCGGGAAATCCGGGTGAAGAACAGTTACACGGGCCCCCGTACCACCGTGGACGCCGCTTCCGGGGCCGGCTCGGCCGACGGCCTGCGAGAGGGGCACGCGGAGTACCCCGCCGGCTCCCGTTGAACGCACGCTCCGTGATCGCCGTGCGCGCCGATCACGCCCCCGCCTCGGTGTGCCGTCGACCGGGCATGCGGCACATCATGGAGGTACACGGACGCGCCGCCGAGTGCGCGGGGGAGCACCGGACGGCTCGCCGCTGGGAGACGCCGAGGTGAAGGGACACTGCCAAGATGACGGTCCCGGAGGACGCCCTGCCCCATGGTGCGGGCGGGCCGCTGGGCGCGGCGGACATGGCGCTGGCGGTGCTGGACGGGCAGGGGCTGGTCACCGGCTGGACCGACACTGCGCAGCGCCTGGTCGGCTATCCGGGCGAGGAGATCGTGGGCCGGTCCGTCCTGGCCCTCCTGGCAGAGCCCGAGGACCGGGCGGCCGCGGTCGCCGCAGCCGAGAAGCGCCCTACGGGCGACGACTGGAACGGGGTGCTTGTCGTGCGGCACCGCGACGGTCGGCGGCTGCGGCTCGCCGTGCGGGTCCTTCCCCTGGTGGATCCGACCGGGAGCAGACGGTGGGCGGTGCTGGCCCAGGACGAGCGGGCGCCGGGGGAGAGGCTGAGCCGACTGGTGTTCGAGCCCCTGCTCGCGCATGCTCCGGTCGGTGTGGCGGTGCTGGACACCGATCTGAGGTACGTCTGGGTCAATGACGTCATGACGTACGGCGGGGCGGTGCCGCGGGAGCGCAGGCTGGGGCGCCGGCTGACGGAGATGCTGCCGGCCAGGTCCTTCGAGCTGGCCGAGGCGCAGTACCGGCAGGTGCTGGAGACCGGTGTGCCGGCACTCGACTTCGAGTACCTCGCTCCCAGCACGGCGGATCCGATCCGGCAGCACGCGTGGTGGGAGTGCATCTTCCGCATCGAAGACTCCGCCGGCCAGGCGCTGGGCGTCTGGTACATGTCCATGGACAACACCGAACGCTGGCGAGCCCGGGAACGCCTGGCCCTGCTGACCGACGCCAGCGCGCAGATCGGCAGCACCCTCGATGTCGCACGGACCGCGCAGGAACTCGCCGACGTCGCGGTGCCGCGCTTCGCCGATATCGTCACCGTCGACCTGCTCGAATCGGTCCTGCACGGCGAGGAACCTCCTCCCAGGCCGACCGGAGCCACTCCCACGCTGCGACGCGCGGGACAACGGTCCATCCATGCGACCTGGCCCGAGGCGACCGAAGGGCCCGGCGACGTCCTGCATCGCGGGCCCGCCTCCCCCGCCGCCCGCTGCCTCACAGACGCCAAACCCTGTGTGGAGTCACTCGCGGATCACTCCACCAGCACCTGGGCCGACGAGGATCCGGCCAGGGCGGCCAAGGTCCGCGCCCTCGGGGTCCACGCGGTGCTGGTCACGCCGGTGCATGCGCGGGGGGTCCGCCTGGGCGTCGCAACTTTCCTGCGGTCCCGCCGCCCGGACCCGTTCGACGAGGACGACGTCGGTCTGTCGGAGGAGCTCGTCGCTCGTGCAGCGGTGTGCGTCGACAATGCCCGCCGCTACACCAGGGAGCGCAGAGCTGCCCTGGCCCTGCAGCGGAGCCTGTTGCCGCATGGACTGCCGGCAGGGACCGTGCTGGACGTGTCCTCCCGCTACCTTCCGGCGAACGCTCCGCACGCGGTGGGCGGCGACTGGTTCGACGTCATCCCGCTTTCCGGCGCCAGGGTCGCGCTCGTCGTCGGCGACGTGGTCGGACACGGGACGAACGCCGCCGTCACCATGGGCCGGCTGCGCGCCGCCGTACGTACCCTGGCCGATCTGGACCTGCCGCCCGACGAACTCCTGGCCCACCTGGACGACCTGGTCGTGAGCCTGGTGGAGCAGGAAGAGTCGGACCGGGGCGGCGAGAGCGACCCGCAGGACGTCGCCACGTCCGTACTGGGCGCCACGTGCCTGTACGCCGTCTACGATCCGGTCACCAGGCAGTGCACGCTCGCCAGGGCCGGCCACCCGCCCCCGGCCGTCGTCACCGAAGACGGCGCGGTCGTCTTCCCCGATCTTCCGTCGGGGCCACCGCTGGGACTGGGCCTCCTGCCGTTCGAAGCCGCCGACGTGGAGCTGCCCGACGGCACGCTGCTCGCGCTGTTCACCAACGGCCTCATCGAGGAACGGAACAAGGACCCCGACATCGGAATGGCACGCCTCGCGAGCGCGCTCGCCCGCCCGGCTCCGAGTCTCGAAGCCGTCTGCGACAACGTGATCGGCGCGCTGCCACTTGGCCCGCCCACCGACGACGCGGCCCTGCTTCTCGCCCGCACGCACGGCCTGGATGCGAGTCAAGTCGTCTCATGGGATCTGGCTCCCGACCCGGTCGTCGTCGCCGACGCCCGTGACCGCGCCACCCGTCAGCTCGCCGAATGGGGCCTGGAGGAACTGCAGTTCACCACGGAACTGGTCATCAGCGAGCTTGTCACGAACGCCATCCGTTACGGACGCGAACCCATCAGGCTGCGTCTGATCCGGCAGGACGGCCTGATCTGCGAGGTCTTCGACGGCAGCAGTACCTCGCCGCGGCTGCGGCGCGCCCGGACCACCGACGAGGGAGGCCGCGGGCTGTTCCTGGTGGCTCAATTGTCACGGCGCTGGGGCACCCGATACACCACGGACGGCAAGGTCATCTGGGCCGAGCAGAGCATTACGGCGTGAAGGCACCGCTTGAAGAGCGCACAGGTGTCTCCCGGCGGCGCGCCCGTGCAGGTCTGTGGGGGACGGGTGTCGGAGGTGATGGTTCAGGCATGGCGGGGCGGCCTCCGGTTGGCCAGAACGTTAATCTGTGATCACAGATCACACAAGGGTTTCCTTGGGCGGACTCTCCGCGTAGAGTGCCGCCCGTCTTCCGGGGACGGGTGTCACCGAGCCACTGGAGACACCGCCCATGGAAATGCTGTCCACCGTCAGCGGCTGGATCTGGAATCCGCTGGCCTATGTCGCCCTCGGGGTCGGCGTGCTGTTCACGCTGCTCACCAAGGGCGTCCAGTTCCGCCGCTTTCCCGACATGCTGCGCCACCTGCGCTCCGGCGAGGCCGGGGAAGGAGGGCTGACCTCACTGCAGACCCTCGCCCTGTCGCTGTCCAGCCGGATCGGCGTCGGCTCCATCGCCGGAGTCGCCACCGCCGTCGCCGCCGGCGGCCCGGGTGCCCTTCTCTGGATGGTGATCACCGCGCTGCTCGGCTCCACCTGCGCGTACGCCGAGTCCGTCCTCGCGCAGGTCTACAAGCGCCGGGTCCGCGACGAGGACCGCGGCGGCATGCCGTACTACATCAAGTACGGGCTCAAGGCCCCCTGGCTCGCCACCGTCGTCGCCGTCGCGACCCTCATCGGCTACGGCTTCGTCTTCCCCGGCGTCCAGGCCAACAACATCGCTTCCAGCGCCAAGCTCGCCTTCGGCGTGGACGGCCCCGTCGTCGGAGTCGTGGTCGCCGGCGTCCTCGGACTCGTCATCGTCGGCGGCACGCGCCGGATCGTGAAGGTCGTCGAGGCCGTCGTCCCGTTCGTGGCGCTCGTCTACGTCGTCAGCGCCCTGGTGATCATCGCCCTCAATGTGGAGAAGGTGCCGGACGCGATCGTCCTCGTCGTCTCCAGCGCCGTGGGCAAGGACCAGGTCTTCGGCGGGATCGTCGGCTTCGCGGTCGCCTGGGGCGTGCGCCGTGCGGTGTTCGCCTCCGCCACCGGTCTGGGCGAGGGCACCTTCGCCGCGGCCGCCGCCACCGTCTCCCACCCCGGCAAGCAGGGCATCATCCAGGCGTTCAGCATCTACATCGACATCCTGCTGATCTGTACGGCGAGCGGCCTGCTCCTCGTCGTCACCGGCGCCTACAACGTCACCGACCCGGCGGGCGGCTACCTCGTCGAGAACGTGCCGGGCGCGGTCGCGGGCCCCAACTACATCCAGGAGGCGATCGATTCGAGCCTGCCGGGCTGGGGCTCCGGCTTCGTCGCAGTGGCCGTGACGATGTTCGCCTTCATCTCGATGGTGTTCTTTTTCTACGTGGCCCAGACGAACCTCATGTTCCTGCTGGGGGAGCGGCGCAGCAAGCTGTGGGAGGCGTTCGTCAAACTCGGCACGCTCGGCATCGCGTTCACCGGCACCACGGTGACCGCCGACGCCATGTGGGCGGCCGGTGACATCGGCTACGGCATCCTCGGCTGGCTCAACATGGGCGCCGTCCTGTTGCTGACCCCCGTGGTCCGCAAGGTCATCCGCGACTACGACCGGCAGCGGCGCGACGGACTGGACCCCGTCTTCGACCCGGAGCCGCTCGGCATCAAGGGCGCCGAGTACTGGGTCAAGGAGTCGGCCGTGGGCGCGGTCGCCGAGCCCGACCGCGTCTGACGCCGCCGCGCGAAAGGCCGGGATGGTGGTGCTCACCGGCATCGCCACCCCGACCTGCGCGCTCCAGGCCGCCCCGGGCGGGGCTACTGCTTGCGCTGTTCCTTGAGCTGCGCCTTGATGCGGTCCGTCGCGCTGACCAGCGACGCGCGAGTGACGTCCGTCGCGGCCTCGGAGTCACCAGCTTCGAGGGCCTTCACCAGGCGCTCCTGATGCCGCCACAGGGCGTCGTCGCCGGGCCGGTCCAGGGCGGAGCGCGCGCCGACGGTCTTGTAGGCGCGGCACTGGCCCCACAGGGTGCGGACCGTGTTCACGAGCACCGGGTTGCCCGAGGCTTCGTAGAGGACGGCGAGCAGGTCCTCGTCGCGGTCGAGGTAGGCCATCACGTCGCCGTCGGCGATGGCCTGCCGCATCTGGTCCAGGCCCCCGCGCATGCGGGCGATGTCCGTCTCGGTGACACGGGCGGCGCCGAGCCGCGTCGCCTCGACCTCGACCAGCAGTCGTACGTCGTAGGCGTGGACCAGCTCGGCGAGGTCCAGGCCCTTCACGACGGAGCCCCGGTGCGGGACGCGCTCGGCGAAGCCGGCCTCCTCCAGGCGCCGGATCGCTTCGCGCACCGGCATCTCGCTGGTGCCCACCAGCGCGGCGAGGTCGCGGATCCGCAGCCGGTAACCGACGGGGAATTCCCCGCTCATGATCGATTCGTGCAGCACCGCGTACACGCGGTCGGCCATCGACAGGGTCGGTTCCAGGCGTTTCGAGGTATCCACGTGCGCATCCTAAGCAGCCTCGGGTCGGGAGCGGTCAGCTCTGTGATCTTTGATCGATTTTCCGCGTGATCCATGTGAACGATGACCGCAAACCATTGTGTGATCTGTGATCACATCTTATCGTGGTGGTCAGTTCGCCGAGTGGCCACTGTCCGTCCACGGGCATCTCCACCAGCGCTTCCGTACCCACTGGGCGGGCCGATCCGGCCTGCTGGAGATCAAGGGGCTCCCATGAAAGACGTCGTCATCGTCGGCGGTGGCATCGCCGGGCTCTCCGCCGCCTGGCGGCTGCGCCACCTCGACACTCTGGTCCTGGAGTCGGACCACCGCGTCGGCGGCCGCATCCGCTCCGAGAAGCGCGGCCGCTACTTCCTGAACTGGGGCGGCCACGTCTACGCGGGCGGCGACTCCGCCACCTCGTGGCTCCTGGACAACACCGGCGTCGACGCCGTCCCCGTCCCCGGCTCGCTGTCCGGCCTCCACATGAACGGCAAGCTGCTGCTCAAGGGCCGGGTCGAGACGTACCCCTTCCGCATCCCGATGCCGCTGTCCGCCCGCGTCGGCATGCTCACCACCGGCGCCAAGGTCTTCACCAAGGTCGGCAAGTACGCCCGGATCGTCGGCCGGCGCAAGGGCGAGAGCGAGGCCGAACGCCAGCAGCGGGTCTACGACTTCATGAACGACATCAGCTTCAAGGAGTTCATCGGCGACATCCCCGCCGACGCCCAGGCCCTGTTCGAGCCGACCGTCACCCGCTCCGCCGGCGACATCGACCAGATCTCGGCCGGTGCCGGCGTCGGCTACTTCAGCCTCGTGTGGAACATCGGCGCCGGGCTGTCGAACTCCATCATGAACGGCCCGTCCACCCTCACCGAGACCATCGCCGCGGCGCTCGGCGACCGTGTCCAGCTCGGCGCGTCGGTGAGCGAAGTGGTGCAGAAGAAGGACTCGGTCGTCGTCCGCTACCAGCAGGACGGCCTTGAGTTCGAGGTCCAGGCGCGCACCGCCGTGCTCGCCACCCCGGCCCCGGTCACCCACCGCATCGCACCCGATCTGGACGAGGACGTCCGAGAAGCCCTCTCGAAGATCCAGTACGGGCCCTACGTCAGCGCCGCGTTCCTCACCAACGAGACCTCGCGACGCCCCTGGGACGACGCCTACGGCATCGCGACACCCAAGCGGTCCTTCAACGTCGTGCTCAACATGTCCAACATCCAGCACGGTTACAGCCGCGAACGGCACCCCGGCTCCAGCCTGATGACGTTCTCGCCGGGCACCCTCGCCCGCAACCTGATGGACCTGGACGACGACGGCATCCGCACCACCTACCTCGAAGACCTCGACCAGGTGCTGCCGGGCGTCGCCTCCGACGTCACCGAGTCGCACGTCTGGCGTCTCCCGCTGGGCGCCCCGTACTGCTTCCCCGGCCGGGGCAAGCTCCAGCCCGTCCTCACCCGCCGCACCGGCCGCGTCCTGCTCGCCGGCGACTACATGGGCTCCCTCTACACCGAGACAGCCATCCAGTCCGGCCTCAACGCCGCCACTGACGTACGCGCCCTGATCGCCACGCACCGGCAGACCGCCCGCACGGGTCTGATCGCCGCCTCCTGAACCTCGACCACCTCTCGCCAAGGAGAACACCATGCCTCTGCAGAACGGCATCCTGACCGCCCTCGCCACCCCGTACGACCAGGCCGGAGACATCGACGAGAAGCTGCTGCGCGTCCTCGTCGACCGCTCGATCGACGGCGGCGTGTCCGGCGTCGTCGCGGGCGGCTCGACCGGCGAGTTCGCCGCCATGACCGGTGACGAGCGCCGCCTGCTCGTGGAGACCGTCGTCGACCAGGCCGCCGGCCGCGTCCCGGTCATCGCCCAGACCGGCGCCGTCGCCACCCGCGAGGCCATCGCCCTCACCCGGCACGCCGAGCAGGCGGGCGCGGACGTCGTGATGGTCGTCGCCCCGTACTACGAGGCCCTGACGATGGACGAGACGCTGCGCTACCTGCGCACGGTCGCCGGCTCCGTCTCCATCCCCGTCATGCTTTACAACATCCCGAGCGCGACCGGCGTCAACCTCGACCCCGACACCGTCGGCGCACTCGCCCGCGAGGTCGACAACATTCGCTACATCAAGGACACCAGCGCCGACATGGCGCAGGCCGGTCAGCTCATCCACCACCACGGCGACGTCATCACCACCTACCTTGGCTGGGACAGCCTGCTGCTCGCCGCCGTCGCCGAAGGCGCCGCCGGCGTCATGGCCGGCACCGCCAACGTGATGCCCGCCGACCTCGTCGCCGTGCACCAGGCACTGACCGCGGGCGATCTGGAACTGGCCCGGGCACGCTGGAAGCGCATCTACCCGCTCATGGACACGCTGATGACCGGCGGCCCCTTCATCCAGGGGGTCCGCGCCGCGCTCCAGGAGATCGGTCTGCCTGTCGGGGTGCCGCGCGAGCCGCTGCTCGACATTGAGACGGCGCACCGCGAGCGCATCCGTGCCGCGCTCGCCGACCTGCCGCACCTGTCCGTCCGCGACTGAGACCCGGGGGATTCCCTGCCATGACGTTCACCGTCCGCCGTCCCGCAGCCGCCGCCACATCCCTGACCAGCGCGGAAGACCTGCCCCCGCTGGGCCACTTCATCGACGGCAAGTTCGTGGATGGACATGCCGGCGAACCCGGTGTCGAGATGAGCGACGTTCTCAACCCGGCCACCGAGGAACTGCTCGCCCGTGTCCCGCTCGGTGGGGTCGAGGAGACCGACCGGGCCGTGGCTGCGGCCCGCGCCGCCCACCCGGCTTGGGCCCGGATCACCCCCAAGGAGCGCGCCGACCTCCTCCTGGCAATCGCCGACCGGGTCGACGCCGACGCCGACCTCCTCGTACGCCTGGAAGCAGCCGACACGGGAAAGCCGTTCGCCGTCGCCCGCGACGACATCTCCATGACCGCCGACGGCTTCCGCTTCATGGCCGGCGCCCTGCGCGCCACCGGAAGCAGCCTCGCGGCCGGTGAATATGTCACCGACCACACGTCGCTGATGCTGCGCGAGCCGCTCGGCGTCATCGGCGCGGTCACGCCCTGGAACTACCCGCTCCTGATGGGCGCCTGGAAGATCGCGCCGATTCTGGCGGCCGGCAACTGCCTGGTCCTCAAGCCCTCCGAGCAGACCCCGCTGTCCACGCTGAAGTTCGCCGAACTCGTGGCGGACCTCCTTCCGGCCGGTGTCTTCAACGTCGTCACGGGCCGCGGCTCCGTGGTGGGCGACCGGCTCGCGCGCCATCCCGACATCGCCATGATCGCGCTGACCGGTTCGACCCGCAGCGGGCAGTCCGTGGCGCGCGCCGCTGCCGACACGGTCAAGCGCGTCCACCTGGAGCTGGGCGGCAAGGCCCCGTTCGTCGTCTTCGAGGACGCCGACCTCAAGGCGGCCGCGGCCGGCCTCCGTACGGCCGGCTTCTGGAACAGCGGACAGGAGTGCGGCGCCGCCTGCCGCGTCCTCGTCCACGCCTCCGTGGCCGAGGAGTTCACCGCGCACCTCGTCCGGGAGATCGAGCAGATCACCGTCGGCGACCCGCGCGCGGGCGACGACGTCGAGATCGGCCCGCTGGTCTCCAAGCCGCACTACGACCGCGTCCGCGGCTACCTCGGCCGGGCCATCAGCCAGGGTGCCCGTCCCGTGGTCGGCGGCGCCGCCCTCGACGAGGACAAGCCCGGCTACTTCGTCGCGCCCACCGTTCTGGCCGACGTGGCCGAGGGCGCCGAGATCACCCGCGAGGAGGTCTTCGGGCCGGTCGTCAGCATCGAGACCTTCACCGACGAGGACGAGGCGATCCGCCGCGCCAACGACGTCGAGGCCGGACTCGCCGCCTCCGTGTGGACGGAGAACGCACGCCGCAGTCACGCCGTCGCCGCCCGCCTCGACGCGGGCACCGTCTGGGTCAACTCGCATCTGGTGCTCGCCAACGAGGTCCCGTGGGGCGGCTTCAAGGGCTCCGGCTACGGCCGCGACCTCTCGGTCTACGCCCTGGAGGACTACTCGCGCACCAAGCACGTCATGCACCACCACGGGCGCTGACGCGCCATGACCGGCAGCGTCCGCATGTCCGAGCGCGAGCTCTCCGGGCTCTGCTCGCGGCCGGTGCCACACCGACGTCCGCCCGCTTCCTCACCCGCAGCGTCCTCGGCGCCGAGCGCGCGGGGAAGCGGGCCGTCGGTCTGGCACATCTCTTCGACTACCTCGACGCCTACCGCGATGGTCGGATCGTGGCCGGCGTCCTCCCCGAGGTGACCCGTCCCGCGCCGCGCCGTCGTGCGTGATCGCCGACGCGCGGGACGGGCTCGCCCAGGACGCCTTCGAGGCCGCCGTCGACGCCCGGGTCTGCCGCACGATCGGGTGACGTCTGAACTTGCTTGCCCTGTGGGGCGGGTGGGAAGGATGTCGCTGTGGTGCCAGCCCGGCGCGAGCGCGGCGAAGTCCGGGTCTCGTTACGAGGTGCTGCGGGAGCGGCGCGGGGACCAGTTGGGGACCACACGGTGTACGCGATGGTGCGCGGCGGGCCTGTTGCGCACATGGTCTGCCCCAGTTGAATCTGTTATGTCCAGAAAGTGCCCTCGACCTCTGCTCCTGGGGGTCAAGGGGCCGCAGGTGCAGATCCTGTCGTCCCGACAGTGATGCCGGAGGTTTCCGCGGGCCAGGGGCTCTCTTCGGAGGCCCCCTTTCCCCTGCCCGGAACCCGCAAACTGTGCGTGCGCCCGTGCGCTGCCCCGACCGGCGCGGTCCGCCGCCCGCCGACGTAGCGTGAGGCCGTCAACGCACGCCCGACACCGGGAGTCCCAGATGGCCCGCTCCGAAGCCCGCGTCAGCACCGACCGGCCCGCCCGCTACGCCAAGCAGCTCGCCTCGCACCTCAGCCGCCGTTCGCAGACCACCTGGGACGAGGAGACCGGCCTCGGCACCATCGTCTTCCAGAACGGCACCGGCACCCTGGCCGCCGCCGAGGGCGCGCTGCTGCTCGCGGTGGAGACGGAGGCCGGCAACCTCGACCTCCTGGAAGGAGTGGTCGGCCGGCACCTGGTCCGCTTCGGCACCCGCGACGAACTCGTCGTCGAGTGGCACCGGGACAACGGCGAGCCGGGCAGCACCCAGCGCAACACCGAGGACCCCGAGCCCCTGCACTGACCCGGCCGCCCGTGCCCGCACCGGTGCCGGCCTAGTCGAACTGGCTCGGCATCGGCGCCGGGGTCTTGCCGGCCAGGACGTCCTTGAGGCGCTGGGCCCCGTTCTGCACGGCCAGTTCGGTGCTGGGGTGGTCGACGCCGGACAGGCCGCCGTTGGTGACGGCCGCACCGGAGGCGCCGACGCGCAGTGCCGCCACGTCCAGGGTGGTCGTGGCGGGCTGCCCGTTCGAGGTGCCCTGGACGGTGACGGTGAGCGCCGCCAGGTCGTCGGCCACCTTCGGCGGCTCCTTGTACTCGACGACCTGCACCGTGCGCTTGCTGCCGCCGGAGGCGGTGACCGTGAACTGGTTGCACTTCTCCGGGAGGCTCTTCAGCCAGTTCAGCGTGGCCTCCATCGTGGGCTGGCCGTAGTCCCCGACCTGGTACAGCAGCCGGGCGTCCTGCGAGGTGAAGCCGCGCAGCCCGGAGGCGCCGGTGGCGCGGCCCAGCAGGCTGTCGGAGTAGAGGCCGTCGAGGAGCCGCTGGCAGTCGGCGGCGGCGGCCTCGCCGCTGAGGAACTCGGCCTTGTCGACCTTGCCCACCAGCATCTGGTTGCGCCAGGTGGCGGCGTCGTTGGCCAGCTGCCAGTCGTCCTCGATGTCGGCGGGCGTGATCAGCGCGGCCTGGGCGCCGGCGCCGGTGAGGGCGGGGGTGCGGGACGGGGCCGGGGAGCGCTCGGCGGCGGGGGTGACGGCCGCGGCCTCGGGCGAGCCGCTGTCGTCCGCGCAGGCCGCCGTGGCGAGCAGGATCCCCGCCGTCAGGGCCGGGGTGAGAACACGCACGGGTCGGGACGGACGGGTCATCGCGACTTCCTCCTCGGGAACGCGGTACGTCCCTCCACGCCACCATCCGCCACCTGCGCCGACCAGCCCGCGCGGGCCGTTCGGGTGACCGTCCCGGCGTCGGGTCCCGCTGTCGGCGCCCAGCGTCGGCGCTGGGCTCACCGCTCCGGTGCCGTGATCCGCACGTGCCGGCCGCCGCAGCGCGGGCAGACCGCGTCCGTGAGCGGCGAGCGCACCGCGCGGCCGGCCTCGTCGACGTACTCCAGGGTGCTCTGGAGCTCCGGGTCGGCGACCGGGTCGGTGAAGAAGACCGCCTGGAAGGTGGCCCGCCACGCCTCGCCGCAGTCCCGGCAGGTGAACACGAACGTCTCGGGCACGGCCCCCGGCACCGCCCCGGCCCCCGCAGGCTCGCTCATCCCGTCCGGCTCCCGTCGCTGACCCCGTCCTTCCAGCGGACCTCCCCGTCCGCGCGGCGGCAAGTCGGAGGGCCGGTGTCCCAGGGATGGACGCCCTCTTGACGTGGGGCGGTGGGCGATCGACACTCCGGATGGGAATCCTAGTGAAAAGGTAGGGAAAGATGGGTCGCCTGCGGACGGTCGGCAGTCAGTGCCGGGAGAGCCGTACGCCGTACCCCGCCCTGCTGCTCACCTCCCGTCTGCACATCGACCTGCAGCGCGTGTGCAGCGCCATCGGCCGCAGACGTTGACCTCCCGCCGCCCACCGACGAACGCTTCCGCCGCGCGTACGTCCGCGCGCCCGCACCCGGGGAGACACATGTCCATCACTCCGCTCGCCGCCCTCCCGTCCGTCCGGACCACCCCCGGCTTCCGGGGCCGCATCGGCCGGGACGCGCGCAGCGGCCACTACGCCGTGCCGCGCCGCTACCGCCTCCACCTGTCCACCGCCTGCCCCGCCGGCCTGCGCATCGCCGTCGGCCACAGCCTGCTGGCCCTCGACGACTGTTGTCCGGTCACCTTCCTGCCCGCCGTCCCGGACCGCCCCGACGGCAGCCACTCGGCCCTGCGTCCGCTGTACGAGGCGAGCGCCCACCACTACACGGGACCGGCCCTGGCCCCGGTGTTCAGCGACGCCTGGTCCGGACGCATCGTCAGCACCCACGGCCCGGACATCCTGCGCGACCTCGACCGCTACTTCGGCGACGGGGTCACCCGGCTCTACCCGTGCGGCACCGAGTCCGAGATCGAGGCCGTCGAACAGCTCTGCGCCGAGGGCATCGAGCGGGCCGCGCAGCGCGCCGGCAGCGAGGGCGGCGACCCGGAGGCGCTGGAGACGCTGCTCGCCACCCTGGCCGTCCTGGAGCGCCGGCTGGCCGATGTGGAGTTCCTGGTCGGCGGTCGACTGACGGCTGCGGACGTGGAGTTGTGGGTCACCCTGGTGCAGCTGGACACCGTGCACCGCAACCACCTGGACGCCTCGGCCGTGCACCGCATCGCCGACCACCCGGTGCTGTGGGCCTACGCCCGGCGGCTGGCCGCGCACCCGGCCTTCGGCGCCCATCTCGACCTCGACGGCATCGCCCGCCGCCACCACGCCCGTTGCCAGGGGCTGGAGGCAGCCGGCGCCGCCGTCCAGATCCTGGACTGGGTGGGACACGCCGCCGACGGTCCCGCAGGTGAGAGCGGTCAGAACCGTTCCGCCAACTGGACAGGCGTTGACATTCCTTCGGGCAACTGAGTTACTTGCGGACAAGAACGGTCAAGAGCGTCAGCGTTCAAGCCCTGGCTTGCTGACCGGCAACCCTCCGATCGCGGTGGGGTGCCCCAGGTGACGACCCGACCGGATGACGT
Organism: Streptomyces sp. NPDC104367; assembly: GCF_055583825.1. Lineage (NCBI taxonomy): Bacteria > Bacillati > Actinomycetota > Actinomycetes > Kitasatosporales > Streptomycetaceae > Streptomyces > Streptomyces sp. NPDC104367. The sequence continues at coordinate 204,996 of NZ_JBVJND010000001.1, read as the reverse complement.
TTCGGTAAGCGCGAGGCCCACGGGCCTGAACAACAGTGACGGGTGACGGACATGTACGCAGCTCCCAGGACGGCCCAGCGCCGCTCCCAGGGCTGCGTACAGCCGTATGCGAGCCCGCTCGTCGTCGACCGCGCCGTCGACCTGCTCCGCGTCAACAGCGCACTGTGTAGCGCGTGTACCGCACCGGGCTGTGCCCGCTGTCGGGTCTGACCGGTCCTTCCGGCCTCCCGGCCCGCACCCAGCAGCACCTCTCCCCGCCGCACACCGCCCGCCCGGTGTGACCTCGTCCGCCCAGTCCCCGCGTCCCGCGCGTCCCCGCGCCCCGTGCCGCGCCGTGCCCGAACACGGCCCGGCCGCGGCCGTCCGCCCGTGGGAGGCGGGTTTCCGACATCGCCGGAGTCCGTCATGAGTGAACCCCCAGGCGCCACCATCGCCGCCCCCGAGGCGCCGAGCACGGCTGATGAACCGTCAAAGTTGCTGACCGCACAGCGAGTTCAGCCGCTGCGCAGGCCGGGGCGGTGGATCGCCACCGCCGTCGTCCTGGTCCTGGTCGCCCAGTTCGCGCACGGACTGGTGACCAACCCGTTCTACCAGTGGGACCGCTGGGCGTACTGGTTCCTGCGCCCGGCCATCCTCGACGGACTGGTCATCACCCTCGAAGTCACCGCCTACAGCGCGGTCCTGGGACTGCTCGGCGGCATCCTGCTGGCCCTGGCCCGGCTGTCCAGGAGCCCGGTGCTGCGCGCGGTCAGCTGGACCTACGTCTGGGCGCTGCGCTCCGTCCCGCTCATCGTGGTACTGCTCTTCCTCTACAACTTCAGTGCCCTGTACAGGACGTTGAGCATCGGCGTCCCCTTCGGACCGGCCTTCTTCTCCTTCGACGAGTCCAAGCTCGCCACCGACATGGCCATCGCGGTCGTCGGCCTCAGCCTCAACGAGGCGGCCTACGCCGCCGAGGTGGTCCGCGGCGGCATCCTCTCCGTGGACCAGGGCCAGCACGAGGCGGCGGCCGCCCTCGGCCTGCCCAAGGGCTACCAGTTCCGCAGGATCGTCTTCCCGCAGGCGCTGCGCTCCATCACCCCGAACTACGTCAACCAGCTCATCGGCCTGATCAAGAGCACCTCGCTGGTCTTCTACGTCTCGCTGCTCGACCTCTTCGGTTCCGCGCAGAGCATGGGCTCGACCTACCCCGGCGACATCGTGCCGCTGCTCCTGGTGGTGACGGTCTGGTACCTGATCCTCACCAGCGTCGTCTCCGTGATCCAGTTCTACGTCGAGCGGTACTACGCCCGGGGCGCCACCCGCGCCCTGCCGCCGACCCCCTTGCAGAAACTGCGGGGCGGCCTCGCCGACCTGCGCGCACGCATCCGCCGGGAGGCCGCCGTATGAGCACCACCGACACCCTGGACACGGCCCCCGCCGGCCTGGAGATCCACGACGTCCACAAGTGGTACGGCGCCCACCGCGTCCTCGACGGCGTCGACCTGACGGTCCGTCCCGGCGAGGTCACCGTCATCCTCGGCCCCTCCGGTTCCGGCAAGTCCACCCTTCTCAGGGTCATCAACCACCTGGAGAAGCCGGAGATCGGCTACGTCAGCGTCAACGACGAACCGATCGGCGTGAAGCGGCAGGGCGAGCGGCTGAAGGAGCTGAGCGAGCGCGCCATCCTGGCCCAGCGCGGCCGGATCGGCTTCGTCTTCCAGAACTTCAACCTCTTCCCGCACCTGACGGTCCTCGACAACGTGGCCGCCGCCCCGGTCGCCACCGGAAAGCTCACCAAGCCCGAGGCCCAGCAGCTGGCCAAGGACCTCCTCGAACGCGTCGGCCTCGGTGAACGCGTCGGAGCCTACCCGCGGCAGCTGTCCGGCGGGCAGCAGCAGCGCGTCGCCATCGCCCGCGCCCTCGCCCTGCGCCCCGGCGTCATCCTCTTCGACGAGCCGACCTCCGCGCTGGACCCCGAACTCGTCGGGGAGGTCCTCTCCGTCATCAAGGACCTGGCCACCAGCGGCACCACGCTCGTCATCGTCACCCACGAGATCGGCTTCGCCCGCGAGATCGCCGACCGGGTCGTCTTCATCGACGGCGGGAAGATCGTCGAACAGGGTCCGCCCTCCGAGGTCCTCGACAAGCCGCAGCACGAGCGGACCAGGGACTTCCTCAGCAAGGTCCTCTGACCCGCCGTACCCCAGACCTCCCCCACGCCACCGCCCTCATCACCCGCAGCGACAAGGAACGGCCATGTCTACCCACATCACCCGACGCAGCCTGATCAGAGGCATCACCGCGGCCACCGCCGTCGCCTCCCTCGCCACCGGGCTCGCCGCCTGCGGGGGCGACAGCGACGCGGCCACCACCGCCGACGCCAAGACCGGCGAGGTCGTCGTCGGACAGGTCTCCAACGGTGCCGCCACCCGGACGGCCATCAAGGTCTCCGAGGTCAAGTCCATCAGCGCCGAGCTGCCGGCTTCCGTGAGGAAGAGCGGCAAGCTCGTCATCGGCGAGGGCGCCCTGCCCGCCGGGCTCCCGCCGCTGGCCTACGTGGGCAGCGACCAGAAGACCCTCACCGGCACCGAGCCCGACCTCGCCCGTCTGGTCGCCGCGGTCCTCGGGCTCGAACCCGAGGTCAAGAACTTCACCTGGGAGAACATGTTCGTCGGCATCGACAGCGGCAAGGTCGACGCCGCCTTCTCCAACGTCACCATCACCGAGGAGCGCAAGAAGAAGTACGAGTTCGCCTCCTACCGCGAGGACAACCTGGCCTTCCTCGTGCCGAAGAAGAGCACCTGGAACTTCGACGGCGACTACGAGAACCTCGCCGGCAAGACGGTCGCCGTCGGGTCCGGCACCAACCAGGAGAAGATCCTCCTGGAGTGGCAGTCGAAGCTCGCCAAGGAGGGCAAGAAGCTCACCGTCAAGTACTTCCAGGACAGCACCAGCACCTTCCTGGCGCTGGACAGCGGCAAGATCGACGCCTCCTTCGGGCCCAACCCCGGCTTCGCGTACCACAACCGGCAGACCGCGGGGAAGCCCAACGCCACCCGCACCGCGGGCACCTACTCCGGCGCCGGCGCCGGCCTCCAGGGCCTGATCGCGGCCACCGCCAAGAAGGACAGCGGCCTCGCCAAGCCGCTCGCGGACGCCATCAACTACCTGATCGAGCACGGGCAGTACGCGAAGTGGCTCAAGGCCTACAACCTCTCCGACGAGGCCGTCACCAAGTCCGAGGTCAACCCGCCCGGCCTGCCCCTCGACAACTCCTGACTCCCCGTCGAGAACACGTCCGCCGGCCCAGAAAGGACTGCGCCTCCGTGACCGTCCAGACCGACATCCGCGGAGGCGGAGCCCCCCTCACCCCCGACACCGCACCCCTCGACAACGCCGTCTGGTCCGCCCTCACCGGCCCGCACGCCCACCTCGCCGAGCGGTTCGGCCGGGCCGCCCGCTACCCCGACGACGTCTACGCCTACGCGGCGCTCGCCGACCCCCGAGACCCCGGCGCCTGGGCCGACCTGCACACGCTCGTCGGACCCGGGGCGACCGTACGGATCAAGCCCGTCGAACAGGCGCCGCCCGGTTGGGAGGTGGCCGGCGGCGGGACGGGCGTCCAGTTCGTGGACACGGGCCTGCGGGCCGAACCCGACCCCGAGGCGGTACGGCTCGGACCGGACGACGTACCCGAGATCCTCGACCTCGTCGCCCGCACCGCACCCGGCCCGTTCCGCACCCGGACCGTCGAGATGGGCGACTACCTGGGCATCCGGCACCGGGGGCGGCTGGTCGCCATGGCCGGGGAGAGGCTGCGACCGCCCGGCTGGACGGAGATCAGCGCCGTCTGCACCGACCCGGACCACCGCGGCCGCGGCCTCGCCACCCGCCTGGTCCGCGCCGTCGCCGCCGGTATCCGCGAGCGCGGGGACACCCCGTTCCTGCACGCCGCCCGGGACAACACGAGGGCCATCCGGCTGTACGAGTCGATCGGCTTCACCCGACGGAAGCTCTCCCCGATCCTGCTGGTCCGCAGCCCGGGAACAACCGGCCGGGCCGGGCTGTTGTGAGTCACGACGAGATGCACGCGGAGCAGGCCGGGAGGTACGGGACGTGACACCTGTCCTCAGCCCCGCCCGCCGTACCGTCCTGCACTCCCGGCCGCACATCGACCTCCAGCGCGTGGCCGGCGCGCTCTGTTGTTCCTGACTGCTTCCTCCGCCGCGCCCCTTCGCCGGCGCGCCCTCGCACGGACCTCAGGAAGGCACCACTGTGTCCTCAACTCCCCTTTCCCACCTGCACCTCGCCGTCGCCCTGGACGGCACCGGCTGGCACCCCGCCTCCTGGCGCGAGCCGGTCGCCCGCCCCGGCGGCCTGTTCACCGCCGGCTACTGGGCCGACCTGGTCGCCGAGGCCGAGCGCGGCCTCGTCGACTTCGTCACCATCGAGGACGGCCTCGGCCTCCAGTCCTCGCACTACGGCGAGCTGGACGGCCGTACCGACCAGGTCCGCGGCCGCCTCGACGCCGTCCTGATCGCGTCCCGTATCGCCCCCCTGTCCAGCCACATCGGCCTGGTGCCGACGGTGATCGCCACCCACACCGAGCCGTTCCACATCTCCAAGGCGATCGCCACCCTCGACTACGTCAGCACCGGCCGCGCCGGGCTGCGGGTCCAGATCTCCGCCCGCCCGCACGAGGCGGACCACTTCGGCCGGCGCACCTTCCCGCCCGTCGACCTGGCCGGACTGAGGTCCCCGGCCGGACAGGAGCGGCTCGCCGAGCACTTCGACGAGGCCGCCGACCACGTCGAGGCGGTCCGCCGCCTCTGGGACAGCTGGGAGGACGACGCCGAGATCCGGGACGCCGCCACCGGCCGCTTCATCGACCGCGACAAGCTGCACTACATCGACTTCGAGGGCGCGAAGTTCAGCGTCAAGGGCCCCTCCATCACCCCGCGCCCGCCCCAGGGCCAGCCGCTGGTCACCGCCCTCGGCCACCAGACGATCCCGTACCGGCTGATCGCCCGCCAGGCCGACGTCGGCTACGTCACCCCGCACGACACCGCCGACGCCCGCGCGATCGTCGCCGAGATCCGCGCCGAGCAGCAGGCCGCCGGACGGGCCGGGGACACCGTGCACGTCTTCGGCGACCTCGTGGTGCTCCTGGACGACGACGCCGCCGCGGCCGAGGCCCGCAAGAACCGCCTCGACGCACTGGACGGCTCCGCGCTGACCGGCGACGCCCGGATCTTCACCGGCACCGCCGCCCAACTCGCAGACCTCCTGGAGGAGTTCGCGGCAGCGGGGCTCACCGGGTTCCGGCTGCGACCCGCCGTCCTCGGCCACGACCTGCCGCGCATCACCCGGGACCTGGTCCCCGAACTCCAGCGCCGCGGCCGCTTCCGCACCGCCTACGAGGCCGACACCCTGCGCGGCCTGCTCGGGCTCGCCCGCCCCGCCAACCGCTACGCCGCTGCCACCGCCTGAGCCGGAAGGACCGCACCCGTCATGAGCAAGCCGCTGAAGCAGATCCACCTGGCCGCCCACTTCCCGGGCGTCAACAACACCACCGTGTGGAGCGACCCGGCCGCCGGCAGCCACATCGAGTTCAGCTCCTTCGCCCACTTCGCGAGGACCGCCGAACGCGCCAAGTTCGACTTCCTGTTCCTCGCCGAGGGCCTGCGGCTGCGCGAACAGGGCGGCAAGATATACGACCTCGACGTCGTCGGACGCCCCGACACCTTCACGATCCTCGCCGCGCTGGCCGCCGTCACCGACCGCCTCGGGCTCACCGGCACCATCAACTCCACCTTCAACGAGCCCTACGAGGTGGCCCGCCAGTTCGCCAGCCTCGACCACCTCTCCGACGGCCGGGCCGCCTGGAACGTGGTCACCTCCTGGGACGGCTTCACCGGCGAGAACTTCCGCCGCGGCGGATTCCTGCCCCAGGAGGAACGCTACTCGCGCGCCAGGGAGTTCCTCGCCACCACCAACGAGCTGTTCGACTCCTGGCACGGCGACGAGATCCTCGCCGACCAGGCCACCGGCACCTTCCTGCGCGACGCCGGAGCGGGCTCCTTCGTGCACAAGGGCGCGCAGTTCGACATCCACGGCCAGTTCAACGTGCCGCGCTCCCCGCAGGGCCGCCCGGTGGTCTTCCAGGCCGGCGAGTCCGAGGAGGGCCGCGAGTTCGCCGCGTCCGCCGCCGACGCGATCTTCAGCCGGTACGCCACCCTCGACGCCGGCCAGGCCTTCTACACGGACGTGAAGTCCCGCCTCGCCAAGTACGGCCGGCGCCCTGAGGACCTGCTGATCCTGCCCGCCGCCAGCTTCGTCCTCGGCGACACCGACGAGGAGGCCGAGGAGATCGCCCACCAGGTGCGCCGCCTGCAGGTCAGCGGGGCGACCGCCCTCAAGCACCTGGAGTTCGTCTGGAACCGGGACCTGTCGTCGTACGACCCGGAGGGACCGCTGCCCGACGTCGACCCGCTGGTCGGCGAGCAGCACATCTCCCGGGGCCGCGCCCAGGTCCGGATGTACCGCGACCCGGTCGCCATCGCCCGCGAGTGGCGGGAGCTCGCCGAGGCCAACAAGTGGTCCATCCGCGACCTGGTGATCAACACCGGCAACCGGCAGACCTTCGTCGGCTCACCGGCCACCGTCGCCCGCACGATCAACGACTTCGTGCAGGCGGACGTCTCCGACGGCTTCATCCTGGTCCCGCACATCACCCCCGGCGGCCTCGACGGCTTCGCCGACACGGTCGTACCCCTCCTCCAGGAGCAGGGCGTGTTCCGCACCGAGTACGAGGGCACCACCCTCCGCGACCACCTCGGCCTCGCCCATCCCGACCAGCCGCGCACCGAACGGGCGGCGTCGTGAAGTTCCTCGCGATCACCCTGATCGTGCACCGCCCGGACCCGGTCACGGGACGGCGGAAGTCCACCCACGACCGGTTCCGGGAGGTCCTCGACAACGCCGTCCTCGCCGAGGAACTGGGCTTCGACGGCTTCGGGGTGGGGGAGCGGCACGAGCGGCCGTTCATCTCCTCCTCCCCGACGGTCGTGCTCAGCCATGTCGCCGCGCTCACCCGGCGCATCCGGCTCTTCACCGCCGTCACCACGCTGAGCCTGCTGGACCCGGTCCGGGCGTACGAGGACTACGCGACCCTCGACCACCTCTCCGAGGGCCGCCTCGACCTGATCGTCGGCAAGGGCAACGGCGCCGCCCAGCGCGAGCTGTTCCACGTCACCCCCGAGGACCAGTGGGACCGCAACGCCGAGAGCTACGAGGTGTTCCGGCAGATCTGGCGGCAGGACCGGGTGAGTGCCAAGACCCGCTTCCGGCCGGAACTCACGGACGCCGAGGTCTGGCCGCGTCCGTACCAGCGCCCGGTCCGGGTCTGGCACGGCAGCGCCACCAGCAAGGAGTCCGTCGACCTCGCGGCCCGCTACGGCGACCCGCTGTTCTCGGCGAACGTCACCAACCCCATCGAGCCCTACGCCGAGCTGATCCGCTACTACCGCGAACGCTGGGAGCACCACGGCCACGACCCGGCGGACATCGCCGTCGGCGCGGGCACCGCGGGCATCCACGTGGCACCCACCTCCCAGGCGGCGGTGGAGGCGTACCGGCCCGTCTTCGAGAGCAACCTCGCCTTCCAGCGCACGGCAGGCCTCCCCGTGGTCTTCGAGACCGTGGAGGACTTCGTGACGCGCAGCTCGGCGCTGATCGGCAGCCCGCAGCAGGTCATCGACAAGGTGCACCGCTACCACGAGCGGTTCGGACACACCGTGGTCCATCTGCACGCGGACGCGGGCGGACTCACCGACACCCAGCACCGCGACTCCCTGGAGCTCTTCCAGTCGGCGGTCGCCCCGACCCTGCGCGCGGACATCCCCGACCCGCCGTTCGACTGGGGCCCCGTCCTGCCCGCCGAGGAGGCGACCCGTGTCTGACATCCCCCTCGGCGTCCTCGACCTGGTCCCGGTCCCCTCCGGTGCCACGGCCGCCGACGCCCTGCGCAACTCCGTCGACCTGGCCCGGCGGGCCGAGCGGGCCGGCTACGCCCGCTACTGGTTCGCCGAGCACCATCTCAACCCCGGTGTCGCGGGCACCTCCCCGGCGGTCGTCCTCGCCCTGACGGCCACCGCCACCAGCACGATCCGCCTCGGCTCCGGCGCCGTACAGCTCGGACACCGCACGGCCCTGTCCACGGTCGAGGAGTTCGGCCTGCTCGACGCGGTGCACCCGGGCCGCTTCGACCTGGGCCTGGGCCGCTCGGGCGGCCGCCCGCCGGGCGAGAGGGCCGCCGCGCCGGCGGCGACCCCGGTGACCGACGGCCGCGCCCCGAACGGCCTCCTGATCCCGCCCCGCTTCTCCTTCGAACGCCTCCTCGGCTCACCCCGCGTCGCCCTCCAGCGCAAGCTGCTGCTGCTCCCCGGCGCCCAGTCCCAGGACTACGCCGAGCAGATCGACGACATCCTCGCCCTGCTGGCCGGCACCTACCGCTCCCCGGAGGGCGTCGAGGCGCACGTCGTGCCCGGCGAGGGGGCCGATCTGGAGGTGTGGATCCTCGGCAGCAGCGGCGGCCAGAGCGCCGAGACCGCGGGCGCCAGGGGGCTGCGGTTCGCGGCCAACTACCACGTCAGCCCGGCCACCGTGCTGGAGGCGGTGGACGGCTACCGCGCCCGCTTCGAGCCCTCCGAGACGCTCGGCAAGCCCTACGTCAGCGTCTCCGCCGACGTCGTCGTCGCCGAGGACGACGCCACCGCCCGCGAACTCGCCACCGGCTACGGCCCGTGGGTGCGCAGCATCCGCACCGCGGAGGGCGCGATCCCGTTCCCGACCCCGGACCAGGCCCGCGCCCACGTCTGGAGCGAGGCGGACCGCGAACTGGTCCAGGACCGCCTCGACACCCAGTTCGTCGGCTCGCCCGGCCGGGTCGCCGACCAGCTGGAGCAGCTCCAGGAGGCCACCGGCGCCGACGAGCTGCTCATCACGACCATCACCCACGACCACGCCGACCGCGTGAGGTCCTACGAACTGCTCGCCGAGGAGTGGCGCCGCCGATGACCCGTCCGCCGGGCGCTCACCCGCCCGGTCCCTCCGTCCGCGTTCCGTCCCGCACGACGTACCCAAGGAGATGGACATGACCACCGCCACCCGCCACGAGCCCGCGCTCGGCGTCCACCGCGCCGGGCCCCGCTTCGGCGCCGAGATCACCGGCGTCGACCTGACCCGCCCCGTGGACGACGCCACGGCCGACGCGCTGCGCGCCGCGTTCCGGGACCACAAGGTGCTCGTCTTCCGCGGCCAGCACCTGACGCCCGCTCAGCACGTGGCGGCGGTGGAGATCTTCGCCACCGCCCTCGACCACCCGACCGCCGTCCGCCACCCTGAGCACCCGCTGGTCTACCCGTACAACGTCCGGCAGACCGGCAAGGCCGGCACCTGGCACATCGGCGGAGTCTGGCGCACCCCGGTCTTCGCCATCGAGTCGCTCACCTACCAGGAGGTTCCCGAACTCGGCGGCCACACCCTGTGGGCCGATCTGCAGGCCGCGTACGACGACCTGTCCGAGCCCTTCAAGGCGCTGCTGGAGTCCGTGCGCGCGGTCTACGACGGCAACGCGCAGAACTACGCGCAGGGCGCCGGGAAGACCGCCGAGGGGGACACCGCCGAGCAGCCGGTCGTCCTCGAACACCCCCTCACCGGACGCAAGGGCCTGTTCATCAGCTCCTCGGCGCAGGGGCTGACCGGTGTGACCCCGGCCGAGGGCCGGGCGCTGCTCCAGTACCTGCTCCAGCACGCCTCCTCGCCCGACTACACCATCCGCTTCGGCTGGCGCCCCGGTGACTTCGTGCTCTGGGACAACCAGGCCACCTGGCACTACGCGGTCGACGACTACGGCGACGGTGCCCGCGTCTACAACAAGGTCATCGGCGTGGAACCGCTGCGCTCCGCTCCCTGAGCCGGTCCAGGAGCCGCCTGCCGTCCGTTGTGGGTCCGCAGCGGGGCGAGTCCGGCGAGGTGGGGCGCCGGCCGCGCGTGCAGCGGGAGCAGGACCCGGCGGGTGTCCTCGCGCAGGGGAAGCCGGCCAGCGCCAGGGCGAGTTCGGGGCGCGCGGCCACGTAGCGGTCCAGCGCCGTCAGCGGGTCGCCCGAGGCGAACACCGTGAACGACGCGACCAGCGGCTGCGCCCGGCGGGGTGCCGCGTCAAAGTCCGCCGCCGCCAGGTGCAGCCGGGCCAGCGCCTCGCCCGCCGCGCGCGTGCGCGACCTGCGGCTTGCCGCTGAGCTTCGCCTCCAGCCCCTCCCCGGTGGGCATCGGCATCGCGAAGTCCGCCTTGCCCGCGTAGAGCGCCGCGTACGCCGAGGTGCTGAGGGTCACCTGCCTGAACTCGCCCTTGCCGCCCGCGTTCTGGATCACCTTCTGCAGCAGCGGCTTCTCGCAGGGCGCGCCCAGACGCCCTCTCAGCCCGGTCGGGGAGGTGCTCCCGCGTAGATGGCCGAAACCGTAACCGCTGCTCCCGGCCGCCGCGCGAGCGACGTCCGGGATGTGGGACGCCTTCGCCCGATTGACGAGACGCGCAGGTCGCGGGCGTACGACCGGCCGCCATGACCACCCTGCTCCCCGGCCCCTGCTCCCCTGGGCCCTGCTCCCCGGCCCCCTGGTCGACGACACCTGGCCCGCCGCCCACCCTGACGACCCGCCGCTGGCCGTCCCCGACGCCGCCGTGCTCGCCGAGCGGACGGCGGTGCTGAACGGCGCCTCGCCGGTCGTCCTGTACCGCGGCGGCGGGATCTCGGCGGCCGGAGCGGCACTCGCGCTCACCCTGCTCGGCCGCTGGAGCCGGGCGCCTGAACGGCGGGTGCGGCCGAGGCGCGTGTCCCTCCCCCGAAGGCCACGCGCCTCGACCGCTTCCCCCGGTGCCGGACAGTGGTCCGACCTCCGCGTCGCGCGGTCGTGCCGGTGTCACCAGCACATGACCGCTGTCTCCCCCGACCCCCACGTGGAATGGAGACGGACGCGGACGAAGTAGCGGCGGCCCTTGACGAGCCTGACCCTGTTCCTCGCGTTGTGCGGGGTGCCCCCGTCGTCGTGGCCGGCGAGGAAGCGCGGTTCCCCGTCGCGCTCCTCGAAGACCACGACGACGGAGTCGCTCTCCCCGAAGGTGCCCACGGTGTACACCCGGGTCTCCGCGGGCTCCACCGTGAAGTCCGCCTGCTCGCCGGGACCCAGGCTGAGCGGCACCGAACGGAACGGCACCAGCGCGGCCGGCGGTCCGGCGGGCGGATACCAGCGGAGCACGAACTCCTTGTCGGCCGGCGACAGGGTCCCCGGCGGGTACAGGCCGTTGTGGTACTGCTCCGGCTCCAGGACCAGCCCGGGCCCGAACGGGTACTCCATCACGGACTGCGGGTCCCACACCGAGCCGTTGGCCTCGGCGGGGTCGAGCCTGCGCAGGATGTTGTGGTAAGTGCGGTCCCGACTCCAGTAGTTGGGCGGCCCGGCCAGCTCGCTGTAGACCGCCTCGTCGTCCCAGTGCAGCCCCGCGTACGGGCTCTGGTGCTCGTGCCGCATGCCGAGCGCGTGCCCGATCCCGTGCAGCACCGTCCAGCGCCCGCCCGGCTCGGTCAGGTCCCAGCCCAGGTTCATCGTGCGCTCGCCCCGGCCGACCGAGAGCGCGTCCCGGCCCAGCGTCGACCAGGAACCGTCACCCGGCTGGAAGCCGATCCGCAGCTCGGCCTCGCGCCGGTCGGCGACCTCGGCGAAACGCACCCCGATGCCCAGGCCGGCCCACTCCCGGAAGCACTCGCGCACCACGTCCCGCTGCTCCTTGGCCCCGGCCCACGGCACCAGGCGCCGCTCCCCGGTCCCCGGGACCGGGATCACCGAGGCGTCGGTGTCGGAGCCGAAGAAGAAGTAGTGCAGCACCGTGCCGTTGACCCACATCCGCCGCCCGCCGGTCAGCGCGCTCAGCCGCTCGGCGGCAAGTCCCGGAGCGAAGTCCGGGGCCGCCTGCCGCGGAAGCGAGCAGTAGCGTCGGGTCATGTGCCCAGACTGCCGTTCGACCCGGCCGTGCGCGTGAGTCGGAAGCTACTCAAGTCCCCCTGTATCAGAGTTGAGTAACCGGACTCATACTCACGTGACGACTTACGAACGGGACGCGAACACCCTCGAACTGCCTTGGCCGTTCACCGGCCGGGAGGACGAACTGGAGCTGGTCAGGCGGGAGTCGGCGGCGGGACGGCAGGGGATCGTGGTGACCGGCCCGGCCGGCGTCGGCAAGACCCGGCTGATCACCCAGGCCGTACGGGGCACCGACTGCGCCAGGGTCACCGGCACCCCCGAGACCAGCAGCCTCCCGTTCGCCGCGTTCGCGCACCTGCTCCCGGAGCGGTCCGGCCTGCCCGGCGCGGTCCGGCACCTGTCCGGCCTGCGGCTCCTCCTCGTCGACGACGCCCACCTCCTCGACGAGGCCTCCGCCGCCCTCGTCCACCAGCTCGCCGTGCACGGCCGTACCCGGCTCGTCGTGGCCGCCGTGGACACCGCCCCCGTGCCCGGTGCCGTCGCCCGCCTGTGGACCGGTGAACTCCTCACCCACCTCGTCCTGGAGCCGCTGCCGTACGACGAGACGGACCGGCTCGTCGCCGGGGCGGGCCTGGAGCCGCTCACCGTGCGCCGGCTGCACCGGGTGTGCCGGGGCGACCTGCGGCTGCTGCGCGATCTGCTGGGCGCGCTGCGCGACTCCGGCGCGCTGACCCGGGACCCGGAGACCGGCCAACGGGCCTGGCGCGGCCCGCTGCCGCTCACCGCGACCGTACGGGACCGTGTCGTACCCCTCCTGGACCGCCCGGGCCCCGGCGAGCGCGACACCCTCGAACGCCTCGCCTTCGCCGAGCCGTTGCCGCTCCACCTCGACGACGGCCTCGACCTCGACGCCCTCGAACGGCTGGAGACGGACGCCCTGGTCCACGTGGACGAGCTGGGCGCGGTCCGCCTCGCCCACCCCCTGCACGGCCCCGCGCTGCGCGCCTCGACCGGCCGGCTGCGGGCCCGCCGGCTGGCCGGCGACCCCGGCAGGTGCGAGACCGCGCTCAAGGAGGAGGAGACGCGACTGGCCGACCGCGTCGCCGAGTTGGACGTACGGGAGGTGCCGGCCCCGGTGGGGGAGTGGCTGGCTGCGCAAGACCTGCCCGTACCGGCCGGGTACGCCGCCGTGCGCGCCCGGTACTCGTGGCTTCGGGGGGAGCTGCGAGAGGCGGCGGCCTGGGCGAGGGAGGGACTGCGGGAGGCGCCGGGCGACGCCTCCTGCCGTACCGAACTCGCCCGCGCCGCCGCCGAGCGGGGGGAAGGCGCCGTAATGCGCGGGGACGGGGGTCTCGCGCACTACGGCGCCGTACGGCTCGGGGAGCCCGACCGGTCCGCGGGACAGCCGTACGCCGTCCTCGCCCGCCACGCGGAAGCCCTCCTGCGGCGGGACGGGCCCGCCCTCGACCGGGCCGCCGAGGCGCTGGCCGAGCGCGGGCTGCTGCTGTTCGCCGCGGAGGCCCACGCCCAGGCCGTGCGCGTCCACCGCGACCCGCGCGCCGCCCGGACGTCCCGCACCCGCGCGGTCGCCCTCGCCCGCCGCTGCCAGGGCGCCCGCACCCCGGCCCTGTCCGGCCTCGTCCTCGGCGAACTCACCGTCCGCCAGCGCCAGATCGTCACCCTCGCCGCCGCGGGCCTCAGCAACCGCCAGATCGCCGACCGGCTGACCCTGTCCGTACGCACGGTGGGCAACCACCTCTACGGCGCCTACACCCGCCTCGGCGCGAACGACCGCACCGCACTGCCGTGGCTGCTGGACCGCACCGACGGCGAACGGACCGCGTGAGACACCCCGCCGACCGGGCTGCCGCGCGCCCGGGCAGCCAGGTGTGACCGACGCCGACCGCCGGGCTGCTCGGGCGGTCCGGGTTGCCAGGGGCGCTGGGATCGCTCGTGCCACCGGGGCCGCGAGGGCCGCTGGGATCGCTCGGACCGCTGGGATCGCGTGTGCTGCCGGGGCTGCTCGGGCCGCCGGGAAAGCTCATGCCGGGATCGCTCATGCCGGGAAGGCTCGGGCCGTCGGGAACGCTCGGGCTGCTCGGGCTGCCCGGATCGCTCGTGCCGCCGGGGTCGCTCAGGCTGTTGGGGTTGCTCGGGCCGCCGGGGTCCCTCGGGTCGCTCGGGTCGGTCAGGCTGCTCCGAACGCTGCGAAGGCCCAGCCCGTCGCCTGGTGGACCGAGTCGCCCGGCAGCGCGGCCCGGGCGTCACGCAGGGCCTCGGCCAGGGAGAGCCCCGCGCCCAGGCCCTTGTGCAGGGCCAGCATCAGCGGCACCACCGCCGCGTCGTTCACCGGCGCGCTGCTCGCCACCACCCCGGCCGTGCCCAGCGGCAGCAACGCCGTTACCAGACCCAGGAGTTCGTCGGCGCCGACCGAGGCGAGGCGGGCCGTGTCGCAGCTCGACAGGATGATCCGGTAGGGGCTGCGGTCCAGCCGCTCGAAGTCGTGCACGATCAGCGGACCGTCCGCCATCCGCAGCGACGAGAACAGCGGGCTGTCCGCGCGGAAGGTGCCGTGCGCCGCGATGTGCGCCAGCGCCGCCCCGTCCAGCTCGGCCAGCACCCGCGGCGCCTGGACGTCGTCGTGCTCCAGGACCGTGGCCGTGGCGTACCGGCCCGCCAGCTCGGGCACCTCCGCACCACCGGTCGCCAGCCCCGGCCCGCGGACCAGCACATGCCGGCCGCCCGGCGGCGGCTCCGTCTCCCGCGCCCGCAGCCAACTGCCCGCCGACGGCGACACACTGAGCACCCGCTCCCGCAGCGAGGGCAGCAGCGCCCACGGCACCCGGTGCAGCGCCCCCGGCGGCACGATCACCACCGGCCCTGAGCCCAGCTGCCCCGCCGCCTCGCCCAGCAGCAGCTCCTCCAGCCGCCGCCCGGACGCCTCGACCACCGCCAGCCGCCCCTCCGCCCCCGGATGCGCGAGCCGCCGCAGCCCC
Organism: Streptomyces sp. NPDC104367; assembly: GCF_055583825.1. Taxonomy (NCBI): domain Bacteria; kingdom Bacillati; phylum Actinomycetota; class Actinomycetes; order Kitasatosporales; family Streptomycetaceae; genus Streptomyces; species Streptomyces sp. NPDC104367. The sequence goes on along the minus strand of NZ_JBVJND010000001.1, from coordinate 189,979 downwards.
GCCTGCACATGGTCCGCCTCGGCCACCGCCTCCTCCAACTCGCCGCCCACGAACCGCCGTACCCGGCCCCGGCCGCAGAGCAGGACGTGCACCCGGCCGTCCAGGACCGCGAGTTCGACCAGCCTGGCGTCGCCCAGCCGGTCCAGCAGCCGCGCCGGGTCGAACCGGTCACCGCCGCCCGGCGCGTCACCGCGCGTGTGGTGGGTACGGGAGCGGATCTCCCGTTCCAGACGCCGCTGTTCACGCTCCAGGGCGGGCACCGGACGGCCGTCCCGGCGCGCCTCCTCCGCACGGGAGGCGATCTCACGGAACGCGGTCAGCGAGGTCAGCAGCACCGGGTCGGCGGGCGGCCGGGTCGGCGGAGCGGAGAGCACCGTGGCCCGCCACCGCTCGCTCCACTCCAGCAGCCGGCGCGGGCCGCCGTCCGCGAGGCTCGCCTGCTGGGCCAGCGTGGCCAGCTCCGCGCCCTGCGCGGTCGCCCGGGCCCGCAACTCCGAGGCGCCCAGGGTCATCCGGTGGTCGTCGAGGACGTCGAGACCCCGCCGGCACGCCTCCAGCACGCCCCGGCGCGAACCGGCCGCCCGGGCCCGCAGGGCCTGCGCCGCCCAGCCGGTCATCCGGGCCAGCGGCGGACCGCCGTGCCTGCTGCGCGCGGCCACCGCCAGATGCCGTTCCGCGTCGGCCGTCCAGCCCAGCGTCAGCGCGATCCGCCCGGCCAGCAGCGAGGCCTCCGGCGCGGCCGGCGCACCGAACGCGGCCAACTCCTCGGCGACCGCCGCCGCTTCCTGCACCAGCCGGCCCGATACGGCCCCGCCCGCCACCCGCGCCTCTGTCAGCACCAGCCGGGCATGCGTCTCCCACCAGCTCCGCCGCTGCCCCGAGAACAGCCGTACGGCGACCGCGGCACGGGCGATCGCGGTCTGCGCGTCCCCCGCCGAACGGGCCGCCCGGGCGGCCACCAGCAGCAGCTCGGCCTTACGGGTGGACTGACCGCCGATCCGGTCCAGGTTCGCGATCGCCGCGTCCGCCTCCGCCAGCGCCTCCGGCGCCAGCCCGGCCGCCATCAGCACCTCGCAGCGCGCGATGTAGAGCATGAACGGGGGAGTGTCCAGCGCGGCGTAGCGCTTCTCGGCCTCGGCCAGCAGGCTCAGCGCCGCCGGGATGTCGCCCGCGCGGAACGCGGCCAGACCCCGGCTCTCCACCGCCACCGCCTTGTCGTGCTCCTGGCCCGTCGTCTCCCACAGCCGCTCCGCCGCCGTGAAGTCCGCGTCCGCCCGGTCCACCGCGCCCTGCGCCAGGTGCACGGTGGCCCGCACGCTCAGCGCCCGCGCGGTCCAGATCACGTCACCGGCCTGCCGCAGCACCGGGATCGCCCGCCGGACGTCCTCCAGGGCCTCCTTGTGCCGGCCCAGCACCCACCAGGTGTACGCCCGCCGGTACAGCACCCGCGCCCGCGTGTGCCCGTTGCCCCGCGCGATTCCGCGCTCGAGGGCGGCCAGCCCCTCCCGAGTGCGCCCCGCGTGCACCAACGCGACCCCGAGGGTGCCGAGGACGTCCGCCTCCCGCTCCGCCGAGTCCGCCGAGTCCGCGCGCGCCGCGAAGTCCCGGGCCCGCCGCAGATGGTCCAGAGCCACCCCGAGATCCCCGAAGTCCCGCTGCCAGATGCCGATGACCTGGTGCGCGACGGACGCGTGCAACGGCGGCGGATCGGCTTCCAGGACGCGCTCCGCCCGCGCCAGGGCCTCGCCGGGGGCGGCGAACACCATCGGCAGGAGTTCCGCAACCGATTCGTCTCGCGCAGTCACCCCTCGGATGGTAGTGGCCTGGGCATACATGCCCCACTGGTTTGACGCTGTATCAAGCGGCCGGCTGGTGACTCTGACTGAAGAACGCCGCTTCTGGGGGAGGAGACAGGCCATGGCACCCAAGCGATTCCACGAGCAGTTCGATCAGATCCAGCGCTCGATGCCGGACGTCCCGCTGGCGATCGGGCCGGACGACGCGGCCGAGTACTACTACGAGAAGGGGGTCGTCCTCGCGCGCGACGGCGAGGAGGCACGGATCGTCGAGGACACCGTGCGCGCCCACTTCACCACGACCACCGGCCTGCTCGCCGACGACGTACGCAGGGCCGGCCCGGAGACCAACCGCACCGGCGTCACCCGCATCCAGGTGGGCGACCCGAACCACGGCGACCACACCGGCGACCTCGCCGTCCGCCACGCGCTGCGCGCCCTGCGGCACAGCGAGGGCCGCGCCGGCCGCCGCCTGGTCAGCCGCAACCACGTCGTGTCCACCACCGGGAACGCCAACGCCTGCGCGCCCAGCGAGCCCGTGCCCGCCCTGCTCAGCCAGACCCCCAACCCGCAGGCCAAGAGCGGCGGTCACGACCCCGCCACCGCCGTCGGTGTCCTGGTCATCGACACCGGACTGGTGCACGACTACCGCTCCTACCCGCTCCTCGGCCACGCCCAGGGCGACCCGCAGATCGCCGAGACGGACGCCGACGGAAACCTCCAACTCTACGTCGGCCACGGCACGTTCATCGCCGGACTCGTCGCCGCCCTCGCCCCCAACACCGACATCACCGTCACCAACACCCTCAACGACGCGGGCGCCATCCTGGAGTCCGAGTTCGGCGCCAAGCTCTTCGAGGCGGTCGACCGGCACGGCTGGCCGGACGTCATCAGCCTCTCCGCCGGCACCCCCAACGGCAGCACCGAAGGGCTGCTCGGCGTCGAGAGCTTCATGCGGGCCCTGCGCGACCGGTCCACCCTGCTCGTGGCCGCCGCCGGCAACAACGGCAGCGCCACCCCCTTCTGGCCCGCCGCCTACGCCGCCCTGCCCGGCTACGAGAACGTCGTCCTCTCGGTCGGAGCCCTGCGCAGCGACGGCGAGTACGGCGCCTGCTTCACCAACCACGGCGCCTGGGTCGACGTCTACGCCCCCGGCGAGCAGCTCACCGGCGCCCTGGCCGGCTTCGACACACCCGTGCCGTACGTCTACCAGCACACCACCTATGACGCCTGCCGGTTCGGCTTCACCTACGCCTGCACCTGCCAGTACCCACGCCACACCGGCGTGCTGACCGACACCGGGACGACCAGCCCCGGCAAACCGGACCAAGTGATGTTCGAAGGGTTCGCACAGTGGAGCGGAACGTCGTTCGCCACCCCCATCGCCGCCGGCCTCGTCGCCGACCGGATGACCACGACCAACGAGACCGACCCGCGCACGGCACGGGACCGACTCATGGAGAGCGTCACGGAGTACGCCGAGGTACGCGGCGCCCATGTGCCGGCGCTGCGCCCGGCGAACTGGCGGCCGGTCCCCGTCGAGCAGCCGGCCACCGCGACCTGAGGTCCGGAACACTCCCCTCCACGGCGTACGATGACATGCCGTACCCGAGGGGTGGGACCGTGGACCGAGCAGAGGTCGGCGCGTTGGTCCAGTCCGCAGTCGACGGCGACGCGGCGGCCTGGAAGGCGCTCGTGGAAGGGCTGAGCCCGCTGGTGTGGTCGGTGGTGCGCGCGCACCGGCTCTCCGACGCAGACGGGCACGAGGTGTACCAGACCGCGTGGTTCCGGTTCGCCCAGCACCTGAGCCGGATCCGGGAGCCCGAGAAAGCGGGTTCCTGGCTGGCCAGCACGGCCCGCAACGAGTGCCTCAAGGTGATCAGGGCGACGAACCGGCTGCTGCCGACCGACGACCCGCAGGTCCTCGACCGGGTCAGCGACGACCGGACACCCGAACAGTTCCTGATCGACGCCGAGGACGAGGAGGCCGAGGCCGAGCGGATCCGGCTGGTGTGGCAGGAGTTCGAGGAACTCGGCGACCGTTGCAGGCAGTTGCTGCGCGTGCTGATGTCCTCGCCGCCGCCCAGCTATCTGGAGGTGTCCGTCGCGCTGGGCATCGCCGTGGGCAGCATCGGCCCGCTGCGCCAGCGTTGTCTGCGCCGGCTGCGCGCCCGGCTCGACGCGAGGGGAGCGCTGTGAGCGACGACGAGTTCCCGGTGGAGGGGGACGCACCGGACGCCTTCGACGACGCCGGCTTCGACGCGGACTCCCTGGAGGAGGAGCTGCGCCGGGCGGCCGCCGTCCTCGACCCGCTCCCCGCCGATCTGCTGCAAGTGGCCATGGACGCCTACGTGTTGCACGATTTTGAGGCCCGGGTCGCCGAGCTGACCTTCGACTCACTGGTGGACGCCGTCCCGGTCAGGGGCGCCGAGGACCCGCCCCGGATGCTGACCTTCCGGGCGGGCGGGCTGACCGTGGACGTCGAGGTGACGGGCGACGGACTGTTCGGGCAGGTGCTGCCCGCGCAGTCCGCGCGCATCGAGGTGCTCGGCGGCCCGGCGGCGGCGCGCCCGCTCGCGGTCGACGGCATGGGCCGCTTCCGCAGCGACACCCCGCCCACGGGCCCGTTCGCCCTGCGGCTGCGGACCGACGGCGATGTCGTCGTGACGGAGTGGCTGCGGGCCTGAGCGCCCTCACCACACCACGGGCAGCCTCAGCGGTCCCCGGATCATCGTCTTCCGGCGCCACCGCACGTCCTCGGCCGGCACCGTGAGCCGCAGCCCCGGCAGCCGGTCCAGCAGCGTGTCCACCAGCAGCTCGGTCTGGAGCCGGGCGAGGACCGCGCCGGTGCAGTAGTGCGGGCCGTTGCCGAAGGCCAGGTGCGGGCTGACGGCCCGGTCGGGGTCGATCCGGTCCGGGTCCGGGAAGGCGGCCGGGTCCCGGTTGGCGGCCAGATAGGAGACGTACACCGGATCACCTGCCGCGATCCGCGTGCCGTCGCCCAGCTCGACGTCCTCCAGGGCGATCCGGGCCAGCCCGACCGTGCTGCGGTGCGGGATCCAGCGCAGCAGCTCGTCCAGGACCGGGCCGCGCTCGGCCGGCCGCTCCCGCATCCGCGCCATCAGCTCGGTCCGGGTGAGCATCAGGAACAGCATCTGGCCGCAGTTGTGGGTGACCGCCTCGCCGCCGATCTGGAGCGGGCCGGCCAGCCCCACGGCCTCCTCCTCGCCGATCTCGCCCCGGGACACGGCGGCCCCGAGCAGCGAGTACACGTCCTCGTCCGGGCTGCCGGCACGCGCGCGCACCGCCTCGGTGATCCACCCGTAGAGCCCCTGCTTGGCGGCGTCGGCGGCCTCGACGCCGCCCGAGGTGGAGATGATCTGCCGGGTCCAGGCGTGCACCCGGGCCCGGTCGGCCTCCGGCACCCCCATCACCTCGCTGACCACGGTGATCGGGAACGGCTCCAGCACCCGCTCGATCAGATCGGCGGGCGGCCCGTCCCGTACGACCCCGTCCACCAGGCCGTCCAGGACCTCCTGCGCCCGGGGCCGCAGCCGCTTCATCGCGCCCACCGTGAAGGCACCGGCGAGCGGCTTGCGCAGCCGGTTGTGGTCGGGCTGGTCGGCCCAGGCCAGCGAGCCCGGACGGGGCTTGAAGTGCGGGGCGAGCCGGGTCACCTGGCGCCGGGTGACCTCGGCGCGGCTGAACCTCGGGTCGTTGGTGACGGCCTTGACGTCCTCGTACCGGGTGGCGAGCCACGCCCAGCCCTCGCCGAACGGCAGCCGGATGCGCGTCACCGGACCCTCGGCCATCAGCGCCGCGAGGACCGGGTCGAACTCCGTGCCCTCCAGATCGAGCGCGGGCCAGTCCCGTACCGGCGGCGCGGCCTCGCAGAGGGAGGCGGTCTCGCCCAGGGGCACGGCCTCGCACAGGGGCGGGCCGGTCTCCGTCGTGGTGGGCGCGGTGATGTCCGTCGTCATGCCTCCACCGTCGTACGGCCCGCCGACGGTGTCCTGCGGGAATGCTCCAGCCGGATGGGGCCGACGAGGCGCCGACGGCGTTTGCGGCACGGCGTTTGCGGCACGGCGTCGGCGGCACGGCGGCGGCGACGCGGGGTCGGCCGTCGGCGCCCGTGTCCAGCCGGAGCCGGAGCCGGAGCCGGAGCCGGAGCTGGAGCTGGAGTCGGAGTCGGAGTCGGAGTCGGAGCCGGTGGCCGCCGTGGTCAGCGGTCGGCTCGGTCAGTGTCCGGCCGAGTCGGTGCGTGGTGGGGTCGGTTGCCGGCCGAGTCGGTGCGTGGCGGGGTCAGTGGGTGGCCGCGTCGACGAGTGCGGCCAGCGCGGTGGCGAGCCGGTGCAGGCCCGGTCCGGCCGGGCCGCCGGGCTCGGTCATGTAGGTGTCCCGCCGGATCTCCACCATCAGCGCGCCGACCCGCGCGTCGCTCCCGTAGTACTCCAGCGGCACGTACGTCCCGCTGAACGGACTGTCCAGCCCCGTCTCCCCGCACTCCGCGAACGCCTTCCGCGCCGCCCGCGCCAGCCGGTCCGGCGTGTGGAAGCGGTCCGTCCCCAGGCACACCGGCGGCCGTGGCCCCGCCCCGTGCAGCTCGTAGGGCAGCGCCCGCTCGGGATAGGAGTGCACGTCGATCACCAGGGCCCGGCCGGTCGCGGCCAGCCGTCCGGCCACCGCCTCCGTCATCGCCCCGGCGTACGGCCGGAAGTACCGCTCGACCAGCGGCCCGGGATCGAACCCCGCCGGCCGCAGCACACCGCGGTGCGTGGTCCGCGTGTAGACGGCCCCCATCCCGACGGCGAGCATCTCCTCCCGCTCGTCCGGGAACCGCTCCGGGTCGACGACCAGCCGCGACAGCCGGTTGACGAACCGCCACGGGGTGACGCCGGCCAGCGAGGCCGCCGCGCCCGCGATCAGGTCCGTGTACGCGTCGGTGATGTGGTCCAGTTCCCGCTCCAGCTCGGCGTCGTCGAGCACGATGCCGGCCCGTACGGCGGCCGGGACCGCCCGGGCCGCGTGCGGGACGTGCAGGATCACGGGGGACCGGGCGGCGCCGGGGAGGAGTTCGTACGACGGCTGGGACACGGGCTGCTCCGGGGCGTTGTCAGTGGCGGGGTGCATGATCAAGGTGTCACATCGACCACGGACGAGGGTGGGGCGTCACCATGCCGGTCAGCAATCCCCGGATCACCGGGCACGAGTTCCTCGCGGTCCTGTACGAGGACGGGTACTTCCCCGACCAGGTGGTGGACCGCGGCAGGGAGATCCTGGTCCGGCTGTGCGAGCGCATCGAGGCGGACCGCCCCGCCGACCTGACCGCGCTCTACGTCCTGACCCACGCGGCCACCGAGGAGTTCAACGCCCTGGAGGCCGAGTTCGAGGCGGCCGGCAGCGAGATCGAGACCGTGGCCCGCGAGGAGATAGGCGGTGACTTCTGGGTCGTCGCCCAGGCATACGGCTTCGCGGACGCGGACACCGAGGAGCTGATCGCGCCCCGCGAGTGGTGAGCCGTCAGCCGAGCAGTTCCCGCACCAGCGCGCCCACCTGCCCCGTCTCGATCAGGAACCCGTCGTGGCCGTACGGCGACCTGATCAGCCGGAGCCGGTCCGCGGACGGGATCAGCGCGGCCAGTTCGGACTGCTGGGCCGGGGGATAGAGCCGGTCGGAGTCGACGCCCGCGACCAGGGTGCGGGCCGTGACCCGGCCCAGGGCGGCGCGCACCCCGCCCCGGGCGCGGCCGACGTCATGGGCGTTCATCGCCTCCGACAGCGCCACGTAACTGCCCGCGTCGAAGCGCCGTACCAGCTTGGCCGCGTGGTGGTCGAGGTACGACTCGACCTGGTAGCGGCCGCCGCGGAGGGGGTTCTCGGTGTCCTGCGGGCTCCGGCCGAAACGGATGCCCAGCTCGGGTTCGCTGCGGTAGGTGACGTGGGCGATCCGGCGGGCCAGGCCCAGACCGGCGAGCGGGGCGCGGCCGGTGCCGTGGTAGTCGCCGCCCTGCCAGTCGGGGTCGGCGCGGACCGCGGTGAGCTGGGTGTTCGCCCACGCGATCTGCTCGGCGCTGGCCGCCGCCGTCGTGGCGAGCAGCAGCAGCGCGCCGACCCGCCCGGGGTAGGACACCGCCCACTCAAGGGCCCGCATCCCGCCCATCGAACCGCCCACGACCAGCGCCCACCGTTCGATGCCCAGGGCGTCGGCCAGCCCGGCCTCGGCGGCGGCCTGGTCGCGCTGGGTCAGCGGGGGGAAGGCACCGCCCCAGGCACCGCGCCCGTCGGGCCGCGGGGAGGAAGGGCCGGTGCTGCCCTGACAGCCGCCCAGCACGTTCGGGGCGACCACGAACCAGCGGTCGGTGTCCAGCGCCAGCCCCGGCCCGACCACCGCGTCCCACCAGCCCGGGGTCGGATGGCCCGGTCCGGCGGCACCGGCGACATGGCTGTCCCCGGTGAGCGCGTGCAGCACGAGCACGGCGTTGGAGGCGTCCGGGGCGAGCCGGCCCCAGGTCTCGAACGCCAGCCGTACGCCGGGCAGTTCACCGCCGGCCTCCAATGGCAGCGGCCGCTGTGCGACGTACCACCGGCGCCGGCCCACGGGATCCCCCTCCCGCCAGGCCCCGACGGCCGGCGGGAGGGGGAGCACGGGACGCCGCGGTACGGCGTTCAGGACGCGGCGCCCTTGGCCGCGCGGAAACCGGCCTCCAGGTCGGCCTTGAGGTCCGCGAGGTTCTCGATGCCGACCGACAGCCGCACCAGGCCCGGCGCGGTCCCGGTGGCCGTCAGCTGCTCCTCGTCCAGCTGGCTGTGGGTGGTGGACGCGGGGTGGATGATCAGGCTGCGGACGTCACCGATGTTGGCGAGGTGGCTGAACAGCTCGACGGCGTCCACGAACCGCTTGCCCGCCTCGACGCCGTCGCGCAGTTCGAAGGAGACGATCGCGCCGGCACCGTTCGGCAGGTACTTCTGCCCCGCCTCGTACCAGCGGCTGGACGGCAGGCCCGGATAGTGGACGGTGGCGACCTCGTCGCGCTGCTCCAGCCACTCGGCGAGCGCCTGGGCGTTGGCCGAGTGCCGCTCCAGCCGCAGGCTGAGCGTCTCCACGCCCTGGAGCAGCAGGAACGCCGAGTGCGGGGAGAGCGCCGGGCCGAGGTCGCGCAGCAGCTGCACACGCAGCTTGACGGCGAAGGCACCCGGGCCGAGCGCGGGCCAGTACCGCAGGCCGTGGTAGCTCGGGTCGGGCTCGGTGAAGTCGGGGAAGCGGTCGGAGTGCGCGCCGAAGTCGAAGCTGCCGCCGTCGACGACCACACCCGCGATCGCCGTCCCGTGCCCGCCGAGGAACTTGGTCGCCGAGTGCACCACGATGTCCGCGCCGTGCTCCAGCGGCCGCAGCAGGTAGGGCGTCGGGACCGTGTTGTCCACGATCAGCGGCACGCCCGCCGCGTGCGCCACGTCCGCGACCGCCCGCACGTCGAGGACGTTGCCGCGCGGGTTGCCGAGCGTTTCCGCGAACAGCGCCTTGGTGTTCGGCCGGACCGCCGCCCGCCAGGCCTCGGCGTCGTCCGGGTCGTCCACGAAGGACACCTCGATGCCGAACCTCGGCAGGGTGTGCCGGAGCAGGTTGTACGTGCCGCCGTACAGGGACGTGCTGGAGACGATGTGGTCGCCCGCGCCCGCCAGGGTCAGGATCGCCAGGGTCTCCGCGGCCTGCCCGGACGCCAGCGCCACGGCCGCGACCCCGCCCTCCAGCGAGGCGATCCGCTGCTCGAAGACGTCCTGGGTGGGGTTGTGGATGCGGGTGTAGATGTTGCCGGGCTCGGCGAGCGAGAACAGGTCGGCGGCGTGCTGGGTGTCGCGGAACACGAACGACGTGGTCTGGTAGATCGGCGTCGCCCGGGCGCCGGTCGCCGGGTCCGGCACCGCCCCGGAGTGGACCTGCCGGGTCTCGAAGGACCAGGCCGGGGCGTCGGCCCCGGCGGGGGCCTCCTCGGGCGTGTGCCCGGCGGTGACGGAGTCGATGGGCTGGCTCATGGTGCTGCTCCTCGTGCGGGTGCGGGGTGTGCTCGGGCGCGTGGCATGCCGACGTGCCGGAAGACGAGGGAAGGACGAGGGAAGGACGGGGAAAGGCAGAGACAGGCAGAGACAGACGGAGAAAGGCGGGGGAACTGCGGGGGAACTGTGGGCCGGGGCGCAACGTCAGCCCTCGCGGCGACACCCCATGGCGGTGACGCGCACGTAGTCGATGTGACGGCGGGTCACGAGCACGGTCATACGAGGAGGCAACCACAGTCGGTCACCGCGCACCAGAGATACGCGAACCACGACATACAGCCGTCACGAAAGCCCGACGGTCAGGGCTGGACCAGGGGGGTGGGCCGGGTGAGGCGGCACTTCGTCGGGTTCGTTGGGGCGTACCGCGGCGATCACCGAACGGGCGCAGTCCTCGGTCTGCAACAGGCCGTGCACGGTCCCCGGTTCGTACGAACGCAGGGCGCGGGCGTCGGCCTCCAGGCCCGCGTAGATGGCCGTGCCCGAAGGCAGTACCTCGCCGTAGTGGGCCCACCAGCCCTGCCGCTGGGCGTCCTTGTGGATCTGCATCACCGTCTCGGCCCGGTCCGGATCGGTGACGCCGTACCACTGGAGCAGATCCCGCACGTCCCGGGCCCTGATCGGGGCCCGGCCGGTCTCCACCCGGCTGATCTTCGGCAGCGCCCGCCCGGTTCCCCGGGAGGCGGCCGCCGGGACATGCGTCCGCCCCGGCCGGGGGTGCCGACCGGGGCGGAGCGGGAACGCGTGGAGCGGGCTTCGGCTCAGAGGGCCGTGAGGGCCGCGTTCCAGGTGGCCGACGGGCGCATGACCGCGTCCGCCTTGGCCTTCTCGGGCTGGTAGTAGCCGCCGATGTCGGCCGGCGAGCCCTGGACGGCGAGCAGCTCGTCGACGATCGTCTGCTCGTTCGCCGTGAGCGTCTCGGCGAACGAGACGAACGCCTTGGCGAGCTCGGCGTCGTCGGTCTGCCCGGCCAGCTCCTGCGCCCAGTACAGGGACAGGTAGAAGTGGCTGCCGCGGTTGTCGATGCCGCCGACGCGACGGGTCGGGGACTTGTCCTCGTCGAGGAAGGTCGCCGTGGCGCGGTCGAGGGTGTCGGCCAGCACCTTGGCGCGGGTGTTGCCGGTGAACTCGGCGTACTGCTCGAAGGACGGGACGAGCGCGAAGAACTCGCCGAGCGAGTCCCAGCGCAGGTAGTTCTCCTTGACCAGCTGCTGGACGTGCTTCGGCGCGGAGCCGCCGGCGCCCGTCTCGAACAGGCCGCCGCCCGCCATCAGCGGGACGACCGACAGCATCTTGGCGCTGGTGCCCAGCTCCAGGATGGGGAAGAGGTCGGTCAGGTAGTCGCGGAGCACGTTGCCGGTGACCGAGATGGTGTTCTCGCCGCGGCGGATGCGCTCGGCCGACAGCTTGGTGGCCTCGATCGGGGAGAGGATCCGGATGTCCAGGCCCTCGGTGTCGTGCTCCGGCAGGTACTGCCGGACCTTGGCGATCAGCTGCGCGTCGTGCGCGCGGCCCTCGTCCAGCCAGAAGACGGCCGGGTCGCCGGTGGCGCGGGCGCGGGTGACGGCGAGCTTCACCCAGTCCTTGATCGGCGCGTCCTTGGTCTGGCAGGCGCGGAAGATGTCACCGGCGGCGACCGCCTGCTCGATCACGACGTCGCCGGCCGCGTCGACCAGGCGGACCGTGCCGGCGGTGGCGATCTCGAAGGTCTTGTCGTGGGAGCCGTACTCCTCGGCCTTCTGCGCCATCAGGCCCACGTTCGGGACCGTGCCCATGGTGGACGGGTCGAAGGCGCCGTTGGCCCGGCAGTCCTCGATCACGGCCTGGTAGACACCGGCGTAGGAGGAGTCCGGGATCACCGCGAGGGTGTCGGCCTCCTGGCCGTCGGGGCCCCACATGTGGCCGGAGGTGCGGATCATGGCCGGCATCGAGGCGTCGATGATGACGTCCGAGGGCACGTGCAGGTTGGTGATGCCCTTGTCGGAGTCGACCATCGCGAGGGCCGGGCCCTCGGCGATCTCCGCGTCGAAGGAGGCCTTGATCTCGGCGCCCTCGGGCAGGTTCTCCAGGCCCTTGAGGATGCCACCGAGACCGTCGTTCGGGGACAGGCCGGCCGCCTTGAGCGTCTCGCCGTGCTTGGCGAACGTCTTCGGGAAGAAGGCGCGCACCACGTGACCGAAGATGATCGGGTCGGAGACCTTCATCATCGTGGCCTTCAGGTGCACGGAGAACAGCACGTCCTCCTGCTTGGCGCGGGCGATCTGCGCGGCCAGGAAGTCGTTGAGCTGCGCGACGTGCAGCACGGAGGCGTCGACGACCTCGCCCGCGAGGACCGGTACGGACTCCTTGAGGACCGTGGTGGTGCCGTCCTCGGCGACCAGCTCGATCTTGAGCTTGCCGGCCTCGGAGATCACCGCGGACTTCTCGGTGGAGCGGAAGTCGTTCTCGCCCATGGTCACCACGTTGGTCTTGGACTCGGAGGTCCAGGCGCCCATGCGGTGCGGGTGGGTCTTGGCGTAGTTCTTGACCGAGGCGGGGGCGCGGCGGTCCGAGTTGCCCTCACGCAGGACCGGGTTCACGGCGGAGCCCTTGACCTTGTCGTAGCGGGCGCGGATGTCGCGATCCTCGTCCGACTTCGGGTCGTCCGGGTAGTCCGGGAGGGCGTAGCCCTTGCCCTGGAGCTCGGCGACGGCGGCCTTGAGCTGCGGGATCGACGCCGAGATGTTCGGCAGCTTGACGATGTTGGCCTCGGGCGTCTTCGCCAGGTCGCCCAGCTCGGCCAGCGCGTCCGGGATGCGCTGGTCCTCGTTCAGGTACTCCGGGAAGTGGGCGATGATGCGTCCGGCCAGCGAGATGTCGCGGGTGTCCACGGCGACACCGGCCTGCGAGGCGTACGCCTGGACCACCGGCAGGAACGAATGCGTCGCCAGGGCCGGGGCCTCGTCTGTGTAGGTGTAGATGATGGTCGAGTCAGTCACCGGGTGCTCCGCTCCACGTCTGCAACATTGCTCGACATCAAGATATCTCGTGACCGCCCCGGGCTCGACAGGGGTCCGGCGACTCGGCGGATCGGATTTCCGGAGGCCATGACAAACAGCCGATCACCGGGAGCCGGGAGCCGGGAGCGGAGCTGGAGCCGGAGGGGCCCGGTCCCGGGTGTGTACGTTCCGTGTCCGGGCCGGTCGCCGGTGTTACTGGTCCGCCGGTGCCGCGGGGGAGGGCAGGTCGTCCGTGGTGCGCTGGTGCGGGATCACCACGGTGCCCTGCTGGAGTGCCACCGTGCGGGCCGGGGCCGGGATGCGGATGCCCTCGTCGCGGTAGCGGCGGTGCAGGCGCTTGATGAACTCGTGCTTGATGCGGAACTGGTCGCTGAACTCGCCGACGCCGAGGATCACCGTGAAGCCGATCCGCGAGTCGCCGAAGGTGTGGAAGCGGATGGCCGGCTCGTGCTCCGGGACCGCGCCGGTGATCTCCTTCATGGTCTCGGCGATGACCTCCTGCGTGACCCGCTCGACGTGGTCCAGGTCGCTGTCGTAGCTCACCCCCACCTGCACCAGGATCGTCAACTGCTGCTCGGGACGGGTGTAGTTGGTCATGTTCGTCTTGGCCAGCTGGCCGTTGGGGATGAGCACCAGGTTGTTGGAGAGCTGGCGGACCGTGGTCTGGCGCCAGTTGATGTCCACCACATAGCCCTCCTCGCCGCTGCTGAGCCGGATGTAGTCGCCCGGCTGGACGGTCTTGGAGGCGAGGATGTGGATGCCCGCGAAGAGGTTGGCGAGGGTGTCCTGGAGGGCCAGCGCCACCGCCAGACCGCCCACGCCGAGGGCGGTGAGCAGGGGCGCGATGGAGATGCCCAGCGTCTGGAGCACCACCAGGAAGCCGATCGCCAGGACCAGCACCCGGGTGATGTTCACGAAGATCGTGGCCGAACCGGCGACCCCGGAGCGGGACTGGGTGACCGACCGCACCAGGCCCGCGATCACCCGCGCCGCCGACACCGTCACCGCGAAGATGAGCAGCACCCGCAGGCACTGGTTGGTGTGGTGCTGGACCGTCCTCGTCAGCGGCAGCACCGCCGCCGCGGCCGCCGCGCCGCCCGCGATCGCCGCCCACGGGACCACCGTGCGCAGCGCGTCCACGACGACGTCGTCGCCGCTCCAGCGCGTCCGCTTGGCGTGCCTGGCCAGCCAGCGCAGCACCCCGCGCGACAGAAAGGCCAGCAGCAGACCCGCCGCCAGCGCGATGCCCGCCAGGACCAGGTCATCGACGGTGAGCGCTCGGTTCACCGGTTACCTCCCATTCGAATGTGCAACCTCTCATCCTGCCGTATCCGCACAGGAGTTCGTACCGGGCGTCCGTCGGACCGGCTGTGTCCAAGCTGCCGACTTGCTTTCACTGTGCGGGAGTCGGGTTCCCCTGGGCCGCCGGGAGGGCTTGGCTCCTGCGCCGGCCCACTGCGGCTGCGGCACATGGACCGCCGCGCCCGCCTCACCGCGTACCTGCGCGCGCGCCTCGCCCACGACCCGCCGCCCGTGCCGCTGCCCGCCCTGCTCACCGAGCGGGAGCGGGCGTACTGCCTCCAGGGCACCTTCTTCAACACGGCCGTGGTGCAGATGTCCGAGGCCACGGCCCATCCGCTGCTCGCCCTCGCCACCCACCCCGAGGCGCAGGACCGGGTCCGGCCGGCCGGACCCGGCCGCCCCGCGCACCCGGACCCCGACCACCTCGGCCACGTCCTCGACGAGACCCTCCAGCACTTCCCGCTGTTCGGCGTCGCCCACCGGATCACCACGGACGAGATCCCGCGCGACGGCCGCCCCGCCATCCCGGCCGGCTCGGTCCTGCTCTTCAACTACCCCGAGTACCAGCGCCCGGGCACGTCCGGGGCGGACCGCTTCGACCCCGACCACCGGCTGTCGGGGGACGCCCGGCCCACCGCCTCCATCCCGTTCGGCGTCACCGCCAACCGGCCCTGCCCGGCCCGCGGCTTCGCCGTACTGACCATGCGGGTGGCCGCCGAGGAGGTGCTCCGGCGGTTCCGGCTGGAGTCCACCGCCGAGCACACCCGCTCGCTCCCCGGCCGCGGCCCCTGCCGGCTGGTCGTGGTGGTCGCCGGGCGCCTCGGCCGGCCGCCGGTCGTCGGCGAGGTGATCGCCGGCGTCCTGCTCGGCCCGTCCCTGTTCGGGCTGGTCGCCCCCGGCGCGTCCGACGCGGTCCTCCCGCCCGAGCTGAAGCCGGTGCTGTACGTCGCCGGGCGGATCGGGCTGGTGGCCCTGATGTTCCACGCCGGGTACGAGTTCCGGGCGCACGCGGGCCGCGGACTCGCCGGTACGGCGGTGGCCGTGTCGGGGGCCGGGATCGTCGTTCCCCTCGCCCTCGGCGCGGGCCTGGCGCTCATGGCCCACGGACACGTGGACATCTTCGTCCACGGGGTCCCGGTCTGGATCACGGCGGCCTTCGTCGGCGTGGCCCTGGCGATCACCGCGTTCCCGATGCCGGCCCGCATCATCACCGAACGCGGCCTGTCCGGTTCCCGCTACGGCACCCTCTCGCTGGCCTCGGGCGCCACCGACGACGCCGTCGCCTGGACCATGCCGGCCGCGGTGCTCAGCGCCGCCGCCGGCGACCCGGCCCAGGTGCTGACCACGGTCGGCGGCGCGCTGCTGTTCGGGGCGGTGCTGTTCGGCGCGGGACGCCCGCGGCCGGCCCTGATCGTCGACCCGCCCGGACTGCGCGACGACACCCGGCCGCCGGGCACGGTCGCGGTGCTGTTCGGCGCCGCCTGGTTCACCGACGTCATCGACCTGTACGCGGTGTTCGGCGCCCTCTGCGTCGGCATGGCCATGCCCCGGGGCGAGACGGCCGAACGTCTGGTCCGGACCACCCAGTCGGTGACCCAGGTGGTCTTCGTCCCGATGTTCTTCACCTACTCCGGCCTCAACACCCGCTTCGACGTGTTCGCCGACCCCGCCGTGCCGGCGTTCGGCGTGGCCGCCGTGGTGCTGGCCGTCGCGGGCAAGTTCGGCGGCTGCTGGGCGGCGGCCCGGCTCAGGGGCGAACCGCCGTCGGTGGCGGTCCGGGTCGGCGCGCTGATGAACGCCCGCGGGCTGATGCAGCTCATCGCCCTGAACGTCGGCCCGGCCGCCGGGATCGTCAGCGACGCCCTGTTCTCCGCACCGGTGCTGGTCGCCCTGGTGACCACGGTGATGACCGTGCCCGTCCTGTCCTGGCTCGACCGGTGGGACGCCGACCGGGCACCCACCGGACCCCGGGCCGCGCCGGGGCAGCCGGAGGCTCCCGCCCGTCCGCTCCAACTCCCTTGACGAAGCGACCTGTTGACGCAGCCTGCCGCCCGGCGGCAGGCTGTCGCGCAGTGATCGTCAAGGAGGCTCGATGACAGGTCCGGTGCTCGCGATCGACCAGGGTACGTCCGGTACGAAGGCCCTGGTGATCTGTCCCGAGAGGGGCGTCATCGGCACCGGATTCGCCGCCGTACAGCCCCGGCACCTGGCCGGCGGCCTGGTGGAGGCCGACCCCGAGGAACTGTACGGCTCGGTGCTCGTCGCCGGGCACCGGGCGCTCGCCGAGGCCGGTGAGCCGGTGACCGCGCTGGGCCTGGCCAACCCGGGCGAGACCGTGCTCGCCTGGGACCCCGGCACCGGCCGTCCGCTCACCGACGCGATCGTCCGCCAGGGCCGCCGGGCGGAGCGCGTCTGCGCGGAACTCGCCTGCCATGAGCCGGAGTTGCGGGCCCTTACCGGCCTGCCCGTCGCGCCCCGCTTCGCCGCGCCCAAGATGGCCTGGATCCGCCGGCACCTCACCTCCGAGGGCGTGGTCACCACCACCGACGCCTGGCTGGTGCACCGGCTCACCGGCGCCTTCGTCACCGACGCCGCCACCGCGGGCCGTACCCAGCTGCTCGACCTGCGCCGGGTGGAATGGTCACCCCGGGCCCTCGACATCTGGGGACTGTCGGGCGAACGGCTTCCCGAGATCGTCGACAACTCCCAACTCGTCGCGACGACACCGGCGTTCGGGAAGAACCTGCCGCTGACCGGCCTCGCCGTCGACCAGCAGGCCGCCCTGCTCGCCCAGCGCGTCACCGAACCGGGCGCCGCCAAGTGCACCTACGGCACCGGGGCGTTCCTGCTCGCCCACGCCGGCGACACACCCCGGCACGGCGTCTCCCGGCTGGTCGGCTGTGTCGCCTGGCGGCTGGCCGGACAGACCAGTTACTGCCTGGACGGCCAGGTGTACACGGCCGCCTCCGCCGTCCGCTGGCTCACCGACCTCGGTGTCATCTCCGGCGCGGGCGACCTCGACCGGGTCGGCGGCACCGTCCCCGACGCCGGGGGCGTCACCTTCGTACCGGCACTGGCCGGACTCGCCGCTCCCTGGTGGCGCGGCGACCTGCGCGGCTCGCTCACCGGGCTCGGCCTCGACACCGCTCCGGGGCATCTGGTGCGCGCGCTGTGCGAGGGCCTCGCCGCCCAGGTGGTGGAGCTGGCCGAGGCCGCCGCCGGCGACCTCGGCACCCCGCTGACCGCGCTGCGCGTCGACGGCGCCCTGACCCGTTCGGCACTGCTCATGCAGACCCAGGCCGACCTGCTGCAACGCCCGGTCGAGGTGTCCGCCCTGCACGACGCCACCGCCCTCGGCGTCGGCGCCCTGGCCCACCTCGGAGCCGACCCCGCCGACATCCTGCCGGACGGCGGACCGTCCGCCGTCTACGAGCCCCGCATCCCGGCGGACGAGGCGGCCGACCGGCTGGGCGTCTTCCGGGCCGCCGTCGCCGGGATGCTGGCGGCGACGCCCGTATGACGCCCGGCGCGCCCGGCGCTCAGCCGTCCGTGAAGGTGCCGTGGCGGCCCGACGTGCCGCCCGCACCCCACGGCACCGCCGCCCGCGCCTCCTCGTCCGCCTCGAACTCCCGGAAGGCGGCGACCGGTTAGGCCGCCCGCTTCCTTTCATCGGGCGTCCGTCGGGCATCCGTCGGGCGTCCGTCGCACGGTGGCGCGGGGCCGTCGCTCAGATGACCTTCAGCCGTACCAGCGCTCCCAGTGTCAGGGCTCCCGGCAGCAACGGCACCCACACGGTGATGATCCGGTACGCCAGCACGACCGCCGTGGCGACCGCCACCGGCGCCCCCGCGGCCACCAGCGCCACGATCAGCGCCGCCTCGACGGAGCCGATGCCCCCCGGCGTCGGGATCAGCGCCACGGCGACCGTGGCCGCCAGGTACGCCAGCGCCATGTGCGTGGGCGGCACCCGCAGGCCGAGCGCCTGCCCGACCGCGACCAGCCCGGCGGCCTGGAGCGCGGGGAAGGCCAGCGAACCGCCCCACAGCGCCAGCGCCCTGGCCGGACGCGTGTGCACCGAGCGGGCCTCGCCCAGGGCGCTGCGCACGAACCGCACCACCGGCTCGCGCAGCCGTCGTACCAGGAGCAGCACGGCCACCGCCACGGCCGACAGCGCGCCGGCGACGGCCAGGAGCGGTCCGGCGGTGCCGCCGGGGAGCAGGGCGTCGAGCCGGAGCGCGTCGGGGAAGGCGACGAACAGCACGGCCATCAGGCCCACCCGGGCGACCGACTCGGCGAGCAGGTACAGCGCGAGCGCCGCCGAGGAGGTGGCGAGCGGCACCCCGCAGACGGTCATGAACCGCAGGTTGACCGCGCCCGAGCCGAGGCCAGTCGGCAGCAGGTGGTTGGCCGAGCCCGCCGCGAGCTGGGTCGCCAGCAGCCGCCAGCGGGGCAGCCGTTGGACGACCGCGCCCTGCCGGGTGACGGCCGCGGCCACCCAGGTCAGACAGGTGGCGCCGCCCGCCGCCAGCAGCCAGGGCCAGGAGGCGCCGCGCAGGTGGCCGAAACCCTCGACCAGGACCGGCCAGTGCCGCACCGCGACGACCACGACGAGCACGAGCGGACTCAGGGTGAGGACGTGCCGCACGGGGACACGGCGGACCAGCCGGGGGAGCCGGCTCTCACGGAGGTCGGGGATTCTTACCGCTGTCACACCGGGACAGGTTCTCCGCGCCGCCCCAACGGGGGGTGGCGGCGCAGGAGACACCGGATGACGGACGGGAAGCGGGTGGGGGTGAGGGCCCGTTCCGGGCTCCTGGCGCCCCGGCGGGGCCGGCGGAGGGGACGTCGGGTCCTTCGTTCCCGGGTCCTTCGTACGGGGGGACGGTGTGCGGACCTTGACCTCAACGAAGCTTGAGGTCCTACCTTCTCCTCCATGAGTATGGAGACCACCGCCTGGACGCAGCTGCACAGTGTGATGACCGCGCAGCAGGAACGGCGTCCGTTCGACCCGGCCACGCTGCGCCGTATCGCCGCCTTCGCCCGCCCGCACCGCAGCGGCATAGTCCGCTTCGTCCTGCTCGGCGTGGTGACCGCCCTGCTCGCGGTCGCCACCCCCGTCCTCGCCGGTCATGTCGTCGACGCGATCGTGGCGGGACACGACACCGGGGCGGTCGTACGGCTCTCGCTGCTGATCGCACTGGTCGCGGTCGCGGAGGCGGCCCTCGGGGTGCTCGGGCGGCGGCTCTCGGCGACGCTCGGGGAGGGACTCATCCTCGATCTGCGAACGGCTGTGTTCGATCATGTGCAGCGCATGCCCGTCGCGTTCTTCACACGCACCCGTACGGGAGCGCTCGTCAGCCGTCTCAACAACGACGTCATCGGCGCCCAGCGCGCCTTCGCCAACACCCTCTCCGGCGTGGTCAGCAACCTGGTCACGCTGGTGCTGACGCTCGTCGTCATGCTCACCCTGTCCTGGCAGATCACCCTGCTCGCGCTGGTGCTGCTGCCGGTCTTCGTGGTGCCCGCCCGCCGGATGGGCGGCCGGATGGCCCGGATGCAGCGCGAGGCCGCCGCGCTCAACGCGGCCATGGGCACCCGGATGACCGAGCGGTTCTCCGCGCCGGGCGCCACCCTGGTCAAACTCTTCGGCCGCCCCGGGGAGGAGTCCGCCGAGTTCACCGAACGCGCCGCCCGGGTCCGGGACATCGGGGTGCGCACCGCCACCGCCCAGTCGGTGTTCATGACCGCGCTCACCCTGGTCTCCTCGCTGGCCCTCGCCCTGGTCTACGGCCTCGGCGGCTGGTTCGCGCTGCGCGGCAGCCTCGAACCCGGCGCCGTGGTCTCCCTCGCCCTGCTGCTGACCCGTCTGTACGCCCCGCTCACCTCCCTCGCCGGGGCCCGGGTCGAGGTGATGAGCGCGCTGGTGAGCTTCGAGCGGGTCTTCGAGGTGCTCGACCTCAGGCCCCTGATCGAGGAGAAACCCGGCGCCCGCGAGGTGCCCGAGGGACCGGTCGCCGTCGAGTTCGAGGACGTCCGCTTCGCCTACCCGGCCGCCGACCAGGTCTCCCTCGCCTCCCTCGAAGAGGTCGCGGCCCTCGACGGCCGCGGCGGCGCCGAGGTCCTGCACGGCATCTCCTTCCGCGCCGAACCCGGCGAGACCGTCGCCCTCGTCGGCTCCTCCGGGGCCGGCAAGTCCACCGTCGCCCAGCTGCTCCCGCGCCTGTACGACGTGGACGAGGGCGCCGTCCGCGTCGGCGGGGTCGACGTCCGCGACCTGACCGCCGGCTCGCTGCGCGCCACCCTCGGCATGGTCACCCAGGACGGCCACCTCTTCCACGACTCCGTCCGCGCCAACCTGCTGCTGGCCCGCCCCGGGGCCACCGACGAGGAGCTGTGGGACGCCCTCGGCCGGGCCCGCCTCGACGAGGTCGTCCGGTCGCTGCCCGACGGCCTGGACACGGTGGTCGGCGAGCGCGGCTACCGGCTCTCCGGGGGCGAGCGGCAGCGGATGACCATCGCCCGGCTGCTGCTGGCCCGCCAGCGCGTGGTCATCCTCGACGAGGCCACCGCCCACCTCGACAACACCTCCGAGGCGGCCGTCCAGGAGGCGCTGACCGAGGCGCTGGAGGGGCGCACGGCCCTGGTGATCGCCCACCGGCTCTCCACCGTGCGGGCCGCCGACCGGATCCTGGTGGTCGAGGCAGGGCGGATCGTGGAGCGCGGCACCCACGACGAACTCCTCGCGGCGGACGGGCGGTACGCCGAGCTGTACCGCACCCAGTTCGCGGCCGCGACGGCGTCCTGAGGGGAGAGCGAGTGTTGTGCGAACCCTTGACGCGACTGGTCCGCACCCTTAGCTTCACGCCTTAAACAAAGCCTCACGGATGTGCTCGACACCCGCTGACCACCGTGGTGACGAGCACATCCGTGGTGCATCCCCCCGCGTGAAAGGCCACCCCCGCATGGCCAGACCCCTTCCCACGGCCGTCGCCCTGGCCGCCCTGTCCCTCGCCGCCTCCCTGCTGACCGCGACCGGCGCCGCGCCCGCCTCCGCAGCCGCGCTGCCCACCGGCAACGTCACGCTGCTCGACGCGGCGAGCGGCAGGTGCGTGGACGCCAAGGCCGCCGCCACCGCGAACGGCACCGTCGTCCAGCAGTACACCTGCAACAGCACCACCGCCCAGCAGTGGAGTCTCACCGCCACCGCCGACGGCTACGTCCGGATCGGCAACGCCAACAGCACCGGTCAGGTCCTGGACGTCACCGACGTCTCCACGGCCGACAGCGCCCCCGTCCAGCTGTGGGCCTACGGCGGTGGCGCCAACCAGCAGTGGCTGCCGGTCGACGACGGCGGCGGCGCCTACCACTTCGTCAACCGCAACAGCGGCAAGTGCCTGGACGACCCCGGCGCCTCGACCGCCGACGGCGTGCAGTTCGTGCAGTACACCTGCAACGGCACCAACGCCCAGCGCTTCCAGGTCGTCCCCGTGGCGCAGTCGGGCAACCCCGACCTCGGCTCCAACGTGGTCATCCTCGACCCGTCGATGTCGGCCTCGACGATCCAGGGCAAGCTGGACTCGGTCTTCTCGCAGCAGGAGACGAACCAGTTCGGCTCCCAGCGCTACGCCGTGCTGTTCAAGCCGGGCGCCTACAGCGCGGACGTCAACGTCGGCTTCTACACCCAGGTGCTGGGCCTCGGCCTGACCCCCGACGCGGTGTCGGTCAACGGCGCGGTGCACACCGAGGCGGACTGGTTCCAGGGCAACGCCACCCAGAACTTCTGGCGCGGCGCCGAGAACCTCTCCGTCAACCCGACCGGCGGCGACCGTTGGGCCGTCTCGCAGGCCGCGGCCTACCGCCGGATGCACCTGCGCGGCAACCTCGCCCTGGACGACGGCGGCTGGTCCAGCGGCGGCCTGATCGCCGACAGCCAGATCAACGGACAGGTGAACTCCGGCAGCCAGCAGCAGTGGCTGACCCGCAACTCCCAGCTGGGCAGCTGGACCGGCGCCAACTGGAACATGGTCTTCGTCGGCAGCACGGGCGTACCGGCCACCACCTTCCCCAGCCCGCCCGACACCACGGTCGCGCAGAGCCCGGTGACCCGCGAGAAGCCGTTCCTGTACGTCGACGGCTCCGGCGCCTACCAGGTGTTCGTCCCGTCGGCCCGCTCCAACTCCACCGGCACCAGCTGGAGTTCGGGAACGGCTGCCGGCACCTCACTCTCCCTGGACAGCTTCTACGTCGTGAAGCCGGGCGCGACCGCCGCCCAGATCAACGCGGCCCTCACCGCGGGCAAGAACCTCCTGGTCACCCCGGGCGTCTACCACCTCGACCAGACCCTGCAGGTCAACCGCGCCGACACCGTCGTCCTCGGCCTCGGCCTCGCCACCTTCGTCCCGGACAACGGCATCACCGCGATGAAGGTCGCCGACGTCGACGGCGTCCGGATCGCGGGCCTGCTCTTCGACGCCGGCACCACCAACTCCGCCACCCTGGTGGAGGTCGGCCCCAGCGGCTCGGCCGCCTCGCACGCGACCGACCCCACCTCGCTGCACGACGTGTACTTCCGGGTCGGCGGCGCGGGCGTCGGCAAGGCCACCACCAGCCTGGTCGTCAACAGCGACGACGTGATCGGCGACCACATGTGGATCTGGCGCGCGGACCACGGCAGCGGCGTCGGCTGGACCAGCAACACCGCCGACACCGGCCTGGTCGTCAACGGCGACGACGTCACCATGTACGGCCTGTTCGTCGAGCACTTCCAGAAGTACCAGACCGTCTGGAACGGCAACGGCGGCCGCACGTACTTCTACCAGAACGAGATGCCGTACGACCCGCCCGGCCAGGCGGCCTGGACGAACGGCTCCACCCAGGGCTACGCGGCCTACAAGGTCGCCGACTCCGTCACCAGCCACCAGGCGTACGGCCTCGGCAGCTACTGCTACTTCAACGTCGACCCGAGCGTCGTCGCCGCCCGCGCCATCGAGGCACCGAACACCTCCGGCGTCCGCTTCACCAGCATGGTGACGGTCTCCCTCGGCGGCACCGGCACCATCACCCACGTCGTCAACAACACCGGAGGGCCGTCCAACTCCTCGACCAACGTGGCGAACCTCGCCTCCTACCCCTGACCGCCGTCAGGACGGCGCGTCGTGCCGGGACCGCGCCGTCCGCGCGGGCGGCCGGTCCTTCGGCTCCGCCCGGTCGTTCCCCGGCCGGTGGGCACCGCGCAGGGCGGAGGCCACCGCGGAGACCAGGGCCATGCCCGCCGCCACGCCGAACACGATGGCGAGCCCGTGGTGGAACGGCCCGGAGACCAGCTCCGGGAAGAAGGTGTGGCCGGTCAGCACGTTCCGCTGGGCCTCGGTGACATGGCCGAGGACACCCTCCGAGGCCAGCAGGTGCTGGATCGGGTTGTTCCCGAGGAACGTCGCGAACAGCGTGCTCACCGGCGGCAGCGACGCCGCGTGCTCGGCCGCGCCGGCCGGCACGCCGTGCGCGGTCAGCCCGCTCTTCAGCGTCCCGGGCAGCGAGGCGGCGAGCCCGGACACCATCAGCGAGAAGAAGACGCCGATGGACAGCGCAGTACCGGAGTTCTGGAAGGTCGAGCGCATGCCCGAGGCGACGCCCCGGTACTCGGCCGGCACGCTGCCCATGATCGAGGAGGTGTTGGGCGCGGAGAACATGCCCTGGCCGAGCCCGTTGAGCAGCAGCAGCGCCGCGAACAGGCCGTAGTCGAAGTCGACGGGCAGTGCGAGCAGCCCGAGGAAGGACAGCACGACGACCACCAGCCCGGCGGTGGAGAACAGCCGGGCGCCGAACCGGTCCGACAGATAGCCGGAGACGGGACCCGCGATCAGGAAGCCGAGGGTCAGCGGGAGCATGAAGATGCCGGCCCACAGCGGGGTGTCCTCGAAGTCGTAGCCGTGCAGCGGCAGCCAGATGCCCTGGAGCCAGATGATGAGCATGAACTGGAGCCCGCCGCGCGCGATCGCGGTCAGCAGCGCGGCCAGGTTGCCGGCCGCGAACGCCCGCACCTTGAACAGCGCCAGGTCGAACATCGGGTCGGCGACCCGCCGTTCGACGACACAGAAGGCCAGCAGCAGGACGGTGCCCCCGATCAGACCGCCCAGCACCCACGGGTTGCCCCAGCCGGTGGCGCTGTCGCCGTAGGGCTGGATGCCGTAGGTGATGCCCGCCAGCAGGATGCCGGCGCCGGCCGCGAAGGTGAGGTTGCCCAGCCAGTCGATCCGCCCCGGCCGCCCCGTCGAGGTCTCGCGCAGACTCAGGTACGACCACACGGTCCCGGTGATGCTGACCGGGACGCTCACCCAGAACACGGCACGCCAGTCGACCGCGGCGAGCAGACCGCCCGCGAGCAGACCGAGGAACTGCCCGGCGAGCGCGGTGATCTGGTTGATACCGAGGGCCATGCCGCGCTGCCGGGCCGGGAACGCGTCGGTGAGGATGGCGGCCGAGTTGGCGGTGAGCATCGAGCCGCCGAAGGCCTGCACGATCCGCCACAGGATCAGCCACAGCGCCCCCGCCCCGGCCCGGAACGGATCGAGCGACAGCGCGACCGAGGCACCCGCGAAGATCAGGAAGCCGAGGTTGTAGATCCGCACCCGCCCGAACATGTCGCCGAGCCGCCCGAGCACGACCACCAGCACGGCGGACACCAGCAGATAGCCCAGGATCATCCAGAGCAGGTAGCCGATGTTGCCCGGCGCGAGCGGATCGAGGCCGATGCCCCGGAAGATCGCCGGCAGCGAGATGATCACGATCGACGCGTCCATCGTGGCGATCAGCACGCCGAGCGTGGTGTTCGACAGCGCGACCCACTTGTACCCCGGCCCGACCGGAGTGTCCCGGAGGCGGGCCGAGCGCGGCAGGCCGGGCCGCGGGCGGGGGCTCACAGCCGCTCCGCCAGCCGGTCGAGCAGCGGCACGGCCGCCGCGAGCGTCGCCCGTTCCTCGGCGGAGAACCTGCCGAGGACGACCGCGAGCCGCTGTACGGACTCCGAGCGCCGCTCGGCCAGCATCGCCCGCCCGTCCTCGGTGACGGCCAGGATGCTCCGCCGCCCGTCCGCGGGGTCGGGGGTACGGCGGACCAGGCCGCGCCGTTCGAGCTGCGCGAGCGTGCTGGCCATGGCCTGCGGCCGGACCCGCTCCGCCTCGGCGAGGGCCGTCGGGGTGTCCGGCCCGTCGGTGGCGAGCCGGGCCAGCACGGACACCCCGGACAGTGAGACGTCACCCACCGCGTGCGCCTGCCGCAGCCGCCGCGTCATCCGCCCCACCGAGACCCGGAGCCCGGCAGCGAGCCGTGAGACGTCACTGCCGACGGTTATGTCTGTCGTCACATCTACTAACACTAGGTTTATCAGTCTGAACTGTTCAACCGCTCATAAGTAAATTGCGGACCTTCCCGATCCGGGCGTACGCCGGGGATCATGGGTGCCGATCTGCACTACTGTGCGCCGTCCTGCAACGGTATGCGGCACATTTCCCGCGGGCAGTGAATCAGTCGTCACTCAATCCCTCAGGAGAGGAACGACGCCCCATGAGTCGCTTCATGGCCCGTCCGGCCGCACTCGCCGCTTCAGTCGCACTGCTGAGCGCCGGGCTGCTGGCAGCAGCCGTGCCCGCCGCCACCGCCGCGCCCGCGAAGTACTCGCAGTCGGCCGCCGAACGGCAGCTGACGCGGGCGGGGGTCACGTGGGTGTCCTCGGGCAGGTGCAGCAACCGCAACAACCGCAAGTGCACCTCCTTCGAGCAGATCAACAAGAGCACCGTCGCCGGGGTGAGCGACTTCAAGAAGGCCAGCAGGTGTGTCGTGACACTCACCGCCGGCACGGAGAAGGGGCACGCCGCCGGGACCTACAGCCACTGGAACGGCTACAAGGTCGACATCAAGCTGACCTCGTGCGTGGACTCGTACATCACCCACAAGTTCCGCTACGCCGGTGTGCGCGGTGACGGTGCGAAGCAGTACAAGTCGGCCGCGGGGAACGTCTACGCCCGGGAGGGCTCGCACTGGGACGTCACCTACTACCGCGGCAGCCGCTGACCGAAGCCGACGGCGCGACGGACGCGCGTCGATCCCGGGGGGCGACAGGTCCGCATTCTCCAAGGGGGGCGGTCGGCAACTGCCGACCGCCCCCCTTGGCTTTCCCGGCGACAGGCCACAGCGGTGCCGCGGCCGATCCGAGGCCGGTCGCGGGCGACTCCCGCCGTGAGGATCTTCGGGGTGACCGAACCCCGCCCGACACGACGCGACGCCGGCGGCCTGGCGTCGGTCGGCTGCGCCGAAGCCCTGGCCGAAGGGGCGCGGAAGTGAGCGACTTCTTGTTCGCGCTCCGTCCGGATGTCGCCGGTGGGGTCTCTGCTGTTGCGTTGCCGGGCTGTCCGGTTGGTTTTCGCTGCGCTCTTCGAGATGCGCACGGCGAATGAATCGCCTTACCTCACCGCAACCTCCCCGCAGGTGATATGGGCGATATCTCCCTAAACTGTCCCTTAGTTCCTTCGTGCTGCCCAAACCGGTCGAGTGGCACTCGCTTCGGTGTCCTCTCGCGCAGGTCTGCGAAGGCCATTTACCCGCAGATTACTGGGGAGTTGACCTCGTGGTTTCGTGATAGCGTCCCTGTTCGGAGGGACAGTGCAACCTGAAAGGGAAATCGTGAACACGGAGAAAATCGCTGCTCGCCGCCTCTCGCTGGAAGAGGTGACGAAGCTCGGTGTGAAGGACAGGATCTTCATTTCCGCCGACACGGCAGAACTCAAGCTTCCCGACTGCTATGTCCCTGCTTTTCTGACCAGGTCCGGTGAGGATTTCGAGGGCGGCTCGATCACGGCCAGGACCGTATTCCAGGAAGAGGTCTCCTGCCTTCCCGGCGACGAGAATGAAGCCGGAATCTACCTGGCCGACGAGAACGGCTCGGTGACCATCGAGGTCCTCCAGTCCGCGGGTGTCGTGCTGGACCTGGCGCTTTTCGTCCCTGGTGGGGACAAGGGGGCCCTCACGGCCCTTTACGCTGCGGCCCGGCAGGCCTTCGGCGCCGACATCGTGCAGATCTGGCGCCAGGGCCTCAAGGAGGTTCCCGACGTGAAGGTCGACATCTTCGAGGAGCAGATTCCCCGCGGGCGCAAGGGGGGCGACGCCGTCAAGCGTGACCGTCGCGCGATCGACACCTACCCCACCCGTGCGGACTTCATAGAGTTCTCCGCGGGGTGGAAGCCGGTCGTCGAGATACACAGGCCGGTCGTGGACGACACCCCGACCATCTGAGGTCGCGTCACCTCTCTTTGCCGGCCTGGGAGAACGCCGAGAACGCCGAGAACACATGCGTCGATTCGGCAGAGCTTCGGCGTAGTCGGCGGGAGTCCGTTTCATGGCCGCTCGCGGTGAAGGAAGCGCGAGCGGACGGTTCCTGCCACCTTTCCCTCGTGCTTCGGTGGCCTGCGTCTCCGTGCACCGTCGGGTGGAGCCGGCCGACGGTGCACGTGCATGGGGTGAGCGGCCCGTCCGGGCGCGGCAGCACCCGGTCTCCCTCCAGGTCTTCGAGCCGAAGGGGTGCCCATGTACAGTTCTGGGCGCCCTTGACCTGCAGAAAGCAGGCAGGGAGCCGTCCTTCAGGAGACCGACATGCTGCGCACCATGTTCAAGTCCAAGATTCATCGGGCCACCGTCACCCAGGCCGACCTGCACTACGTGGGATCGGTGACGATCGACGCCGAGTTGCTCGATGCGGCCGACCTGCTTCCCGGTGAGCTGGTCCATATCGTCGACATCACCAACGGCGCCCGGCTGGAGACGTACGTCATCGAGGGGGAGCGGGGCTCGGGGGTCGTCGGGATCAACGGGGCCGCCGCCCACCTGGTGCACCCCGGCGACCTCGTGATCATCATCAGCTACGCTCAGGTGACCGACGCCGAGGCGCGTACGCTCCGGCCACGGGTCGTGCACGTCGACCGGCGCAACCGTGCCGTGGCTCTCGGCGCCGACCCGTCCGAGCCGGTACCCGGTTCGGACCAGGAGCGCAGCCCGCAGGCCGTCCCGGCCTGACCGGCCGACCAGGAGGGCGACATGAGCGACATCGAGATCCGCGACGACCGGGCGGCGGGCCGTCTGGAAGCCGTCGCCGACGGCGAGGTCGTCGGCCACATCGAGTACTTCGTGCTGGAGTCGCCCTCCCCGGCCCTCGTCCCCGTCCACACCATCGTGGAACCGGCGCACGAGGGGAAGGGCATCGCGGGCTCCCTCGCCCGCGAGCTCTACGCCGTCTCCGAGCGCGAGGAGGTCCCCGTCGCCCCGCTCTGCCCGTACGTCGTCCGGTGGGCCGAGCGCCACCCCGACGTGGCCCCGACGCCCGACCCCGAGCTGCTGCGCGCGGCGAAGGAATGGCTGATCGCCCACCCCGGCCGCTTCTGAGGACACCGGTGACCCTCGCTCTCCTGCACACCTCCGCCCTGCACGTCCCCGTCTTCGACGCCCTGCGCGACGAGGACTGGCCGGGCCTGGAACTACGGCACGTCGTGGCGCCGGAACTGCTGGCCAGGGCCCGCGCGGAGGGACCCGAGGCGGTACGGGCGGACGTCACCGCGGCACTGCGCCGGGCCGCCTCCGACGGCGTACGCGCCGTGCTCTGCACCTGCTCGACGATCGGCGAGGTCGCGGAACGCGCCGCCGCAGAGGTGGGCGTGCCCGTCGTCCGCGGCGACCGCCCGATGGCGGCGGCGGCCGTGGCGGCCGGTGCCCGGATCGCCGTACTGGCCACCGTCGAGAGCACCCTCGCCCCCACCCTGGCGCTGGTCGAGGACGAGGCCCGCCGGGCCGGCCGCCCGGTCACCGCGCGGGCCCGGGTCGTCGAGGGCGCCTGGGACCGCTTCGAGGCCGGTGACCTCGACGGCTGCGCCCGGCTGGTGGCCGCGGCCGCCGACGCGGTCACCGGCGCCGACGTCATCCTGCTGGCCCAGGGCTCCATGGCCCCCGCCCAGCGGCTGACCACGACGGCGGTCCCGGTCCTGTCCAGCCCGCGCCCGGCCCTGGCGGCCGGCGCGGAGGCGGTGCGCACGGGCTGAGGGGCCACCCGGGTGAGTGCGCGGGCGCCGGTCGGGTACGTGGGCAGTAGACCCCCAGAGGTGAAGTCGAGCCACTGGCCGGAGGACACCATGACGAACCCGTACCCCGACCCCGCGTCCCCGGGCCCGCCGCCCGGCCCGGCCCCGGAGCCCCCGGACCCCTACCCCAGTCCGGTCCCCACCCCCGAACCGCCCCCGGGCCCCGAACCCACCCCGGCACCTCCGGGCCCCGGCCCGGCCCCCACCCCGCCGCCACCCGGCCCGGGCCCCGTGCCCACCCCGCCACCGGGCCCCACCCCGCCACCCGGTCCCGCGCCGTCCCCGATCCCGCCCGGACCGGAACCCGTGCCCGCCCCTGAGCCGGGCCCGCCGCTCACCTGAAACGACCAGGGGCGCGGGCAGCCGCGCGAAACCGCAGCTCACCCGCGCCCCTTCAGCCGGCCGAACCGTCCGTCACCAGCCGGCCGATCCGTCCGTCACCAGCCGGCCGAACCGTCCGTCACGCCGTGACCTCGCTCCGGTCGCCGCCCCACAGCGTGTGGAACGCGCCCTCCCGGTCCACCCTCCGGTACGTGTGCGCCCCGAAGAAGTCCCGCTGCCCCTGCGTGAGCGCCGCAGGCAGCCGCTCCGCACGCAGCGCGTCGTAGTACGCCAGCGCCGCCGAGAACCCGGGCACCGCCACCCCCTCCCGGGTCGCCGCGATGATCACCTCGCGCCAGTCGTCCTGCGCCGCCGCGATCTCCCCGGCGAACGTCTCGTCGGACAGCAGGCTCGGCAGGTCCGCCCGCGCGTCGTACGCGGCACGGATCCGGTCCAGGAACGCGGCCCGGATGATGCAGCCGCCCCGCCAGATCGAGGACACCGCACCGAGGTCGATGTCCCAGTCGTACTCCTCGCTGCCCGCCTGGATCTCGTGGAAGCCCTGCGTGTACGACACGATCTTCGACGCGTACAGCGCCTGCTCCACGCGGTCGGCGAACGCCGCCGCCTCCGTCTCCGACAGCGCCTTCGGCTTCGGCCCGGCCAGGTCGCCGGACGCGGCCCGCAGACCCGCGTGGCCCGAGAGCGACCGCGCGAAGACCGCCTCGGCGATGCCCGACACCGGCACACCCAGGTCGAGCGCGATCTGGACCGTCCAGCGGCCGGTGCCCTTCTGCTCGGCCTGGTCCACCACCACGTCCACGAACGGCTTGCCGGTCGCCGCGTCCACGTGCGCCAGCACCTCGGCCGTGATCTCGATCAGGTACGAGTCGAGCCGGCCCGTGTTCCAGGTGCGGAAGATGTCCGCGATCTGCGCGGGGGAGTACCCGGCCACATCGCGCAGCAACTGGTACGCCTCGCCGATCAGCTGCATGTCGGCGTACTCGATGCCGTTGTGCACCATCTTCACGAAGTGCCCGGCGCCGTCCGGCCCCACGTGCGTCACGCAGGGCGCGCCGTCGGCCGCCTTCGCCGAGATCTTCTCCAGCATCGGGCCCAGCGAGTCGTACGACTCCTTCGGCCCGCCCGGCATGATGCTCGGCCCGTTCAGCGCGCCCTCCTCACCGCCGGACACACCCATGCCGACGAAGTGGATGCCCTGCTCGCGCAGCGCCTTCTCGCGCCGCCGGGTGTCCGCGAAGTGGGCGTTGCCGCCGTCGATGATCATGTCGCCGGGTTCCAGGAGCGGTGCGAACTCCTCGATCACCGCGTCCGTCGGGCCGCCGGCCTTGACCATGATGACCAGTCGGCGGGGCCGTTCCAGCGCCTCGACGAACTCCTTGGCGGTCTCGGCCGCGATGAAGTCGCCCTCGTTCCCGAACTCCTCCACCAGCGCGTGCGTCCGCGACGCCGTGCGGTTGTGCAACGCCACCGTGTAGCCGTTGCGCGCGAAGTTCCGGGCGAGGTTGCGGCCCATGACCGCCAGGCCCGTGACGCCGATCTGCGCCGAAGTGCTCATACCGCCTGCTCCTCAAAGATCGAGTCGATCTTGTACAACGTGCAAAAGGTGCTGCCGCCCCCGTGTCCGCCAGTATCGCCCAAAGGCCATCCCGACTCGCCGTCCGACCGGCCGCACTGGGAGATACGGACCACACGCGCCGACGCCTCAGTAGCCTCGCCAAACGCTTCGAATCCGCCGCGGCCCGGGTGCCGGAGCCAAGAAGCGTCCGCCGCGCCGCACATGACGAGATGTCAACTTTGAGGCGGCTGATTGCCGTCTTGTCATGGCCTGTTCGGAGCGCTTACTTTTGGCCTTCCTGACGCGCGTGGCGAGAGGGCTTCAGACATGGCCGAACGCGGCCGGCACCGCCGGTACCAGCCCAGCAGGATCAACCGCGCCTCGCTCACCGTGACGGCGGGCGGCGCCGGGCTGGCGATCCCGCTCGCCGCGGCCTCGGGAGCCGACGCGGCCTCCGCGTCCACCTGGGACAAGGTCGCCGCCTGCGAGTCCAGCGGCGACTGGAGCATCGACACCGGCAACGGCTTCTACGGCGGCCTCCAGTTCACCCAGTCCACCTGGGAGGCCTACGGCGGCACCCGGTACGCGCCGCGCGCCGACCTCGCCACCAAGGACCAGCAGATAGCCGTCGCCGAGAAGGTCCTCGCCGGTCAGGGGCCGGGCGCCTGGCCGGTCTGCTCGGTACGGGCCGGGCTCACCCGCGGCGGCGACACCCCCGACGTGCACACCGACACCGCCGCCCACCGCCCCGCCGGCACGAAGTCGGCGAAGAGCACGGGCGAGAGCACGGAGAAGGCCGCGGAGACGGCCGCCGAGAAGACCGCCGAGAAGTCCTCCGCGAAGAGTGCCGCGCAGGGTTCCGTGCGGGACGTACAGCCCCAGACCACACCGCAGTCCCGGGCCGGCAAGGCCCGGATGTACACGGTGGTGCACGGCGACACGCTCTCCGGGATCGCCGAGGACCACGACGTCGACGGCGGCTGGCACCGGCTCTACGCGGCCAACCGCACCACCGTCGGCTCCGACCCCGACCTGATCCTGCCGGGGCAGCGTCTGAACCTGACGGGCCGGGCGGCGGAGCAGGCGAAGGCCGACGCGAAGGCCACGACGGACCGGAAGGGCAAGGACGAAGCGAAGAACAAGGCCGGGTCCGGTACGAAGGCCAAGGCGAGGACCGGGACGAAGAAGACCTCGACGCACACCGGGCATTCGCTGGTCGCGCCGGTCGACGCCCCGATCGGCACGCCGTACCACGCGTCCGGCTCGCACTGGTCGAAGGGCTACCACACCGGCGTCGACTTCCTCGTGCCCACCGGCACCTCCGTCAGGGCGGTCGAGACCGGCGAGGTCGTCACGGCGGGCTGGGGCGGTTCCTACGGCTACCAGGTGGTGATCCGGCACGCCGACGGCCGGTACACGCAGTACGCCCACCTCTCGGCGATCTCCGTGCGGGCCGGGCAGCACGTCTCCACCGGCCAGCGGATCGGCCGCTCGGGCTCCACGGGCAACACCACGGGCCCGCATCTGCACTTCGAGGTGCGGACGGGGCCCGCCTTCGGCTCCGACGTCGACCCGCTCGCCTACCTCCGGGCCGGCGGCGTCAGGATGTGACGCGGGTGCGGTGCCGGTCCAGCAGCGGGCCCCGCACATAGTCCGCGGCGGGCAGCAGGATGTCGTCCACCCCGGCCGGGGGCGCCGTCCGCTGCTGCGGCATCGTGATCCGCGCCGGGCCCGCCCCGTGGTCCGCGGCGACGGCGAGCGGCCCGGCCTCGGCCTGCCGGACTCCCGCCGGCCCCGCCTGCGCACGTCCGGCCCTGGCCGTCGGCGCCTCGGCCGCTCCCGCCTCGGCCAGTCCCGCCTCGGCGAGTTCGACCAGCGCCTCCACCAGCGGCTCGGGGGAGACCTCGGCCGGCGGCTCCGGCACCCGCTCCGCCGTGCCCGGCGTGCTGTCGAGGCGCTCGGTCGTCAGCAGGATGAGACCGCCCGCCGCCACCACACCGCAGCCCAGGGCCAGCAGGGTGCCGGTCGTGCCGTAGCGGAACGTCTCGCCGAACATCGTGATGCCGACCGCCGCGGCCAGCACCGGGTTGACCACGGTCAGGGTGGCCAGCGGGGCGGCGAGGCCGCCGCTGCGGTAGGAGGCCTGGGAGAGCAGGACGCCCGCGACCGCGTAGACGCCGATCACGCCCAGCCAGAGCAGGTCGGCGACGGCGACGCCGCCGTCCCAGTCGATCGCCACGACCTTGGTGAACACCGAGGACATGCCGAAGGCGATGCCGGACGCGGTGGCGAGCAGCATGCTGCGCACCGCCGGATGCCGGTGGGCGGCCCGGCCCGCGATCATCAGCGCGACGACCGCCCCGCCGGTGACCAGCGCGACGCCGAACCGTCCGGCGGAGGCGAGGGTCTGCGAGTCGGAGGTGCCGACCAGGGAGAGCAGACCGGCCAGGCCGGCGGTGGCCATGACGGCGCCCCGCCAGGCGGTGGAACCGGCCCTGCGGCCGACGAACAGGGCCGCCATCGGCAGGGCGAACACGATGGTGAGCGCGCCCAGCGGCTGCACCAGGCTCAGCGGGCCGTAGGCCAGCGCCACGACGTGCAGCAGGCCGCCGAGGCCGTTGAGCGCCATGGCGCCCCACCAGCTCGGGCGGCGCAACGGCGCGCACTGCTCGCCGGGGGAGGAGACCGCGACCTGCTCCTGCACGATCGCCCCGCCGGCGTAGGCGACGGCGGAGACGAACGACAGCAGCACGGACAGCGCGAGGGCGCTCATGCACGGCTCCTCGGCGTCTGGCAGGGCCCCGCGGCCCGGCGCGGTGAACGGTCGGCTTCCATGAACAACACTCTGCCGGGCCGGCCGCTTCCCGTCGTCGTACCTGAGCACCCAATGGGTCGTACTGCCGATGGAGTACGAAAGGGTCCCGATCATCCCCAGGGTGGGTGACGGGGGGTGGAGGCCCGCACGTCCGGACCGGCTCCGCCCCTGGTACTACTGCTCCTCGTGGACCTGGACCCCGATCTCGCCGCGCTCCGCCCGCTCGGCGGCTTCTCCGTCCTGCGGACGCTCCGACCGGCGGCCGGAGAACGGGCGGCGGCGCGGACCGGCGGGCTGCCGACGCTCGCGCAGGCGTACGAGCGTCCGGGGCCGGACGGCTACCCGGATCCGCTGACTCTCCGCGTCGGGCTCGTCGCGGGCCGCCTGCGTGCTCCCGAGGCCCGGGTCGCCGCCTCGATCGCGCACCAGGCGCTGGCCGCGCGCCTCTGGTCGGCCGCCCTGGGCTGCGCCGTCGTCTACGGCCGCCTGCCCGACCTCGCCCCCCGCCTGCTGCGCTGGGACGCGGCCGCCACCGCCCCCGACGACCTCTGGCTGACCGACCCGCGCCCGCTGCCCGGCGCCGCCGACGCGGCCCTGCTCGCGGACGCCGTCCTGCACGGCCATCTCGAACCCCTCGGGGCCGCCCTGCGGGCCCGGCACGGCCTCGCCACCGGGCTGCTGCGGGGCAACGCGGGCTCCGCGCTGGCCGGCGCGGCCCGGGAGCTGGACCGCTGGGCGCGGGCCAACGGACGCGCGGACGTCGCCGCCCGGTCCCGCGCCCTCACCGCGGACCTCTTCGCGCACCCGCTGCTGAGCGCCACCGGCACCCGCACCGGCACCGCCTTCCGGCGCCGCAGCTGCTGCCTCTACTACCGGGTACCGGGCGGCGGGGTCTGCGGTGACTGTTGTTTCACACAACCACCGGGCTCTTCCCCGCGCGCCGCATCTGGGTGACCATGGACCAACCGGCGGTGAGAACCAGGGGGTTGCGGGTGCGAGTCGGACTGCTGACCCGGGAGTACCCTCCGGACGTGTACGGCGGTGCGGGCGTCCATGTGGAGTTCCTCGCCCGGGAGCTGCGGCCCCTCGTGGACCTGGAGGTGCACTGCTGGGGCGAGGGCCGCGGGGTCGGCGTCGTCCGGCACCGCTCCTGGCCCGCCCTGGACACCGCCAACGACGCGCTGCGCACCTTCTCCGTGGACCTCGCCATGGCGGCCGGCCTCGAAGGCCGCGAACTCGTCCACTCCCACACCTGGTACGCCAACCTCGCCGGCCATGTCGCCAAGCTGCTGCACGGCATCCCGCACGTGGTCACCGCGCACTCCCTGGAGCCGCTGCGCCCCTGGAAGGCCGAGCAACTCGGCGGCGGGTACGCCCTGTCCAGCTGGGCCGAGCGCAGCGCCGTCGAGGCCGCCGACGCCGTGATCGCCGTCTCCGGGGCCATGCGCGAGGACATCCTCGGCTGCTACCCGGCGCTGGACCCGGACAGGGTCCACGTCGTGCACAACGGCATCGACACCGCCCTGTACCGGCCCGACCGCTCCACCGACGTCCTCGACCGGATCGGCGTCGACCCGGACCGCCCGTACGTGCTGTTCGTCGGCCGGATCACCCGCCAGAAGGGCGTCCCGCATCTGCTGCGCGCCGTACGGGACATCGACCCGGCGGCACAGGTCGTGCTGTGCGCCGGCGCGCCCGACACCCCGGAGATCGACCGGGAGTTCCGCGACCTCTTCGCCGAACTGAGCCGGGTCCGGGAGGGCGTGCACTGGATCCCGCAGATGCTGCCGCGCGCGGACGTGATCCAACTCCTCACCCACGCGGCCGTGTTCGCCTGCCCGTCGGTGTACGAACCGCTCGGCATCGTCAACCTGGAGGCCATGGCCTGCGGTACGCCCGTGGTGGCGTCCCGGGTCGGCGGCATCCCGGAGGTCGTCGAGGACGGCAGGACGGGCCTGCTGGTCGATCTGGACGACGACTTCGAGGCGGGGCTCGCGCGGGCGCTGGACGCGGTCGTCGGCGACCGGGGGACGGCCCGGCGGATGGGCGAGGCCGGACGCGAGCGTGCCGTGGGGGAGTTCGGCTGGGACGCGGTGGCCCGCCGTACCGTCCGGCTCTACGAGGAGATCCTCAAGCAGGCGTGACGAACAGGCCGCCTGTCCGACCGGAACCCGGTACAGGCTTAGCGGGTGTGCTCCTCGGGCAGGGATGGAGCACCAGGGTGAGGGGAGCGGCCGTGCGTCGTGGTGGACCTTCGGTACTCGGGATCGTGCTCGCGGGCGGGGAAGGCAAGCGCCTGATGCCGTTGACCGCCGACCGGGCCAAACCAGCGGTGACCTTCGGCGGTACGTACCGCCTCGTCGACTTCGTCCTGTCCAACCTCGTCAACGCGGACGTGCTGCGCATCTGTGTGCTCACGCAGTACAAGTCCCACTCGCTGGACCGGCACATCACCACCACGTGGCGGATGTCCAGCCTGCTCGGCAACTACGTCACCCCGGTCCCGGCCCAGCAGCGGCTCGGCCCGCGCTGGTACCTGGGCAGCGCCGACGCCATCCTCCAGTCCCTCAACCTCGTCCACGACGAACAGCCGGAGTACGTCGCGGTGTTCGGCGCCGACCACGTCTACCGGATGGACCCCCGGCAGATGCTCCAGCAGCACATCGAGGGCGGTGCCGGGGTCACGGTCGCGGGCATCCGCGTCCCGCGCACCGAGTCCTCGGCGTTCGGCGTGATCACCCCGGGCTCGGACGGGCAGACGATAGAGACCTTCCTGGAGAAGCCCGCCGACCCGCCGGGCCTCGCGGACGACCCGGACCACGTGTTCGCGTCCATGGGCAACTACGTCTTCACCACCAAGGCCCTGGTCGAGTCCCTCCAGCGGGACGCCGAGGACGAAGCGTCGGTGCACGACATGGGCGGCTCGATCCTGCCCCAGCTCACCGCCCGCGGCGAGGCCCGGCTCTACGACTTCGGCACCAACCACGTCCCCGGCGAGACCACCCGCGACCGCGGCTACTGGCGGGACGTCGGCACCCTCGACGCGTACTACGACGCCCACATGGACCTGATCGCCGAGCGGCCCGCCTTCAACCTGTTCAACCGCAACTGGCCCATCTACACCCACTCCAACCAGCTCTCCCCGGCCCGCTTCAACGCCGGTGGCATGGCCAGCGAGTCCATCATCAGCGCGGGCTGCCTGATCCGCGGCCAGGTCACCCGGTCCGTGCTCTCCCCGGGCGTGCGGGTGGACCAGGGCGCGGTGGTCCAGGGGTCGGTGCTGCACGACAACGTCCGCATAGGGCGCGGCGCGGTGGTGCGCGGTGCCGTCCTCGACAAGAACGTCGAGGTCCCGCCCGGCGCCACGATCGGCGTCAACCCGGACCGGGACTCGGAGCTGTACACCATGTCCAAGGGCGGGGTCATCGCCCTCGGCAAGGGGCAGTTGGTCTCGTGACCCCGCAGCCTCCTCCGCTCCCGTAACCCCACCGCCTCCTCCCGGGCCCGGCGCCGTTCGCGCGCCGGGCCCGCGGCGTGTGCGACGCGCCGGACGCCGGAAACCCGGCCTACCCGGCTTTTCGCCCTTTCCCCCTCACGATGCAGACAACGATGTCGAACTTCGGAGGTCATCCGACATGAGAGGGACCCGGCGCACCCGGCTGTGCCTGGCCGGGGTGCTCACAGCGTCCGCGCTGCTCGCCACCCCCGCCGCAGGGGCCGCCGAACCGACCGACGGCCACCTCACCGACCTGGTGAACCCCTTCATCGGAAGCCAGGACGAGGGCAACACCTTCCCCGGCGCGGCCGTGCCCTTCGGCATGGTGCAGCTCTCCCCGGACACCGGCCACAGCACCGGCTACGACTACTCCCAGCACCGCATCCGCGGCTTCTCCCTGGTCCACCTCTCCGGCGTGGGCTGCGCGATCGGCGGCGACCTGCCCGTGCTGCCCACCACCGGTGACGTCACGGGTACGGACTACGCCCGGTACGCCGCCGGGTTCCGCCACGAGGACGAGCGGGCGAGCCCCGGCTACTACCGCGTCGGCCTCGACTCCGGCGTCGAGGCGGAGCTGACGGCCACCGCCCGCACCGGCGTCCAGCGCTACACCTTCCCCGCCACCGGCCGGGCCAACGTGCTGCTCAACGCGGCCCAGTCGCTGCACAAGCCGGTGAGCAGCGAGGTCGAGATCCTCGACGACCACACCGTGCGCACGAGGATCACCGGCCACGGCTTCTGCCGCGACAGCGCCCCCTACACCGTGTACACCGTCACCCGCTTCAGCCGCCCGTTCACCGCGTACGGCACCTGGAACGGCTCCGCCCTCACCCCCGGCGCCCGCACCGGAGCCGACGGCGCCTACGTCCGCTTCGACACCACCCGGGACCGTACCGTCGAGGCGACCACCGCGCTGTCGTACGTCGACGCGCGCGGGGCCGAGGCCAACCTGCGCGCCGAGGGCGGACGTTCCTTCGACGAGGTGCGCCGGCGGGCCCGCGCGGCCTGGGAGCGGCGGCTGGCCGGCGTGCGGGTCCAGGGCGGCACACCGGCCCTGCGCCGGACGTTCTACTCGTCCCTGTACCGCAGCTTCCTCGCGCCCAACGTCGGCGGCGACGCCGACGGCCGCTACACCGGCTGGGACCGGCGGATCCACCGCGCCGAGGGCTTCACCTACTACCAGAACTGGTCGCTCTGGGACACCTACCGCACCCAGGCCCAGCTGCTCGCCCTGCTCGCCCCGCGCGAGGCCCGGGACATGGCGCTGTCGGTGCTGAGGATCGACGAGGACGGCGGCTGGCTGCCCAAGTGGGGCTACGGCCCGGTCGAGACGAACATCATGACCGGCGACCCGGTCACCCCGTTCCTGACCACCGCCTACCAGCTGGGCCTGCTCAAGGGGTACGAGGAGCGGGCCTACCGGGTGCTCAGGAAGAACGCCGACGGCGTGCCGCCCGCGGCCAATCCCGGGGTCGGCCGCGAGGCCAACGCCGAGTACCTCGCGAACGGCTTCGCGCCGTACGTCAAGGGCCGCCCGCACACCAAGGTCGGCGACTCCGACTACGACCACGGCGCCTCCGTCACCCTGGAGTACGCGCTCGCCGACGCGATGCTCGCCCGGATGGCCCGGGACCTCGGCCACGACGAGGACGCGGCCCGCTACGCCACCCGGGCGCAGAACTACCGCAACGTCTTCGACCCCTCCACCGGCTTCTTCCGCGCCCGCGACGCCTCCGGCGCCTTCACCGGCAACCCCGACCCGGCCCGCGGCATCGGCTTCCACGAGGGCACCGCCTGGCAGTACCAGTGGATGGTCCCGCAGGACCTGCCCGGCGTGATCTCCCTGATCGGCGGCGAGCAGGCCGCCAACCGGCGGCTCGACTCGTTCTTCGCGTACGACAGGCTGCTCGCCGACCCGGCGCGCACCGCGCGCGAGGTGTGGGTGCACGGCAACGCGTACGCCTACTACAACGCGGCCGTCTACAACCCGATGAACGAGCCCGACCTCATCGCCCCGTACACCTACCTCTCCACCGGCCAGCCCTGGAAGACCACCGACGTGGTCCACGCGGCGCTCACCCTCTTCACCGACGGGCCGACCGGGATGACCGGGAACGACGACCTCGGCACCATGTCCGCCTGGAACGTGCTGTCGTCCATCGGCCTGTTCCCGGTCCAGCCGGGCTACGGCACCTGGGGCCTGTCCACGCCGGTCTTCGACCGGGTCCGGGTCGGCCTCGACCGCCGTTACTGGCCGAGCGGCGGCTTCACCGTCACCGCGCCCGGCACCTCCGCCACCGACCGCTACATCCAGACGGCCAGGACCGACGGAACGGAGTACGGCCGGACGTTTCTGACGACCGGTTCGCTGCGCTCCCTGCGCTCCCTGGCGTTCACGGTCGGCCCGCGCCCGTCAGAGTGGGGTACGTCACCCGAGGCGGCGCCACCGGCGCTGAGGTGACCTCAGACGCCCCTTGAGCCCCGCCTCTTTCGGAGGAGGCGGGACTTAATCTGCTGTTAACTGAGCGTAGCGTGATCGTACTTGACCGTAATCACGTCCCGGCGTTTGACTGCTGATCCACCCTCCGTCTACGCGAGGCATCCCGATAGATGACTGAGACTGCTGATCTGCTCGCTCCTCTCGATCTGGCGTTCTGGAACATCGAGTCCGACCGGCACCCGATGCACCTCGGCGCGCTCGGCGTGTTCTCGGCGCACTCGCCGACCGCCGGCGCGCACGCCGCCGACCTGCTCGCGGCCCGCGCCGCGGCCGTACCCGGCCTGCGCATGCGGATCCGCGACGTCTGGCAGCCGCTCGCGTTCGGCGGCGCGGCCCGCGAGACCGACCCGGACTTCGACCCCCTCGACCACGTCCGGCTGCACGCCCCCACGGCCGACTTCCAGGCCGCCGCCGGCCGGCTGATGGAACGCCCGCTGGAGCGCGGCCGACCGCCCTGGGAGGCCCATGTCCTGCCCGGCGAGGACGGCGTCTCCTTCGCCGTGCTGTTCAAGTTCCACCACGCCCTCGCCGACGGGCTGCGCGCCCTCAAACTGGCCGCGGGTGTCATGGACCCGCTGGACCTGCCCGAGCGCGCGCCCCGCGCCATCGAGCCGCCGCGGTCCCTGCCGGCCCTGGCCGACGTGCGCAAGGTGCCCGAGCTGGTCCGGGGCGCCCTCGCGGACGTCGGCCGGGCCCTGGACATCGGCGCCTCCGTCGCGCTGTCCGCGCTCGGGGTCAGCTCCTCGGCCGCGCTGCGGTCCGAGCCCACCGGCACCCGCAGCATCGCCGGGGTCGACCTCGACATCGACGACGTGCACCGGGTCCGCAAGGCCGTCGGCGGCACCGTCAACGACGTGCTGATCGCCGTCGTCGCCGGTGCGCTGCGCCGCTGGCTCCAGGAGCGCGGCGACGGCACCGAGGGCGTCGCCCCGCGCGCTCTCATCCCCGTCTCCAGGCGGCGCCCGCGCACCGTCACCCCCCAGGGCAACCGGCTCTCCGGCTACCTGATACGGCTCCCGGTCGACGACCCCGATCCGCTCGCCCGCCTCGACCGCGTCCGTACGGCGATGGTCCGCAACAAGGACGCCGGCCCCAACCGGGGCGCCGGTGCCGTCGCCCTGCTCGCCGACCACGTGCCGGCGCTCGGGCACCGGCTCGGCGGACCGCTCGTCAGCCAGGCCGCCCGGCTCTGGTTCGACATCCTGGTCACCAGCGTCCCGCTGCCCGGCCTCGGCCTGCGCCTGGGCGGCCACCCGCTCACCGCCGTCTACCCGCTCGCCCCGCTCGCCCCCGGCCAGTCCCTCGCCGTCGCCGTCTCCACCTACCGCGACCACGTCCACTACGGCCTCGTCGCCGACGCCGCCGCCGTCCCCGACCTCGACCTGCTCGCCCGCGCCGTCACCGACGAGGTCGACTCCCTGATCACCCTGTGCGACGCGTGACACCGGGGCGGGGCCCCGGTCCCGCCCGTGACCGCCGGCGGACGGGATCCGGTATTCGGGCGGGTTTGGTGATGGGGGCCGCCGCTCCGTAAAATTCCCCGTTCGAAAGCGGGCGCGAGTCGGAGCGCCGGTGGTTGACCAGGGAAGCGGCAGCGCGATGACGGTGACACAGGACGGCTCGACGGCCGAGGACGCGGTGGACGCGGTGCTCTACGGTCCCGGCATCGACCCCGAGCGGCTCGCCGTCTGCCTCAGCGTGCTGGACGAACTCGACGAGCTGGAGGTGGACCACCCCGACGCCATCGCGGTGCGCCGGGCCACGGCCGGCGTCTACCGCACGGTCAAGCAGCGCCGCCGCCAGGAGCGCCGCGCCGCCAAGACCGCCCACGACAAGGCGGTCACCGAGGCCACCGCGACCGGCTCCGCCCAGCGCATCGACGACGAGACCGAGGGCATCCTGCCCTCGTCCGTCACCGAGGCCGGCCGGTTCGCGGGGATACTCCAGCGCCCGCGCTCCTGCTACACCTGCAAGGCCCGCTACGTCGAGGTCGACTACTTCTACCACCAGCTCTGTCCGGACTGCGCCCGCACCAACCGCGCCAAGCGCGACGCCCGCGCCGACCTGACCGGCAAGCGCGCCCTGCTCACCGGCGGCCGGGCCAAGATCGGCATGTACATCGCGCTGCGGCTGCTCCGCGACGGCGCCCACACGACGATCACCACCCGCTTCCCCAAGGACGCCATCCGCCGCTTCACGGCGATGGACGACTCCGCGGACTGGCTGCACCGCCTGGAGATCGTCGGCATCGACCTGCGCGACCCGGCCCAGGCCGTCGCCCTGGCCGAGCAGGTCGCCGCGGCGGGCCCGCTCGACATCCTGATCAACAACGCGACCCAGACCGTCCGCCGGCTGCCCTCCGCGTACGCCGCCCTGGTCGGCGGCGAGAGCGCCCCGCTGCCCGCCGGCGAACTCCCCGCCCACCACGTCATCGGCGCCTTCAACTCCGGCGCCGTCGACGGCCTCGCCGCGCTGCCGGTCGGCACCAGCGGCCTGGACGCGCAGAAGGTCGCCGACCTCGCGCTCGTCGCGGGCAACGCCAGTGTGGCCCGCCACCTGGACGGCACCGCCATCGACGCGGGCGGCCTCGTCCCGGACGTCGTCGACAGCAACACCTGGGTGCAGACCATCGACCAGATCTCCCCGGTGGAGCTGCTGGAGACCCAGCTCTGCAACTACACGTCGCCGTTCATCCTGATCAGCGCCCTGCGCCCGGCCATGGCCGCGGCCGCGAAGAAGGCCGCGCGCGGCCGGTCGTACGTCGTGAACGTCTCCGCGATGGAGGGCGTCTTCGGCCGCGGCTACAAGGGCGCCGGCCACCCCAACACCAACGCGGCCAAGGCGGCCATGAACATGGTCACCCGGACCAGCGCCCAGGAGATGTTCGACGCCGACGGCATCCTCATGACCTCGGTCGACACCGGCTGGATCACCGACGAACGCCCGCACTACGACAAGCTCCGGCTGGCCGACGAGGGTTTCCACGCCCCGCTGGACCTGGTCGACGGCGCGGCCCGCGTCTACGACCCGATCGTGCGCGGCGAGGACGGCGAGGACGTCTACGGGGTCTTCCTGAAGGACTACGAGCCGGGCAAGTGGTGACCTCCGGGTGACCCCTGGGGCCCGGGGCCGCCGGGCCCGGGCCCCGGTCCGGCCGGCCGCGCCGCCCGCACCCGGGTGCCGCCGTCGACCACCAGGTCGGCGCCGGTCACCCACTGCGCGGCGTCCGAGGCCAGCCACAGCACCGCCGCCGCCACGTCCGCCGGCTCCCCGATCCGCCCCATCGGCAGTCCGTCGGCGATCTCCGCCTCCCGCGGCTCCCACATGAACCGCGCCATCTCCGTGCGCACCAGCCCCGGCGAGACCGAGTTCACCCGCACCCGGGGCGCCAGCTCCCCGGCCAGCTGCCGGGTGAGATGGAGCAGCGCGGCCTTGCTGGTGCCGTACGCGCCGACGTCGGGGCCGACATGGGTCGCGCCCTCCGTGCAGATGTTGACCACCGAACCGCCGTGCTCGCGCATCCAGCCCCGCCACGCGCACCGCGTCAGCCGCAGCGGGGCCTCGACGTTGACCGTGAACGCCTCCCGCCACGCCCCGAGGTCGACGTCCATGAGCGGACCGTACGGCCGGTTCGTCGCCGCGTTGTTGACCAGCACGTCGAGCCGCCCGAACTCGCGCAGTGCCAGCCGGGTCAGCTCCCGGGCGTGCTCCGGCTCGGCGACACCGCCCGCCAGGCCGATCCCGCCCAGCCCCGCGGCCGTCCGCCGGACCTCGTCCGCGTCCCGCGCGCTCACGCACACCAGCGCCCCGGCCGCCGCGAGCGCCTCGGCGACCGCGAGCCCGATCCCGCGCGTGCCGCCGGTGACGACGGCCGCCCTGCCGCTGAGCCCGTACGACGCTGTCATCGCCGTACCGTCTCATGACGGACCGTCAGTCGACAGCCCCGAGGCGGGAGTTGCGGGCGGCGACCAGTTCCAGGACGGTTCGCCAGTCCTCCAGGACGCCCGCGTCGAAGGTCGCGGTGCGGCTCTCCTCCTCGGCCTGCCGCAACCGCAGCACGTCGTCGCCGTGGCCGGTGCCGTCCTCGCGGACGAGGCGGTAGACGCGCTCCCCGAGCAGGTGCCGTACCGCGCGCGCGGCGCCCCCGGCCGGACCCGGCAGCTCCACGGCGCCGTGCACCAGGCCCGCCACCTGGAGCTCCTTGTCGGCGGGGCGGCCGCGGCGCAGCAGCGCGGCGGTGCGCAGCGCGCGCTGGTGCCGGCAGGCGTACAGCAGATCCATCAGCTCCTCGACGCTGCGCAGCTCCATGCGTCAGTCCTTCCGCGAGACAGCCCTCGTCCTGCGCCACCCGACCATGCCGAGTTTTCGACCCGGCCAACGCGATCTGAACTGCACGGCGCG
This sequence comes from Streptomyces sp. NPDC104367, assembly GCF_055583825.1. Lineage (NCBI taxonomy): Bacteria > Bacillati > Actinomycetota > Actinomycetes > Kitasatosporales > Streptomycetaceae > Streptomyces > Streptomyces sp. NPDC104367. Next base: position 145,603 of record NZ_JBVJND010000001.1, on the reverse strand, counting down.
TAGGCCGAGCGGGTGATTCGTAAACAAGGCATCATGTGATGAAAGGGGGTATTTGTCCGTCGCTGAAGTGCGCCGTGACTCGCGATAGTTACACCTTGTTTGCACTCCCTATCGAGCGCGCGCGTGCTCATTTGGTTAATCTGTAGGGGACGGACAGCAACAAGGGGTCCCACCCACACCCACCGTCCGTCCCGGGACATGCCGGCAGACAACGGCCTGCTCTCTTGTGAGTTACCGGCGCCACCGCGTCCGAACTGGCCTTCCATCCAGACCCGAGCGGTCGCCCGGCACCGGTACGCAGACAGTCCGGTACGCCCCGAGGGTGACCCGACACATAAGGAGTGCGCGGTGACACCGGAGAAGACGAATCGCGAGCAGCGCCCCAAGGAACGCACGGAGCGCGCGGGCCGCAGGCCCGGACAGCTCGGCAGCCTCGACGTGTGGGCCCGGTCCGCCCCGATCCGCCTCGCGGGTTACGAGGAGGACCTCGCCGAGCCCCACATCCTGCCCAGCGTGGACTGACCCCGGTCAGCGCCGTCGCGATCGCCGACGCGCATGGGCGTGCGAGACTCACGCCCATGCTGATCAGAGAAGCCACCGCGGCCGACTGGCCGCAGATCTGGCCCTTCTGGCACCGGATCGTCGCCGCCGCCGAGACCTACGGCTGGGACCCCGAGACCTCGGAGCAGGCGGCCCGCGCCCTGTGGATGAGCCCGGCGAAACGCGTCTACGTCGCCGAGGACCCCACCGGAGCCGTCGTCGGCTCCGCCTATCTCACCCCCAACTACGGGGGACCCGCGGCCGGTGTGGCCAACGCGGGCTTCATGGTCGACCCCGACCGAGGGGGCAGGGGCATCGGGCGCGCGCTCGCCGAGCACGTCCTCGCCGAGGCCAGGGCCCACGGGTACCGCGCCATGGTCTTCAACGCCGTCGTCGAGACCAACCCCGCCGTCGCCCTGTGGACCTCCCTGGGCTTCACCGTCCTCGGCACGGTCCCGGCCGCCTTCGACCACCCGAAGCACGGACCGGTCGGCCTGCACATCATGTACCGCGCCCTGTGAGCCGCGGACACCGCGCCCTGTGACCCGCGGGTACCGCGCCCGGTGACCCGCGGGTGCGCCCCCGGTGAACCGCCCCGGGCGGCGGCCCTCCCTCAGCCGAGCGGGGCCGTCCGCTGCCACGGCCGCAGGGTCTCCAGCTGTCCGGCCACCTCCAGCAGCACCGCCTCCGAGCCCGGCCGTCCCACCAGCTGCACCGCGCAGGGCGCACCCGAGGGCAGGGTGCCGAACGGGACCGACATGGCCGGCCAGCCGGTGAGGTTCCAGGGCGGGGTGAGGGGCGAGTAGCCGGTGTTGACCAGCACGTTGCGCAGCCAGCCCCGCTCGTGCCAGGGGCCGGTCCTGGGGGAGCGGCGGGCCAGCGCCGGGGTGAGCAGCACGTCGTGCTCGGCGAAGAACGGGGTGAGCCGGTCCCGCAGCCGGTCCCGGGTCTCGCCGCCGCGCACCCCGCCGACGAACCGCCGTCCGACGGCCGCGTGCACCCGCGTCCGCCGGTTCAGCAGCGCCGGGTCCAGCCCCTCGGCGTCCACTGCCGTACCCGCGGTCCAGTGCCGCAGCGAGGTCACACCCAGTGACATCGGGTACGGCGGCTCGGCGGGCCGCGGCTCGTGCCCGGCGCCCGCCAGCAGCGCGGCCGCCTCCCGGACCGCGTTCGTATACGGCCTGCCCACGCTCACCCCGGTGAGCGGACTGCGCACCGAGACGGCGATCCGGTAGGACGACCGCTCCGCGGGGCGGTCGAACCCGGACCCCGCCAGCACCGAGAGCACCAGCCGGGTGTCCTCGACGGTGGTGGCCAGCGGGCCGTTCTCCGACATCCCGAACCAGTCGCCGTTGCCGATCCCGGCCGGCACCACCCCGGACCCCGGCTTGATGGTGACCAGACCGCAGTTGGCCGCCGGGATGCGCAGCGAACCCATCCCGTCGTTGCCGAGGGCGATCGGCACCAGCCCCGCCGCGACCGCCGCGGCGCTGCCGCCCGAGGAGCCCCCGGCGCTGCGCCCGGTGTCCCACGGGTTGCGGGCCGTGCCGTGGACGCCCTCGGTCGTACCGAAGACGCACAGCTCCGGCACGTTCGTCAGCCCCACCACCACCGCGCCCGCCGCCCGCAGCCGGGCCACGGTGACGTGGTCGGCGTCCGCGGGCGTGTCCGGCGTCGCCGCCGAACCGTTGCGACGGGCCTCGCCGCGCACCGCGAGGTTGTCCTTCACGGCCACCGGCACACCGGCCAGCGGGAGTTCGGCGAGATCGGGGCGTGCCGCGACCTCGTCCGCCTCCGCGAGCGCCGCCTCGGCCCGGACCCTGCGGAACGCGCCGACCTGTCCGTCCAGCCGGGCGATCCGCTCCAGGTGCTCGGCCACCACGTCCCGGGGCGCCACCCGCTTTCCGCGGACGGCGGCGGCTGTCTCGGTCGCGGGCAGGCCGGCCCAGCTGGTCACGGGCGCTCCTCGGTACTCGTCGGTAGGTGCGGCGGGTAGGGAGAACTGTGCCCGGTCCGCGGCGGTACGTCGAGAGCCGGACCACCTGATCCGTCCCTCCGCCAACGGACCGATGAATCAACTCACCTGCGCCCACACCCCGTTGGGGACGTGCGCACCGGTTCTCAGCCGGTCCCCTCGCCGGGGCGGACCGCCGCGGGCGCGGTACTGCCCCGGACCCTGAGGCGCGGCACCGGTACCCGTACGGCCCGCGCCGAGCCGCCGTCCAGGAGCGTGGTCAGCTCGCGGGCGGCGGTGCGGCCGAACTCCGCGCTGTCGCGGGACAGCGCGGAGAGCCAGGGCTTGACCATGCGGCACAGGGCCGAGTCCTCCCAGGAGACGAGGGAGACGTCGGCGGGGACGCGGTAGCCGAGCTCGGCCGCCGCGGAGACCCCGGCGACCGCCATCACGTCGTTGTCGTAGATGAGGGCCGTCGGCGGCGGGGCCGCGCGCAGGACCCGGCGGGTGACGGCCGCGCCCTCGGCGTCGGAGTAGTCGGTGGTGACCGAACGGACCTCGGTCAGCCCCCGCCGCTCGGCCTCGGCACGCAGGGTGCGGACCCGGCGCTGGGTGTGGGCGAGGCCCGGCAGGCCCGCGATGTGGACGATCCGCCGGTGGCCGAGGGCCGTCAGCTCGTCGACCACGGAGGCCATCGCGGCCGCGTCGTCCGCCCAGACCGTGGAGAGCCCCGGATGGCGTTCGTCGGGCGCGCCGCCGATCACCACCGCGGGCAGCCCGAGTTCGTCGAGCAGGTCGGGGCGCGGGTCGTCGGCGCGCGGGTCGACGACCAGGACGCCGTCGACGCGGTGCTCCGCCCACCAGCGGCGGTAGACCGCGCACTCGTCGGCCACGTCCTCCGCCATCTGGAAGAGCAGGCCGAGATGGCGCTCGGCGAGCACCTCCTGGATACCGGAGACCAGTTGGAGGAAGAAGGAGTCGACGCCCAGGGAGTGCGCCGGGCGGGCGAGGACGAAGCCGACGGTCGCCGCGCCCTCCCCGGAGAGCGCGCGGGCGGCCGTGCTGGGGCGCCAGCCGAGCTGTTCGGCGACCCGCTCCACCCGTGCCCTGGTCGCCTCGGACACCCCGGGGCGGCCGTTGAGCGCGAAGGAGACCGCGCTCTCGGAGACCCCGGACCGGCGGGCGATGTCCTTCATCGTCGGCCGGCGCGCGGGGACGCGTTTCTCCGCCAACTCACTTCCTCATTCGGTCGGGACCGTGATCAGCTAATGCGCTTGAGTCCGAACACCCTAAAGCGTATTAGTGATCGGCCGCAATACCGGTCAAGTGCTTTGCTGAGCAGGGGCTTTGAGCCACTAATGACTTTAGCTGAGCCGAATCCATTGACGCGGTGCCAAAACGGCGTGCAAGGTCTGGCGCGGCACCTTCGGCCGACCTCGCTGCAAAGGAGCAACGGACCATGCGTATCTCCCGCAGAGCCTTCGCCCTCGCCGCTGCCGCCGTCCTCGCCCTGCCGCTGAGCGCCTGCGGCTCCGGGTCCGACGACGGCGGTGCGACCAACGCCTCGGGAAAGGTCGAGGGCGACATCACCTTCCAGACCTGGAACCTGCGCGCGAACTTCAAGCCGTACTTCGAGGGCCTGATCGCCGACTTCGAGAAGAAGTACCCCGACGCCCACGTGAAGTGGATCGACCAGCCGGCCGAGGGCTACGCCGACAAGATCAGCGCCGACGCGGCCGGCGGCACCCTGCCCGACGTCGTCAACCTCTCCCCGGACCTCGTCGCCCCGCTCGCCAAGGCGGGCCTCGCCCTCGACCTCGACAAGGCCGCGGGCACGTACCGGTCCGAATACCTGGCCGGCGCCTGGGCCGGCCACCGGATCCCGGGCATGAGCGGGACCTACGCCTTCCCGTGGTACCTGAACACCGGGCCGCTCTTCTACAACAAGTCCCTGTTCACCGAGGCCGGACTCGACCCCGACCAGCCGCCGAGGACCTACGACGACCTCTTCGCCGACGCGCTGACGATGGCCGAGCGCAGCGACGGCAAGGTCGCCACCCTCGCAGGCGTCCCCACCATCGAGGACTTCGGCCGCTACGGCGTCGCGCTGATGAACAAGGCGGGCACCGGCTTCGCCTTCAACGACGCCAAGGGGGTCGAACTCCTCACCAGGTACAAGGAGCTGTTCGACGCCAAGGCCCTCGACCCGCAGGCGCTGACCGCCACCCCGGAGTCCTCCGGCAAGAAGTTCCTCACCGGCGCCGTCGCCATGAACCCCGGCAGCGCGCTCGACCTCGACAACTTCAAGAAGCAGGCGCCGAACCTGTACAGGAACATCGGCATCACCGACCAGATCACCAGCACCGGGCACGTCAACATGTACGTGATGGGCGTGATGGTCAACTCCCGGACCAAGCACACCGCGGCCTCCGTCGCCTTCGCCCACTTCGTGACCGACGCGCAGAACCAGATGTCCTTCGCCAAGCAGGTCGCCATCTTCCCCAGCACCGCCGGCTCCCTGGACGACCCGTACTTCACCAAGGAGGACGGCACCGACGTGACCCGGGTGCGGGTCGCCGCCGCCAAGTCGCTGAAGAGCGCGGTCAACTACACGCCCGTCCTGTTCAGCGACCAGATGAAGACCGCGCTGCGCAACGAGGTCGCCAAGGCGCTCCAGGGCAAGGAGAGCCCCCGGACGGCGCTCGACAACGCTGTCAGGGCCTGCGACACCCTGCTCGGGCAGCAGGGCTGACCCGGATGGCCGGCGTGTCGCGAGTGCGGCGTCAACTGCCCACCAGCCCATGGCTGTTCGCCGCCCCCGGGCTGCTGGTCGTCGGTGCCTTCGTGCTCTATCCGTTCGTCTCGACGGTGGTCAACTCCTTCACGGACCGCCGCACCCTGATCCCGGGCCGCTTCGTCGGCCTCGCCAACTTCCGCGAGCTGGTCCACGACGACATGTTCTGGACCGGCCTGCGCAACAGCACCCTGTACATCGCCGGGGTCGTACCGGCCCTCGTCGTGCTGCCGCTGCTGCTCGCCCTGCTGGTGCAGAAGAACATCCCCGGCATCACCTTCTTCCGGTCCGCCTTCTACACCCCCGTGGTCGCCTCCATCGTCGTCGTCGGGCTGATCTGGGTCTGGCTGCTCGACGAACGCGGACTGGTCAACTCGCTGCTGGAGGCGGTCGGGATCGGCCGGATCGGCTTCCTCAGCGACCAGTGGCTGCTCCTGCTGAGCGCCATGGCGGTCACGGTCTGGAAGGGCCTCGGCTACTACATGATCATTTATCTGGCGGCGCTCGCCGACGTCCCGCGCGAACTGCACGAGGCCGCCGCCGTGGACGGCGCCGGCGCGGTGCGCCGCTTCCTCACCGTCACCGTGCCCGCCGTGCGCTCCACGATGGTGCTGGTCGCCGCGCTGTCCTCGGTCGCCGCCTTCAAGGTGTTCTCCGAGGTCTACCTGATGGCCGGCCCCGACGGCGGCCCGGCCGGCGAGGACACCACCCTCGTGATGCTCGTCCAGCGCACCGGAACCGGCCTGACCGGCCGCGTCGGCTACGCCTCGGCCCTGTCCGTCGTCGTGTTCGCCGTCACCGTCGCGCTGATGCTGCTCGTCCTGCGCGCCGACCGGAGGGACGCCTCGTGAACGGCACCGGCCCGCGCCTGGCCGACGAGCACGGGCGCCGCATCCGCATCGGTGAACTGGCCCTGCGGTACGTCCTGTTGCTGCTGGTCCTCGCCATCGCCGTCGGACCGTTCCTGTGGCAGCTGTCCACCTCGCTCAAGGGACCGACCGAGGACATCTTCAGCTCGCCGCCCAGCCTGCTGCCCGAACATCCCACCCTGCACAACTACGAGCGGGTCGCCGACACCATCCCCGTGTGGGACTACGTCCTCAACTCCCTGAAGGTCGCGGGCGCGAGCGTCGTCACCAACTGCGCCGGCTCCGCACTCGCCGGCTACGCCCTGGCCCGGCTGCGCTACCGGGGCCGCCGGGCCGCCACCCTCACCTTCGTCCTCGCGATGCTGGTGCCGGTGGAGGGCATCATCATCGCCCAGTTCACCACCATGCGCGAACTCGGCCTCAACAACACGCTGATCGGCGTCGTGCTGCCCGGCTCCGTCGGCGCCATGAACGTGCTGCTGATGCGCAACGCCTTCCGCAACCTGCCCCACGAGATCGAGGAGGCGGCCTACGTCGACGGCGCCAACGCCTGGCAGCGGTTCCTGCGGATCGCCCTGCCGTCGGTCCGCGGCACCGTCGCCGTCGTCGCGATCTTCGCCTTCATGGGCGCCTGGGACGACTTCCTCTGGCCGCTCATCGTGCTCAGCGACCCGTCGAGGTTCACGCTCACCATCGGCCTCAACTACCTGCACGGCACCTTCGCCAACGACGAACGCCTCGTCGCCGCCGGCACCGTGATCGCCGTGGCCCCGCTCATCGCCCTGTTCGCCTGCCTCCAGCGGTACTTCTTCCGCGGGGTCGGCGAAGGCGCCGTCAAGGGCTGACGCCCGTCCCCAGGAGGAGACCGCATGCCCCCTGCCGTGCGCTTCGGCGTGAACTACACCCCCAGCGAGGGCTGGTTCCACCACTGGCTCGACTTCGACCTGGACTCCGTGCGCGCCGATCTGGACTCGATCGCCGCGCTCGGCCTGGACCACATCCGGGTCTTCCCGCTGTGGCCCTACTTCCAGCCCAACCGCACCCTGATCCGCCCCCGCGCCGTCGAACAGCTCGTCGCCCTCGCCGACGCCGCCGCCGAACGCGGCCTCGACGTCAACGTGGACGGCCTGCAAGGACACTTGAGCAGCTTCGACTTCCTGCCCGCCTGGACCCGCACCTGGCACCGGCGCAGCCTCTTCACCGACCCGGACGTGGTCGAGGCCGAAGCCGCCTACCTGCGCACCCTCGCCGCGGCCCTCGCGGACCGGCCCAACTTCATCGGGATGACCGTCGGCAACGAGGTCAACCAGTTCGCCGCCGGCCCGCACCCGGACCCGGACCGCGTCACCGAGGCACAGGCCGGACGGTGGCTCGCCCGCCTGCTGGCCGCCTGCGCCGAGGGCGCCCCCGGCCGGCTCCACCTGCACGCCTCCTACGACGCCGCCTGGTACCAGGACGACCAGCCCTTCACCCCGGCCCACTCGGCCCGGCTCGGCGACCTCACCGCCGTGCACTCCTGGGTGTTCAACGGCACCGCGCAGCGCTACGGCCGCGCCTCCGCGCAGAGCGAGCAGCACGCCGCCTACCTGGTCGAGCTGAGCAAGGCCTGGGCGGACGACGCCCACCGGCCCGTCTGGCTCCAGGAGGTGGGCGCGCCCGCGCCCCTGATCCCCGCCGAGCACGCGGCCGCCTTCGCCGACGCGACCGTCGCCGCCGTACTGGACTGCCCCGGCCTGTGGGGCATCACCTGGTGGTGCTCCCACGACGTCGGCCGCGGCCTCGCCGACTTCCCCGAACTCGAATACACCCTGGGCCTGTTGACCAACGACCGCAAACCCAAGGACATCGCGCGCGTCCTCGCGGCGGCCGGGCCGGGAACGGCCGTGCCGCGCGGCACGGCGCTCGTCGTGCCCTCCGACCCCGCCCGGCGGTCCTCGTGCGCCCCCGGCGGGCCCGTCTTCGACGCCTACTTCCGGCTCACCGCCGACGGCGTCCGCCCCACCACCGTCCTCGACACCCGCGCGGACGACCGGGACCACCTCACCGCGCGCGGCATCACCGAAGTCGTCACTCCCGACCAGGTACTCCCCACCCCACCAGGAGGCACCCGCTCGTGAACCCCAGCAGACGCACCGTCCTGATCGCCGCCACCGCCGCGGCCCTGGCCCGCTCCCTCCCCGCGACGGCCGCGACGGCCGCCACGCCCGTGGCCGCGGCCACCGCCGTCACCCCGCCGTACGCGTCCTACTGGTACCCGGACTCGCTCCCCTCCGGCACCCCCGCCGCCGGCATCACCTGGCGCAGCCTGAAGACCTGGACGGCGGCCGGCGACGCCGACCTCGCCTTCAACACCGCCTCCGTGCCGCTCGCGCCCCGCTTCACCCCCACCCCGGCCAACACCACCGCCCGCTCCGGGCAGGCCCGCGTCCAGGCCCTGGTCTCCTTCGGCCCCACCTCCGCCAACCCCTCCCAGGGCTCGGCCACCGCCGACTACTACGCCCTCACCCACTGGGCCTACCTCGACGAACTGGTCTTCTGGGGCGGCTCGGCCGGCGAGGGCCTGATCCTCGCCCCGAACGCGCCGGTCGTCGACGCCGCCCACCGCCACGGCGTACCCGTCCTCGGCAACATCTTCCTGCCGCCCACCGCCTACGGCGGCCAGCTCCAGTGGACCCGCGACCTGGTCCAGAAGGACTCCGCCGGGCACTACCCGCTCGCCGCCCAGCTCGTCGCCGTGGCCGCGGCCCACGGCTTCGACGGCTGGTTCGTGAACGCCGAGACCGGCGGCGGCGACACCGCCCTCGGCACCGACACGCTCGGCTTCGTCACCGAGCTGAAGTCCCTCGCGGCGGCCCAGGGGCAGCGGGTCACCTGGTACGACGCGATGACCGTGAACGGCACGGTCAGCTGGCAGGGCGCGCTGAACAGCCAGAACCAGGCCTTCTTCCAGGCCGCCGACGACATGTTCGTGGACTTCCGCTGGAGCGCCTCCACCCTCGCCTCGTCCGGCACCAGGGCGGACCAGCTCGGCCGCAGCCGCTACGAGCTGTGGGCCGGCGTCGACGTCGAGTCCAACGGCTCCAACACCACCGTGAACTGGGACGCGATCGTCCCCGGCGGCTCGGCGCACATCGCGTCCGTCGGCTTCTACCGCCCCGAGTGGACCCGCAACCACCTGCCCGCGAGCCGCACCCCCGGCGACTTCCACACCGCCGACGACCGCTTCTGGACCGGACGGTCACTGGACCCCGCCCTCCCCGACGCCACCGACCCGTGGCGGGCGCCCGCGGTGTCGGTCGCGGACCGCTCGACGGTCTCGCAGGTGCCGTTCGCGAGCACCTTCAACACCGGTCACGGACTGAGCTGGTACGAGGACGGCGAGGTCGCCGCGGCCGCGGCCTGGAACCACCTGGGCCTCCAGGACCGGCTGCCGTCCCGGCGGTGGGCGCTACGGACGTCGGGCGCCAGGCCGGCCGTGACCTTCGACTTCGCCGACGCCTGGCGCGGCGGCAGCAGCGTACTGGTGGCCGGCGACCTCGGTCTGCCCGTGACGCTCGACCTCTACACGACCCGGCTGCCGGTCACCGACGCGACGGTCGTCGAGCTGACCTACCGGACCGACGCCGGAGGCGTGGACGTGGAGCTCGCCGTCGCCACCGCCGAGCCGGACGGCGCCGGCGCGGCACCCCCGTACACCTACCTTCCGGCGGCGGGCGCGGGCGACGGCTGGTCGACGGCGACCGTCCCGCTCACCGGACTCACCGGCACCGTCCACGCCCTCGGCGTCCGCCTCACCGCGACCGGCGGAACCGTGCGGTGGCGGCTCGGCGCGATCGCCGTACGCGAGGCGGTCACCGCGCCCGCCGCCCCCACCGGCCCGCGGATCACCGCGGCCGACGGCGGCGACCTCCGCCTCGCCTGGGACGCGGCCCCCGGGGAGGTGCGGCACTACACCCTGCACCGGCTGCTCCCCGACGGCACCCGGCGCTTCCTCGGCGCCACCGGCCAGCGGGCCTGGTACCTGTCCGGACTCCAGCCGGAGCAGGACGAGGACACGGCACGGTTCGAAGTGCGTGCCGTAGGGGAGCTGTACACCTCGTCGGACCCCGCGACCGTCACCCACACCTGGTAACCCGGTAACGAACAAACGGAGCACCCCGCATGCATGACGACCGCAGCTTGGTGGAAGCCCGCCTCCGGCGCGTCCTGGACGAGCGCGTCCGTCCCGCCGTGTACCCCGAGTCCGTGCCGCTCGACGTCGCCGTCTGGCACGCGCCCGGCGAGCCCGTGCCGGTCGCCGAGGGGCTCGCGGCCGAGCCCGTGCCGATCGCGGTGGGCGCCCGCTGGGGTGCTCCGTGGGGCACCAGCTGGTTCCGGGTGACCGGGACCGTCCCCGAGAAGTGGGCCGGGCGGACCGTGGAGGCCCTGCTCGACCTCGGATTCGACGAGAACATGCCCGGCTTCCAGTGCGAGGGCCTCGTCTACCGCCCCGACGGCACCCCGGTGAAGGGCCTCAACCCGCGCAACCAGTGGGTCCGCGTCGGGGCCCCCGTCGAGGGCGGTGAGCGGGTCCGGCTGCACATCGAGGCCGCCTCCAACCCCGTCATCCTCGACTACCAGCCCTTCCGGCCCACCCCGCTCGGCGACAAGGACACCGCCGGGCACGAGCCGCAGTACACGCTGACCCGGATGGACCTCGCCGTCTTCGACGAGACCGTCTGGCAGCTGGTGATCGACCTGGAGGTGCTCGGCGAGCTGATGGCCGAGCTGCCGGTGGACGGACACCGCCGCCACGAGATCCTCCGCGCGGTCGAGCGGTGCCTGGACGCCGTCGACCTCCAGGACGTCAACGGCACCGCCGCACAGGCCCGTTCACAGCTCGCCGAGGTCCTCGCCGTCCCCGCGGTGCCCTCCGCGCACCGGATCAGCGCGGTCGGGCACGCCCACATCGACTCGGCGTGGCTGTGGCCGCTGCGCGAGACGGTCCGCAAGGTGGCCCGTACGACGTCCAACATGACGGCCCTGCTGGAGGACGAGCCCGACTTCGTGTTCGCCATGTCCCAGGCCCAGCAGTGGGCGTGGGTGAAGGAGCACCGGCCCGAGGTGTGGGCCCGGGTCAAGAAGGCGGTCGCGGACGGGCGGTTCGTGCCGGCCGGCGGGATGTGGGTGGAGTCGGACACCAACATGCCCGGCTCGGAGGCGATGGCCCGTCAGTTCGTGCACGGCAAGCGGTTCTTCCTCGACGAGTTCGGCATCGAGAACGACGAGGCCTGGCTGCCCGACACCTTCGGCTTCGCCGCGGGCCTGCCGCAGATCATCAGGGCGGCCGGCTCCACCCGGCTGCTCACCCAGAAGATCTCCTGGTCCCAGACGAACAGGTTCCCGCACCACACCTTCCGCTGGGAGGGCATCGACGGCACCCGGATCTTCACCCACTTCCCGCCCGTCGACACCTACAACTGCTCCATGAAGGGCAGCGAACTCGCCCACGCGGAACGCAACTTCAAGGACAAGGGGCGGGCCCGGCACTCCCTCGCGCCCACCGGCTGGGGCGACGGGGGCGGCGGCACCACCCGGGAGATGATCGCGAAGGCGGCCCGGGTGCGCGACCTGGAGGGCTCCCCGAAGGTCGTCTGGGAGAGTCCCGGCGCGTTCTTCGACCGGGCCGAGGCCGAACACCCCGAGCCGCCCGTGTGGGTGGGCGAGCTCTACCTCGAACTCCACCGCGCCACCCTCACCAGCCAGGCCAGGACCAAGCAGGGCAACCGGCGCAGCGAACACCTCCTGCGCGAGGCCGAACTCTGGGCGGCCACCGCCGCGGTGCGCACCGGATTCCCCTACCCCCACGAGGAGCTGGACCGGATCTGGAAGACGGTTCTGCTCCACCAGTTCCACGACATCCTGCCGGGCTCCTCGATCGCCTGGGTGCACCGGGAGGCCCGGGCCACCTACGAGCGGATCGCCGCCGAACTGGAGGGGATCGTCTCGGCCGCGCAGCGCGCGCTGGCGGGGGAGGGCGACCTGCCGCTGCTCTTCAACGCGGCCCCGCACGGCCTGGCCGGCGTGCCCGCCGGCGGCGCCGGGGCGGAGCGGCCGCCCGGTGAGGTGACGGTGGCGGTCCGTCCGGGCGGCGGTCACGTCCTCGCCAACGGCCTCCTGCGGATCGAGATCGACGCCCGCGGACTCGTCGTGTCCGCGTACGACCTCACCGCCGACCGCGAGACCGTCGCCCCGGGAGCCGCCGCCAACCTCCTCCAGCTCCACCCGGACTTCCCGAACATGTGGGACGCCTGGGACGTCGACGCCTTCTACCGCAACGCGGTCACCGACCTCACGGACGTGGACGAGCTGACCCCCGGCGCGGACTCGGTGCGGATCGTGCGGTCCTTCGGCTCCTCCCGGGTCACCCAGGTGCTGTCGCTGGCGGCCGGTGAGCGCCGTCTGCTGATCGACACGGAGGTCGACTGGCACGAGACCGAGAAGTTCCTCAAGCTGGCCTTCCCGCTGGACCTGCACGCCGAACGCTACGCGTCCGAGACCCAGTTCGGGCACTTCCACCGCCCCACCCACACCAACACCTCATGGGAGGCCGCCAAGTTCGAGGCCTGCAACCACCGCTTCGTCCACCTGGAGGAGCCGGGCTGGGGCGTGGCCCTCGTCAACGACTCGACGTACGGCCACGACGTGACCCGCAGCGTCCGCGACGACGGCGACCCGGGCACCACGACCACGGTCCGCGCCTCGCTGCTGCGCGCCCCCCGCTTCCCCGACCCCGAGACCGACCAGGGTGTCCACCGCTTCCGGCACGCCCTGGTCCCGGGCGCGGCGATCGCGGACGCGGTCCGGGAGGGCTGGCGCGTCAACCTGCCGGAGCGCCGGGTGACGGGTGCGCGGGAGGTGGCCCCGCTGGTGACGGTCGACGACGACGCGGTCGTGGTCACCGCCGTGAAGCTCGCGGACGACGGCAGCGGTGACGTGGTGGTCCGCTTCCACGAGGCACACGGCGGCAGGGCGCGCGCGACCCTGACGGCGGGCTTCGAGGTGGCCGGTGTCACGGTCACGGACCTGCTGGAGCGCCCGCTGGCGGATCGGTCCGTCGACCGGGACGGCAACCGCGTCGCCCTGCGGCTGCGGCCGTTCGAACTGGTGACGCTGCGGATGGCGCCCCGTCAGGAGCGCGGGGCGGCACCCGGCAGGCGGCCGCCGGGCGGGGACGACCCGGCCGCTCCCACCGGCACCGGCACCGGCACCGCCTAACCCTCTATCCGCTGCGCCCGCAGCCACTCCTCCACCTCACCGACGTGCGCGGCCGCCGCCGCACGCGCCGCCTCCGGGTCCCGGGCCACCAACGCCCGGTGGATGGCGGCGTGTTCGCGGCGTGTGCGCGCGAAGGCGCCCTCCTCCTGGTACCCCCGCCACACCCGGGCCCGGAAGGTCCGCGACGACAGACCCTCCAGGATCGCGGCCATCGTGTCGTTCCCCGCCGCAGCCGCGATCACCCGGTGGAACGCGAGATCGTGGGCGAGGATCTCCTCGGGGTCGTCGCTCGCGTTCATCGCCGTGAGGTGTTTCTCCACCTCGGCCAGCTGGTCCGCCGTGATCCGCGCGGCGGCCAGCGCGGTCGCCGTCGACTCCAGGACCCGTCGCACCTCCAGCAGTTCCACCAGCCGCGGCCCCCGGGACAGGTCGGCGACGACGCCGAACGTCTCCAGCAGGTCGCCGGCCTCCAGCCGGGTGACGTAGATGCCGGAGCCGTGCCGGGCCTCCAGCACACCCAGCACCGTCAGCGCGCGGATCGCCTCGCGCATCGAACTGCGGGAGATGCCCAGCCGGGCGGCGAGATCCCGTTCGGTCGGCAGCCGCTGGCCCGGCTCCAGCCGGCCCTCCGCGATCATGGCCTTGATCCGCTCGATGGCGCGCTGCGTCACCGTGCCCTTCTGCGGGGCCGTCTCGTCCACACCGTTCTCCTGTCGCCGGTGCGCCGAAGTCTAATCAGCGAGGTGGTCCGACCAATTGGGCTCGACCGGCGCGGAAATCGCGTCCGTGGGGTGTCGAGAGCGCCAAGTGGTCTGATAAGTATGCGGCACCTGCTCGAACACGCTCGATGAGGAGCTGTCAGATGCGCGGCAGAACACAGCGGAAGCGGAACAGGTACCGGATCATCGGCGCGACGGCCCTGGCCGTCGGAGCCTCGCTCGTGCTCGCCGCGTGCGGCAGCACCAAGGACACCGGCAGCGCCGGCGGCGGCGGTGGCGGCACCGGCAAGGTCGGCGTCATCCTCCCCTTGCTCACCTCGCCGTTCTGGCAGTCGTACAACGACTACGTGCCCAAGATGGCGAAGTCCGAGGGCGTGGACGCGCTCAAGACGGTCAACTCCAACAGCGACCCCTCGCAGCAGATCACCGACATCAACAACGAGCTGAACCAGGGCGTGAAGGGCCTCGTCGTCGCACCGCTCGACAGCGCCGCCATCGAGGCGGGCCTGGACCAGGCCGAGCGCAAGGGCGTACCGGTCGTCGCCGTGGACGTGGCCCCCGACAAGGGCAAGGTCGCGATGGTGGTGCGCGCCGACAACGTCGCCTACGGCACCAAGGCCTGCGACTACCTCGGGCAGCACGTCACCAGCGGCAAGGTCGTGCAGATCATGGGCGACCTCGCCTCGGTCAACGGCCGGGACCGCTCGGAGGCGTTCCGCGACTGCGTGAGGAAGAAGTACCCGAAGCTGAAGGTCCTGGAGATCCCCGCGAAGTGGGAGTCGGACACGGCGGCCTCCCAGCTGGGCACGCTCCTCAACGCCAACCCCGACATCAAGGGCATCTATATGCAGGCCGGCGGCGTCTACCTCGCCCCCACCCTCCAGACCCTGAAGTCCAAGGGCATGCTCAGGACGGCCGGGCGGAGCGGACACATCGTGATCGTCTCCAACGACGGCATCCCGCAGGAGTACGACGCCATCCGCAAGGGCCAGATCGACGCCACCGTCTCCCAGCCCGCCGACGCCTACGCCAAGTACGGCATGTACTACATCAAGGCGGCGATGGAGGGGAAGACGTTCCGGCCGGGTCCGACCGACCACGGCTCGACGATCGTCGAGCTCTCCGGCGGCATCCTGGAGGACCAGCTGCCCGCGCCCCTGGTCACCAAGGACAACGTGGACGACCCCGAGCTGTGGGGCAACACGGTCGGATGAGGACCCCACTGGTGCAAGCCGAGGGCATCGTCAAGCGGTACGGCCCCACCGTCGCCCTCGTCGACGGCCGCCTCACCGTCCTGCCCGGTGAGTCCCACGCCCTGGTCGGCCGCAACGGCGCCGGCAAGTCCACCCTCGTCAGCGTCCTCACCGGACTCCAGGCCCCGGACCGGGGCACGGTCCGCTTCGACGGCGAACCCGCGCCCCCGCTCGCCGACCGGGACGCCTGGCGGCGCAGGGCCGCCTGCGTCTACCAGCAGCCCACCGTCGTACCCGAACTGACCGTCGCCGAGAACCTGTTCATCAACCGCCAGCCCCGGCGCCGGGGGTTCATCAGCTGGCGGCGGCTGCGCGCCGAGGCGGCCGCGCTCCTCGACACCTGGGACGTCCGCGTCGACCCCGAGGCGCGGACCGCCGACCTCAAGGTCGAGGACCGCCAAATGGTCGAGATCGCAAGGGCGTTGAGCTTCGGCGCCCGGTTCATCGTCCTCGACGAACCGACCGCCCGGCTCGACAACCGGGAGATCGAGCGGCTGTTCGGCCGGATGCGGGCGCTCCAGGACTCGGGCGTGACCTTCCTGTTCATCTCGCACCACCTCCAGGAGGTCTACGAGGTCTGCCAGACCGTCACCGTCCTCCGCGACGCCCGCTGGATCACCACCGCCCCCGTCGCCGAGCTGCCCAGGGCCGCCCTGGTGGAGGCGATGGCGGGGGAGGCCGTCACCCGGCGGGAGCGGACGGCCCGGGACGCGGTGCCCGCCGGGGCACCCGTCGTCCTCGGCGCGAACGGGCTCACCTCCGAGTCGTTCCACCGCGTCGATCTCACCGTCCGCGGCGGCGAGGTCGTCGGCCTCGCCGGGAGCAGCGGCAGCGGGAAGACCGAACTCGCCGAGACCGTCGCGGGGTTGCGGGTACCGGCCGGCGGCACCGCCCGCGTCGACGGCAGGCCGCTGCCGTTCGGCGACGTACGCGCCGCGCTCGGCGCCGGCGTCGGCTTCGTGCCCCGCGACCGGCACGAGCAGGGGCTGGTCCCCGGGATGAGCGTCGGCGACAACGCGACCATGACCGTGCTCGACCGGCTCGGCCGCGCCGGGTTCGTCACCACCGCGCGCAGGCGCGGCTTCGCCACCGGGCTGATCGAACGCCTCGGCATCCACACCGAGGGACCCGGGCAGCCCGTCTCCGACCTGTCCGGCGGCAACGCGCAGAAGGTCGTCATGGCCCGCGCCCTCGCCTCCGACCCCCGGCTGCTCGTCCTGGTCAACCCCACCGCGGGCGTCGACGTGAAGTCCAAGGAGGCCCTGCTGGCCCGGGTGGACAGCGCCCGCGAGGACGGCACCGCCGTACTGGTCGTCTCCGACGAACTCGACGACCTGCGCCGCTGCGACCGCGTCCTCGTCCTCTTCCACGGCCGGATCGTCGCCGAGCACCCGGCCGGCTGGCACGACCACGAGCTGATCGCCTCCATAGAAGGAGTGGGCTCCATGCCCGAAGGACCGGGTTCCACGTCCGAAGGGCCGGGCTCCCTGTCCGAGAGGCCGGGATTCACGTCCGAGGGGCCGGGATTCACGTCCGAAGGAGTGGACCATGGCTGAGACCAAGGCCCCGCCGCTCATCCCGGCGCGCTCCCCAAAGCCGCGCGCGGCCCGCACCGTCCTGCTGCGCAGGGCGCGTGAACTCGCCCTCTTGCCTGCCCTGTTGCTGCTGATGGTGCTCGGCGCCGTGGTCAACGACTCGTTCCTCACCGAGCGCAACCTGATCTCGATCCTCGGCGCCTCCGCGGCCCTCGCGATGGTGGTGCTCGCCGAGTCGCTGGTCCTGATCACCGGAAAGTTCGACCTCTCCCTGGAGTCGGTCGTCGGCATCGCGCCCGCCGTCGGCGCCCTGCTGGTGCTGCCGTCGGCCGAGTCCGGCTGGGGCATCGGACTCCCCGCCGCCCTGGCCATGCCGGCGATCCTGGCCGTCGGCGCGGCGGTGGGCGCCTTCAACGGCATCCTGGTCGTGCGGTTCAGGCTGAACGCGTTCATCGTGACGCTCGCGATGCTGATCGTGCTGCGCGGGGTGCTGGTCGGCGCGACCAAGGGCAAGACCCTGTTCGGGATGCCCGACAGCTTCTTCACCCTGGCCACCACCACCTTCCTCGACGTGCCCCTCTCGGTGTGGCTGGCCGCCGTCGCCTTCGCGGTCACCGGGTTCGTCCTGAAGTACCACCGGGTCGGCCGTGCCCTGTACGCCATCGGCGGCAACCCCGAGGCGGCCCGTGCCGCCGGCATCCGCGTCGACCGCGTGATGCTCGGGGTGTTCGTGGTCGCCGGGGCGCTCGCCTCGGTCGGCGGGATCATGCAGACCGGCTACGTCGGCGCCATCAGCGCCAACCAGGGCAACAACATGATCTTCACGGTCTTCGCGGCGGCCGTGATCGGCGGCATCGGCCTGGACGGCGGCAGGGGCACCATGTCCGGCGCCCTGACCGGCGTACTCCTGCTGGGCGTCGTACAGAACCTGCTCACCCTGGCCCAGGTGCCGTCGTTCTGGATCCAGGCCATCTACGGCGGCATCATCCTGGTCGCCCTCATGATCGCCCGCGTCACCACGGGACGGGCCCAGGACTGACCCGCACCGCCGCCACCCGACCCCACCGACCCCTGACGGAAAGGACATCAGTGCCCCAGGCCCCCGCCCGCGTCACCGCGGTCGACACCTACGACATCCGCTTCCCCACCTCGCGCGAGCTCGACGGCTCCGACGCGATGAACCCGGACCCCGACTACTCGGCGGCCTATGTCGTGCTGCGCACCGACGCGGCCGACGGGCACGAGGGGCACGGGTTCACGTTCACCATCGGGCGGGGCAACGACGTCCAGGTCGCCGCGATCGACGCGCTGCGGAACCATGTGATCGGACGCCCGGTCGACGAGATCTGCGACGACCCCGCCGTCCTCCACCGGGACCTGATCGGCGACAGTCAGCTGCGCTGGCTCGGCCCCGAGAAGGGCGTGATGCACATGGCGATCGGCGCGGTGACCAACGCTGTCTGGGACCTCGCCGCCCGCCGCGCGGGCAAACCGCTGTGGCAGTTGCTCGCGGACGCCGAACCCGAGTGGATCGTCCGCCAGGTCGACTTCCGCTACCTCACCGACGTCCTCACCCCCGAGGACGCGCTCGGCATCCTGCGCCGGGGCCGCGAGGGCGCGGACGAGCGCCGGGCCCGGCTGCTGGAGCACGGCTTCCCCGCCTACACCACCTCCGCCGGCTGGCTCGGCTACGACGACGAGAAGCTCACCCGGCTCGCCGCCGAGGCGGTCGCCGACGGCTTCCGGCAGATCAAGCTCAAGGTCGGCGCGGACCTGGCGGACGACGTCCGGCGCTGCCGGGTCGCCCGCCAGGTCGTCGGCCCGGACATCCGGATGGCCGTCGACGCCAATCAGCGCTGGGACGTCGACGAGGCGATCCGCTGGACCCGGGCCCTCGCCGAGTTCGACCCGTACTGGATCGAGGAGCCCACCAGCCCCGACGACATCCTCGGGCACGCGGCGATCCGCCGCGCGGTGGCCCCGGTCAAGGTCGCCACCGGCGAACACGTCCAGAACCGCATCGTCTTCAAACAGCTGCTCCAGGCCGGCGCCCTCGACATCGTGCAGATCGACGCGGCCCGGGTCGGCGGTGTCAACGAGAACCTCGCCGTCCTGCTGCTCGCCGCCAGGTTCGGCGTCCCGGTCTGCCCGCACGCGGGCGGCGTCGGACTGTGCGAACTCGTCCAGCACCTCTCGATGTTCGACTACCTCGCGGTCGCCGGCACCACCGACGACCGGATCATCGAGTACGTCGACCACCTGCACGAGCACTTCCTCGACCCGGTGGTGATCCGGGAGGGCCACTACACGGCACCCACCGCACCGGGCTTCTCGGCCGCCATGCGGCCGCAGTCCGTCGCGCGGTACCTCTATCCGGGCGGCACCTTCTGGGCCGCCGACGCCCAGACGCAGAAGGGACAGGCGGTATGAGCGACTTCGAGGGGCTGAGGGCCCTGGTCACCGGCGGGGCCTCCGGGATCGGCCGGGCCACCGCCGAACTCCTCGCCGCACGCGGCGCCCGGGTCGCCGTCCTCGACCTCGACCCGTCCTCGGTGGAGAAACCGCTGCTCGGCTTCCGGGCCGACGTCACCGACGACGCCTCCGTGCGCACGGCCGTGGCGAACGCCGTCGAGGCCCTCGGCGGCCTCGACGTGCTGGTCAACAACGCGGGGATCGGCGCCCAGGGCACGGTCGAGGACAACGACGACGAGGAATGGCACCGCGTCTACGACGTCAACGTCCTCGGCATGGTCCGCACCGCCCGCGCGGCCCTTCCGCACCTGCGCCGCTCGCGCCACGCGGCGATCGTCAACACCTGCTCCATCGCCGCCACCGCGGGTCTGCCGCAGCGCGCCCTGTACAGCGCGACCAAGGGCGCCGTGTACTCCCTCACCCTCGCCATGGCCGCCGACCACCTCCGCGAGGGCGTCCGGGTGAACTGCGTCAACCCCGGTACGGCCGACACCCCGTGGATCGGCCGGCTCCTCGACAAGGCCCCCGACCCGGCCGCCGAGCGCGCCGCCCTGGAGGCCCGCCAGCCCTCCGGCCGCCTGGTCTCCGCCGCCGAGGTCGCGGGCGCCGTCGCCTATCTCGCGAGCCCCCTGTCCGGCGCCACCACCGGCACCTCCCTCGCCGTCGACGGCGGTATGCAGGGCCTGCGCCCGAGGCCGGCGGACCGGTGAACGCCCTGGGCCGCGGCGGGGTCCGGGTCAGCCCGCTGGGGCTCGGCGCCGCCGCGATCGGCAACCTCTACACCGAGGTCCCCGACCGGCAGGCGCACGACACGGTCACCGCCGCCTGGCGGCAGGGCATCCGCTACTTCGACACCGCTCCGCACTACGGCCTGGGACTGTCCGAACGGCGCCTGGGGGAGGCGCTGCGGGAGTACGACCGCACGGCCTACACCCTCTCCACCAAGGTCGGCCGCCGGCTGGAGCGGGGGCCCGGAGACGGCGACGACCTGGCCAACGGCTTCGCCGTGCCCGACACCCTGCGCCGGGTCTGGGACTTCACCGCCGACGGCATCCGCCGCACCCTGGAGGCCAGCCTGGAGCGGCTCGGCCTCGACCGCGTCGACGTCGTCTACCTCCACGACCCCGACGACCACGCCGAACAGGCCCTCCGCGAGGGCTACCCGGCCCTGGAGAAGCTGCGCGCCGAGGGCGTCGTGGGCGCGATCGGCGCCGGCATGAACCGGACCGCCCTGCTCACCCGCTTCGTCCGCGAGACCGACGTCGACGTGGTGCTGTGCGCGGGCCGCTACACCCTCCTCGACCAGAGCGCCCTCGCCGACCTGCTTCCGGCCGCCGAGGAACGCGGCACCTCGGTGGTGATCGGCGGCGCGTTCAACTCCGGTCTGCTGGCCGACCCGAAGCCGGACGCGACCTACGACTACACGCGGGCACCCCAGGAGTTGCTGTCCCGCGCCCTGCGCCTCAAGTCGCTCGCGGAACGTCACGGCACCACGCTGCGCGCCGCCGCCCTCGCCTTCTGCGCCGCCCACCCGGCCGTCGCGAGCGTCCTGGTCGGTGCCCGCTCGGCCACCGAGATCGAGGACGCGGCCCACCGGTTCACCACCCCGGTCCCCACCGCCTTCTGGCAGGAACTCCGCACCACAACCCTCCTCCCGCCCACCGCCCCCCTGCCCACGGAGGGGCGGTGACGAGACCCCGCCGCCCGGCTACAGAGTGAAGGGCTGTCCGTCCACGATGCCCGTCTGGAGCCGGGCGCCCCCACTGTGCGTGTCGACGTGGAGGAGGAAGGTGTAGGGGCGCCGACGGCACTTGCGGGCGATGCGCCGCCAGTTGGCCAGCAGGAACGCGACGCTGGCCTGGGTGGCGACGTCACTGCTGCCTGCGCAGATGGTCACCTGGGTGCCCGACACGCCCGTGGCGAAGGACTGGACGGTCGCGATCTCCGTGTCCGGCGAGACCCCGCGGCCGGCGAAGAACTGCCCGGCCAGCGGACCCGTCCGCACCCGCAGCCCCCACTCTCCCCGGCCGTCCTGCTGTTCGGGGACTGCCTGCGCCGCCGGGTGACCGAAGCCCATTGCCGTCAGATGGTTGTAGGCGGGCCCGCCGATCAGCACCAGGCTGCGTCCCGCCATCCGGCTGGGCAGATGCTCGAAGGGGTCGGGCGCCTGCGTGGCGACGGAAAGGCTGTCGCTCGGCGGGCAGAACTCGGTGCCCTCCACCGGCCCGGACCCGCCGATCCGCCCGGACGGCAGCACGGGCGTACGGGGACGCAGCAGACGCACCAGCGGATCGGTGAGGGAGTCCCGCAGCGCCACGGCGGCCTCGAACTCACGGCGCGAGACGACGTTGCCGATGTATCCCTCGCGTCGGTAGGTCCCCACCGTTCCGCCCTCCCGGACCACCATGTCCGGCAGCACGATCAGGAGCCGGCGGTCGCCCGACGCGCCGAGCAGCCGGGCAAGCCCGCGGGTCTGCCGGCGCAGCAGGACATAGCCGAAGACCAGCGCCAGCAGCGACCAGATCAGGTCCGCGACAAGGTTGCCGACGATGTCCGTCACCTCCATGAGCACCGCACGGGACGCGGCGGATTCACCAGATGTCTCCGCTCCGCCAGTCGGTGCCGAGATCCGCGTCGGGGTCGACCCCGCTGCCAGCCGGGAGCCGGAACATGACCGCCCCGCGGTCCGGTGCGGCAGGGAAGCGGCCCCCGTCCTGTTCCACGAAAGTCGGTCCACGCCATTTTCGCCAGCCCTGTCTCTCGTAGAATTCGTACTTGCTCGCGGCGAACACGCCGATGTCGTGGTGCAGTCGGATCTCAGCGGTGGCCATCGCGACGACGATGCTGCCCAGTCCGCGGTGGCGCAGCTCGGGGACCGTGGCCATGGACTCCCCGTACATTCCGTGCAGGACCCGGTCGCCCTGCCGGAACCGCCGGGGGACCAGGGCCCCGTGGGCGGCGAGCCGTCCGTCGTAGCGCACCAGGTAGTGGATGCCGCCCTGACAGTGCTCCCAGCTGGTGTCGCCGTAGCGGCCGGCACCGAACACCTCGGTCAGCATGGAGCGCAGTTCGTCGAGTTCCTCCCGGGCCAGGTCCCGGTTGTGCCGTACCTCCACGGTGAACGTCATGGCGGTCGCTCCGTTCTCGTGTGTTCAGGCGGCCGCACCGACCGGCAGGCCGAGACGCAGGGGGGTGAAGACCTCGGCGTAGTCGCAGCCGAAACGGGTGCCGTGCACCAGTGCCCGGGCGCGCACCGACTCCTCGCTCAGCTCGCGACGGGTGCGTACCTGCGAGACATGGGTGGCGAGCAGGTCGGCCTTCTGTGCCATGACCGTACTGATGTTCACCGACACGCCGGAGGACAGCAGGGGTGAGCGTGGCGACTCGAAGAGCAGCACGTGCGGCAGCCGCCGGGTGGCGATCAGCATGGCGCGGTGCGTGCGGACATGGTCCTGGTGCGTGTCCTCCGCCAGATGCGTGTAGACCAGGTCGGGTGACGTGTCGGCGACCTCCCGCTCCAGGAGTCCCGCGAGCTCGCCGACCGGTGCCAGCCTCCCGTCCGGGAGGCCGAGCATCACGACCTTCGCGCCCAGGAGCTGCGCCGCGCGGGTCTGTTCGGCGGCCCGCTGCACCGCGTCGCCGCCCAGCGCCCCGTCGCTGACGACGACCAGCTTGATCTCGGCCCCCTGCGCCGCGTGCCGCAGCAGGGCGCCCCCGCAGCCGAACTCGATGTCGTCCGGATGCGCACCGACCGCCAGCACCCGCTCCCACATGTGTGCCCCCGTCGAGCGCCGAGCAGCCGATCCCGGCCACCCACTATGAGCGGACGGCCGGATCCTGTCCCCTGTGGAGACCCCAATTACCGGCCGTCTACGGCGATTTCACGACACGGGACTGCATCATCCAACCCGGCTCGGCTCAACCGTCCCATCTCCGCCGGGGCGACTTTGCCGCCTCCGCCAGCCGGGTCGGTGGCAGGTACTCCCTGACGTAGGTGCGTTTCCAGCACGCGCCCGTCTCGCGCAGTTCCCGTCGGCTGGTGTAGCGGTAGCGGAAGAGGCGGGCGCGGACGAAGTGCGGGGGGCGGTCGGGCGGGAAGGGGGAGCGGCGGAGCAGGCGCAGCGTGTCTCGGTCGTTCCGGAGGAGGCGTTCCACCAGGCCGCCGAACCAGTCCCCGGCGTAGCCGGGGGAGAGCGCGGCGAACCACATCAGCCAGTCCAGGCGGAGGTGGTAGGGGGCGAACTGGCGCGGCCAGTGCCGCGGGTCGCCGGGCTTGCCCCGGAACTCGTACTCCCGCCAGTCGGAGTCCTCGCGCGCGGTGGTGTCCAGCGTGCCCTCGACGACCACCTCGTAGCGGACCCGGCTGACGCTGCCGAACGCGCCGTAGGTGTTGACCAGGTGGAGCGGGTCGAAGGAGCGGTTCATGACCTGGCCGCGGGAGACCATGTTCCGCACCGGCCGGTAGCTCAGGAAGAGGAGCAGCGCGGCCACCGCGAGGACGAGGACCTCGTACCAGAGCGGGGCCGGCGGCACGGCGGTGCGGTCCGCGGGCAGCCGCAGCGCCGACAGGGCCAGGACGACGGTGATCCAGTTCAGCCAGGAGAAGTTGCCGGACACCACCAGCCACAGCTGGGTGAGGATCATCAGGGCGGCGGCCGCGGACGCGATCGGCTGCGGGGTGAACAGCAGCACGGGGACGACCAGTTGGGTGAAGTGGTTGGCGGCCGCCTCCGCCCGGTGCACCGGCTTCGGCAGATGGTGGAAGAACCAGCTCAGCGGGCCCGGCATCGGCTGGGTCTCGTGGTGGTAGTAGAGGCAGGTCAGCTTCCGCCAGCAGGCGTCCCCGCGCATCTTGATCAGCCCCGCCCCGAACTCCACCCGGAACAGGATCCAGCGCAGCAGGAAGAGCACCACGACCGGCGGGCCGACCTCGTCGTTGCCGAGGAAGACGGCGAGGAAGCCCACCTCCAGAAGCAGGGACTCCCAGCCGAACGCGTACCAGGTCTGGCCGACGTTGACGACCGACAGGTACAGCGCCCAGGGGACCAGCCACAGCAACATGCCCGCCCACAGCGGCAGTCGTGAGTCCGCGCCCGCCAGCAGTGCCGCCGACACCGCGCACCCCGTCCAGGCGCAGGCGGCGAAGAAGCGGTCCGAGTAGTGCAGCTGGAACACGCTCGGCGCCCGCCGGAAGGGCACCCGGGCGACGTGGCGCGGGACCGGCAGCATGCCGTGCTCGCCCAGCAGGGCCCGGAACTGCAGCGCCGCCACCAGGAACGCGAAGAGGTACACGCCGGCCAGAGCCCGCTGGAAGACCAGCCGGCTCAGCCAGTACCCGGGTGCGGTGAACCAGTCCACGGCCGTGCGCTCCTGCCTGTCTCCAGTGTGCGGCGCACCGGGGTCCGGCGCCGACAGCTCCCGTCACCCTGTGTACCGCGCCCCCCGGCTCGCGTAACCCGGGAGGGTGAAGCGGACAAGGCGGGAGGAATTGCCCGGTCGGGGTTCCCCTGGCAAGGTGGCCCCATGGCTGATCGGGGAGCGAGCGCTCCGTCACTCCCGGACGACTGGCCCGCCCATCCGGAACACCCGATCCTGGCGCTCAACCGCATGGGCACCTTCGACTGGGACCTGGATGCCGGTCTGTTCCACATGGACGCCCAGGCGTACGAGGTGTTCGACCTGCTCCCGGAGGAGTACGACGGGCGTCCCGAGAGCCTCGCGGTCCGGGTCCCCCTGACGGAGGGCAGCCGGCTGGACGCCGTGGTCTCCCAGGCCATCAAGGACGGCAGCGAGAACTACGGCGCGTACTTCCGCATCCGCCGCCGCGACGGCACCTCGCGCTGGACCCACACCCAGGGCTACATCCGGCGCGACGAGACGGGCCGTCCGCGCCGGGTGGTCGGGATCGTCCGGGACGCCACCCAGGAGCTGGAGGACGGCGAGGCGCGCAGTGTGCGGGCCGCCCAGGACCAGGCGCTGCGGCGGCAGAGCAACGTCGTCCAGGTGATCACCGCCGCCCTCGCGCACGCCCGCAGCGTCGCGGACGTCATCGACGCCCTCAAGGACGCCCACGGCATCCCCAACCTGGGCGCGACCAGCCTGGTGATGGGGCTGGTGGAGGCCGGCCGCATCCGGCTGGTCGCGGAGGGGCCGGTGGGCAGCTTCGTGCCCGGCACCCGGATCACCCGGATAGAGGAGCCCTACCCGATGGGCGAGGTGGTGCGCACCCTCAGCCCGCGCTTCATCGAGTCGCCCGAGGACTTCGCCGAGAGCTACCCCGTCCTGTGGCCGCACATCACCGGCCTGCGCATCACCTCGGCCGCCTATCTGCCGCTGATCGCCCAGGCCCGCCCGATCGGCGCCATGGGCCTGCTCTACAACGACCGGCGGGGCTTCTCCGACGAGGAGCGCGCCGTCCTGGTCGCCCTCGGCAGCAGCATCGCCCAGAGCCTCCAGAGGGCCATGCTCTACGAGCAGGAGAAGGACCTCGCCCAGGGGCTCCAGCAGGCCATGCTGCCGCGCACCATCCCCAGCGTGCGCGGCGCCGACGTCGCCGTCCGCTACCGCTCCGCGGCCGTCGGCGGCGCCCTGGGCCGGGACATCGGCGGCGACTGGTACGACCTGATCCCGCTGCCCGGCGGCCGGGTCGGCGCGGTGATCGGCGACGTCCAGGGCCACGACACCCACGCGGCGGCCGTGATGGGCCAGCTGCGGATCGTCCTGAAGGCCTACGCCGCCGAGGGCCACCCCCCGGCCACCGTGATGGCCCGCGCCTCCGTCTTCCTGCACGAACTCGACACCGACCGGTTCGCCACCGCCCTGTACGCCGAGGCCGACCTGTCCACCGGGGTCGTCCAGGTGGTCCGCGCCGGGCACATCGACCCGCTGGTCCGCGCCGCCGACGGCAGCTGCCGCCGGGTCCCCGTCGAGGGCGGGCTGCCGCTCGGCCTGTCCGCCGAGTTCCAGAGC
Organism: Streptomyces sp. NPDC104367; assembly: GCF_055583825.1. Lineage (NCBI taxonomy): Bacteria > Bacillati > Actinomycetota > Actinomycetes > Kitasatosporales > Streptomycetaceae > Streptomyces > Streptomyces sp. NPDC104367. The sequence continues at coordinate 119,241 of NZ_JBVJND010000001.1, read as the reverse complement.
CTCGAGTACCCGGTGTCCACCCTGGAGCTCGACCCCGGACAGACGCTGCTGCTGTGCACCGACGGGCTGGTCGAGCAGCCCGGCACCGACCTCGGGGACGGGATACGGGCCCTGACCCGGCAGGTCGCCGCCGGACCGGAGGACGTGCGCGGCCTCGCCGACCGGCTGATCGAGCTGGCCGAGGAGCGCGGCGGGGACGACGACGTGGCGCTGCTCCTGCTGCGCCGCCGCGGCCCGGACGCCGCGCGGGCCGTCGGCCGCCTCCAGCAGCACGTGGCCTCCGGCGACCCCGAGGCGCTCGCCCTGGCCCGGCACATGATCCGCGCCGCCGGCCGGGCCTGGGGCGCCCGCGACCGCGCCGACGAGATCGAACTGGTCGCCGACGAGCTGATCACCAACGCGCTGACGCACACCGAGGGCTCGGCGATCGTCACGCTCAGGGTCCTGGGCGGCGCCGACCGCCGGCTCCGCGTCGAGGTCGAGGACTCCTCCAGCGCCCTGCCGCGCCGCCGGGACGCCGGCGAGAACGGGGTCTCCGGGCGCGGCCTGCTGCTCGTCGACCGGATCGCCGACGTATGGGGCGTGGAGGCGCGCGGCGGCGGCAAGGCGGTCTGGTGCGAGTTCCGGGCGCCCGGCAGAGGCTGACCCCGCGGGCACGGACCCCGGGTGGCACTCTGGACCCATGCCCGAGCTGCCCGAGGTCGAAGCGCTCAAGGAGTTCCTGACCGGGAACCTGGTCGGCCACGAGGTCGTGCGCGTGCTGCCGGTCGCCGTCAGCGTCCTGAAGACGTACGACCCGCCCGTGCGGGCCTTCGAGGGCAGCGAGGTCGTCGCGGTGCACCGGCACGGCAAGTTCCTCGACCTGGAGGCCGCCGGCGGGCTGCGGTTCGTCACCCATCTGGCCCGCGCGGGCTGGCTCCGGTGGACGGACCGGCTGCCGGACGGTCTCCCGCGGCCGGGCAAGGGTCCTCTCGCGCTCCGGGCGGCCCTGGAGACCGGCGCGGGCTTCGACCTCACCGAGGCCGGCACCCAGAAGAGACTGGCCGTGTACATCGTCCGCGATCCGCTGGAGGTGCCCGGCATCGCCCGGCTCGGCCCCGACCCGCTCGCCGGGGACTTCGACGAGGCCCGGCTCGCCGCCCTGCTGCGGGACGAGCGGCGCCGGCTGAAGGGCGCGCTGCGCGACCAGAGCCTGATCGCCGGGGTGGGCAACGCCTACAGCGACGAGATCCTGCACGCGGCGAGGATGTCCCCGTTCAAGGTGGCCGCCGCGCTGACCCCCGAGGAGGTGCACGGGCTGTACGAGGCGCTGCGCACCACCCTCACCGACGCGGTGGAGCGCTCCCACGGCCTGGCGGCGGGCCGGCTCAAGGCGGAGAAGAAGAGCGGGCTGCGCGTCCACGGCCGCACCGGCGAGCCCTGCCCGGTCTGCGGCGACACCGTCCGCGAGGTCTCCTTCAGCGACTCCTCGCTGCAGTACTGCCCCACCTGCCAGACCGGCGGCAGGCTACTGGCGGACCGCCGGATGTCCCGGCTGCTCAAGTGACCGGCGCTCACTTGGGGTCCAGGGTCACCAGGCGCCGTCCGTCCGCGCCGCGCACCTCGTAGTGGTCGATCTCGTCGGGGTGCATCGAGGAGCCGCCCGACATGGTGCTCACCCGGTCGTCCTGGTCCCGCTCGGCCCAGGTGGTGACGATCTGCTCGGAGCCGTCGGTGCCGATGGCGATCAGCCGGCAGGAGCGCGGCCCGTCCGCGTCCTTCACCTTCAGCTCGATCTCGGTGCCCGAGTCCGTGTCCGCCTCCTTCACCTGCGCCCACACCCCCGACTGGGCGTCGGTGGCCGCGGTGACGTGCACGGCCGGCACGGCCTCCTGGCCGACGTAGGTCATGATGCCGGGCCCCGCGATCGCGAACACCACGGAGGCGGCGAGGCCGTAGAGCAGCTTGCGGCGCTTGGCGCGGTGCCGGCTCGCCACTTCGGCCAGCAGCCTGTCCAGCAGCCGGGGACCGGGCTGGGCCATGGGGTGCACGAAGCGCGGCGTGGCCCGGCGGTACAGCATCAACTGCCGTGCCGCGGGTCCGAATTCAGTCACGTGTGCCGCGCAGCGAGGGCACTCCATGAGGTGGTCCTCGAAGCGGAACGCCTCCGCCTCGTCCAGCACGCCGAGCGCGTACGCGCCGACGTCGCGATGCCGTTCCAGGGACCTCATGCCGAATCCTCGTGCCGAAGGGTGGGGGTGGGGTTACTCGTTGCTCCTTGCTTCCACCCGTACGCAGTCGGCAGAGGATTCACTCAAGGCACGTACAGAATCGTAACCAAAGGATTCGGAGCGGCCGGGCTCCCGGATTGGTCCTGAATCAAAAAAGATGGATGGCGAGATGTCCGAGGGGCAGACCCAGCCGCCAGGCGGGTGTCCACACCTTCGGACCGTCGTCCTCGCCGAACACCGAACCGCCCCCCGGCACCGCGTCCAGATCGGGCGCGAGCAGCTCGGTCTCCTCCAGCCAGCGCCAGGCCGCCGCGGCCAGATCGAGGTCCGGTGACGGCAGGCCCGACTCGGCCGCCTCGGTGCTCAGTCCTTCCATACGTTCCGCGACCCAGTCCTGCCACGGCTGGTCGTACGCCGTGAGCGAAAGCCACGTCTCCAACTGGGACACGACCCGGATGCCCGACAGTTCGCCGTCCGTGTCGGAGAGGTAGATGGTCAGCGCCAGCGCGTCGCGCCCGGCCCGGAACTCGAAGGACGTCGGTGGCATGAGATCGCCGGTGCGCAGCAGCTCGTCGGCGATGTACTCGGCGTACAACCAGGCCATCGGCACGGCCAGTTCCCCACTGCCGGCCCCGCCCGTGCTCTCTTGACCTCTGTGCAGCATCCCGTCCTGCCTTCCTCCGGTGGGCGCGTGGCCCCGACCCCGGGTCCGTCCCTCTCCCGGCGCGGAACACGGATGAAGACAGCTGATTGCTCAAACACGGTCCTCAGCAAGGCGCTTTACCGAGGTTTGACCTTTTCCGCGGTTTCAACGCAGGTCGGGTGCGTAACCCGGTAGCACTCGGCGCAGGGCACGTAGCGCGTAGTACGCACGGGACTTCACCGTACCGGGTGGGATGCCCAGGGTCTCGGCGGCCTCCGCCACACTCGCCCCCCGGAAATACACCAGCACCAGGACTTCGCGGTGCTCGGGAGTGAGAGTCTTCACAGCCTCCCGGACGTCGAGCGCCGCGGCGGCGCGTTCGGCGTGGTCGCCGATCACCCGGGTGTTCTCCAGGACCGCGTCGTGCACCTCGGGCGGGCGCGCCTGCCGGGCCCGGCGCGCGTCGATGGCGAGCCGCCGGCCGACCGTCAGCAGCCAGGGGCGCACGGAGTCGAAGTCGTCGGCGCGCAGCGCCTCCGGGTGCTGCCAGGCGCGTACGAAGGTCTCCTGGACGAGGTCCTCGGCCCGCTGCCGGTCCCCGTCGCTCAGCCGCAGCAGCAGCGCGAAGAGGGGTCGGCCGTGCTCGCGCTGGAGGGCTGCGAGCTCGTGCTCGGCGGTCGTCGTCCCATGGGGAAGGGTGGTTCCGGCCGTCATGGCCGTATGGCATCGCAGGGCCCGGTCGGGGGACAGGGGGCGCACAGGGATCTGCGACGGACGGTCGATCGCGTCGGCGAACGGTGCGACGAACGGTCCGTCATCCCCCCAACCCGACCCGGATGGGTCAATCGGGGCGCCCGAGTTGTTTGCGGTCCGCCCCACCTTCGTACCCATTGATCTGTAAATAGGACAAGGCTTGCGACTCTGGGGTGCTCCTGATGATCAATCGCAGACGCCAGGCGGCCCTGGCCCTGACCGCTCTCCTCGCCACCGCGGCCGCCTGCACCAACCACCAACGGCAGGAGCACGACGCTCCGCCCGGCGGTCCGGCGGCCGCCTCGGCCGCTCCCGGCGGCTTCACCCTCGTCGCCTCCGGCGACGTCGTGCCGCAGAGGTCCGCCGTCGAGCACGCCGGCTTCGACGCGGGCGGCAACGGCCACGACTTCCGCCCGATGCTCGCGGGCGTCCAGCCGGTGGTCTCCCGGGCCGATCTGGCGCTCTGTCACCTGGCGACCGTGACCGGCGCGGACGGCGACCGCTTTGGCCTCACCTCCCCGCCGCAGCTCGCCGCGGGCCTCGCCGCCACCGGCTACGACGGCTGCTCCACCGCCTCCGACCGCGCCCTCGACGACGGCGCCGCCGGCATCCAGCGCACCCTCGCCGCCCTGGACCAGGCGGGCCTGCGCCACTCCGGCACCGCCCGCACCGAGGCCGAGGCGGGCACCCTGACCCTGATGGCCGCGGGCGGCGCCCGGGTCGCCCACCTCTCCTACACCTTCGACACCAACGGCAACCAGCTGCCGCCCGGACAGCCCTGGGCCGTCGGCCTCCTCGACGAGAACCGCATCGTCGCCGACGCCCGCGCCGCCCGCCGGGCCGGCGCCGACGTGGTCGTCGTCTCCGTGCACTGGGGCACCGACGGGCAGGACGCGCCCGACCAGCAGCAGCTCACCCTCGCCGAGCGGCTGACCGGCGCACGGACCGGCGACCGCCCCGACATCGACCTCGTCCTCGGCACCCACGCCCACATCCCGCAGGCGTACGAGAAGGTCAACGGCACCTGGGTGGTCTACGGCCTCGGCGACCAGATCGCCGGGGAGATGTACGACCGCCAGGGCCACCAGGACCCGCGCGGCAACGAGTCCACCCTGGCCCGCTTCACCTTCACCCCGCCGCGGCGGCCCGGCGCCCGCTGGGAGGTGGCCAGGGCCGAGTTCATCCCGCAGCTCTACGACCTCGACGCCGGCCGGGTCGTCGACCTCAACACGGCCATCGGCCAGGGCGCCGACTTCACCGCCGCGCGCGACGCCATCCGGGACGTCGTGTTCAGCCGGGGCGCCGCCAAGGACGGTCTGGTGATGGGGGAGTAGCCCGCGGCGCCCCCGCTCACCGGCCCTCGGCGCCCTCCTGCCCGCCGTCCGACCCGCTCTGACGTACCGCCAGCCGCGACCTCTTGTACGAGTAGCCGAAGTAGATCACGAACCAGAGCGCGAACCGCACCCAGGTCTGCCACTTCAGGAACGTGATCAGCCAGAGTGAGAAGAGCACCCCCAGCGCGGGCACGAACGGCATCCACGGTGTCCGGAACGTGCGCGGCAGGTCCGGCCGCCGGTAGCGCAGCACGATCACCGCGGCGCACACCACCACGAACGCCAGCAGGATGCCGATGTTGGTCAGCTCCGCCGCCTCGCCGATCGGCACGAACCCGGCGAGCAGCGCCGACGCCGCCCCGACGATCCAGGTCACCCGGGTCGGCACGTGCCGCGTCGGGTGGGTCTTCGCGAACCAGGCGGGCAGCAGTCCGTCGCGGGACATGGAGAACCAGACACGGGTGACGCCCAGCATGAACGTGAACATGACGGTCAGGATGCCGATGATCGCGCCGATCGCGATCACGTCCGCCAGCCCGCTCAGCCCCACCGACTTGAAGGCCGTGGAGAAGCCGCTCTCCGGGTCGATGTCCTTGTAGTTCTGCATACCGGTCAGCACCAGGCAGGCCGCCACGTACAGCACCATCGAGATCGCCAGCGAGTAGATGATCGCCTTCGGCATGTGCCGCTGGGCGTCCTTCGACTCCTCGGCCGCCGTCGACATCGCGTCGTACCCGAAGACCGCGAAGAAGACGGTCGCCGCCCCGGTGAAGGCGCCGCTGATGCCGAACGGGAAGAACGGGTGGTAGTTGTCCGTGTTGATGTGGAACACGCCGACACCGATCACCAGCAGCACCACCAGCACCTTCAGCACGACCACGAACGTCTCGAAGCGCGCGGCGCTGCGGATGCCGAGGTTGAGCAGATACGCGATGAGCAGGCAGAGCAGCGCGGCGAACAGGTCCACCCGGTGGCCGTCCCCGGTGCCCGGGGCGCCGAGCATCCAGTGCGGCAGGTTCGCGCCCATCTCCTCGACCAGGAAGCTGAAGTACCCGGAGATGCCGATCGCGACCACCGCCACGATCGCCGTGTACTCCAGGAGCAGGTCCCAGCCGATGAACCAGCCCGCGAACTCGCCGAGCACCGCGTAGCCGTACGTGTACGCCGACCCCGCCTTCGGGATCAGCCCGGCGAACTCGGCGTAGGACAGCGCGGCGCAGGCGCTCGCCAGGCCGGCGATGAGGAACGAGACCAGGACGGCGGGCCCGGCCGTCTCGTGGGCCACCGTGCCGGCGAGGGTGAAGATGCCCGCGCCGATGATGCCGCCCACGCCGATCGCGGTCAGCTGGACCAGCCCCAGCGACCGGTCGAGCCGGGGTCCCTCGGTGACCTCCGTCTCCTCGATGTGTTCGATGGGTTTGCGACGGAGAATTCCTTCACCCATACGGAGCTTGGCCATGTGCCTCACCTCTTCGCCGATCGCGAACGGCTGACGGCGGATCATGATGGCCCAGGCGCGCTACGGACGGAAGACGCCACGCACGGTCTCGGCCCAGCCGGGCGTCCAGGTGCGGATGGCGGCGGGCGCGGGCCGCGAGGCGGTGAGATGCGCGCGCAGCGCGGCCAGCGCCGGGTGCGGGTTGGCGGCCGCCCACAGCAGGGAGTGCGGGTAGACCGGCACGGGGTCCACCAGCGGGACACGGCGCAGACCGTGCCCGGGCGGCCAGACCAGCCGGGTCCGCTCACCGACCAGCGTCGCCAGGGTGTCGGAGCCGGCCAGCGCGTCCTGCACCGCGCCGGTGAAGTTGGGCCCCGAGGAGTCGATGGTGAGCCCGAACTCGGCGGCGAGCGAGGCGTAGTAGGCGGCCCACTCGGTGCCGTCCACGATCCCCGGCATCCAGATCCGGTGCCCGGCCAGCCGCCCCGGGGTGACCGAGGCGAGCCCGGCCAGGGCGTGCCCGGGCCCGGTGAGCAGCTGGACCGGCTCGTCGTACACCCGGACGGCCTCGATGCCCCGGGGCAGCGGCCGGCCGGGCATCGCGACGGCGCGGAAGGACGCGTCGACGGTGCCCGAGCGCAGAGCGGTGAGCGCGGAGTCCACGTCGAAGAGGGTGACCACGTCCAGCGGGAGGTCCGGGTGCGCCTCGTGGAAGCCGCGCAGCAGCCCGGCGGGCGCGAGCCGGGGGCCGATCACGTCGACCCGCAGGGCGCGCCGCCCCGGCCGTACGGAGGCGGCGGCCCGCTCCGCGGCGAGCAGCAGCTCACGGGCGGGCGGCAGGAAGGCCCGGCCGTCGGCGGTCAGGTCGGCGCCCCGGGGTGTCCGGACGAACAGCCGTACGCCCAGTTCCCGCTCCAGCGCCGCGATCCGCTTGGAGACCGCCTGCTGGGTGACCGCCAGCGCCGCCGCGGCGTCCTGGAACTGTCCCGAGTCGGCCACCGCGACGAAGGTGCGCACTGCCTTGAGGTCCACCTCGTCACCGTACAACCGCTGGTTGTGGGAAGCGGCCGGGAGGTTGTTTGATCCGTCGGCCACCTGCGCGTTTTCATGTCCCGGGCCAACGGGAGGTTGTGCATGGGGCGGCGGTTCGGGTGGCTGTGGGCCGCCTGCTCGGTGAGTGCGCTGGGCACCTACCTGGCCTTCGACGCGTTCTCCGTGATCGCGGTCATCGCGCTGCACGCCGACTCCGCCGAGGTGGCGCTGCTGGCCGCGACCGGACCCGCCGTGGGCGCCGTCGCGGCGGTGCCGCTCGGGCCGTGGGTGGAGTTCCGGCGCAAACGGCCGGTGATGATCGGGGCCGACCTGTTCCGGTTCGCCGCGCTGCTCACCGTCCCCGTCGCCTACGCGCTCGGCGGCCTCGGCCTCGGCCAGCTGCTGCTCGTCTCGGTCGTGGTGGCGGCCGCCGACATCACCTTCAACGCGGCCTCCGGCGCCTTCCTCAAGTCGCTCGTCCCGGCCGACGCACTGCTCGGCGCCAACGCCCGGTTCGAGTCCACCAACTGGACCGCCCTCGTCCTCGGACCACCCCTCGGCGGCGCCCTGATCGGCGTGTTCGGGCCGGTCACCACGGTCGTGGCGAACGCCGTCAGCTTCCTGCTGTCGGCCCTCGGCCTCCGCGCCGTCGGCGGCGGCGAACCCCGCCCCGTGCGGGCGGGCGCGGACCGCCTGCGCGCCGCCGACCTGCTCGACGGCTGGCGGCACATCCTCTCCAGCCCGGCCCTGCGCCCGCTGTTCTTCAACAGCCTCGCGAGCAACGCCCTGATCATGGTCGCCACCCCGCCGCTCGCCGTCCTCATGCTCGGACGGCTCGGCTTCACCCCCTGGCAGTACGGCCTGGCCTTCGCCGTGCCCTGCCTCGGCGGCCTCCTCGGCTCCCGGCTGGCCCGCCCGCTGGTCGCCCGCCACGGACGCCGGCGGGTGCTGCGCGCCGCCGGCACCCTGCGCGCCGTCTGGCCCGTGGGACTGGCCTTCGTCGGACCCGGGCTGCCCGGACTGCTGCTGGTGATGGCCGTCGAGTTCGGCGTGATCACCAGCTCCGGCGTCTACAACCCGGTGTTCGCCACCCGCCGCCTGGAGTGCACCCCGGACGACCGGGTCACCCGCACCCTGTCCGCCTGGTCGATCACCGGCAAGGCCGCCACGGCCGCCCTGACCGCCCTGTGGGGCCTGGTGGCCACCCTCGCCGGCCCCCGCGCCGCCATCGCCCTGGCCGGCCTCCTGCTGCTGGCGACCCCGGCACTGCTGAGGGAGCCCCGGGAGGTCACGGCACCACCGTCACCGGCCACCGCCCTGCCTTCACCAGACGGATCGCCACCGAGCCGATGATCCGGTGCCCGGCCTGCTCGGAGGCGCCCACCACCACCGCGTCCGCCTTCAGCTCGTCGGCGGCCCTCACCAGCCCGTTGTAGGGGTCGCCGCGGAAGGTGTGGAACTCCCAGCGCACCTCGAATATCCCCTTGAGCCGCTCGGCCGCGTCCCTGATCTCCTTGATCAGGTCCTCCGCGATCTCGTCGGTGGCCTCCGTCACCGGCGCCCCGAGCGCCGCCCCGGCCGCCAGCACCGGCTGCACGTAGACCACGGCCAGCAGCGCGTGCTGCCGCCGGGCCAGCCCACCGGCGTAGGACGCCGCCCGCCATGAGGAGTCCGAACCGTCCACGCCGACGACGATGACCTTGGGACCGTCCGTGCCCCGCTCGAACCGGTGTTGTTCCGCCACGGTGCGAGGCTATCGGAATCCACAGGTCCGGTCAGTGCCCGGGACCGCTCGACGGGCGAGCCGGGCGGGCCGTTCCTACAGTCGGAACATGAGTGCCGCCGTGGAGCCCGCCCCGGCGAAGCAGACGGCGGGCCCGACGCGCCCGCCCGGCGGCGGGCGGCTGACCTGGGTGCCGGAGGCCTTCGGGACCTTCTTCGGCGCCCTCGCCCTGCTGTGCGCCCTGCTCTCCTTCATCGCCCCGCTGCGCGTCCTGCTCCACCCGGTCGTGCGCTTCCTCGACGCCGTCGTGGTGCCCGTCAGCCCCAACCTCGCCTACGCGGTCTTCCTCTTCCTGCTCGGCGGCGCCACCGCCGCCCGCAAGAAGGTCGCCTGGTGGCTGGTGGTGGTCTACCTCGGCCTCCTGGCGCTGACCGACGTCCTGACGATCGCCTTCGCCTTCGACTGGTACTCGTTCAGCTCACTGCTGGTCTGCGGACTCGCCCTGGCCCTGCTCGTCGTGGCCCGCCGCGAGTTCTACGCCGCCTCCCGCCGGGCCGCCCTGCGCCGCGCCCTCGCCGTGCTGCTGGCCGGCCTGGTGGTGGCGATCCTGGTCGGCTGGGGCCTGGTCTCCCTGTTCCCCGGCTCGCTCCCGCAGAGCCAGCACCTCGCCTGGGCAGCCGACCGGGTCTGCGGCGGCCTGGTCTCCGGGTACAACTACGCCGGCCGGCCGCCCCGCTTCGTCGCCTTCCTCCTCGGCCTCTTCGGCGCCCTCGCCCTGCTCAACGCCGCCGCCACCCTGTTCCGCTCACAGCGCCTGGAAGCGGCCCTGCACGGCGACGACGAGGCCCGCGTCCGCGCCCTCCTGAAGGCCTACGGCGACCGGGACTCGCTCGGCTACTTCGCCACCCGGCGCGACAAGGCCGTGGTCTTCTCGCCCAGCGGCAAGGCCGCCGTCACCTACCGGGTCGAGGCCGGCGTCTGCCTGGCCAGCGGTGACCCCGTCGGTGACCCCGAGGCCTGGCCGCACGCCGTCGCCGGCTGGCTGGACACGGCCCGCCGGCACGCCTGGGTGCCCGCCGTGATGGGCGCCTCCGAGGACGGCGCCAAGGCCTACGTCCGGTCCGGCCTCGGCGCCCTGCAACTCGGCGACGAGGCGATCCTGCACGTCGCCGGCTTCGACCTCGGCGGCCGCGACATGCGCGTCACCCGGCAGGCCGTCAACCGCGTCCGGCGCACCGGCGCCACCACCCGCATCCGCCGCCACGCCACCCTCACCGAGACCGAGATGGAGGAGGTCGTCGACAAGGCCGACGCCTGGCGCGACACCGAGACCGAGCGTGGCTTCTCGATGGCCCTGGACCGGCTCGGCGACCCCGCCGACGGCGACTGCCTCCTCGTCGAGGCCCTCGCCGAGGACGGCCGGCTGCTCGCCCTGCTCTCCTTCGTGCCCTGGGGCGGCGACGGCGTCTCCCTCGACCTGATGCGCCGCGACCGCGCGGCCCCCAACGGGGTCATGGAGTTCATGGTCGCCGACCTGTGCGCCGCCGCCCCCAGACTGGGTGTCCGCCGCGTCTCGCTGAACTTCGCCGTCTTCCGCTCGGTCTTCGAGGAGGGCGCCCGCATCGGCGCCGGACCGGTGCTGCGCCTGTGGCGCCGCCTGCTGCTGTTCTTCTCCCGCTGGTGGCAGCTGGAGGCCCTGTACCGCTCCAACGCCAAGTACCACCCCGAGTGGTACCCGCGCTTCCTCTGCTACGCCGACGCCGGCTCCCTCGCCCGCATCGGCCTCGCCTCCGGGATCGCCGAGGGGTTCGTCTCCGTACCGTCCCTGCGCAAGCTCTGGGGAAAGGGGCACCCGAGGGCCGGGCCGCGCCCCGTCGAGGGGCCGCCGTCCCGGCCGGTGCCCGGGCCCGGCGGAGAGGACGCGGCCGGGCCCGGCGCGCCGGACGCCGGGCTGCCCGACCAGTTCCGGGTGCGCCGCCGCAAGCTCGACCGGCTGCGCGCGGCCGGTACCGACCCCTACCCGGTGGCCCCGGGCGAGCCGCTCCGTGCCCTCGCGGACCTGCGCGACGGCGAGACGGCCACCGTCGCCGGGCGGATCATGCTGGTCCGCGACTTCGGGGGCATCGTCTTCGCCGTCCTGCGCGACTGGTCCGGCGACCACCAGCTCGCCCTCACCCGCGACGGGTCCGGCCCGGCCCTCGACCGGTTCACCGCCGACACCGACATCGGCGACCAGATCACCGCCACCGGCCGGGCCGGCCGCACCGACCGGGGCGAACCGACCCTCTTCGTCACCGACTGGCGGCTCACCGCCAAGTGCCTGCGCCCGCTGCCCGACAAGCACCGGGGCCTCGCCGACCCCGAGGCGAAGGTCCGCCGCCGCTATCTCGACCTCGCCACCAGCCCCGCCGCCCGCGCCGTCGTCCGGGTCCGCTCCACCGCCGTCCAGGCCGTGCGCCAGGGCCTGCTCGACCGCGGCTACCTGGAGGTCGAGACCCCGATGCTCCAGCAGATCCACGGCGGCGCCAACGCCCGCCCCTTCACCACCCACATCAACGCCTACGACCTCGACCTGTACCTGCGCATCGCCCCCGAGCTCTACCTCAAGCGCCTGTGCGTCGGCGGCCTGGAGAAGGTCTTCGAACTCGGCCGCACCTTCCGCAACGAAGGCGTCTCCCACAAGCACAACCCCGAGTTCACGATGCTGGAGGCCTACCAGGCGTACGCCGACTACGACGTGATGCTCGACCTCGCCCGCGAACTGATCCAGTCCGCCGCCACCGCGGCCTTCGGCGCGCCGGTGGCCCGCAGGGACGGGCAGGAGTACGACATCTCGGGCCCCTGGCCGGTCCGCACCGTGTACGGGGCGATCTCCGAGGTGCTGGGGGAGGAGATCGGCCCCGGCACCGAACTGCTGCGCCTGCACCGGCACTGCGACCGCGTCGGCGTGCCGTACACCGCCGACGACGGACCGGGGGACGTCGTCCTGGAGATGTACGAACGGCTGGTCGAGGAGCGGACCCGGCTGCCCACCTTCTACAAGGACTTCCCGACCGACGTCTCCCCGCTCACCCGGCAGCACCGCACCGACCCGAGGCTCGCCGAGCGCTGGGACCTGGTCGCCTTCGGCACCGAACTGGGCACCGCCTACTCGGAGTTGACCGACCCGCTCGAACAGCGCCGCCGGCTCACCGCCCAGTCGCTGCTCGCGGCCGGCGGGGACCCCGAGGCGATGGAGCTCGACGAGGACTTCCTCGACGCCCTGGAGTACGCGATGCCGCCCGCCGGCGGGCTCGGCCTCGGTGTCGACCGGCTGGTCATGTTCCTCACCGGCCTGACGATCCGTGAGACGCTGCCGTTCCCGCTGGTGCGCCGCCGCTGACGAGAGCCGCCGGGGGCGCCCGAAACCTCCCGGCTCTGGGCCGTGCGGGTGTTTTCCGGCCGCCGCACCGGTGTCGATGCGGTGCGCCGGTGCCCGGCCGGGCGACTGATGGGTCATGCAGAAGGATCAGATGTTCACCCGGCGCCGGCTGCTGCTCGCCGGCGCCGCCGCTCTGGGCGCCGCGGGCACCGCGGGAGCCATCGTGGCCGGCGCCGGCCAGGACGCGGCGGGCGGCGCCGCGGCGGGCGGCCCCGCCGTCCCGGCCGCCGGACCGCAGGCCCGCCCGGCGCTCAAGTCCTCCAGCTTCCGGCTCCGGCCGCTCACCGGCTACGGCCCGCCGCCCGACGTCCCGCGCAAGCTCAAGGTCCGCAAGGAACCGATCCTGGAGATCTCCGGGAAGGGCAGGCGGATGATGCTCACCTTCGACGACGGACCCAACCCGAACTACACCCCGCACATCCTGGACACCCTCGCCAAGTACGACGTGCGCGCCATGTTCTTCCTGTGCGGGGAGTGCATCGTGGAGAACCGGGAACTGGTGGCGCGGATGGCCGAGGAGGGCCATGTCGTGGGCAACCACACCTGGACGCACCCGCTGCTGACCACCCTGGACCGCAGCGAGATCCGGGACGAGATGGAGAGCACCAGCGATGCCATCGAGGACACCTACGGCCTGCGCCCCCAGTGGTTCCGCGCTCCCTACGGCGCCTGGAACCGGGCCGCGTTCCAGCTCGGCGCCAAGATGGGCATGGAGCCGATGGCCTGGACCGTCGACAGCACCGACTGGACGACCCCGGGCACCCGCACCATCGTCGACATCGTCGAGAACGGCGCCGCCCCCGGTGTCGTGGTGCTCTCCCACGACGCCGGGGGCGACCGCTCGCAGAGCGTCGAGGCGCTGCGCGAGTACCTGCCCTACCTGCTGGACAACGGCTACCGCCTGACCGTGCCGCGCCGCCGCACGTGAACGGGCCCGCGCCCGCCCGGTGGTGGTCTCAGCGGACCTCGACCAGGCGGGCGAAGACCACCACGTTGCCGTCGTAGCCGTTCTGCTTGGAGAAACCGCCGCCGCAGGTGATGACCCGCAGCTCCGGGGTGCCCTTGGAACCGTAGACCCGGTCGCCCGGGAAGCTCGCCTTCGCGAAGACCTCGATCCCGTAGATCTCGAAGACGGCGGTCTTCGCGTCCTTGCGGACGACCTCGATGCGGTTCCCCTTCTTCAGGGAGCCGAGACCGTAGAACACCGCCGGGCCCTTGGTGTTGTCGACATGGCCGACGACGACGGAGGTGCCCTTCTCGCCGGGCGAGACGCCGCCGGTGAACCACCCGGCCAGGTTGGGGTCGTCCGGCGGCGGTGGCGCGATCCAGCCGTCCGTGTCCAGGCCCACCGGCATCACGGGAGCGTCGACCCGGATCGCCGGGATCCTGATCCGGTCGGCCGCCGAGAACGGCAGCGCGTCGGGCGCCGTGGCGAAGGTGCCCGGGACCGTGCTGCGGCTGTCCGGGGCGGCGGCCGAGGCGGGCTGCGGCGGGCCGACGTCGAACTCTCCCGAGCCGTTGCGGATGAGCGCCAGACCGGTCAGCAGAACAAGCGCTATCACGCCCCAGGGGGCACGCTTCCTCCGTCGCTCCTCCTCTTCGGCCAGCTCGAAAAGTTCGGACGCAGACATTCGCCATCCCCTCTCGACGCGGTCGCCGCCGCGTCCGTATCGCGCATGGGGAAACGCTAAGTCCCGCGCACCCGGGCGGCGACGGGGCGACCGGCGAACGGGTGGCCCGCACTCGGCGCGGTGCGCCATCCGAGTTGCCGTTCCCAGGTTTTTTCTGACGGTCCGTGACCTGCGGCAATATCCGATTGTGTGCTTTTCATTCGGCGTGTCCGCTCACCAGGACGGACCATTCTCGAAATGCGGGCGTGTTCAAGGCATCTGAGGGTCTGATCGGGAGGTGCTTTCTCGCCGATTCGACCGGGGACCGTTCCCGGGGCGCCTTCCGCGGAGGAAGAGATGCGAAACTCACGTGCCCTGGCGGCCGCGTGCACAGTGGTCGCCGTTCTCGGGGCCGCCGCCCCCATGGCCGTCGCCGACGGCATGGGCAACGGCGGCGGCCCTGCCAACACCCAGGCCCCGGTCGTCGGTGGCGTGGGCGTCGCCCCCGGAACAGGCGTGGCCCCCGGCGTCGGGGTCGCGCCCGGGGTCGGCGTCGCTCCCGGAGTGGGGGTCGCCCCGGGCGTCGTGGTCCCCGGCTTCGGCGTGGGCGGGATCGGCGGCGACGGGCGTTTCAACAACAACAACGGCGGCGGACGGGGCGGGGACGGCTTCGGCGGACGCGGCAACGACGGGCTCGGCGGACGGGGCAACGACGACTTCGGCGGCGGCCGGGGCGACAACGGCCGCGGTGACAACGGCCGCGGTGACAACGGGATCGGCGACGAGTTCGGCGACCGCGGTGACGACGGACGCTTCGACGACTTCGGCGGCGGCCGCGGCGACGGCCGGGGCGACGGCGTGCGCAACATCGTCGCCCAGCCCAGAGCCATCGCGAGCGGTGCCCGGCTGACCGTCACCGTCGGCGGCTGCCGCGGCGGCGTCATGAGCTCCCGCGCCTTCCGTACGACGGAACTGTCGCCCTTCGGAGGCAACAGCGCGCGCGGCGTCGCGACCATCGACCGGGACGCCCGCCCCGGCCCCTACGACCTCACCGTCCGCTGCGACGGCCGGACCCTGACCCGGCCGAACGCGTTCGCCGTACTCGGCGGCGTGCGCGGCGGGCTCGGCGGCAGCACCTCCAGCGGGGCCACCCCGACCGACATGGCGATCGGCGGCGGCCTGGTGGGCGCGTCCGTGCTGGCCGGCTGCGGGTTCTGGCTGCGCCGCCGCCACGAGAAGCGGATCTGACCCCGGCGCCGAGGCCCGCACGGCCTCGGCGGACCCGTCGCCCCGGTCCCGTACGGAACCGGGGCGACGGCCCTGTCCGTCCGGGGTCCGCTCAGGCGCCGTCCCGCCCGGCCTGTCTGCGCGAGAGGCGGTACGCCGTGCCGACCGTGCCGAGGACGAGCGCCGTGCCGAGACCGATCTCTCCCAGGTCGAACCCGGCGACGCTGCCGCCCGCACCGGCCTGGACGCCGTGTCCGGGCGGGAGCGGCTGTGGATTGAGGTCCTCGCGGCCGCCGGACCCGCCGTCCGTGCTCCCACCGCTCAGGTCGTCGCCGCGCCCGCTGGAGTTCCCGTCGGCGCGGCCGACGCCGGAGTTGCCGTCGGTCCGGCCGGCGGAGACGGCCTCCGAGATGTTCAGATCGGTCGACGCGCTCGCCCCGTCGCAGTTGAACGTCACCCGGTACGAGGTCCGGGTCCGCACGTCCCGGTCGATCGTGGCCGTCACCGAGTCCCGCCCCTGCGGGATCCGGACGGTGTCGAACACGCCCGAGGTCACCGTCGCCTCGCCCCGGCAGCCGCCGTCGCGGTTCAGGTGCAGGGTGACCCGGCCGCCCGCCGTGACGGTGGTCGGCGAGACCTGGAAGCCGAAGGGCGTGCCGTCGCGGCCGCCGTCACGGCCCCCGTCGCCGCCGTCGCTGGAGAGGGCGGCCGGGACGGAGAGGGCGAGGGCGCCGACGCCCAGCAGTGCGGCCGATGCGACACGTATCGCGCGCATGTGGTTCCTCCGGTCCCCGAGGAGCGGCTGCGGACCTGTTCCGCCTGCGCCGGAAATGCACCCCGGTGATCGGAACGCTAGGAACGTCCGCGCGGCCGCGCGAACGCAGTAGCGCGAACGGGGGAGTGTGCTGGGCCGTCCGGAGGACATCGCCGCTGCGTCCGGGGGACACCGCCGGTGTGGCGCGGTGTCCCCCGGGGCGGCGGGGCCACGCCCCGCGCGCGGTCTATCCGCCGAGGTGCGGGAAGAGCGCCAGGAAAGGCTGGGACGTCGCGGTGATGCCCCGGCTGTAGGGCTCGTCGAAGTCCCAGATCAGGAACAGCATGAAGGTGATCGTCGCGCAGAACAGGGCCGCCAGGACCAGCTCGCGCCGGGTGCGCCTGATCTGCAGGGCGAAGACCATCCCGATGGTGATGGCGGCCCCGGCCAGCAGTCCGGCCCACACCACGTCCGGCATCGTGGCCCCGGTCGAGTCGGCGCGGGCGCTGCGCGACTGGTCGAGCGCGGCGACCTGGTCCACCAGCGGCTGGTAGGCCTGCGCCTCGAAGTCGCTCTTCGGCTGGTAGTCGGTGACGTCCTGACGGATCGTCGCGAGCAGAGCGGCCCCCTGCGGGGTGAGACGGCCCTTGTCGGCCATCACCTTCCACTCCTTCCCGACGACCTGGGTGACATAGGCGTCGACGTCCCCCCGGATCCGGTCGCGGACGTCGGGCGGGTACACCCGGACCCGCTCATAGATCTCGTGCAGCGCCTGCGCCTCCGACTGCACATGGTCCTGGGCGGCGCTGCGGGCCTCCCACACGCCGGCCACCGCCAGTCCGAGGACGATGGCGTAGATGACGCCGATCCACATGGTCATGTACTCGATGACGTCCGGCGTCTCGGAGGGATCCTCGTCCTCCGGCGCTCTCTTGTCCCGCAGGAGGGTGATGACGACCACCACGGCACAGGCCGCGAGGGTCGCGAGGACGAGAACAAGCCAATCCGGCAACGGAAGCCTCCAGAAGATGAGTGGGCCGGCCGTCAGCGCGCACGGAACGCGGCGACGGCGATGATCGCGGGTACGGCGATGAGCAGGACGTAGGTGACCGGGGAGGTGTGGTTCGGGGCCACCGAGCCGGTCGACCGGACGTGGTACGGCGGATACGTCACCGGGGTCGGCGTCGGTTTCGGGGTGGGCGTCGGGGTCGGCGTGGGCTTCGGCCGGGGCTTCGGGGCCGGGGGCGGGGTGGGCGTGGGCGTCGGCTTCGCGACCGGTGCCCGCCTCGGCGGCGGTGGCGCCGGTTCGGGCGGCGGCGGAGTGGGCCTGGGGGTGGGTGTCGGCGTCGGCTTCGGGGTGGGTCTGGGCGTGGGCTTCGGAGGCGGCGGGGGCGGGGGCGGAGTGGGTGTCGGTGTGGGCGTGGGGCAGGGCGGCGGCGGGGGCGCCGGGCACGGCGGAACGGGCCGGGGGCCGCCCACGGCGGCCACCGCCTGGACATCGCCGGCGACGGCCACCGCCTGGACGCCGTCGGGCCCCGCGGAGGCGTAGGCGCAGACGTCGGCCGAGGCCGTGCCGACCGGGCAGCCCACCAGGGTCCACACCAACGTCACCAGGGCCAACACCCTTGAGGCGGGCGCGAGTCGGGTCGCATCGGGTGCATGCACGACGAAGATCATGAGGCGTCGGACGCCGTCGCGCGCCGGAGTACGGGGGGATTGGCCCGAACGGGGTACATGCGGCGTAAACCGGTTTGAATCAGACGGTCTGGCGATTGGCTCGAACTGTACGTTCGTGCGGGGCGCGGTCCGGGGCCACAGCCTCCCGAAAGAATTTCGTGCGCCCGTTGAACACTTCGGCCCCCGGCGTCCGTACCTGGTGTCGTGCGGCGGCGCAGAGGCGCTGCAATATCCAGGCGATTATGGGGAGTTGACGATGAAGACCTCGTGGAGGAGCGCCTCGCTGGTGGCCACGGCCGCGGGGGTGATGGTGTTCGCGACGGCGTGCGGTCAGGACAACGCGACCACTCCGTCCTCGGCGGCCCAGAACGTCGGTGCCACGGCACCGGCCGGCATCGGCAGCATCACCAGTCCCACCGCCAGCTCCGGCGCGGGCAACGGCTACGGCGCCGACGGCAACCAGGCCTCCAGCTCCCCGGCCGCGGTCCAGCCGGCCGGCAAGCTGACCGTCGCCAGCAACCCCGACCTGGGCAATGTGCTGACCGACGGCAGCGGCCTGACCCTCTACCGGTTCGACACCGACACCGCCAATCCCCCCAAGTCCAACTGCGACGGCGACTGCGCCACCACCTGGCCGCCGGTCCCCGCCGACGACGCCACCGCCGGCGCGGGTATCGACAAGGCCCTGCTCGGCGAGGTCACCCGCACCGACGGCACCAAGCAGCTGACCGTCGGAGGCTGGCCGGTCTACCGCTACGCCAAGGACGTCAACGCCGGTGACGTCAACGGCCAGGGCGTGGGCGGCAAGTGGTTCGCGCTGGCCCCCGACGGCAAGAAGGCCACCCTGGCCGACCTGCCCGGGCTCTCCGTCCGCAAGGACGCCAAGCTCGGCGACATCGTCGTCGACAAGAACGGCCGGACGGTCTACCGCTTCATCAAGGACAAGGCGTGGCCCAAGTCCGTCTCGAACTGCACCGGCGCCTGCCTGGAGAAGTGGCCGGCGGTCGCCGAGGTCGACGCCAGCGACACCAAGGGCGTGGAGAAGAAGGGCCTGATGGGCTTCACCCGCTCCGACAACGGCCAGAAGCAGATGACCGTCGACTGCTGGCCGATCTACACCTTCTCCGGTGACGCGAAGGCCGGGGACACCAACGGCCAGGGCGTCGGCGGCACGTGGTACGCCGTCTCGCCCGAAGGAAAGCTGGTCGGCGCGCCGAGCTGAAAGGGATCACCTCCCCAGGGTTGATCGCCCCGCCCAAGTCCACATTCGCGTATCGCGGAAGGGAGGGCAGAGGTCAGCGAGAGTTCCGGACGAAGACACAACACAACGGCGCACGACCGCCCGCCCCCTCCACACCGCACGGAGGGGGCGGGCTCTTGGCATTCCGCCGCCACCGCGCCGCCACCAGGCCGCCGCGGCGCGGGAAACGGCGAACGGCCCGCACCCGGCGCACTGCCCGAACGCCCCCAAATCGAACGGTCGGTTCCGGGCCGGTGACCAGGAACGGACGGTCAATTTCCGTTTCGGCTCGCCCTGTTCGCAGGCGATCAGTAGCCTCAGCTCGAACACCGGATCGCCTCAGCCTTGGAGAGATACATGGAGCGTCCCGCCTGGGCCCCACGCAGCATCGACATCTCGGTGCCGAGCGTTTCGCGTATCTACGACTTCTACCTGGGCGGTTCGCACAATTTCGAGGTCGACCGGGAGGCGGCCCGCAAGGCGATGGCACACCTGCCCGGCCTGCCGAAGATCATGCAGGCGAACCGTGCCTTCATGCGGCGGGCCGTCCGCTACGCCGCGGGCGCGGGCATCGACCAGTTCCTGGACATCGGCTCCGGCATCCCCACCTTCGGGAACGTCCACGAGGTGGCCCAGACGGCACACCCCGGCGCGCGCGTGGTCTACGTCGACCACGACCCCGTGGCCGTGGCGCACAGCAACGCCGTACTGGAGGGCAACGAGGACGCGGACGTGGTCGCCGCCGACCTCCGCAAGCCCCAGGAGATCCTGTCGAGCCCTCAGGTGAGCCGTCTCATCGACCTGAATCGGCCAGTGGCGCTGCTTCTCGTTGCCATACTTCACTTCGTGGAAGACGCGGACGACCCGTACGAGGCGGTGACACAGCTGCGCGACGCACTCGCGCCCGGCAGCCTGCTCGTCCTCACCCATGCCTCCTACGAGGGGATCCCGCTCCCGGCAGAGCGGGCCGAGGGCGCGGTGGACGTGTACAAGGACATCCGCAACCCGCTGATCATGCGTTCGCGCGAGGAGATCGCGCGGTTCTTCGAGGGGTACGACATGGTGGAACCCGGACTGGTGCCGATGCCGCACTGGCGGCCGGAGTCGGCGCCGGAGGACGAGGATCCGTATGCCTTCTCCGGATTCGCCGGCGTGGGGATCGCGGCGTGATCGCGGAGCCGGACGGCCCGGAGGACAGACTGCGCCGGTTCGCGACGATCTGGAGCCGGGCCGTGTTCCCGGTGACCTCGACGTCCCTGACCCGCCCGGAGTTCGAGGAACAGCTCCTCCCGCTGGCCCGTCGGCTGAGCGAGGTCCTGCTGGCGCACGGCTTCGACGCCGACG
This sequence comes from Streptomyces sp. NPDC104367, assembly GCF_055583825.1. Classification (NCBI taxonomy): domain Bacteria; kingdom Bacillati; phylum Actinomycetota; class Actinomycetes; order Kitasatosporales; family Streptomycetaceae; genus Streptomyces; species Streptomyces sp. NPDC104367. Next base: position 98,835 of record NZ_JBVJND010000001.1, on the reverse strand, counting down.
AGGCCCGGCAGGCCGGCGCCGCCCTGATCGACGCGCACTGCACCGACCCCGAGGCGCTCACCCGCACCCTGGACTGCGTCGACGCCTACCTGGTGCTCTACTGCGGCGAGGACGGCCCCCAGGACGAGCTGCGGATGCGCTGCTCGCGGATCCAGCACGCGATGGCCGCCGGGTTCGCCCAGGCGCTGCGTGAGCGCACCCTGGCCGAGCAGGAGGCCATCGCCCAGGCCGCGTTGCGCGCCCAGGGCGTGGTCGCCGAGGCGCTGCACGCCAGCGAGGCCCGCTTCCGCGCCGTCTTCGAGGGCGCGGCGATAGGGATCGGCATCGCCGACCTGGAGGGCAACGTCCTCCAGGTGAACGGCGCGCTGCTGCGCATGTTCGGCGGCTCCGAGCAGATGCTGCGCGGCCGCAAGGTCATGGAGTGGACGCACCCCGAGGACGCGCCCCAGACCTGGCGGCTCTACGAGGAGCTGGTGCGCGGCGACCGCGAGCACTACCACGTCGAAAAGGCGTTCAACCGCTCCGACGGAACCGTCCTGTGGACCAACCTGACCGTCTCCCTGCTCCGGGACGCGGACGGCGCGCCGCAGTACCAGCTGGCCCTCATGGAGGACACCACCGAGCGGCGGCTGCTCAACCTCCGGCTGCGCTACGAGGCCACCCACGACGCGCTCACCGGCCTGCCCAACCGCACGCTGTTCTTCGAGCGTCTGGAGAAGGCCCTCTCGGCGGGCGAGGGCCAGCGCTTCGGCCTGTGCTACCTCGACCTGGACGGCTTCAAGACCATCAACGACAGCCTCGGCCACTCGGCCGGCGACCGGCTGCTGGTGGAGGTCGCCGACCGGCTCCAGTCCTGCGCCACCGCGCCCGGCGAGATGGTCGCCCGGCTGGGCGGCGACGAGTTCGTGGCGCTGACCACCGGACGGGCCACCCAGCGCGAGGTCGACGACCTGGCCGACCGCATCATGAACGCCCTCGTCACCCCGATCAGCATCGACGGCCGCGAACTCATGGTCCGCGGCTCCATCGGCATCGTCGAGGGCCCGGCCGGCGAGCGCACCCCGGCCGAGGTGCTGCGCAGCGCCGACATCACGATGTACCGGGCCAAGTCCGCGGGCGGCAACCGCTCCGAGCTGGCCGACCCGGAGGCCGACGCCCGCGCCATCACCCGGCACGGCCTGACCACCGCGCTGCCCGCGGCGCTGGACCGGGGCGAGTTCTTCATCGAGTACCAGCCGCTGGTCCACCTCGGCGACGGCAGTGTCCGCGGCGCCGAGGCCCTGGTCCGCTGGCTGCACCCGCAGCACGGCGTCCTCGGCCCCGACCGGTTCATCCCGCTCGCCGAACACACCGGGCTCATCGTCCCGCTGGGCCGCTGGGTCCTGGAGGAGTCGATCCGCCAGGCCCGCGAGTGGCGGGAGCGCTACGGCGACGACACCGGCGCGGACCCGCTGCGGATCAACGTCAACCTGTCCCCGTGCCAGCTCACCCATCCCGGTCTGGTCCAGGACACCGTGGAGATCCTGGAGCGGACCGGGGTGACCCCCGAGGCACTCTGCCTGGAGGTCACCGAGTCGGCGCTCATCGGCGCCGACGACGACCTCCTCAAGCCGCTGCGGCGCCTCGCGGAGATGGGCGTCGACATCGCCCTGGACGACTTCGGCACCGGCTACTCGAACCTCGCCAACCTCCGCAGGCTGCCGGTGAGCATCCTCAAGCTGGACCGCTCCTTCACCCAGAGCATGCAGCAGTTCCCGGCGGACCCGGTCGACCTCAAGATCGTGGAAGGGATCGTCTCCCTCGCCCACAGCCTCGACCTCGCGGTCACGGTGGAGGGCGTGGAGACGGGCGCCCAGGCCGAGCAGCTCCGCATACTGGGCTGCGACACGGCCCAGGGCTGGTACTACGCCCGTCCGGGCCCGCCGGAGAGGCTCCACGACCTCGCCTTGGTGGACGCGACCGGCTGAGCGTCCCGAAGGGGCGCGGGGCGGTGCCGACCTACGGCTCCGCCGCGTGGGCGCGACCGGCCACGCACACCCCCCGCGCCCCGCACGGCGATCCACCACGACGGCGCGACCGGGCACGCACCTTCCCGCGCCCCGTACGGCGATCCACCACGACGGCGCGACCGGGCACGGTCATCTCTCCAACAGCATCCGCTGCAACTCCCGCGCGGCCCGCGGCGGAGCCACGTCACTCCGGTGCGCCAGCGCGATCGTCCGGTGCAGCCCCGGCTTGGCCAGCGGCGTCACCCGCAGCCCCCGCCCCGACCGCGCCGCCACCATCCGCGGCACCACGGCCACCCCGAGCCCCGCCCGCACGAACCCCAGCACCGCGTCCATCTCGCCCCCCTCCACCGCGAAACCCGGCTCGAACCCGGCCGAGCGGCACGCGGCGACGGTCAGCTCCCGCAGGTCGTACCCGTGCCGGAACATCACCAGCCGCTCGCCCTCCAGATCGGCGATCCGCACCCCGCCCCGCCCCTGCCCGGGCACCGTCGCCTCCGGTGAGGACACCACCACCAGGTCCTCCCGCAGCAGCTCCACCGTGGTCAGCGCGGGCGACCCCGGCGGCAGCGGCAGCACGACCAGCGCCAGGTCGAGCGCCCCGCGCGCCAGCTCCCGTACGAGATCGTGCGAGCCGCTCTCCTCGATCAGCAGCTGGATGCCCGGATAGCGGTCGTGGAAGGCCCGCAGCACGTCCGGCAGCAGCCCCGTGCACAGACTCGGCGTCGCCCCCAGCCGCACCCGGCCACCGCGCAGCTGCACCAGCTCCTGCACCTCGTGCCGGGCCGTGTCCGCGTCCGCCAGGATCCGCCGGGCCAGCGGCAGCAGCGCCTCGCCCGCGTCGGTGAGCGTGATGTTCCCGCGGGCCCGCAGGAACAGATCCGCCCCCAGCTCCCGCTCCAGCGCCCTGATCTGCTGGGACAGCGACGGCTGGGCGACGTGCACCAGCTCGGCGGCCCGGGTGAAGTGCCGGGTCTCCGCCACGGCCACGAAGTACTGGAGCTGCTGGAACTGCATGGGGACACGATAGTCCCTGACTATCGAATCAAGCCGGACCATGTCTTGGACCGATGGGGCCGTTCGGCCCTACCGTCATCGGCATGGCTCTGGCAACGCGGACGGACCGACGGCCGTCCATGGCACGCACGATGTGGGACAGCTCCGTCGGCAAGAAGACGGTGATGGCCGTCAGCGGCCTGATCATGCTGCTCTACCTGGTGGTGCACATGATCGGCAACCTGAAGATCTACTTCGGGGCCGGCGAGTTCAACCACTACGCCCACTGGCTGCGCACCATCGGCGAACCGTTCATGCACTACGAGTGGACGCTCTGGCTCGTCCGGATCGTCCTGGTCGTCGCCGTGGTCGCGCACGCGACCTCCGCCTACCAGCTCAGCCGCCGCGACATCAGGGCCCGCCCCACCAAGTACGTGCACAGCAGGGCCCGGGCCGGTTACGCGACCCGGACCATGCGCTGGGGCGGGATCATCCTCGGCCTCTTCATCGTCTGGCACATCCTCGACCTGACCACCGGGACCGTGCACTCCGGCGGCTTCCAGGAGGGCCACCCGTACCAGAACGTCGTGGACACCTTCTCCACCTGGTACGGCAACGTGATCTACATCGTCGCGATGCTCGCGCTCGGCCTGCACGTCCGGCACGGCTTCTGGAGCGCCGCCCAGACCCTCGGCGTCGGCAGCCGCACCCGCGACCGCGCTCTCAAGACCGTCGCGAACGTCCTCGCGCTGCTGCTCACGGCCGGTTTCATCGCCGTCCCCGTGGGCGTCATGACCGGAGTGGTGAGCTGACATGACCTACACCGAATACGTCACCGGTGAGCCCGTCGCCGACGGCAGGGCGCCCGCCGGCCCCATCGCCGAACGCTGGGACACCCGCCGCTTCGAGGCGAAGCTGGTCAACCCCGCCAACCGGCGCAAGCACACGGTGATCGTCGTCGGCACCGGCCTGGCCGGCGGCTCGGCCGGCGCCACCCTCGCCGAACAGGGCTACCACGTCGTCCAGTTCTGCTACCAGGACTCCCCGCGCCGCGCCCACTCCATCGCCGCCCAGGGCGGCATCAACGCGGCGAAGAACTACCGCAACGACGGCGACTCCGTCCACCGGCTGTTCTACGACACCGTCAAGGGCGGCGACTTCCGGGCCCGGGAGTCCAACGTCCACCGGCTCGCGCAGATCTCCGTCGAGATCATCGACCAGTGCGTGGCCCAGGGCGTGCCGTTCGCCCGCGAGTACGGCGGTCTGCTCGACACCCGGTCCTTCGGCGGCGTCCAGGTGTCCCGGACCTTCTACGCCCGCGGCCAGACGGGACAGCAGCTGCTCCTCGGCGCCTACCAGGCGCTGAGCCGGCAGATCGCCGCCGGGAACGTGGAGATGCACCCGCGCACCGAGATGCTGGACGTGATCGTCGTCGACGGACGGGCCCGCGGGATCGTCGCCCGGGACCTGGTCACCGGGAAGATCGACACGTACTTCGCCGACGCCGTCGTCCTGGCGAGCGGTGGTTACGGCAACGTCTTCTACCTGTCGACGAACGCCATGAACTCCAACGCCACCGCCGTCTGGCGGGCACATCGGCGCGGTGCCCACTTCGCCAACCCGTGCTTCACCCAGATCCACCCCACCTGCATCCCGCGCACCGGCGACCACCAGTCCAAGCTCACCCTGATGAGCGAGTCGCTGCGCAACGACGGACGGATCTGGGTGCCCAGGGCCAAGGGCGACACCCGGCCCGCCGACCGGATCCCCGAGGACGAGCGCGACTACTACCTGGAGCGCATCTACCCGTCCTTCGGCAACCTGGTCCCGCGCGACATCGCCTCCCGCGCCGCGAAGAACGTCTGCGACGAGGGCAGGGGAGTGGGCCCCGGCGGGCAGGGCGTCTACCTCGACTTCGCCGACGCCATCGCCCGGCTGGGGCGCAAAGCCGTCGAGGCCAAGTACGGCAACCTCTTCGACATGTACCAGCGGATCACCGACGAGGATCCGTACGAGGTGCCGATGCGGATCTACCCCGCCGTGCACTACACGATGGGCGGACTGTGGGTCGACTACGACCTCCAGACCACCGTGCCCGGCCTGTTCGCGATCGGCGAGGCCAACTTCTCCGACCACGGCGCCAACCGCCTGGGCGCGTCCGCACTGATGCAGGGCCTGGCCGACGGCTACTTCGTCCTCCCGGCCACCATCAACGACTACCTCGCCCGCCACCCCCACCAGGAGGCGGTGACGGCCGGACACCCCGTCGTCGAGGAGGTGCTGGCCGAGACGGAGGACCGGCTGAACCTGCTGCTGGCCGTCGACGGCGACCGCACGCCCGACTCCTTCCACCGCGAACTCGGCGAGCTGATGTGGGAGTTCTGCGGCATGGCACGGACCGACGCCGGGCTGCGCAAGGCGCTCGAACGCATCCCGCAGATCCGCGAGGAGTTCTGGCGCCGCATCAAGGTGCCGGGCACCGGCGAGGAGTTCAACCAGTCCCTGGAGAAGGCGAACCGCGTCGTCGACTACCTGGAGCTGGCCGAGCTGATGTGCCTCGACGCGCTGCACCGCGCCGAGTCCTGCGGCGGCCACTTCCGCGAGGAGTCCCAGACCCCGGACGGCGAAGCGGCCCGCAGGGACGACGAGTTCGGCTACGCGGCCGCCTGGGAGTTCACCGGCACCGGCGAGGCTCCGACCCTGCACAAGGAAGACCTGGTCTTCGAGTACGTCCACCCCACCCAGCGGAGCTACGCATGAAGCTCACCCTGCGCGTCTGGCGGCAGAAGAACGCCGACGCCGACGGCGCGATGTCCACGTACGAGGTGGACGGCGTCTCCTCGGACATGTCGTTCCTGGAGATGCTCGACACCCTCAACGAGGAGCTGATCCTCAAGGGCGAGGACCCGGTCGCCTTCGACCACGACTGCCGCGAGGGGATCTGCGGCGCGTGCTCCCTGGTGATCAACGGGGACGCGCACGGACCCGAGCGGACGACGACCTGCCAGCTGCACATGCGGTCCTTCGAGGACGGCGACACGATCGACGTCGAACCGTGGCGGGCGTCCGCGTTCCCGGTGATCAAGGACCTGGTGGTCGACCGGTCCGCGTTCGACCGGATCATCCAGGCCGGCGGGTACATCACCGCGCCGACCGGGGCCGCGCCGGAGGCGCACGCCACGGCGGTGCCGAAGGCCGACGCCGACTTCGCGTTCGAGCACGCGGAGTGCATCGGGTGCGGGGCGTGCGTGGCGGCCTGCCCGAACGGGGCGGCGATGCTGTTCGCCTCCGCCAAGGTCAACCATCTGAACGTGCTGCCGCAGGGGGCGCCCGAGCGGGAGACGCGGGTGCTGGACATGGTGGGGCAGATGGACGCGGAGGGGTTCGGCGGGTGCACGCTGGCCGGGGAGTGCGCGACGGCCTGCCCGAAGGGGATTCCGCTGGTGTCGATCACGAGCATGAACCGGGAGTGGCTGCGGGCCGCCCGGAAGGCGGGGAAGCGGTAGCCCGCCGTTGCGGAGCGCGGGTGCGTGGGGGCTGGTCGCGCGGTTCCCCGCGCCCCCGACGGGGCGCTCCAGCCCGGGGCGCCGGGAAGTGAAAGTCGTTCGCCGACCTGTGCGGACGGGCGGGGCCGGTGTGGTGCTCACCGGCCCCGTCTCGCGTTTCCGTACGGCCGTGGGGTCACGGTAGCGTTACCCCAGGGCTTCCCTGAGTGACCGGAAGAGGCCCGCCCCCCGGCATTCAGCAGTCGCACATCCACGGGTCCCGCGCATGTCACGCCGAGTCCAGCCTGCCACGGAAGAAAGCAGGTGCAGATTTCCTCAGCTTCCGCTCGGCGCAGGAGACCTCCATGACCGCCATGCCCGCCTCACCCCCCGCTCTCGCCGCCCCGCCCGGTGACTCCGGCTATCTGGTGCAGCTCGCCCGTGACGAGGACGACGTCCGGGCCGCACAGCGGCTGCGCCACCAGGTGTTCGCCGGGGAGATGGGCGCCCGGCTCGACGGGCCGGAGCCGGGTCTCGACGCGGACGCCTTCGACGCGTACTGCGACCACCTGCTCATCCGCGAGGCCCTCACCGGCGAGGTCGTCGGCACCTACCGGCTGCTGCCCCCGGAGCGCGCCGCGGCCGCCGGCCGCCTCTACTCCGAGGGCGAGTTCGACCTCGGCACGCTCGCCCCGATCCGCTCCGGCCTGGTCGAGGTCGGCCGCTCCTGTGTGCACCCCGCCCACCGCGACGGCGCCGTCATCGGTCTCATCTGGGCCGGGATAGCCCGGTACATGGTCGACCGCGGCCACGAGTGGCTGGCCGGCTGCTGCTCCGTCCCGCTCGCCGACGGCGGCGCCCTCGCCGCCGCCACCTGGGACCGGGTCCGGGCCAAGCACCTCGCCCCGGAGGAGTTCCGGGTCCGGCCCCTGAACCCCTGGGTGCCCGCCGGACCCGCCCCCGAGGGCCGCGCCGAACTGCCCGCCCTGCTGCGCGGCTACCTCCGGCTCGGCGCCTGGGTGTGCGGGGAGCCCGCGCACGACCGGGACTTCGGGGTCGCCGACATGTACGTGCTGCTGTCGATGCGCCGGGTCAACGCCCGCTATCTGCGGCACTTCCTCTCGCTCGTCCCGGCGTGATGAGCGTCTGGCTGCCCAGCGCGCCCTGCACCCCGGGGGCGTGCGTGGAGCGCGCGGGGACCCTCACGGCCGTCCCGCGGGCCGTGCTGCGCTTCACCGCGGTCGTGTTCCTGATGCTGGTCGCGATCTCGCTGGTCCCGCTCGGCGGGAGGATCCCCGCCGGGTGGGTGCGGCGGTTCTGCCGGCTGCTCGTGCGGGCCGCCGGGGTCCGGGTCCGGATCACCGGCGGCGCGCCGGGCACCGGTGGTGTGCTGCTGGTCGCCAACCACATCTCCTGGCTGGACATTCCGCTGCTGGCCGCCGTACGGCCCGCGCGGATGCTCGCCAAGAAGGAGATCCGCCGGTGGCCGGTGGCCGGCGCGCTGGTGGCCGGCGCGGGGGTGCTCTTCATCGACCGGGACCGGCTGCGCGCCCTGCCGGACACGGTCGGCCGGATCGCCGGGGCGCTGCGGGAGGGCGCCGCCGTGGTCGCCTTCCCCGAGGGCAGCACCTGGTGCGGCCGGGCCCAGGGCCGCTTCCACCGGGCCGTGTTCCAGGCCGCGCTGGACGCCGGAGTCCCCGTGCAGCCGGTGCGGCTGCGCTACCGGCAGGAGGGCGGGACGGCCAGCACCGTGCCCGCCTACGTCGGCGAGGACACGCTGCTGGCCTCCCTGTGGCGAGTGGTGACGGCCCGCGGTCTGGTGGCCGAGGTGGAGGTACGGCCGCTGATAGCGCCCGGCAGCCACCCGGACCGCCGTGCCCTCGCCCGCGCCGCCCAGCCGGTGACCCACGAGCCGGCGTGGACGCACGCGGCTCTGGTGAGCCCCGGGCGGGGCTCTCAGTGGTCGGTCTCCAAGTGGAGCTTGAGCAGGTCGACGCCGTAGTCGCCGCCGTTGGGCGTGCGGATGACGGTGTGGATGTGCTGCTGGGTCGGCGTGCCGCCCGGACCGCCCATCCCGCCGCCGCCCGGCTGGCCGGTGGGCATACCGCCGGTGGGCTGCCCGGTCATCTCCCCGGTGGGCTGCCCCGAGGGCTGGCCGCCGCCGGTGCCGGTCTCGGTGCCGTAGGCGAGCGGGGACTGGGCGTCGTACTCGATGAGGACGACGGGGCTGTGCACCCGGTAGTAGAAGGCCGAGGTGTCCTTGGTCTTGCCGAGCCAGTAGAAGTACGTCTCGTCCAGGTGCTTCTCCACCTCCGTCATCCTCACCTCGGCGTGGCCGGCGTCCATGTAACCGACGTACACGCGGACCAGGTCCAGGAGCTTGTCCCGCTGGGCCGAGGTGAGTTCGGAGCCGGGCAGGCCCTGGTAGGCGAGCTTCAGGTTGTCGGCGCCCGCGCCCGCCTTCATGTCCGTGCCGGACTTGCCCACCCCGGAGTCGATCACCTTGGCGCGCTGGGCCGAGGTGAGGGAGCGGATCAGGGTGAGCCCGGCCCTGGTCTCCGGCTTGAACAGGGTGATCTTCTCGCCCTCGTAGGTGGCCGAGGTGGGCTCGGAGCCCATGAAGGTCGGGGTCATCACGACCTGGTCGCCGAGCACGAAGTAGTTGATCGCGACGTGGTGGCCCTCGTACTGGAAGCCCCACGGCTTGCCGGTCGACGGGGTGCCCATGAAGGTGAAGAAGTAGGCGCCCTCGGTGAGGGTGTCCCGGCCGCCGCCGTTGTAGTCGCCCAGGAACTGGTTGAGCTTCATGATGTTCCGGGTCTGGGTGAGCCCCTTCGCGGACAGCGCGGCACCGAGCAGCGCGAAGCCCAGCTCCCGCTTCGCGTCCGTGATGTCGCCCATCCGGACGCCCTCGCGCTCGTAGCCGTCGACGTTGCTCCAGGCCAGCCACTCGTCGTCGGCCACGTCGAAGGTGCAGGACTTGCGCTCCTTCTGGCTGAGCCCGTCCAGGAACGCCTGCGCCGCCTTGACGACCTTGTCCGTGGAGACGTCGGTGGAGTGCACCGAGTACAGGTCCTCGACGACCTTGCCGTCCGTGGTGAGGCCGACGAAGTCCTTGTACTTGACCTCGCTCTGGCCGGGGCCCATACCGCCGGGGCCGCCCGAGGGCATGCCGCCGCCGGGGGCGCCGGAGGACGAGCCGGAGGCGTTCGAGGTGCCGCCGGAGCAGCCGGTCATGGTCGCCATGGCGGCGACACCGCCGGTGAGCAACGCCTTGTTCATGAACCAGCGGCGGCTGCGCTCGGCTTCGGGGGTGCGGGGGTGGTGTCCGTGCATGCGCCCCAACCTCCCGGGGCAACCTGAAGCGTTCCTGAAGACCGCTAGGGCAGCGACCGGGACAGATAGGGCGCCGTGACGCTGCCCGCCGTCCGGGCGACCTCGGCCGGCGTCCCCGCCGCCACGATCCGGCCGCCCCCGTCCCCGCCGCCCGGACCCAGGTCGATCACCCAGTCCGCGCCCGCCACCACGGACATGTCGTGCTCCACGACCACGACGGTGTGGCCCGTGTCCACCAGCCCGTGCAACTGCCGCATCAGCACCTCGACATCGGCCGGGTGCAGTCCCGTCGTCGGCTCGTCCAGCAGGTAGAGCGTGTGACCGCGCCGCCCGCGCTGCAACTCGCCGGCCAGCTTGATGCGCTGGGCCTCGCCGCCGGACAGCTCCGTGGCGGGCTGCCCCAGCCGCAGATAGCCGAGCCCCACGTCCAGCAGCGTGTCCAGGCTGCGCGCCACGGCCGGGTTGTCCGCGAAGAACTCCGCCGCGCCCTCCACCGTCAGGTCCAGCACCTGGGCGATGTTCCGTCCCCGGTACGTCACTTCGAGCGTCCGCGGGTTGTAGCGGGCCCCGCCGCAGTCCGGGCACGGCGCGTAGGTGCTCGGCAGGAACAGCAGCTCCACGCTGACGAACCCCTCGCCCTGGCAGGTCTCGCAGCGCCCTTTGGCCACGTTGAAGGAGAACCGGCCCGCACCGTACCCGCGCTCCCGCGCCTGCGCGGTGGCCGCGAACACCTTCCGTACGACGTCGAACAGGCCCGTGCAGGTGGCCAGGTTGGAGCGCGGGGTACGGCCGATCGGCCGCTGGTCGACCGAGACCAGGCGGCCGACCCCGGCCAGTTCCCCGGTGATCTCGCCGATCAGCGTCGACTTGCCCGACCCGGACACGCCGGTGACCGCGGTGAGGACGCCCAGCGGGAACTCGGCGGTCACCTCGCGCAGGTTGTGCCGGGTGACCGGGCCGATCCGCAGGGAACCCCTGGCGGACCGGAGCCGCCGCGGCGGCCCGGGCGCACGGTCGAAGAGGTAGCGGGCGGTGGCCGACTCCTCGACCCCGGCCAGCTCCGCCACCGGGCCGCTGTGCAGCACCCGGCCGCCGTGCTCGCCGGCCCGCGGACCGACGTCCACCAGCCAGTCGGCGGCGCGTACCACGTCCAGGTGGTGCTCCACCACGAACACCGAGTTCCCGGTCGCCTTCAGCCGGTCCAGCACCGTGAGCAGCGCCTCGGTGTCCGCCGGGTGCAGCCCCGCCGACGGCTCGTCCAGGACGTAGACGACACCGAACAGCCCGGAGCGCAACTGGGTGGCCAGCCGCAGGCGTTGCAGCTCACCGGCGGACAGGGTGGGGGTGGCCCGGTCGAGGCTGAGGTAGCCGAGGCCGAGTTCCACGACCGGCGCGATACGGGAGACGAGATCCTCGGTGAGGACCCGCGAGGTCTCCGACGCGCCGTCCGCGCCGAGCAGCGCGGCCAGTACGGTCAGCGGCAGCGCGGCGAGTTCGGCGATCGTACGGCCCGCGAAGGTCACCGCCAGCGCCTCGGGGCGCAGCCGGCCGCCGCCGCACAGCGGGCAGGGCGCACTGACCAGGAACCGCTCCGCCTTCGCCCGCAGGGCCGGGCTCCTGGAGTCCGAGAAGGTCTTCATCACATACCGGCGGGCGCTCATGTACGTGCCCTGGTAAGGGCGTTGGATGCGGTCGGCGTCCCGGACCGGATGCACGGTGACCACCGGCTGCTCGTCGGTGAACAGGATCCACTCGCGCTCCTCGGCGGGCAGCTCGCGCCAGGGCCGGCCGACGTCGTGGCCGAGCGCGTCCAGGATGTCCCGCAGGTTCTTGCCCTGCCAGGCGCCGGGCCAGGCGGCGATCGCGCCGTCGCGGACCGACAGCGACGGGTCGGGGACCAGGGACTCCTCGGTCGTGCGGTGGACCCGCCCCAGGCCGTGGCACTCCGGGCAGGCACCGGCCGCCGTGTTGGGGGAGAACGCGTCGGAGTCGAGGTGCTCGGCGCCCGGCGGGTACTCCCCGGCGCGCGAGAACAGCATCCGCAGGGAGTTGGAGAGGTTGGTGACCGTCCCGACCGAGGACCGGGAGGTGGGGGCCGAGCGGCGCTGCTGCAGCGAGACCGCCGGCGGCAGCCCGCTGATCTGCGCCACCTTCGGCGCGCCGACCTGGTGGATCAGCCGGCGCGCGTACGGCGCGACCGACTCGAAGTAGCGCCGCTGGGCCTCGGCGTAGATCGTGCCGAACGCCAGGGACGACTTCCCCGAGCCGGACACACCGGTGAAGACGGCCAGCACGTCCCTCGGTACGTCCACGTCGACGCCCTTGAGGTTGTGCTCACGGGCGCCGCGGACGCGGACGTACGGGTCGTGGGGGCTGTGCATCGGGCGGGAACTGGGTCACGGGCGACTCGCGGGGCGGGGACGAACCCCGCGATCCCAGCCCGCGCGGCCCCGTGCCACCGCTTTCGTCACCGCGGAGGGTTGCCCTGGTCGCGGCCCCGGTCGATGTAGTCGTCGGCCTGCTTCTGGGCCGCGTCGACCTGGGACTGGTACTTGTTGCCGGTCCGCTGGTCGATCATGTCGCCGGCCTTGTCGACGCCCTGTTTGGCCTGGTCCTCGTGGCCCTTGAGCATCCCCTTGAGCTTGTCCAGCATGGACATGGCAGCCCTCCTCGCTGGTTGAGGTTCCTCCACCAGGGTCACCGGCCGGGGCGCGGTCCGCATCTCGGCGGGCGTCCCCGTGCGGGTCCGGGCCGCCTGTGCAAGGTTGGGAGACGCGGATTCCCGCCGCCCGCAGAAAGGCCCCGCCCCATGAGCACTCCCGGTTTCGGATTCGGACGCAGTCCCTTCGAGGAGTTCGACGAGCTGATGGCCCGCTTCTTCGGCGGCTCCGGACCGGGCACGCAGGCACGCCGCCCGCAGCGCGTCGACATCGGCAGCCTGCTCTCCGAGCGGGCCCGGGAACTGGTCGCCGAAGCCCGGGACATCGCCGCCGAGGAGGGCAGCGAGGAACTGGACGCCCGGCATCTGCTGGCCGCCGCCACCACCCACGACTCCACCCGCAGGCTGCTCGCCGACGCGGGCGCGGACCCCGACCGGCTCCGGGAGCGGCTGGCCGGTGCGGCCGGCGGCGCCGGGCGGACCGAGCCGGCCGCCCTCACCCCGGCCGCCAAGCGCGCCCTGCTCGACGCCTACCGGATCTCCCGTGCCGAGGACGCCTCCTACATCGGCCCCGAGCACCTGCTGCGCGCACTCGCCGCGAACCCGGAGTCGGCGGCCGGGCGGGCGCTCGGCGACAGCGGCTGGGAGCCGGCCCGGATGCCGTCCGAGGGCGCGGCGGAGCGGAGGAGGCCCAGTTCCACGCCGACCGTCGACGAGTACGGCCGCGACCTCACCGAGGACGCCCGGGCCGGCCGCCTGGACCCGGTCATCGGCCGGGACGAGGAGGTCGAGCAGACCATCGAGGTGCTCTCCCGGCGCAGCAAGAACAACCCGGTGCTCATCGGTGACCCCGGCGTCGGCAAGACGGCCATCGTCGAGGGCATCGCCCAGCGGATCGTCGCCGGGGAGGTGCCCAGGACCCTGGAGGGCAAGCGGCTGGTCTCCCTGGACCTGGCCGCGATGGTGGCCGGCACCAAGTACCGCGGAGAGTTCGAGGAGCGGCTGAAGAAGCTGCTCGACGAGGTCCGCGAACACGGCGACGAACTGGTGCTGTTCCTGGACGAGTTGCACACCGTGGTGGGCGCCGGGGGCGGCGGCGACGGGTCGCTCGACGCCGGCAACATCCTCAAGCCCGCCCTCGCGCGCGGCGAGTTGCACCTCATCGGCGCGACCACGCTCGACGAGTACCGCAAGCACATCGAGAAGGACGCGGCCCTGGAGCGCCGGTTCGCGCCCATCCTGGTCGGCGAGCCCACCGTCGACGACACCGTCGAGATCCTGCGCGGACTGCGCGACCGCTACGAGGCCCACCACCAGGTCCGCATCACCGACGAGGCGGTCGTCGCGGCGGCCGAGCTGTCCGACCGCTACATCACCTCGCGCTTCCTGCCGGACAAGGCGATCGACCTGATGGACCAGGCGGCGGCCCGGGTCCGGCTGCGGTCGAAGACGTCGCCGGCCGACACACGGGACGTCGAGGACCGGATCGCCGCCCTGAACCGCGAGAAGGACCAGGCGGTCGCCGACGAGGAGTACGAGCGCGCCAAGGAGCTCCGCGACCGCGTCAGGGAGGCCGAGGCCGAGCTGGAGCAGGCGGGCGCCGCCGAGGAACACGCGCCGAAGGTGACCGCCGAGGACATCGCCGAGGTCGTCTCCCGCACCACCGGCATCCCGGTCGCCCAGCTCACCGAGGAGGAGCGGGAGCGGCTGATGAAGCTGGAGGAGCACCTCCACGAGCGGGTCGTCGGCCAGGACGAGGCGATCACCGCCGTGGCCCGCGCGGTCCGCCGCGCCCGCGCCGGCATGAGCGACCCCGGCCGGCCCGTCGGCAGCTTCCTGTTCCTCGGCCCGACCGGCGTCGGCAAGACCGAGCTGGCCCGCGCGCTGGCCGCCGCCCTGTTCGGTGACGAGACCCGCATGATCCGCCTGGACATGAGCGAGTTCCAGGAACGCCACACGGTCTCCCGGCTGGTCGGCGCCCCGCCCGGGTACGTCGGCCACGAGGAGGCCGGGCAGCTCACGGAGGCGGTGCGCCGCCAGCCGTACGCCGTGCTGCTCCTCGACGAGGTGGAGAAGGCGCACCCGGACGTCTTCAACACCCTGCTCCAGCTCCTGGACGACGGCCGCCTCACCGACGCCCAGGGCCGCACCGTCGACTTCAAGAACACCGTCGTCATCATGACGTCGAACATCGGCGCCGACCGCATCCTGGCCGCCGGCACGGAGGACTACACCAAGGTGCGGGAGGCGGTCATGCCCGCCCTCCAGCAGCACTTCCGGCCGGAGTTCCTCAACCGCATCGACGAGATCATCGTCTTCCGGGGCCTGGACCGCACCCAACTGCGCCAGATCGTCGACCTGTTGCTGGAGCACACCCGGCGCCGGCTGCACGCCCAGGACGTCGCCCTCGACGTCACCGACGCCGCCGCCGAACTGCTCGCCGACCTCGGCCACCAGCCCGACTTCGGCGCCCGCCCGCTGCGCCGCACCATCCAGCGCGAGGTGGACGACCGCCTCGCCGACCTCCTGCTGTCGGGCCAGCTGGTGGCGGGCGACCGGGCGGTGGTGGACGCGGCCGACGGCGAGATCGCGATCCGCTCGGACAGGCCGGCGGCGGTCTAGCGGCCGATCCGCCGCACTGCGCCTGGGAGTTCACGATCGAGGCCAGTCTGCGGTAGGAGTCCAGGAGGGCCGTGCGGTCGTAGGTGCTGGTGGTGACCAGTACCTCGTCGGCGGCGGTCTCCTTCAGGACCGTCTCCAGTTCGTGCGCGACCTGGTCCTCGGTGCCGGCGATGTGCCCGGTGAGGCCCGACTCGCAGAAGCCGCGTTCCTTCGGGGTCATCGGCCGGGATGCGACGGCCCCGGCCGGAGGCAGCGGCGGGAAGGTGCCGTGGGTGCGGGAGCGGGCCATCGACCAGGCCTCGGGCACCAGCAGCCGGCGGGCCGCCTCCGGGGTCGCCGCCACCGCGACGGTCCCGTTCACGGAGGGTTCAACACCGGGGCGGCCGGGGGATTCCCGCCGCCGCGTCCCGTCACCGGTCCCCGGGGTGCAGCAGGCCGCGCTCGTAGGCCCGGACCAGGTGCTGCGGCACCAGGTGGCGGACATCGTCGACCGTGACCGGGACGAGCCGCGGGGCGGTCGCCTTCCACCGGGCGCGGCGGTGGCGGGTGTTGCTGCGGGACGTCTTCCGCTTGGGGACGGCCATCGACTCCTCCTGGGTGCTGGACGGCAGGCACCCAGGACGCTATATGAAAATGGTTCCCATGAGCAATCCGGGGGTTCCGGCTAGGGTTGCCGCGTGACCGAGAGCAGCAAGCGTCCCGTCGCCGTCTTCGACATCGACAACACCCTCGCCGACACCGCGCACCGGCAGCGGTTCCTGGAGGGCGGGACCCGGGACTGGGACGCGTTCTTCGCGGCCGCGCCGCAGGACCCGCCGATCGCCGAAGGCGTGGCGCTGGCGCTGGCGCTGTCCACCGCCGGGGAGTGCGAGATCGTCTACCTCACCGGACGGCCCGAGCGCTGCCGGCGCGACACGCTCGACTGGCTCGCCGTGCACGGGCTGCCCGAGGGCCGGGTGCACATGCGGCGCAACGCCGACCGCAGGCCCGCCCGCCGCACCAAGCTGGAGATCCTGCGCCGCCTCGCCGAACGGCGCGAGGTCCGCGTCCTCGTCGACGACGACGAGCTGGTCTGCGACGACGCCGAAGGCGCCGGGTTCACCGTCGTACGGGCGCGCTGGGCCGATCGCTCGGCCGCGCTGGAGCGGGTCCAGGAGGGGGAGGGGCGGACCTGAACGCCCGCGTCAGTCCTCGTCCTCGATGCGGAAGCCCACCTTCAGGCCCACCTGGTAGTGCTCGATCCGCCCGTCCTCGATCTGGCCCCTGACCTGGGTCACCTCGAACCAGTCGAGGTTGCGCAGGGTCTGGTCGGCGCGGGCGACGCCGTTGCGGATGGCCTGGTCGATGCCCTCGTGCGAGGTGCCGACGATCTCGGTGACCCGGTAGGTGTGGTTCGACATCGGGATGCTCCTCTCGTCGTCATTCCACCGTGCCGCATCCGGAAGCGGAGCGCGAGATGTCGGTTCCGGTCCCCCGGCGGCCCTTGACCCTCCGCATTGGTCCATACCAAAATCCGGTACACCCGTACGGGCGTCCGCGCTCGTTCCCCCACGTCGGGCCCCTCGCTGTTCCCGGACAGAACAGGACCCCCTCGTGAGACCTCGTCGTGCGCTCGCCCTCGTCTGTGTGACCGCCGCGCTGCTCGGCGGCTGCGGAGTGCTGCCGGGCCACGGGGGCGAGCGGCGCACCGTCACGGTGTGGCTGATGCAGAACAGCGCGTCGAAGGAGTTCCTGGACCGCTTCACGCGGGACTTCGAGCGCACCCACGAGGACATCCGCCTCGACATCCGGATCCAGCAGTGGACCGGGATCGCCGACAAGGTCCAGGCGGCGCTGCGGGCCGGTTCCGGCGCCGGACCCGACGTCATCGAGGTCGGCAACACCCAGGTCCCGCAGTACGTCGAGGGCGGCCGGCTCACCGACCTCACGCTGGAGTCGATGCGCGACTGGGGCAAGGAGCACTGGCTGCCCGGCCTCGCCGACCCCGGCCGGGACGACTCCCGCCAGTACGGCATCCCCTGGTACGCGGCCAACCGCGTCGTCATCTACCGCAAGGACCTCTTCCGGAAGGCCGGCATCACCTCCCCGCCGAGGACCCGCGAGGAGTGGCTGGCCGACACCGCGAAGCTCGACTCCGGCGGCGACCAGGGCATCTACCTGGCCGGACAGGACTGGTACACCCTCTCCGGGTTCGTCTGGGACGAGGGCGGCGACCTCGCCGAGGAGAACGACGGGATCTGGAAGGGCACCCTGGACACCCCGGCCGCCCTGCGCGGGATGGACTTCTACCGGCGGCTCCAGGCCCTGGGCGAGGGGCCGGCGGACGCCGACGAGGAACACCCGCCCCAGGCCGGGGTGTTCGCAGGCGGCAGGGTCGCGCAGATCATCGCGGTGCCCGGCCTCGTCCAGTCCGTCGTCCAGGAGAACCCGCGGCTCAAGGGCGAGATCGGGTACTTCGCGGTACCGGGGCTCACGGCCGGCCGCCCCGGCGCCGTCTTCACCGGCGGCTCCGACCTCGTCGTACCGCGGAACACCGACCGGCCCTACGACGCGACCGCCGTCGTCGGCGCGCTCACCGGCGCGAAGTGGGACACCGAACTGGCCCGCACCATGGACTACGTGCCCAACAAGACCACGCTGGCGGGCGCGGTCGCCGGGGAGGACGGGGTCGCCGCCATGGCGGCGGGTGCCGCGCAGGGGCGGGCGACCCCGAACAGCCCCGACTGGCCGGCCGTCGAGGCGGACAACCCGATCAAGGGCTACATGACCAGGGTGCTCGGCGGAGCAGACCCCGCGACCGAGGCCCGCCGCGCCTCCCGGCGGATCACCGGGCTGCTCGCGCCGAACCTCGGCTGACCGCCGGGCGCTCCGGCGGCCGCTTCACCATCCGAAGCGGTGGCCGAAGCGACGGCCTGTGCGGCGATCGCTTCGGTGACCGGACCGGTGACCGGATCGGCGGGCGGCCCGCCGGCCGGCTCAGCGGGCCATGCTCAGGGAGAGCGCGAAGCGGCCCCGGTCGTCGGTCCACCAGTCGGTCAGCTCCATGCCCGCCGCCGCGAGTTCGGCGCTCACGCCGTCCCGCCGGAACTTCGCGGACACCTCGGTGCGCAGCTCCTCGCCGGCCGCGAAGTCCACCGCCAGGTCGAGCGCCGGCACCTTCACGGTCTGCGCGGTACGGGACCGCAGCCGCATCTCGATCCACTCCTCGGCCGCGTCCCACAGGGCGACGTGGTCGAAGGCGTCCGGGTCGAAGTCGGCGCCCAGTTCTCGGTCGACCACGGCCAGGACGTTCTTGTTGAACTCGGCCGTCACCCCGGCCGCGTCGTCGTACGCCCGGACCAGCACGTCCTCGTCCTTGACCAGGTCGGTGCCGAGCAGCAGCGCGTCGCCGGGCGCGAGCAGCCCCCGCACCGCGGCCAGGAACCGGGCGCGCTCGGCGGGCAGCAGGTTGCCGATCGTGCCGCCGAGGAACGCCAGCAGCCGCGGTCCCGGCGTCCGGGGCAGCTCCAGCCGTCCGGTGAAGTCGGCGATCAGGGCGTGCACGGACAGCCCCGGCCGCTCCTCGACGAGCGCCTGCCCGGCCTGGGTGAGGGCGCTCTCGCTGACGTCGACCGGCACGTACACCTGGAGCCCGGTGAGCGCGTCGATGAGCAGCCGGGTCTTCTCGGAGGAGCCCGAGCCCAGCTCCACCAGGGTCCGGGCACCGCTGGCCGCGGCGATCTCACCGGACCGGGCGAGCAGGATCTCCCGCTCGGCGCGGGTCGGGTAGTACTCGGGCAGCTCGGTGATCTTCTCGAACAGCTCGCTGCCCCGGGCGTCGTAGAACCACTTCGGCGGCAGCGTCTTGGGGGTGGCGGTGAGGCCGT
Source organism: Streptomyces sp. NPDC104367 (assembly GCF_055583825.1). NCBI lineage: Bacteria > Bacillati > Actinomycetota > Actinomycetes > Kitasatosporales > Streptomycetaceae > Streptomyces > Streptomyces sp. NPDC104367. The sequence goes on along the minus strand of NZ_JBVJND010000001.1, from coordinate 79,865 downwards.
TCCGGACATCGGCGCGCAGCGCGGCGTCCGTCGCGTCCTCGGGAAGGGTGCGGGTGACACGGAAGGGACTCACGTACAGGGCTCCTTCGGGGATGCGGATGCCGGGTCCCCGACCGGGGCGGGCTCGGCCCGCTCGATCGGGGCGAGTACGACGCCCGTGCGGCTCGCGGTGAGCAGGGTGCGGTCGGGGACCTCCCGCCAGTGCGGGTCGTCGTCGTACGGCTCGGAGGCGACGACGGTGCGGTGGCCGGGTTCCGAGAGGTAGAAGAGGCTGTCGCCCCAGGCGGTGGCGGCGATGGTCTCGCCGTCTGCGAGGAGCAGGTTCAGGCGTGCGGCCGGGGCCGCCTCGGCCACCTGAAGAATCGTTTCGACCAGGGCGGGGCCCGGATCCGTCCCGGTGCGCAGCCGGTGCAGCGCCAGCGCCCAGACGAACGCCGAGTCGGTGCGCGCCTCCAGCGCCAGCAGATCGGCCGGGGGCAGCGCGGGGACCAGCGGCGCCAGCGACCGCGGCCAGCCCGGGACGGCCCCGTTGTGGCTGAAGAGCCAGCGCCCCGCGGCGAACGGCGCCGCCGCGGCCTCGCCGTCCGCGCCCGCCAGGGTCGCGTCCCGTACGGCGGCCAGCAGCGCGCCGGTGCGCACCACCCGGGCGAGGTCGGCGAAGGACGGGTCGCCCCAGATCGGCACCGCCCGCCGGTAGCGGGCGGGCTGCGGATCGTCCGGGGCGTACCAGCCCACCCCGAAACCGTCGGCGTTGACCGTCCCGTACCGCTGCCGCCGCGGTGCCCACGACTGGCGGTACAGGGAGTGCCCCGGCTCCACGAGGAGCCGGCCGAGCGGCTCCTCGGGTCCCAGGTAGGCCAGATGACGGCACATCAGGAGTCCTCCGCGCAACGGGCGGTGCGGAACCCGGAGAAGATCTGCCGCCGGATCGGGTAGTCCCAGTTGCGGAACGTCCCCCGGCAGGCCACCGGGTCCACGGCGAACGAACCGCCGCGCAGCACCTTGTACTCGGGCCCGAAGAACACCTCCGAGTACTCCTTGTACGGGAAGGCGCTGAAGCCGGGGTAGGGGAGCAGGTCGCTCGACGTCCACTCCCACACGTCACCGATCAACTGCCGTACGCCCAGAGGCGACTCGCCCTCGGGGTAGCTGCCCGCCGGGGCGGGACGCAGATGCCGCTGGCCCAGGTTGGCGTGGGCCGGCGCCGGGTCGGCGTCGCCCCACGGGTAGCGGCGCGAGCGGTTCTCGCCGGGATGGTGCCGGGCGGCCTTCTCCCACTCGGCCTCGGTCGGCAGCCGCCGCCCGGCCCAGCGCGCGTAGGCGTCCGCCTCGTACCAGCACACGTGCACCACCGGCTCCTCGGGCGGCACGACCTCCGTGGCCCCGAACCGGCGGCGCAGCCACTGGCCGCCGTCCCGGTGCCAGAACAGCGGCGCGGAGACGGAGTGCCTGCGGATGTGGGCCCAGCCGTCCGGGGTCCACCAGCGCTCGTTCTCGTAGCCGCCGTCCTCGATGAACGCCAGGTACCGGCCGTTGGTCACCGGGGTGGTGTCGATCCAGTAGGCGGCCACCTCCCGCCGGTGCGCGGGGCGTTCGTTGTCCAGCGCCCACGGCTCGGTGGAGGTGCCCATCGTGAACGGACCGCCGGGGACCAGGACTTCGGCCGGGCCGGTGAAGGGCGGCGCGGGATCCGGGTCGGGCGCGGTCAGGGCCTGCGGACCCTTCCGGAGCTGATGGGTGATCAGCATCGTCTCGTCGTGCTGCTGCTCGTGCTGCGCGATCATTCCGAAGGCGAAGCCCGCCTCGGTCAGCCGGGTGCCGCCGAACGACGCGTCCTCCAGCAGGTCCAGGGCCCGGCCGCGCACCTCCGCCGCGTACTGCCGGGCCTCCTCCGGCGGCAGCAGCGGCAGCGACGGCCGCTCCGCGCGCGGGTGCTCGAAGGCGTCGTAGAGACTGTCGATCTCGGGGCGCATCGGCTCCCGGCCGCCGACGTTGCGCAGCAGCCAGAGCTCCTCCTGGTTGCCGATGTGCGCGAGGTCCCAGACCAGCGGGGACATCAGCGGGGAGTGCTGGGCGGTGAGGTCGGGCTCCTCCACGCAGCTGGTCAGCAGCGTGGTGCGGTCCCGGGCCGTGGTCAGGGACTCCAGCGCCCGCTCGCGCAGGGCCTCGGCGTCGAGTCCGGTCCCGGCGTCGCTTCCGGTCCCGGGCCCGGCGTCGGTCCCGGGCTCGGTCCCGGTCCGTGTCTCGGGGGCGGTCATGCGGGGACGTCCTTCCCGTGGGCGCGGCTCGGGGCGCCGCGCAGGCGGTCCAGCAGGTCGTCGGCCGGGCAGCGCCCCTGGCGGACGTACCGGTTCAGGTACTCCGTCACGGCGTCGGTCACCTCGGAGGCGGCGCCGAGCCGGGGCAGGGCGTCGAGGGCCGCCTCGAAGCAGACGACGGCGGCCTCGTGCAGCTCCGGGTCGCCGAGCCCCTGCCGGGCCGCGTCGATCCACAGCGGGTTGTGCGGGGCGGGCCGCGGCACCGCGCGCTCCGCCAGCGGTTTCACCGTCCGGTACGCGGTCTCGGCGGCCTCCGGGTCGTCGAACAGCGCCGCCGTCACCGCCAGCGGCACGATCCACCCGTCGTCACCGGGCTGCGCGTCGATCATCCGCAGCTCCAGATGGCCGCGCGGCCGGACCGGCGGGAACAGCGTGGTGAGGTGGTAGCGGAGATCCTCCCTGGTGGGGATGCCCTTACGGGTCCACTCCCGGAAGGTCAGCCGCTCGGGCACCTCCCAGGGGCCGCCGTCCCGCCGTACGCACATCACGGGGGCGTCCAGCACGTGCCGGGCCCAGGCGGCGCGCGGGTCGCCGTCCAGCGGGGGCGCGCCCGCCCGGTCCGGGCCGATCTCCGTCCACAGCAGCTGCCGGGTGGACTTCCAGCCGGTGGGCTCCCGGCCGACCAGCGGGGAGTTCGCGAACGCGGCCACCAGGACCGGGCCCAGCTGGTGGGCCAGCCACCAGCGGCGCGTGTGCCCCAGCGGGCCCGGCTCCTCGTAGCCGGCGTCCAGGCAGACCTGGACGGAGGCCGAGGCGCACATCATGTGGCGGCCCGCCGTGCCGGTGCGGTCCAGGTACGTCTCCATGGCGTCGTAGCGCGGTTCGCGCAGGAACCGGCGGGGTGCGTGCCAGGGATCGTGACCGACGCCGACGAGGCCGAGGCCGTCCTCGGCGAGGATCGCCCGGACGGCGTCCAGGTCGGCGGAGACGGTGCCGATGCACTCCGTCAGGGAGGCGGCGGGCGGCGAGCTGAGTTCCAGCTGGCCGCCGGGTTCGACGGTGAGCGCCGAGCCCAGGGGTACCGTGCGCAGTGCGGCGTAGGCCGCTTCGAGTCGTCGGGTGGTCACCGGGAGCAGCGGCTGCCGCAGCTCGTGGACCAGCCATTCCACCTCGACCCCGAGGGTTCGGGGCGGTCCGGTCTTGAAGCAGATGCCCTTGACCAGGGCCTCCACCTCGGCCTCGGTGACAGCGGTGAGGTCGTCCGCGAAATCGGTCCTGGCCGATCCGTCGGTACAGTCGCCGCAGTCGGACTGTGTGTCGGACATGTAGGGATCCTCCTGAGATTCCACCATGCCGCCGGCCCGGCCTCGGATGAGCCGGGACGGCATCGTCCACCCCACCCAAGACCTCCGCGCCGATTCGCACAAGGGTGCCAAACAGCACGTAGGGGATCGGTAATCTCCGTTTCCTCCAGTGTTTCCAGCGGTTTCCTGCCCTTTCGGGCACAGGAAACCCCGTTGCACGGCATCACCAGCATCGCCCAGGATGGCCGCATGAGCACGACGGGGGAGGCCGCGCGGGCGGCGGTCATGGCGTCCACGGGGGTGGCGCCATGAGCGCGCGCCTGCGCGGGATCGCACAGCGGACGGAACAGATCGTCGCCGCGGGGGCCTATCGCGCGCCCGACGGCCGGGAGATCCCCCTCGCGGCCGGTATCGAGGCCGCCCGGGCCGGTACGCGCATGTACGGACCGGAGGCGGTACCGGTGCCGCAGGAGTCCGCGCCGGTCCCGGACACCGTCGTCGAGGTCACCGGCGAGAGCAGCCTGGAGGCCGCCCGCCGGCTGGCCGGCACTCCGGTGGCCGTGCTGAACTTCGCCTCGGCCCGCAACCCGGGCGGCGGCTACCTGAACGGCGCGCAGGCCCAGGAGGAGGCGCTGTGCCGCGCCTCCGCGCTGTACACCTGCCAGCTGCGGGCCCGCGAGTTCTACGACCACCACCGCGCCCACCGCGACCCGTTCTACTCGGACCGGGTGATCCACTCCCCGGCCGTCCCGGTCTTCCGCGACGACCGCGGCGCGCTGCTCGCCGAGCCCTACCGCGCGGGCTTCCTCACCGCCGCCGCGCCCAACGCGGGCGTGATCCGGCGTACGGCCCCGGAGCGGGTCGGCGAACTGCCGGAGGCGCTCGCCGCGCGCGCCGAACGGGTGCTGGAGGTGGCCGCCGCGCACGGCTACCGGCGGCTGGTGCTCGGTGCCTGGGGCTGCGGCGTCTTCATGAACGACCCCGCGCAGGTCGCGGGTGCCTTCCGGACGCACCTCGGCCCCGGCGGACGCTTCGCCCGCACCTTCGAGCACGTGGTCTTCGGGGTCCTCGACCGCACACCCGGCTCACGGGTCAGGTCGGCCTTCGCCGAGACCTTCGCCGCCCGGCCGCGGCCCGCGTCGTAGACCTCGCCGGGTCCCCGGGCGGGCCGTGGGCTCCGGCGGCGACCGGTGGTCCCCGGTCGCGCCGGTGCCGACGGGGCGCGGCGGTGGGTCAGTTCCAGCCGTAGCGTTCGTGGAGGCGGTTCCGTACGAGGTTGAACCGGCCGCGGTCCAGGGCGCACGCCTCCCGGCGCATCCCGTCCTCGTGCAGGCGCAGGACGCGGTCCACGTCGACCCAGGAGTCGCGGCCGGAGCGGTCCCAGGGGCCGCTGCCGATCGCCACCCACTCGCGGTCGTTGTCGTGCCGCTTGCTGGACAGCTGCACCGCCAGCAGGGTGCCGGCCGTCTCGCGGGCGACGACCAGGACCGGCCGGTCCTTGCCCCGCCCGTCGTTCTCCTCGAAGGGCACCCAGGTCCACACGATCTCACCGGGATCGGGGTCGCCGTCGTGCGCGGGCGCGTACTCGGTGTGCACCTTGCCGACCTCACGCGGCTCGGCCTCGGTGGTCGCGGTGGGGCCGAAACGGCCGGGAACGTTCTCGTCGTCGGTATACGCAGTCACGAGGGCACCCTAAGGGGCCTCGGCCTGCGAGAACACGCGGGGTCCCGGTACGGCGCAGTTCGGCCCCGGCCAACTCGGCCGTGAACCCGGGGCGTTCGATCCGCGGAAGGTGCCCGGCCCGCGGCACCGGCTCGAACCGGCCCTGCGGGAAGGCCTGTGCACAGGCGGCTCCGTAGCAGAAGTCCGTGAGCGGCTCGCCCTCCACGTCCGCGCCGACCGCGTCGGTCAGGACCGGTCCGGTGATCACCCGGTGGTGTCCCGGAGGGCCGTCTCGGCCGCGAACTCGGCAGGGCGCCCCCTCCTCCGTGTCCCGGGGGAGAGGGCGCACCGGCGGTGGCTACTTGGTGTCCTCCTCCGCCTCCACCGTCACCTTCTGGGACTTCGGGGCCGCGCTCCCGTCGAGCACCGGTGAAGTGCCGCCCGGTGTCCGGCCGTTCTGGTTCATCGACGCCAGCAGCTGGCGGGCGAGGCCCAGTCCGGTGCCGCCCATGGTGAGCGCCTTGGCGAACATGTCGGCCATGCCGTCGGCGCCGTTGAGCAGCACCATGTTGTCGACGTTGCCGAAGGCGGACGCGCCGGCCTTGACGATCTCCGGCCAGTTCTCGGCGAGTTGCTGGGCGACGACCGCCTCCTGGTTCTCCGCCAGGGCGGCGGCGCGGGCCTTGATCGCCTCCGCCTCCGCGAGACCCTTGGCCTTGGCCGCCTCGGCCTCCGCCAGACCCCTGGCCTGCGCGGCGGCCGCGTCGGCCTCACCGGTCGCCCGGGTCGCCGCCGCGGAGGCCACACCCCGGGACTTGGTCGCCTCGGCCTCCGCGCCCGCGGCCGTCTTGACCCGGGTCGCCTCGGCCACGGCCGCCAGCTCCGTCTCCTTCGCCTTGGCCTGGGCCGCCGAGATACGCGCGTCACGCTCGGCCTCGGCCAGTGTGCGCTTCTCGTAGGCCCTGGCGTCCGCCGGCTTGCGGACGTCCGCCTGGAGCTGCTGCTCGCGCCGGTGCGCCTCCAGTTCGGCGACCCGCGTCTCCTGGACGACGACCTCCTGCCGGGCGGCCGCGTCGGCGAGCGGACCGGCCTGCCGGGCCTGGGCCGCCGCCTTGTCCCGCTCGGCCTGGTAGCCGGCCTGGAGGATCTCGCTGTCCCGGGTGGCCTCCGCCATCCGGGCGAACGACTGCTGCTCCGCCTCGGTGGCCAGACGGTTCGCCTCCGCCTGCGCGATCCGCGCGTCCCGCTGCACGGCCGCCGCGTGCGGCATCGCCAGGTTCTGGATGTACCCGGTCGGGTCCTCGATCTCGTGGATCTGCAGGGAGTCCACGATGAGCCCCAGCTTCTCCATCTCCGTACCGCAGGCGGCCCGGGTCTGCCCGGTGAGCTTGTCCCGGTCGCGGATCATGTCCTCGACCGTCAACCCGCCCACGATGGACCGCAGATGACCGGCGAACACGTTGTGCACCCGCTCGGACATCATCTTCTGCTGGTCCAGGAACCGGCGGCCCGCGTTGGCGATCGACACGAAGTCGTCGCCCACCTTGAAGATGACCACGCCCCGCACCTTCAGCGGAATGCCCTGCTGGGTCACGCAGTCCACCGACAACTCGGTCTCGTTCAGGTCCAGGGAGAGCTTGCGCACCGCCTGCACGCCCGGCAGCACCAGCGTGCCGCGCCCCGTGACGATGCGGAAACCCATGCCTTCCTCAAGGCCCTCGGTCCGGTGCTTCGAACCGGAGATGATGAGCGCCTCGTTCGGCTCGGCCACCCGCCACATCATCTTGAACAGACCGATCAACACGAGAACGGCGACGACCGCCGTCCCCGCAACGACGCCGACAACCATCGGCATACGCCCCCTTTGCATGGTGCCCTTTCGGCACCGAACGAAGGGAGTGTGCGCCCGTGCGAGGCCGGGGTGAAGACGCTGGTGAATCCTTGTTGCAATCTTGACGCATACGCCCCTCACCTGGGGCTGAGCGTGCTCAACTGTCGTACGCGGGGGTGACGTAGACCGTCCTGGGCGGCAGGTACTCGACCACCATCACCACCGTGCCCCGCTCGAACCGGCCGGTGCCGTCGGAGGCGTAGGCGAGGAAGTGCTCGGCACCCCCGCGGACCCGGACGATCACCTCGCCGACGAGCCCGGGCCCGATCGTTCCGGTGACCCGCCCCATGAGCCCCACCATCGACGCATCGTCCATGGTCAGAGGGTACGGGCAGGTCAAGCGGGAGGAAAGCGGCCGGCCGGGGAGGCCCGTCGCGGTACAGGTTTCGCACAGCGGGTGTCCAGGTGCGCCCCAGTCCTGCCCAAAGCATTGACGTGAACCTGCCGCCGCTCTTACTTTCTGCGCGACTCCTCGAACCAAGTTCGAAATACCGGACATGCCGCTGTGTCCACGTCTGCACGAGCCCCAGGGAGAGCCGCCCCGTGACCTCACGTCCCGCCACCCCGTCCCGCCGCGCCCTGCTCCGCGCGCTGGCCGCCCTGCCCGCGTCGGCCGTCGTCCTCGGCGAACTGCCCGGACTGCTCGGCACGGCCGAGGCCGCCGCACCCGCGAGCGGCTACGTCACCCGCTACACGATCGTCCCGTTCCTCAACAGCGACGACGGCACGGTGAACGTCTACCAGTCCGACGACGCGACCGACTTCCGCCTCGTCCAGTCCTCGGCCTACACCCCGCCGAGCAACCGCATCCGCGACGCGAGCGTGTTCAAGCACACGGACGGCTACTACTACATCACGTACACCACCCACACCTGGCAGGACGAGAGCACCACCATCGGCTTCGCCCGCAGCTCCGACCGGGTCAACTGGACGTTCCTGTACGACTACACGATCCCGATCACGAACCTGTCCCGCGCCTGGGCGCCCGAGTGGTTCGTGGACAGCGACGCCAGCGTCAACGTCATCGTGTCCTGCTCGACGACGGACGACGAGTGGATCTTCACCCCGTACGTCCTCACGGCGACCAGCTCGGCCCTGACGGCGTGGAGTTCACCGGTCGCGCTGTCCGGCATCGGCTCGAACCACATCGACACGTACATCGTGAAGTCCGGCTCGACCTACCACGCGTTCACGAAGAACGAGACGGCGAAGTACATCGAGTACGGCACGGCGTCCGCCCTCAAGGGCCCCTACACCATCTCCAGGACCGGCGACTGGGCGGGCTGGGGCAGCTACCGCGAGGGCCCCTCGGTGATCCAGCTCGACAACGGCGGCTGGCGGATCTTCTTCGACGGCTACGGCGACGGCAACTACTACTACAGCGACAGCTACGACACGTTCGCCACCTGGAGCACCCCGACCGCGCTGCCGACCCTCTCGGGCACCGCCCGCCACTTCACGGTGATCAAGGAGACGGTGTCCGGCGGCACTTCGGTGACGAAGAACGCGACCCGCTCCTTCCAGTCGGCGAACTACACCACCCGCTACTGGGAGGAGGTGTCGTCCCTCCTCAACCTGCCGGTCGTCACCAGCTCCAGCGCCACCGCCGACAAGCAGGCGGCCACCTTCACGGTCGTCGCGGGCCTCGCCGACTCGGGCGGCTACTCCTTCCGCGACTCGGCGGGCAACTACCTGCGCCACTACAACTTCCGCGGCCGCTTCGACACCGACGACGGCACGACGACCTTCGCCAGGGACGCCACCTTCGTCGCCCGCGCCGGCGCCACGACAGGATCGGTCCGCTTCGAGTCGTACAACTACCCCGGTTACTACCTCCGCCACTACAACTACCAGCTCCGCGTCGACATCTCGGACGGCACGGACCTCTTCCGCCAGGACAGCTCCTTCGTCCCGGTGACGGCCTGGGCCTGAGGCCGGTCACCCCCGGCCCGCGGACCCGCCCTCCAGGACGAACCACCTCACCGGTAGCGCAGCAGCAGCATCGCGGCGTCGTCCTGGAGGGGGCCGCTCACATGCTGGAGCAGGTCCTCGCGCAGCGTCTCCAGAGCGGTCTCCGGATCGTGCTCCTTGAGCAGATGGGCGCGTTCGGCGAGCGGGTAGAAACGGCCGCCGGGGTCACGGGCCTCGATGATGCCGTCGGTGTACAGCAGCAGCTGGTCGCCCGGGAGGAAGGCCTCCCGGTACGGCTCCGGCCCGGCGGTGCCGTGCGCGCTCAGGCCGAGCGGCAGCGCGAACGACGCCGGTTCCGGCAGGTCGACCGTGCCGTCGCCGCGGACCAGCATCGGGGCGGGGTGGCCGAAGTTGAGGAACGTCACCTGGTGGGCGCTGACCTCGGCGAGGACGGCGGTGACGAACCGCTCGCCGTCCAGCTGCCGGTCGACCGAGCGGGCCAGCCTGCTGCCGACCTCCACCAGGTCCGCCTCGTCGAGGGCCGCTTCCCGGAACGCCCCGAGCACCAGCGCCGCCGTCTCCACCGCCTCCAGCCCCTTGCCCTGGACGTCCCCGACGATCACCCGCACACCCTGCGGCGCGGCCACCACCTCGTACAGGTCTCCGCCGATACGGGCCTCGGCCACGGCGGAGGTGTAGGAGACGGCCGCCCGCAGCCGGCCGGCGAGCTTGGGCACGGGCTTGAGCAGGACCCGCTGCGCGGCCTCCGCGATCGACCGCACGCTCTCCAGCTCGGCCTCCTGCTTGCGGCGCAGGGAGACGGCCACCAGCCCGGCGGTGGTCACCCCCAGGACCGAGGCGACGGCCATGGCGCCGCGCCGTACGTTGGTCAGGTCGTCGTACCAGCCGAGCACGAGGCAGAACAACAGGGACAGCGCGCCGACCCAGGCGGTGCGCTTCCAGCCGCCGACGAGCGGAGCGAACGCGGGCCCCACCGCCACCAGGGGCAGGAGACCGAGGGAGGGTCCGGCCACGACGTCGGCCAGAGCGACGGCGCTCATGACGGCGAAGGGCAGCACGGCCAGCACCCTCGACCGGCGGTTCTGTTCGGACACGTCCCCGTTGACTCCCCTCGCACCGTGACCGGCGCATCATCCCAGACCTACCCGCTGCTCCGCGTAAGTAGGCGGCGGCGCACCCCGGACGCGAGGGCCACCGGGCTCGCGGGGTACGTGGCGGTGCTACAGAGGTGTGGCCGCGTGCAGCAGGAGCAGCAGGGTGAACGCCGAGTCGGCGGAGAACGTGGCCGACAGGAGCGCACCGGCGGTGGCCGTCCACAGGGCCGGGCCCGTGGTGGTGAACAGCGACGCCCAGGTCCGTACGGCGGGTGCCGGGCCGAGCAGGGCCGCGACCCGGCGGGGCAGCGGCCCGGACGCGGCCAGGCCGGCCAGCGTGGGCGCCGGGGTGCGGTGCGCGAGAAGGGCCGCCGTGCCGATCGCCCGGGCCACCGTCCTGCGGCTGCCCACGGTCTGCGCCGCCTCCTCGTCCGCCCAGCGCTCCGCCGTGTAGACGACGGCCGTGCGCAGCGGCAGCAGGAACGGGTTGGCGCGGGCGGCCAGTTGGACGAGGAGCAGATGGCGGTGGTGCCCGGCCGCGAGATGCGCGCGCTCATGGGCGAACAGCGCCCGGCGCTCCCGGGAGGAGAGGCGGGCGACCATCGCCGTGGACACCACGACGCGGTCGCGCGGCCCGCCGGGCAGGGCGTAGGCGTACGGCTCGGGATCCGGCAGCACCGCGACGGCGGTCTCCGGTAACCCCCGCAGCGCCCGGTGCGCCCGCCGCCGTACCCGGTGATGGCGCAGCAGTGCGCGGCCGCAGCCGGCCAGCACCGCGACGAGCGCCGCGATGGCCGCCTTCCCCACGATCTCGTGGTGGGGCACGCTGTCGCGCACCTCGGGGTCCGACCAGCCGTCGGGCAGCGGGTTGCCGGGGAGCTGCGCGGTGCCGACGACCACCAGCAGGGCCAGGCACACGGTGCTGCACAGGGCCATGACGGCCGCCATGCCGGTGAGCAGGGTGGTGGCGGGGCGGGGATGCAGACGTTTCTCGGCCAGCCGCGCGACCGGCCAGGCGGTCAACGGCAGTACGAGCGGCAGGAGGACGAAGATACCCACGGGTGCGTTCAGTCCTCCTCGCCCATGTCGCGCAGGAGTTCGCGCAGCATCCGCTCGTCGTCCTGCGGCAGCGTGGTGATGAAACTGGCCAGTACGGCCCGCCGGTTCTGCTCGCCGTCCAGGACCCGGCGCATCTTCAGCGCGGCGAGGCCGGCCTCGTCGGCGGCCGCCACCCAGACGAAGGACCGGCCCGCGCGCTCGCGGGTGACGGCGTTCTTCGCCAGCAGCCGGGCCAGCACCGTCATCACGGTGGTGTACGCGAGACCGCCGGCCAGCCGCTCCCGCACCCAGCCCGCCGTCACCGGCCCGCGGGCCCCGTGCAGGGCCGCGAGCACCTGTGTCTCCAACGCGCCGTGCGGCGCCCTGCGTCGCCCGCGCGGATCCGGCTCGGTCACGACGTCCCCCTTCCACCGGGTGCGGTCCCGGCCCCGCCAACTTCTACAGTGTTGTAGATTTTAGCCCGGGGTCCGCGCCGCGGGCCCGGACCGACGGTGTGTGGAGGTACGCAGCATGGGTGTTTCGCTGTCCAAGGGCGGCAACGTGTCGCTGAGCAAGGAGGCCCCGGGCCTCGGCGCCGTGCTCGTGGGGCTGGGCTGGGACGTGCGGACCACCACCGGCGCCGATTTCGACCTGGACGCTTCCGCGCTGCTGCTGAACGCCTCCGGCCGGGTCGTCTCCGACCAGCACTTCGTCTTCTACAACAACCTCAGGAGCCCGGACGGCTCGGTCGAGCACACCGGCGACAACCTCACCGGTGAGGGCGACGGCGACGACGAGAGCCTGAAGGTCGAGCTCACCGCCGTACCCGCCGACGTCGACCGGATCGTCTTCCCGGTGTCGATCCACGACGCCGACGCCCGGGGGCAGAGCTTCGGGCAGGTCCGCAACGCCTTCATCCGCGTGGTCAACCAGGCCGGCGGCGCCGAACTCGCCCGCTACGACCTGTCCGAGGACGCGTCCACCGAGACCGCGATGGTCTTCGGCGAGCTGTACCGCAACGGCGCCGAGTGGAAGTTCCGCGCGGTCGGCCAGGGTTACGCCTCGGGCCTGGCCGGGATCGCCGCCGACTTCGGAGTCAACGTCTGAACCGACGACGTACACCAGGAACCCGGGTGAGCGACGCGCCGGCCATCCGGCCCGAGGACCGGGCGGACTTCGAGGCGGTGCTCCGGCTGGCGCTGGAGACCGCCGACGTCCGGTCCGCGCTGCGCGCCGACCGCAGCGGCAGGGCCGAGGAGCGGCTGAGGGACTGGGCGCTGGCGGCCCGGAAGGAGATAGCGGCCGCCGCCGGCGACGAGTACCGCGACTACCTCGACGCCCGCGCGGCCGCCCCGGCGCCCGCCGCGAAGGGCGGCCGCGGCGACGTGTGGCCGCTGCTCGCCGTGCTCACGCCGCTGGTGTCCGGAGGCTCGGGCGCGGCCCTGCTGCTCCTCGGCTACGCGCTCCGACTGGTCGGTCGGGCACCGGAGTTGGCCGCCTCGGTCGCCTTCGCGGGCTGGGTCCTCGCCGCGACCGGCGCGCTGGCCGGGTGCCTCGCCCTGTCGGCGCTGCTGCGGGTGGCGCTCCTGCACGGGCCCGGGCGCGGCGGCCACGTGGCGCGGGCCAGGGAGACCTGGCGCAAGGCCCTGCTGGAACGCGGCCTGCTGCCCTACGTCCGCCGCAACCTCTCCGAGTCCCTGGCCCCCTGACGCTCCGTCCCGACGGTCGGCGCCGCTTCCGGCGGCGCCCGCCCGCGGCCGTGCGGAGGTGGCCCCTCCCGGTTCGTCCAGCGTTCATACCCCCCTCGCCTGCGCGAAGTCGGCAGTTCGGGCCGTGCCGGAAAGGTCCTCGCGGCCTGTCAGAACGATCTCAGGACGGATTCCGTGATCGAATCACGCGTTCGCCGGTGGCGCCGCAGCCTCCGCTTCCTCGTCGTCGCCGTCGCCGGCCCGACGCTCGCCGTCGGCGCCCTGACGGCGTCCCCCGCCCACGCGGCGGCCTCCGACGACATCCGGATCAACGAGGTGGTGACCACCGGGAGCGTCAACGACTCGGTGGAGCTGTACAACAAGGGCACCGCCGCCGTCGACGTCTCCGGATGGATCCTCAGGGACGACAACGACAGCTCCAAGTACGCGATAGCCTCCGGAACCTCGCTCGCCCCCGGCGGCTTCGTCGCCTTCGACGTGCACAACTCCTTCGGCCTGGGCTCCTCGGACGAGGCCCGCCTCTACCTCGCCGACGGCACCACCCTCGTCGACAGCTTCGGCTGGACCCGGCACTCCGACCCCTCCTGGTCGCGCTGCCCCGACGGCACCGGCTCCTTCGGCTCGGCCGCCCTGACCCTCGGCGCCGCCAACGACTGCGGCAGCGGCGGCATCTCCGCCACGGCGTGGCCCGGCGGCAGCTCCGTCGCCACCGCCGACACCAAGAGCGCCTTCGGCTCCGACATGAGCGGCCTCTACCAGGAGGGGAACGTGATGTGGGCGGCGCAGAACAGCGGCAAGCTCTGGCGTCTCGTCCCCGACGGCACCACCGCCTGGAAGGCCGACACCGGCAACGGCTGGACCTCCGGCAAGACCCTCAGGTTCCCGGGCGGCTCCGGCATACCCGACGACGAGGGCGTCACCCTGACGGGCGCCGGCTCCGGCGGGGGCGTGTACGTGGCGAGCGAGCGCAACGCGGACTCCTCCGGCACCAGCCGCCTGTCCGTCCTGAAGTACGACGTGACCGGCACCAGCACCACCATCAGCGCCGGTACGGAGTGGAACCTCACCTCCGACCTGCCGTCCGTGGGCTCCAACCTCGGCCTGGAGGCCATCACCTGGGTCCCCGACGCCACCCTGACCGCCGCCGGCTTCGAGGACGCCTCCACCGGAGCGGCCTACGACCCCGGCGCCTACGGCTCCCACACCGGCGGGGTGTTCTTCGTCGGCGTCGAGGGCACCGGCATGATCTACGGCTACGTCCTGAAGGACGACGGCACCTACACCCGTGTCGCGTCCGTCGGCAGCGGCATGGCCGGCGTCATGGAACTCCAGTGGGAGCCGCAGGCCTCCCGCCTCTGGGTGGTCTGCGACGACACCTGCTCCGGGCAGCACCGCACCATGCAGATCGACTCGTCCGGAGCCCTCGCCACCACCGCCGTCCACAACCGGCCCACCGGCATGGACGACTTCAACAACGAGGGCTTCGCCGTCTCCGGCGCCGACGCGTGCAGCGCCGGCACCAAGCCCGTCTACTGGGCCGACGACAGCAACGACAACAGTCACGCGCTGCGCAGGGGCACCATCACCTGCTGAGGCCGCGGCCGCGGCCGGGCGTTCCAGCGCGCCCGGCCGCGCTGTATCGTACGCGCGGCACCACACGCACCACCGGAACACGCGTCAACTCCCGTACCGGCACGCCTAGTTCACCGGCGTGCCGGTTCCTTTCGCCGCTCCCCGGAGGAACCGTGGCAACCAGCCGCCCGCACCGCTTCCGTGTGCCGCTCACCCGACGCGGATCCCTCGCCCTGACGGCCGCCGTCGCCGCCGTCTGCTGCGCCGCCCTCACCGTGCCCGCCCCCGCCGCAGCGGCCACCGCCGCCGACCGCGCCGCCCTCGCCCAGTGGTGGGCCCCGGTCAACTTCCAGGACGTCGACTCCACCGGCGAGACCGCGCTCGGCGGCAAGTCCGACTACATCACCTCGTACGACTACGACGGCGACCTCAACGGGCGCGACAACTGGGAGAACACGAGCCAGTTCCCGCTCGCGGCGCACGTCTACTACTCGGTCGTGCAGACCCCGTCCTTCTCCTACCTGCTGTACATGTACTTCCACCCGCGCGACTGGTCGGACGGCGTCCTCGACAACTACCAGGAGGACCTCACCGAGCACGAGAACGACTCCGAGGGCGTCCTCGTCGTCGTGGCCAACGACGGCTCCGCGCACGGCTCGCTGAAGGCCGCCATCACCGTCGCGCACAGCAACTTCTACTCCTGGGTGCCCTCGGGCAGCGACTTCACCAGTGGCCAGGAGAGCGTCGACGGGACGCTGAAGCTCCAGGCCGACCCGCACGACGACGGCCACGGCCGCCCGTTCACGGCCCAGCAGCCCAACACCCATGCCGCGTGGGCCGAGGGCTACCTCTCCAAGGAACGCGACCAGTACGCGAGCGGCGACGGCATCGTCTACTACCCCGGCACCACCGCCGAGGTGCCCGACGGCTCCAACGACCGCGACGTGCAGTACACGCTGACCGACGTCTTCGCCGCGGGCGGGATGTGGGAGAACCGGAACCTGACAACGTTGTTCGCGACGCCCGACAACTTCGCGGGCGACGACAGCTCCAACCCCTACGGCGCCGAGTGCGGGGAGGGCGGAGTCCTCGGCCCCGCCAACGGCGCGTGCGCCACCGACGCGGCCAACCCGCCCTGGGCCTGGGACGACGCCGACGACCTGCCCGGCCGCGGCTACCTCGCCACCAACCCCGCCGAACTCGTCTGGGACTACTTCGACTGGACGGACAAGCCCGCCTCGCCCGACCTCGCCTACACCTGGGACCAGTACAACGGCATCACCTCCTGACCGGTCGCGCCCGGGGCGGCCCGGCCGGGGCTCGACGCGCGGGATCGGCCCGGAGCTGGTGTGCTGGGTGAGGGGTGCCGAACCGAACCCGTCGCACCCGTTCCGGGAGATCCGCAGGACCGGAGACCCGGGAGATCCGGGAGATCCGGGAGACACGCATGAGTACGTACCGAGTCGCGCAGGTCACCGCCCCGGGCGGCCCCTTCGAGATCACCGAACGGGAGGTGCCGCGGCCGGGGCCCGGCCATGTCCGGATCGCCGTGGAGGCCTGCGGCATCTGCCACAGCGACAGCTTCTTCGTGACCGCCGGACTGCCGGGCATCACGTTCCCGGTGGTGCCCGGACACGAGATCGCCGGCCGCGTCGAGGAACTGGGCGAGGGCATCGAGGACTGGGGCTGGCGGACCGGCGACCGGGTGGCGGTCGGCTGGTTCGGCGGCAGCTGCGGCCACTGCCGGCCCTGCCGCCAGGGCGACTTCATCGTCTGCGAGAACATGAAGACGCCCGGCTGGACCTACGACGGCGGATTCGGCGAACAGGTGATCGCCCCGGTCGACGCCCTGGCCCGGATCCCCGACGGGCTGGCCTTTGCCGACGCGGCCCCCATGGGCTGCGCCGGCGTGACCACCTTCAACGGACTCAGGCGCAGCCCGGCCCGCCCCGGTGACCTGGTCGCCGTCGTCGGCCTCGGCGGGCTCGGCCACCTCGGTGTGAAGTACGCCGTCGCCATGGGCTTCGAGACGGTGGCCGTCGCCCGCGGCCCCGAGAAGGCCGACTTCGCCAAGCAGCTCGGCGCCCACCACTACGTCGACTCCACCGCCGCGACCCCCGTCGCGGAGGCCCTCCAGTCGCTCGGCGGCGCCAAGACCGTGCTCGCCACCGCGGGCAGCTCCCGGGCCATCACCGCCGCCGTGGACGGACTGGCGCCCCGCGGCGAGCTGGTCGTGATCGGCGCCGACCCCGAACCCCTCGGGATCAGCCCGCTCCAGCTGCTCATGAGCGCACGGGAGATCCGCGGCCACCCGTCCGGCACCGCGCAGGAGGTGCAGGACACCATGGAGTTCAGCGCCCTGCACGGCATCCGCCCGATGACCGAGACCCTGCCGCTGGAACAGGCCGACGAGGGCTACCGGAAGATGCTCGACGGAGCCGCGCGGTTCCGCATGGTGCTCACCTACGAATGAACCGGCGACCGGCGACCGGTCACCGACAGGGCGCGGCCGCCGGGCGGGCCCGGGACGGGACCGAGGCGGCCGATGCCGGACGCATCCGCTCACATCGCCCCCCTCCGGGCTGTGCGGCGGCCTTAACCCCCGATGATCAGACTCGGTGACGCCGGCGTAATGAGTGCTCCGTACCGTCGGGAGCGCTTCGAACAGGCCGACCGAGCAGGAACAGGGGGCGCCCGTGGCCGCGCCGGACCCGCGCAGCACCGGCACCGGAAAGGTGCGGACCGTCTGCTCGTACTGCGGAGTCGGCTGCGGCATGGTCCTGGACATCGGCAGCGGCCCGGACGGCCGTCGTACCGTTCTCAAGGCCTCCGGTGACAAGGAGCACCCGGCCAACTTCGGCCGGTTGTGCACCAAGGGCGCCACCACCGCCGACATGCTCGCCGCGCCCGGACGGCTGACCACCGCGCTGCTGCGGCCCGAGCGGGGCGAGGAGGCCGTGCCCACGGCCGTGGACACGGCGGTCGCCGAGGCCGCGCGGCGGCTGCGCGCGATCGTCGACGAGCACGGCCCGGACGCGGTCGCCCTCTACGTGTCCGGCCAGATGAGCCTGGAGGCGCAGTACCTCGCCAACAAGCTGACCAAGGGATATCTGCGCACCAACAACATCGAGTCGAACTCCCGGCTGTGCATGGCCAGCGCCGGCACCGGCTACAAGCTCTCCCTGGGCGCCGACGGCCCGCCCGGTTCCTACGAGGACCTCGATGGGGCCGATGTGTTCCTGGTCATCGGCGCCAACATGGCCGACTGCCACCCGATCCTGTTCCTGCGGCTGATGGACCGGGTGAAGGCGGGCGCGAAGCTGATCGTCGTCGACCCGCGCCGCACCGCCACCGCCGACAAGGCCGATCTCTTCCTCCAGGTCAGGCCGGGCACCGACCTCGCGCTGCTCAACGGACTGCTGCACCTCCTGCACGAGAACGGGCACACCGATCCCGGGTTCGTCGCCGCGTACACCGAGGGCTGGGAGGCGATGCCGGAGTTCCTCGCCGACTACGCGCCGGCCGCCGTCGCCGAGATCACCGGCATCCCGGAGGCCGACCTGCGCACGGCGGCCCGGCTGATCGGTGAGGCGGGGGAGTGGACCAGCTGCTGGACCATGGGCCTCAACCAGTCCACGCACGGCACCTGGAACACCAACGCCCTGGTCAACCTGCATCTCGCCACCGGCAAGATCTGCCGTCCGGGCAGCGGCCCGTTCTCCCTCACCGGCCAGCCCAACGCCATGGGCGGGCGCGAGATGGGGTACATGGGGCCCGGCCTGCCCGGCCAGCGGTCCGTCCTGGTCGACGCGGACCGGGCCTTCGTCGAGGAGCGGTGGGGGCTGGAGCCCGGCGCGATCCGCGCCGACGGGGTCGGCCGGGGCACCGTGGAGATGTACCGGAAGATGGCCGACGGCGAGATCAGGGCCTGCTGGATCATCTGCACCAACCCGGTCGCCTCCGTCGGCAACCGCAAGACCGTCATCGAGGGCCTGGAGGCCGCCGAGTTCGTCGTCACCCAGGACGTCTTCACCGACACCGAGACCAACGCCTACGCCGACGTCGTACTGCCCGCGGCCCTGTGGACGGAGACCGAGGGCGTCCTCATCAACAGCGAGCGCAACCTCACCCTCGCCCGTCCCGCCGCCGACCCGCCCGGCGAGGCCACCGCCGACTGGCGCCTGATCGCCGCCGTCGCCCGCGCGATGGGGTACGAGGACGGCTTCGCCTACGACAGCGCCGAGCAGATCTTCGAGGAGATCAAGGGCTTCCACAACCCGCAGACCGGCTACGACCTGCGCGGCGTGACCTACGACCGGCTCCGCGAGACCCCCGTCCAGTGGCCGGCCGCCACCGCCGACGGCCCGGACCGCAACCCCGTCCGGTACGTCGGTCCCGACGGCAGGCTCACCTTCGCCACCGCCTCCGGACGCGCCGTCTTCCACGCCCGGCCGCATCTGGCCCCCGCCGAGATGCCGGACGACGACTACCCGTTCGTACTCAACACCGGCCGCCTCCAGCACCAGTGGCACACCCTCACCAAGACGGCGAAGGTCGCCAAGCTCAACAAGCTGAACCCCGGCCCGTTCGTGGAGGTCCACCCCGAGGACGCCGCCGCGCTCGGTCTCGCCGACGGCGACTCCGTCGAGGTCGCCTCCCGGCGCGGCCGGGCGGTGCTGCCCGCGGTCGTCACGGACCGGGTGCTGCCGGGGGCCTGCTTCGCCCCCTTCCACTGGAACGACCTGTTCGGCGAGTACCTCAGCGTCAACGCGGTGACCAGCGACGCGGTCGACCCGCTCTCCTTCCAGCCCGAGCTGAAGGTGTGCGCGGTGTCGCTGACCAAGGTGTCCACCCCCGTGACCGTGCAGGTGCCGGGTGCCGCGGAGACCCCGGCCGTGGCCGTCGCGCCCTCCGTCGGGATCGTCGCCCCCACGGCCGTACTGCCCTCCGCCGCCTCGGTGTTCGGCCTCGCCCCGGCTCCGCCGCCGGTCCTGAGCGAACGCGAACGGCAGTACCTGGTCGGGTTCCTCGCGGGCATCCCGGCCGGGGCCCCCGGCGTCCCCGTCCTGCCGCCGGACGCCCCCTTCAGCCCCGAGCACGCCCTCTGGGTCGACGGCACCCTCGCCGGCATGTACTCCCGGTCGGCGGCGCCCGCGGCACCGGCCGCGGCACCGGCCATCCGCCAGGTGGTGGTCCTGTGGGCCTCGCAGACCGGCAACGCCGAGGACTTCGCCGCCGCCACCGCCGAGCGGATCAGCGCGGGCGGCCACGCGGCCTCCCTCCTCGCCATGGACGAGGCCGACCCGGCCACCCTGCCGGCCGGCGCCGACCTGCTGCTGATCACCAGCACCTTCGGCGACGGCGACGCCCCCGACAACGGCGCGGGCTTCTGGGACGGCCTCGACGCCCTGGACGCCGGCCGCCTCACCGGCCGCCGGTACGCCGTGCTGGCCTTCGGCGACTCCAGCTACGACGACTTCTGCGGGCACGGACGGCGCCTGGACAGCCGTATGGACGAACTCGGCGCGGTCCGGCTCGCCCCGCGCACGGACTGCGAACCGGACTACGAGACACGGGCGGAGGCCTGGCTGGACCAGGTCCTGACCGCGCTCAAGGAGGAGGAGGCCGGGGTCCCGGCCCCGGCCTCGCTCCCGGCCCCGGCTGCTACTTCGGCTGCGACTCCGGCTTCGACGTCGACTCCGGCTCCGGTCGCGGCGAAGTCCCGGCGTCCCGCGCCCGTCACCGCCCGGCTGGTCGGGAACAAGCTGCTCAGCCTGCCCGGGGCGGGCAAGGAGGTCCGGCGCTTCACCTTCGACACCAGCGACAGCGACACCCCGCTGGTCTACGAGGCGGGCGACGCGCTCGGTGTCCGGCCGCTCAACTCCGCCGCCCTGGTCGAGGAATGGCTGACCGTCACCGGCCTCGACGCCACAACCGCCGTGGAAGTCAACGGAGTCGGCGAAGTCCCCTTCTCCGAGGCCCTGTCACGCCATCTGGACATCACCCGGATCACCCCGGACCTGCTCCGGTTCGTCGCCGACCGCGCCCGCGACCCGCGTGAGCTGCGCAAGCTGCTGCGCCCCGACAACAAGGACGAGCTGGCCAAGTGGTCCTGGGGACGGCAGGCCGTCGACGTCGCCGCCGAGTTCGCGATCCGCGCCGGTGCGGCGGAGTGGGCGGGCGTCCTCGGCAAGCTGCAGCCGCGTCTGTACTCGATCTCGTCGAGCCCGCTCACCGACCCCGACCGGGTCTCCCTCACCGTCTCGGTCGTCCGCTACGAGAACCTGCGCGGCACACCCCGGCAGGGCGTCTGCTCCCCGTTCCTCGCCGACGCGGAGGCCGGCACCCCGGTCCCGGTGCACGTCCAGCGCTCCCCGCACTTCCGGCCGCCCGCCGACCCGGCGACCCCCATGGTGATGGTCGGCCCCGGCACCGGCGTGGCGCCCTTCGTCGGCTTCCTGGAGGAGCGCCGCGCCCGCGGCCACCGCGCCCCGAACTGGCTGTTCTTCGGCGAACAGCACAGGGCCACCGACTTCTACTACGAGGAGGAGCTGACCGCGCTGCGTGCAGCGGGCACCCTGAGCCGTCTGGACACCGCCTTCTCCCGCGACCAGCGCGCCAAGGTCTACGTCCAGGACCGGATGCGCGAACACGGGCCGCTGCTGTGGTCGTGGCTCCAGGACGGCGCCCACTTCTACGTCTGCGGCGACGCCTCCCGGATGGCCAAGGACGTCGACCGGGCGCTGAAGGACATCGCCACGGTGCACGGCGGGCTGACGGAGGACGAGGCCACCGCCTACGTCAAACAGCTCTCCACGGAACGCCGCTACGTCCGGGACGTGTACTGACTTCTTGCCAGATGCGGCAGGTCCATCGCCCTCAGGAGAGAACGACCGCGACGGGACCTGGCCCGCAAGGCAAGCCGCTGCCGGAAGGGCTGCCGGAAGGGCTGCCGGAGGGGGTCTGCCGCCGAGGCAGCCGCTCCGCGAGCAGGAAAACGATCGGGATCGTAAAAGATCGGTCGTTTTCCGATCGAAGTCACCCCTGAGGTCGGTGCCCACTACAGTTGGTCCGCTCGACGGGTGGGGATTCCGGGGGGATTCATGCAGGAAATGATGAAAGGGTCGAACGTCACGTTGTCGGCCCTGAGCGAGAACGCCGGCTCGGTGGTCGTCAGCCTCGGCTGGGTCAGCCCGAGCGGCGAGGGCGACGCGGACGTGTCCGTTCTGCTGGTCGGCGCCGACGGAAAGGTGCGCGGGGACTCCGACTTCTACTTCTACAACAACCCGGTGGCGGCCGACGGCAGTGTGCAGCTGCTCGGCAAGACGCCCACGGAGGCCGGCGACGAGGACCGGATCGGCTTCGACCTGACCGCCGTACCGCAGGACGTCGACCGGATGGTCGTGGCGGCCAGCAGGTACCAGGACGCCCGCTTCGGCGAGCTGGAGCACCTCACGGTCTCGCTGGCCGACGCGGCCGGTGACCGGCTGCTCCGGTTCGCCGTCGAGGACGCCGACGCGGTGAGCGCCGTCATCTTCGGCGAGCTGTACCGCAGAGCCGGCGAGTGGAAGTTCCGGGCCGTCGGCCAGGGATACGCCGCCGGACTGGCCGGGCTGGCCACCGACTTCGGCGTCGACATCGACGACGACGCCGAACCGCCGGAGGAGGCCGGCGAGCCGGGCGGGCTCGCCGTGGGCGTCGAACCGCAGGCGGCACCTGCCCTGGACGCCGTGCCGACGCCCCGCCCGCCCCAGGACGCGGCCCCGCCGAAGGCGTCGGCCGCACGGCCGCGCACGGCGAAGAAGAAGGTCACCCTGCCGAAGGCGGCCGGGAAGTCCCTCGCGGAGAACGAGTCCTGGCGGGACGCCAGACTCTTCCCGGTCTCCGCCCTGAAGAGCGACCGGGACCGCGAGACGCGCGCCACCTCGGTCCTGCTCTCGGTGATGGCGCAGGTCCCCGAGTTCGGCCGGCGGCTCATCGCGGGCTTCGGTGCCCCGGCCGGACGCATGGAGACGTTCACCGAGGTGTCCCTGCCGCACGGCGACACCCCGCGGCGCCCCGACGGCGTCATCCGCGTCGAGCGCGCCGGCAAGCTGTGGACGGCGCTGGTCGAGACGAAGACCAACGGCAACGCCCTGAAGTCCGAGCAGGTGCAGGCCTACATGGACATCGCGGCCCGGCGCGGCTACGAGGCCGTGATCACCCTGTCGAACGACGTCGCCCTCGAAGGCAGCCCGCTCGTCGACGTCAAGATCGACGGACGGCGCAAGCACAAGGCGGCCCTGCGGCACCTGTCCTGGGCCGAGGTCGCCCATCAGGCCCAGCTGCTGATCCGGCACGAGGGCGTCGGCAACAAGGCGCACGCCTGGCTCCTCCAGGAACTGCTGGACTACCTCCAGCACGAGAACTCCGGCTGCCACGGCTTCCAGAACATGGGCCCCGCCTGGGTCCCGGTGCGCAACGGCATCGACGACGAGACCCTGTGCCAGGGCGACCCGCGCGCCCTCGACGTGGTGGAGAGCTGGGAGCGGCTGATCCGCCAGGTCTGCCTGGGGCTGGGCGGCGAGCTGGGCCAGAAGGTGCTCCCGGTCCGGGGCTCCCGCGGCGGCCGGGACCCGCGCGAGCGCCGCGCCCTCCTCGCCGACCAGCTCTGTCTCCAGGGCCGGCTCCACGCCGAGCTGCGCATCGAGGGATCCCCGGGCGTCCTCTCGGTCGCCGCGGACCTGCGCACCGGCAGGCTCCGTACGGCCATGCAGATCCCGGCGCCCGAGCAGGGCTATCCGCTCAGCTGGGCCAAGCGGCTGGTGCGGTCCCTGGCGGAGGCGCCGGCCGATCTGCACATCGAGACCCTGGTGGAGGGTGACAAGGCCGGTCCGCGCGGCACCCTCGAACGGCTGCGGCCCGAACCGGGCGACCTGTTGCCGAAGGCGGACGGCGCCCGGATCACCGGCTTTCGGCTCTCCCTCCTCAAGGGCATGGGCAGCGGCCGGGGCAGCGCCGAGACCGGGTTCATCCGCAGCGTCGACGACGCCGTCCTGCGGTTCTACGGCACCGTGGCCGTCCACCTCGACCGCGCGGCGTCCCGGCGGACCCCGGTGAAGCAGCCGGTGCCCGTCGGCTGAGCCCGGCTCAGGCGGACAGCAGGCGCGGTGCAGCCAGTCCAGGTGGGCCGCTCGTGCGGCCTGGGAGAGGGCGGCCCGGGGGCCTGGCGGGCGAAGCCGTGGAAGCCGCCGGGCCGGACGCGGAGTGCGGCGATGCCGCCGGACCGCCAGATGCGGGGGTGTCCCGCGCCGACGTGGGTGGCTTGACTTCGAGGGCGCTCGAAGACCTGGCGTCGGAGGGGACGACGGCGATCCCGGCGGAAGCGATCGCGGAACGGAGAAGGGTCATGCGCGTGGGCGTGCACATCACTGCGCGGCCACTGCGACGCGGCCGGACGCGACTACGACACCGTCCGCAAGACCATCGCGTACGGCGCCGAGCCGGTCACCGCGGGCGACCTGGACGCCTTCACCCGGGACATCGAGGGGTGCGCCGGGCTCGGCCTCGACACCGTGATCCTCTCCCCGAGGCGTGGTGAGACCTCGGGGTGGATGGAGCGCTTCGCGGCTCCGGCCGTCGAACGGCTCGCCGGGATCGAGTGAGCGCAGGCACACAGCGCACAGCACGCAGCACGCAGCACGCAGCACGCGGGGCGCGGGGCGTGGGACGCGGAAGGGGCCGGAGCCGCAGCTCCGGCCCCTTCCGGCGAGGGGTGCCTCAGGCGGCCACGCCCACGTTGCCGTGCAGGCGGGCGACGACCTCGGTCAGCTGCGCGGCGACCTCGGCGTCGTCGGCCGGGTGGGTCTCGGCGAAGCGGACCACGGAGCCGGGGATGGACAGCTTGACGTCGTCCAGCACCTTGCCGCCCGCGATGCCCACGGCCTTGCGGGTCTCGTCCTGCGCCCACACGCCGCCGAACTGGCCGAACGCGGTGCCGACGACGGCCACCGGCTTGCCGCCGAAGGCGCCGGCGCCGTACGGGCGGGACAGCCAGTCGATGGCGTTCTTCAGGACGGCCGGGATGGTGCCGTTGTACTCGGGGGCGAAGAGCAGGAACGCGTCGGCGGCCTGGGCGGCCTCGCGCAGCTTGGCGGCGGCGGCCGGGACGCTGCCCTCGACGTCGATGTCCTCGTTGTAGAACGGGATGTCGGCCAGGCCCTCGAAGAGCTCGACCTCGGCACCCTCGGGGGCGAGCTTGACGGCCGCCTCGGCGAGCTGGCGGTTGTGCGAACCTGCACGGAGGCTGCCGACGAGCGCAAGGATGCGGACAGACATGGGGAACTCCAAGTGGGGGCGAAACACTGCTGTTACGAATCCGGACCGAGGTCCGGTTAATTTCTAACACCTTAAACGGACCACGGTCCAGTTCTCTTCCCCATGCTTTACGCTGTCTTCATGTCCAGCGCCCTGCCGCCCTTCCCGCAGCACCAGGAGCCCTTCGACGCACCTCAGTTGCTGGAGGTGGGACCCGCCCCCGAGGAGCCGTGCCTGCGCGCGGACGCGGCCCGCAACCGTGCCCGTCTGCTGGAGGCCGCCGCCCGGCTGATCGCCGAGCAGGGGGTGGAGGGCGTCACCATGGAGGCGGTGGCCGCCGCCGCCCAGGTCGGCAAGGGGACGGTCTTCCGCCGCTTCGGCGACCGCACCGGCCTGCTGATGGCGCTCCTGGACCACTCGTCGCGGCAGCTCCAGGCCGACTTCCTCGGCGGGCCGCCCCCGCTGGGCCCCGGCGCCCCGCCGGTCGAGCGGCTGCGGGCGTTCGGCATCGCGGTGCTCTACCGCGCGTCCGAGCAGCTCGACCTCCAGCTCGCCGCCCAGCCCGAGCCGACCCGGCGCTACGTCCACCCCTCCACCCGGGCGCTGCGCACCCATGTCACCGTGCTGCTGCGGCAGATCCAGCCGGAGGCCGACTGCGAGCTGCTCGCCCAGACGCTGCTCGGGTATCTCGACCCGGCGATGATCCACCATCTGACCCGGCAGTGCGGGATGCCGATGGAGCGCCTGGAGGCGGGCTGGAGCGACCTGGTCGCCCGTGTCACGCGGACGGAGCCGCCTCGCCGGCCTGCGGCCGGTCCGCGCTGAACATCTCGACCAGGCCCCGCGGCGAGCCGGCGCTGAACAGCATCGTCCCGGCCTGCGCGGACTGGGTGGCGGCCAGCTCGGCGCGCGGGAACATCGTCGCCTCGTAGGCGGCCAGCGCGGCCTCCGTGTCGTCCGGGTGCGCGGCGAGCGCGAGGCCCAGGTCGGCGCCGTCGATCAGGGCCAGGTTGGCGCCCTCGCCGGCGAACGGCGACATCAGGTGGGCCGCGTCGCCGAGCAGCGTCACCCCGGGCACCCGGTCCCAGCGGTGCCCGGCCGGCAGCGCGTGGATGCGCCGCGGGACCAGCGCGCCCTCGGCGTCGGCGACCAGCGCCCGCAGGCTCTTGTCCCAGCCGTCGAAGCGGTCGAGGACGGCCCGCCCGGCCGCCTCCGTGTCGGTGAAGTCGATCCCGTCCAGCCACTCCTCGGCCGCCTCGACCGCCGCGTACACGTGCAGTCCGCCGTCGCTCTCGCGGTGGGCGAGGAAGCCCCGGCCCGCGCCGAGCGCGAAGAGCATGCCGTCGCCGACGACCTCGGCGCTCACCGGGTGCCGTACGTCCGCGTCCGGCAGGTCCGCCTCGACGAACGACACCCCGCAGTACGCGGGCCGGGCGTCCGAGACCAGCGGGCGCACCCGCGACCAGGCGCCGTCGGCGCCGACCAGCAGACCGGTGGTGAAGGAGGTGCCGTCGGCCAGTGACACCTCGTGCCGGCCGCCGCCGAGCGGACGGGCGCCGGTGACCCTGGCACCCCAGCGGATCACGCCCTCGGGCAGCGAGCCGAGCAGCAGTGCCCGCAGATCGCCCCGGTCGATCTCCGGGCGCCCGCCGGTGCCGTCGTCGCCCTCCTCGAAGCGGACCCGGGCGTCGTGGTCCAGGACCCGCACGGCCTGGCCGCCGGTGTGCACCCGGGCGAGGAACGCGTCGTGCAGGCCGGCCGCGCGCAGCGCCCGCTGGCCGGACTCCTCGTGGATGTCGAGCATGCCGCCCTGGGTGCGGGCGGCGGGGGAGGCGTCGAGGTCGAACACGGCGGCCTCGATGCCGTGCACGCGCAGCACCCGGGCGAGGGTGAGCCCGCCGAGTCCGGCGCCGACGATCGCGATCGGGACGTGGGGAGTGGACATGCTGGTCTCCTAGGGGTGCGCTTCGGGTACGGCGGTGTGCTCGATGCCGTTGATCAGGGCCTGGAACGCCCAGGACACGCGGGCCTCGGGCGCCCCCGCGAGGAGCAGCCCCGAGGCGGCGGCGATGTGCGGGTGGGTCCGCTCCGACACCTCGCCCAGTGCGCGGCCGAGGGCGTCCCAGTCCTCCCCGGGGGCCCCGCCGGCGTGCTCGGCGGCGGTCGAGGTGGCGTGCTGGAGCAGTACGTCGACGCCCCAGGCGGCCCGGTCGCGCTCCACCCCGCCCTCCGCGAGCAGCCCCAGCAGGGTCTCGATGAGGTTCAGGTAGTGCGGGCCGCTCGGCCAGGCGGTCAGCGCGGAGCGGGCCAGGCTCGGGTACTCCAGCAGCATCCGGGTGTAGCCGAGGAGCACCCGCTCCAGCCGCTGCCGCCAGTCGCCGTCCGCCGGGACCGGGGTCAGGGTGCCGAGCAGCTCGTCCAGGACCGCCGCGTGCAGCTCGGCCGTGTTGCGGACGTAGACGTAGAGCGAGGCCGGGCCGGTGTCGAGCTCCTGCGCGAGGCGCCGCATGGTGACCTTCTGGAGTCCCTCGGCGCGCAGCACCTCCACGGCGACGGTCACGATGCCCTCCCTGCTCAGGGCGGGCTTGGCGGGACGCTCGCGGCGGGAGCGGGGCGTTGCTGTCATGCCACGACGATAACGAACATGTTCGTTGCGAACAAGTACGTGACGAACATGTTCGTGAAAGTGTCTGCCGAACCCAATTCGTCCAACGGTGAACCACCTTGACCCGCCGCTCCCGCCGCCCCGGCCTTCTGCCAAGATGCCGTACGTCATGGTGCAGATTCCGAAAACGCCCTCGGCGGTGTCGCCGGCACCGCGCTCGGTCCCCACGAGCGCCGACGTGGCCCGCCTGGCCGGCGTCTCGCGCGCGACCGTCTCCTACGTGCTGAACAACACCAGCGCCGTAAGGATCAGCGAGCCCACCCGCCGCCGTGTCCGCGAGGCCGCGAAGGAGCTGGGGTACGTGCCCCACGCGGCCGCCCGCAGCCTGCGCGCCGGGCACAGCCGCATGGTCCTGATGCCCGCCCCGGCGATCCCGATGGGTCCCCTGTACGGGCGGTTCATCAACGAACTCCAGTGGGCGCTCGGCCGCCTCGACTACACGGTCGTCCAGT
The DNA here is from genome assembly GCF_055583825.1 of Streptomyces sp. NPDC104367. Classification (NCBI taxonomy): domain Bacteria; kingdom Bacillati; phylum Actinomycetota; class Actinomycetes; order Kitasatosporales; family Streptomycetaceae; genus Streptomyces; species Streptomyces sp. NPDC104367. The sequence continues at coordinate 51,992 of NZ_JBVJND010000001.1, read as the reverse complement.
ACGGCACCGTGGGCCTGCGCGGCGACGAAGCCGCACGTGCCTGGGCCGAGTTGAGACCGGTCGCGGTACTGGTGCCCGGTGGCGAGCTGGCCCCGGACGGCGTCGCGGTCCTCAAGCGGGCCGGCGCCCGTGCCGTGGTCACCCTCGGCCCCGAACAGGTCGACGGCGCCCACGCGTTGCTGATGGACCACGACGCCGTGGGCCGCTGCGCCGGAGCCCATCTGCACGCCCGGGGCCGGCGCCGGATCGGGGTGGCCGTTCCGGAGGAACCCGGCCTCGAGGCCTTCTCCCGGCCCCGGCTCGCCGGTGTGCGCGAGGCCCTGCGCGGCACCGACGCCACGGTGACCGAGTTACCGCTCGCCTACAGCGAACAATCGGCGGCCGAACTCGCCTCGCGCTGGCGCGAGTTGGGGCTGGACGCGGTGTTCGCGTACAACGACGAGTACGCGATGCTGCTGATGCGCGCCCTCCAGGACGAGGGGGTGCGCATCCCCGAGGACACCGCCGTGGTCGGCGCCGACGACCTGATGCTCGGCAGGCTGCTGCGGCCCCGGCTCTCCACCATCCACATCGAGCTGCCCTCCGGGCGCGACCTGGCCGAACTCGTCGACCGCGCGGTGCGCGACCCCGGCACCGCGCCGGAGACGCACAAGGTGCTGGGCGCCTCCGTGGTGCGGCGCGAGTCCAGCTGATGGGTGACCCTGGTCGGGGGCGGTGCTTTTCCGGAGCCCCTGGCTAGGATGTTGCGCGCTCAACCAAACGGCTCATGGGTGCGCCGTGAGCCGCGCAACCCCGGTGATCGATCGGAGCCGTCATGCCGCTGCTCGACCCGAAGACCTGGCAGGCCACCCCCCTGTCCGGCCCCCAGCACGCCGTCACCGAGCCCGCCACCGGCGACACGCTCGGCACGGTCGTCCTCGCCGCCCCCGCCGACGTCGCCCCGGCCGCCGCGACCGCCCGGGCCGCCCAGCGCGAGTGGGCCCGCGCACCCCACTTCGTCCGGGCCCAGGTCCTGCGCCGGGCGGGCGACCTGTTCGGCGCGCACGCCGACGAACTGCGCGCATGGCTGGTCCGGGAGTCCGGCTCCATCCCCGGCAAGGCCGACTTCGAACTGCACGTCGCCGCCCAGGAGTGCTACGAGGCCGCCGCCCTCGCCTCCCGCCCGGCCGGCCAGGTGCTGCCCAGCGAGGCGCCCCGGCTCTCCTACACCCGCCGGGTCCCGGTCGGCGTGGTCGGGGTGATCGCGCCGTTCAACGCGCCGCTGATCCTCTCCATCCGCTCGGTCGCGCCCGCGCTCGCCCTGGGCAACGGGGTCGTCCTGAAGCCGGACCCGCGCACCGCCGTCTGCGGCGGCCTCGCCCTCGCCGCGGTGTTCGCCGAGGCCGGGCTCCCGGAGGGGCTGCTGCACGTCCTGCCCGGCGGCGCCGACACCGGCGCGGCGCTGGTCGAGGACCCGCTGGTGCCGGTCGTCTCCTTCACCGGGTCGACCGCCGCGGGCCGTGCGGTCGGCGAGGCCGCGGGCCGGCACCTCAAGCGCGCGCATCTCGAACTCGGCGGCAACTCCGCCCTGATCGTGCTGGAGGACGCCGACCTGGACGCCGTGATCTCCACGGCCGCCTGGGGATCCTTCTTCCACCAGGGCCAGATCTGCATGACCACCGGACGGCACCTGGTGCACGCCTCCCTCGTCGAGGAGTACGTCGAACGGCTCGCCGCCAAGGCCGACTCGCTCGCCGTCGGCGACCCGCACCGCGAGCAGGTCCACCTCGGGCCGATCATCGACGCCGGCCAACTCGCCAAGATCCACGGCCTGGTGGAGTCCAGCACCGCGCAGGGCGCCCGGCTCGCCGCCGGCGGCACCCATCAGGACCTCTTCTACCGGCCGACGGTCCTGGCCGGCGTCGACGACCGCACGCCCGCCTACGCCGAGGAGGTCTTCGGGCCGGTCGCGCCGGTCCGCGCCTTCGCCGACGCCGAGGAGGCGGCCGCCCTCGCGGCCGACAGCTCCTACGGACTCTCCCTCGGCATCGTCACCCGGGACACCGCGCGCGGCCTGGACCTGGCCGAACGCATCCCCACCGGCATCGTCCACATCAACGACCAGACCGTGAACGACGAGGCCGTGGCCCCGTTCGGCGGAGTCGCGGCCTCCGGCACCGGAGCCCGGTTCGGCGGCGAGGCCAACCTGGAGGCGTTCACGGACGTGCGGTGGACGACCGTACGGCCGGACGCGGCGACCTATCCGTTCTGAACCGCGTCACCCTTCCGCTCCCGCGACAGGGTGTCACTCGCTCCGGGCGGCGCCCTGCTGCTCGGCGAGGCTCTTGCGGACCTCGTCCATGTCCAGCTTGCGGGCCTGGCCGATCACGTCCGTCAGAGCGGCCTCCGGCAGGGCGCCCGGCTGGGCGAAGACGGCGACCTGGTCGCGGACGATCATCAGGGTCGGGATCGACTGGATGTTGAAGGCCGCGGCCAGCTCGGGCTGGGCCTCGGTGTCGATCTTCCCGAAGACCAGGTCGGGGTTGGCCTCGGCGGCCTTCTCGTAGACCGGGGCGAACATCCGGCAGGGCCCGCACCAGGACGCCCAGAAGTCGATGAGAACGAACTCGTTCTCGGCGACCGTCCGGTCGAAGTTCTCCTTGGTGAGCTCCACGGTGCTGCTCATGCGTGATTCCTCTTCCTGCCGCGGGGGCGTCCCGGTGTGGGGCGAACCGTCCGCACAACACGGCCGGTCCGGTCGCTATTCCGCGACGCACGTACCCGTGTGGCCCGAGCGCACACCACCCGCGAGACTGACCCCATGACGGAAACGGAATCCATCGCTTACGACGTAGTGGTGCTCGGGGCCGGGCCCGTGGGGGAGAACGTCGCCGACCGCACCCGCGCGGCCGGTCTCACCACGGCGGTCGTGGAGAGCGAACTCGTCGGCGGCGAGTGCTCGTACTGGGCGTGCATGCCCAGCAAGGCCCTGCTGCGCCCGGTGATCGCCCAGGCCGACGCCCGCCGCCTGCCCGGACTGAGCCAGGCGGTCCAGGGCCCCCTCGACACCCCCGCGGTCCTCGCCCGCCGCAACTACTTCACCTCGGGCTGGCAGGACGACGGCCAGATCGCCTGGCTGGACGGCATCGGCGCCGACCTCCACCGCGGGCACGGCCGCCTCGCCGGCCCCCGTACGGTCACCGTGACCGGCGCCGACGGCACGGTCACCACCCTCACCGCGCGGCACGCCGTCGCCGTCGCCACCGGCACCCGCGCCCAACTGCCCGACCTGCCCGGACTTGCCGAGGTCGGCCCCTGGACCAGCCGCGAGGCCACCAGCGCGCAGGAGGCGCCGGGCCGGCTGATCGTGGTCGGCGGCGGTGTCGTCGCCACCGAGATGGCCACGGCCTGGCAGGCGCTGGGCTCCCGGGTCACCCTGCTGGTGCGCGGCAAGGGGCTGCTGGGGCGGATGGAGCCGTTCGCCGGTGAACTCGTCGCCGAGGCGCTGGTGGAGGCCGGCGTCGACGTCCGCACCGGTACCTCCGTGCGGTCGGTGACCCGGGAGAACGGCACCGTCGTGGCGGTGACCGACGGCGGCGACCGGATCGAGGCCGACGAGATCCTCTTCGCCACGGGGCGGGTTCCGCACACCGACGACATCGGTCTCGACACGGTGGGGCTGGAGCCGGGCTCCTGGCTGCCGGTCGACGACAGCCTCCTGGTCGAGGACACGGACTGGCTGTACGCCGTCGGCGACGTCAACCACCGGGCGCTCCTCACCCACCAGGGCAAGTACCAGGCCCGGATCGCGGGCGACGTCATCGCCGCGCGGGCGGCGGACGCGCCGCCGCTGGACGGGGCGTGGGGCGCGCACGCCGCCACCGCCGACCACGAGGCCGTACCGCAGGTCGTCTTCACCGACCCCGAGGCCGCCGCGGTCGGGCTGTCCCTCGCGGAGGCGGAGCAGGCCGGATACCGGGTGCGCGCGGTCGACGTCGAGTTCTCCTCCGTCGCCGGGGCGGGGCTGTACGCCGAGGGGTACAGGGGCCGCGCCCGGATGGTCGTCGACCTGGAGGCGGAGATCCTGCGGGGCGTGACGTTCGTCGGGCCCGGGGTCGGTGAGCTGATCCACTCCGCGACGGTCGCGGTCGCGGGTCAGGTGCCGGTCAGCCGGCTGTGGCACGCGGTGCCCTCGTACCCGACGCTGAGCGAGGTGTGGCTGCGGCTCCTGGAGGCGTACCGGGGGTAGGGCCGAGGGGGGCGGGGGCGCGACCGTTCACTGGCGCGGGTTCGCTGTGGCTGGTCGCGCGGTTCCCCGCGCCCCTTCGCGGGCGCTTCCCCTAAGGGAGTGGGAAGCCGAGGGAGTCGGCTGCTTCCCTGGGGGTCGGCTGGAGCCAGCGGGTCGTCATGGCTTCGGCGGAGGAGAGGGAACGCAGTTCCGCGCGGTCCAGGTACAGCGTGCCGTCGAGATGGTCGGTCTCGTGCTGGACGATACGGGCCGGCCAGCCCGTGAACCGCTCGTCCACGGCCTTGCCGTGCTCGTCCTCGGCCCGCAGGCGCACCTCGGTGTGCCGGGCCACCACCGCCTGCCAGCCCGGCACGCTCAGGCAGCCCTCGAAGAACGCGGCACGGGCGGTGCCGAGGGGCTCGTAGACCGGGTTGACGAGGACCCGGAACGGCTGCGGGGTACGGCCGCGGACCACCGCCACCTCCTCCGGCACCGTCGCCGGGTCCTCGATGACCGCGATGCGCAGCGGGACGCCGACCTGGGGCGCGGCCAGGCCCACGCCCGGCGCCGCGTGCATGGTGACGCGCAGCGCCTCGACGAACCGGGCCAGCAGGGCCGGGGACAACTGGCCGTCGTACGGCTCGGTCGACTGCCGCAGGACCGGGTCGCCGGCCGAGACGATGGTCAACGCGCCTCCTGGAGCGAGGAGTTCCTCGATCCGCTCGGCAAGGGGTGCGTGATCACGGGGAGATGCCATCGCGCCAGGATGCCATGGAGCGAGGTGTGACGCGGGTCACTTCACCTGGCGGGAACTCGGTCCGGCCGAGCCCCGACTACTGGACCGTCACCGCTCAGACACGAGTCCCCGGAGAAGCCCGCCGATGTCCACCGCTCCCCCGGCCACCACAGACGAGGCCCCGCAACCCACCGCCCCGGCCGCCTCCCCGAGCCGCTGGGCCCCGTTGCGCCCCCTCGTCCTGCGCCTGCACTTCTACGCCGGCGTCCTGGTCGCCCCCTTCCTGCTCGTCGCCGCCACCACCGGCCTGCTCTACGCGCTCTCCTTCCAGGCCGAGAAGCTCGTCTACGCCCACGAGCTGACCGTCCCCGTGGGCAAGGCGGAGCTGCCGGTCTCCGAACAGGTCGCCGCCGCCCGCAAGGCCCACCCCGAGGGAACCGTCTCCGCGATACGCCCCGCACCCGAGGCGGACGCGACCACCCGGGTGCTGCTGTCGGGCGTGAAGGGCGTGAACCCGGACCACACCCTCGCCGTGTTCGTCGACCCGTACACCGGCAAGGTCCGCGGCGCGCTCGAACAGTACGGCTCCTCCGGCGCCCTGCCGCTGCGCACCTGGATCGACGAGCTCCACCGCGACCTGCACCTCGGCGAAACCGGCCGGCTCTACAGCGAGTTCGCGGCGAGCTGGCTGTGGGTGATCGCGGGCGGCGGCCTGGTGCTCTGGTTCTCCCGGCGCCGGGCGCTGCGCAAGGTCCGCGGCACCAGCGGCCGCCGCCGCACCCTCGGCCTGCACGGCACCGTCGGCGTCTGGGCGGCGGCCGGCTTCGTCTTCCTCTCGGCGACCGGCCTGACCTGGTCCACCTACGCCGGCGCCACCATCGACGAACTGCGCACCTCCCTCGGTCAGGCCACCCCGTCGGTGTCGGCTGCCGCGAGCGGCGGCGAGCACGCCGGGCACGGCACGGCCGCCGGGACCGGCGGTGACGCCGAGCACGGCGTCGGCCTCGACAAGGTCCTCGCCGCCGCCCGCGCCGAGGGGCTCGGCAACCCCGTGGAGATCGTCCCGCCCGCCGACGCCGACAGCGCCTACGTCGTCCGGCAGGTCCAGCGCAGCTGGCCCGAGAAGCAGGACGCGGTGGCCGTCGACCCGAACACCGGCGAGGTGACCGACGTCCTGCGGTTCGCCGACCACCCGGTGCTCGCCAAGCTCACCCGCTGGGGCATCGACCTGCACACCGGCATCCTCTTCGGCATCGTCAACCAGCTCGCCCTCGCCCTGCTCGCCCTCTCGCTGATCCTGCTGATCCTGTGGGGCTACCGGATGTGGTGGCAGCGCGGCCGCGGCTCCGCCTTCGGCCGCCCGATCCCGCGCGGCGCCTGGGCCGAGGTCCCGCCGTACCTCCTGGTCCCGGCGATGGCGGCGATCGCCGTGCTCGGCTACTTCGTCCCGCTGCTCGGCATCCCGCTCGCCGCCTTCCTCGCCGTGGACATCGTCCTCGGGGAGCTCGCGCACCGCCGCGGGCAGCGGACGTACAGGAGCGGGTCCGGCGTGAAGTAGCGTGGGAAGACACGCCGACGCGCGTGTCACCACACGCGGACGCCGGAGGGAGACGGGACCATGACGCGAGCCCGGCGGGGGCAGGGCGAGCTGGAGGGGCAGGTCCTCGGCGCGCTCCGGGAGGCCGACGGCCCCGTCACGGCCGCCTGGGTGCAGGACCGGCTCGGCGGGGACCTCGCCTACACCACCGTGGTGACCATCCTGACCCGGCTGCTCGCCAAGGACGTCGTCGCCCGCGAACGCCGGGGCCGCTCCTTCCTGTGGACGCCGACCGCCGACGTGGCCCGGCTCGCGGCCCTGCGCATGCGCCGCCTCCTCGACGGCGAACGGGACCGCGAGGCGGTGCTCGCCAGCTTCGTCACCGCCCTGCCGCCCGGTGACGAACGGGTGCTCCGGGCGCTCCTGGAGACCGCGGGGCCGGGCCCGGCGAACGCCGGGAACACCGCGTTCACCGACCACGGCGGTACGGAGGACTGACCGCCCATGGGGCTCTTCGTCCTCCTGCCGCTGGTCCTGCCGCTGTCCGCGTGGCCGGTCGCCCGGCTCGCCGAGGGACGGCTGCACCCGCGCACCGCCACCCGGCTGCTCACCGCGGTCGCCCTGGTGATGGCCGTGTGCAGCACGCTCTGCCTGGCCCTGCTGATGGTGGTCGGCACCGCCCAACTGCCCGGCAACCCGCTCCCGGACGGCTGGTCCGACCCGGAGGTGCGGGCCGCCGTACCGCACGACGAGATCGTGGGCCGCGCCGCCATCCCCGCCCTCTGCGCGGTCGCCGTGCTCTGCGGGCGCACCCTGCACCGGCACCGCCGGGTCGTCCGCCCGGCCCGCCGGGCGCTCGCCGCGCTGCCCGGCCGCGAGGTCGCCGTCCTGCCCGACAGCGTCCCCTACGCCTACGCGCTCCCCGACCGGATCGTCGTCACCACCGCGCTCCTGGACGGCCTCACCCCCGGCGAGCGCCGGGCCCTGTTCGCCCACGAACGCGCCCATCTCGCCGCCCGGCACCACCGCCACCTGCTCGCCGTGCACCTCGCGGCCCGCGCCAACCCCTTCCTGCGCCCGCTGCGCACCGCCGTCCTCTACACGGCCGAGCGCTGGGCGGACGAGGAGGCGGCCCGCACCGTGGGGGACCGGCGCACCGTCGCCCGGGCCATCGGCAAGGCGGCGCTGCTGTCCACCGGCACCCCGGCGCCCACCCTGGCGGCGCTGGCCGCGACCGGACCGGTGCCGCGCCGGGTCGCCGCGCTGCTCGGCCCCGCCCCGGTGGCCAGGGACTGGCCGTCGGCGTTCACCACGGCCGGCCTCGCCGTCTGGGGCGCGGCCGCGGGCGCCCTCGCGTCGGCGATGTCCTCGGCCAGCTCGGCGGTCACCCTCGTGCTGATCCTGCGCGCGGCCACCCCGCTCTGACCCGCACCGCCCCTGACCCGTCCCCGGTCCGCCCCGCCGCGGCGAAACCCACCAGGTCGCGGGGGAACCGCGGCGCGATCACAATCGTTGCCAGGACAGAACCCACCACCCAAGGAGTGCCTTCTTGTCCGCCAGACCGACGGACCCCCCGGGCCACAGTCCCGGACCATCCCGCCCCCATGACTCGTATCGCGGCACCCGGCGGGATGGTGTTCGATGAGTGCCGTTCTCGGCCTGCTGGCCGTCCTCGTCCTGACCGCCGGTACCGGCTACTTCGTCGCGCAGGAGTTCGCGTACGTCGCCGCCGACCGGCTCGCCCTCGCCCGTGAGGCAGAGGCGGGCGACCACCGCGCCGCCCGCGCCCTGACGGTCCTGGAGCGCCTCTCCTTCATGCTCTCCGGCGCGCAGCTCGGCATCACCGTGACCGGCCTGGTCGTCGGCTTCCTCGCCGAACCGTCCGTGTCCGCGCTGCTCGGCCCCGCCCTGACCGGCGTCGGCGTCCCCGAGGGCGCGGCCGACGGGATCTCCCTGGTGCTGGCCTTCGCCATCGCGACCGTCGTGCAGATGGTCCTCGGCGAACTGGCCCCGAAGAACCTCGCCCTGGCCGTCCCGGAGCGCCTCGCCAAGTCGCTGGCCGCCTCCACCCTCGCCTATCTGAAGGTGGTCGGCCCCGTCGTCCGGCTCTTCGACGGCGCCGCCGACCGACTGCTGCGCAAGGTGGGCATCGAACCCGTCGAGGAACTCCACCACGGCGCCACCCTGGAGGAACTCGGCCACCTCATCGGCGAGTCCCACGAGCACGGCGAACTGCCCCGGGTGACCGCCGATCTTCTCGACCACGCCCTGGAGTTCACCGACCGCACCCTGGACGAGGTGATGGTCCCGCGGGTGGACGCCGTCTTCGTCCGCAAGGACGCCGGCGCCGCCGAGGCCGTCGAACTCATCGCCACGCACGGCCACTCCAACTACCCGGTCCTCGGCGACCACCCCGACGACGTGGCCGGTGTCCTCGGCGTCCGCGAACTGCTGCGCGCCAAGCCCGACGAACGCGCCGGCGACCTGGCCCGCACCCCGCTGCTGCTCCCCGACACGCTGCCGCTGCCGGACGCGGTCGCGCAGATGCGGGCGCGCGGCGACGAGTTCGCGGTCGTCCTGGACGAGCACGGCGGGGTCGCCGGCATCGTCACCTACGAGGACATCGCCGAGGAACTGGTCGGCGACATCGCCGACGAGAGCGACACCGTCACCGAGATCGCGGTCCGCGACGGCGACGGCTGGCTCGTCGACGCCGGCCGCCGCCTGGACGAGGTGGCCGAGGCCACCGGCGTCGAACTGCCCGAGGAGGAGGACTACGACACCGTGGCCGGCCTCATCGTCGACCGGCTCGGCCGCTTCCCGGTCGTCGGCGACCGCGTCACCGTCGGACTCGCCGCCGGCACGAAGGCGTCCGTCGAGGTCCGCACCCTGGACCGGCACGTGCCGGACCGGGTCCGCGTGGTGGAGGAGCAGGCATGAGTTTCCCGACGGCGCTCTTCGTCACCGTCCTGCTGCTGATCGGCAGCGGCTTCTTCGTGGCCGCCGAGTTCGCCCTCGTCGCCGCCAAGCGGCACCGCCTGGAACAGGCGGCCGCCGCCGGGCAGCGCGGTGCCAGGGCGGCTCTGGCCGGCATGCGCGAGCTGTCGCTGATGCTGGCCGGCGCGCAGCTCGGCATCACGGTCTGCACCCTGGGCCTCGGCTCGGTCTCCAAGCCGGCCATCTCCCACGAACTCGACCCGCTGCTGCACCGCCTGGGCCTGCCCAGCGCGGTCAGCTACGGCGTCGCGTTCGCCGTCGCCATGATCGTGGTCGTCTTCCTGCACATGGTCGTCGGCGAGATGGCCCCCAAGTCCTGGGCCATCGCCCACCCCGAGCGCTCCGCGATGTTGCTCACCCCGCCGTTCCGGGCGCTGATCCGCGCGGTCCGCCCGCTGATCGTCGTCCTGAACAGGGCGAGCAACGCGCTGGTGAGGCTCTGCCGGGTCGCCCCGCGCGACGAGCTGGCCTCCGTGCACAACCGCGAGCAGCTCACCCACCTGGTCGCCGAGTCCGAGCGGCTCGGTCTGATCAGCAAGGAGGACTCGGAGCTGATCACCAGCTCGCTGACCGAGCCGGAGCAGCCCGTCGGCGCCCTCCAGGTGCCGGCCGGCCGGATCGCGTCCGTGTCCGCGGCCGCCGATCTCGACACCGTCCTCGACACAGCCCGGGCCAGCGCGCACACCCGGCTGCTGGTGCTCGGCGAGGGCGACGAGGTGCTCGGCTCCGTGCACGCCCGCGACGCGCTGGTGGCCCGGGCCCGGGGCCGTACCGTACGGGCCGGGGAGCTGGCCCGGCCGGTGCCCTCGCTCGCCGCGGACGACCGGCTCGCGCACGCCGTGGAGCAGCTCCGCGCGCACCGCGCCTCGCTGGCCGTGGTCCGGGACGCCACGGGCCGCCTGACCGGCCTGGTCAGCCTCGACGACCTGCTGGCCCGCCTCCTGGAACCCACGACCGCCTGACGACCCCGCAGCGTGCGACACGGTCGCGCGCGGTGGGACACGCCCGGGCGCGGTGTGACACGGCGGGACACGGCCGGGCACGGCGGAGCGTGGCGGGGCACGGCCCCGTACGGCGGGGCACGGCCCCGCGTGGCGGGGCACGGCGAAGGGCCCCGGAGTTCGCATCGGCTCCGGGGCCCTTCGGCCGTCTCACTCCTCCGGGAAGTCACCCGCCAGCGCCGAGGCGATCCGCAGGTGCGGCTGCGCCTCCTCGTGCCGGGACAGCCGCTGGAGCGTGCGGCCCAGCATCAGCCGGGCGTAGTGCTCCACCGGATCGCGCTCGACGATCGCCCGCAGCTCCGTCTCGGCCCGGCTCAGCTGCGCCGAGTGGTAGTAGGCGCGCGCCAGCAGCAGCCGGGGCCCGGTCTGCTCCGGCACCTCCTCGACCAGCCCGGCGAGCACCCGCGCGGCGCCCGCGTAGTCCTTGGCGTCGAAGAACAGCCGCCCGCGGTCCCAGCGCTCGGAGTGCGTTCCCTGGTCGTAGTACGTCGTCTCCACTCTGACCTCCTTCGACGCCCTCAACCCAGCAGGTTGGTTGAATATTCCACTACCTGGGGGTGGGCCGGGATGCGCTCCAGGACCCCGCCCGCGAACACGTCGTAGAGCGGCAGCGTCTCCAGATGGACATAGCCGATGTGGCAGTCGCAGCTGGTCAGCGGGCAGGCCCGGGGACGCAGCGCGGCCCGGTAGGAGCCGTCGTAGAGGTTGCCGAGCGGCGCGGGGACGAAGTGGCAGCGGCGGACCGTGCCCTCGCCGTCCACGGAGATCACCGACTCGCCGGTCCGGCAGGGCAGCCCCGCGCTGGCGTGCGGATGCCGGCTGTAGGGGAAGAGCGGGTCGAGGGCCGTCCACAGCTCCGCCTCCGCGTCCGGGTAGGTGCGGCCCTCGGCCGCGTTGACCCAGAGGTAGACGTGCCCGGGCAGGTCCGCGCGCAGCCGCCGGGCCGCTTCGAGGTGTTCGGGCAGGCCGACGATCCCCACGCTGAAGCGGACGCCCCGGCCGGCGAGGTCGCGGCACTTGCCGAGGAACCGCTCGTAGGGGGTCTGGCCCGGGTGGTACGTGCACCACAGGGCGATCGTGTCCGGGTCGGCGTCGGCCAGCCAGTCGGTGCGGCAGCTCAGGTTGGTCTGGATCGCCACCCGGCGGACGTGCGGGAGCCGGGACAGCTCGGCGAGGGTACGCCGGTACCAGGAGCGGACCAGCCCCTCGCCCCAGGGCGTGAACAGGATCGAGAGACGGTCCTCGGTCTGCGCTTGGGCCCAGCGGGCGAAGCGGTCCAGCGCGGCCCGGTCCGCGCGGAGCTGGTCGCCGGTGTCGCGCCGCTTGGCGAACGGGCAGTAGGGGCAGTCGTAGTCGCAGGAGGCGAGCGGGCCGCGGTAGAGCAGCGTCAGGTCCATGGCCGGGCACTCACTTCCGCTCGTAGGCGGCCATCGCGGACCGGACCGCGGGGGAGAACAGGACCGGGCCGATCGCGTCGGAGTGGGCGAGGCCCTCGGGGGTGAGCCGCAGGACGGCGCCGTCGTCGGTGAGCCAGCCGCGGTCGGCGAAGCGGCCGAGTTCCGCGGCGAAGTGGCCGGCGGGCGCGGCCCCGAAGCGGCTCCGGTAGTCGTCGTGGCGCAGCCCCTCCGCCTGGAGCAGGGACTGCAGCAGATGACGCCGTCGTGCCTCGTCGGCGTCGATACGGCGGCCGATCTCGGCGTGCGCGAAGTCCCCGGCCGGACGCGCGACGTAGTCGTCGACGATCCCGCGTATCTCGTGCATGTCCACGGCGTAGTCGAAGGAGTAGTGCAGGCCCGCGGTGTACGAGCGGGCCCCGCAGCCCAGGCCGATCATGCCGTCGGTCTGGCAGGCGTAGTCGTCGGCGCCCTGCGGCGGGGCGTCGGCGCGGCGGAACATGCGCATGGACTGCTGGTCGTAGCCGTGGCCGAGGAGGTGGTCGCGGCCCGCCCGGTACAGGCGCAGGCGCTGGGCGTCCCAGGCCGGGTCGGAACCGGCGGCGGTGCGGCGGCCGAGCCCGGTGAGGGGGCGGACGTACAGCGGGTAGAGGTACAGCTCCTCGGGGTGCCAGGCGAGGGCCGCGTCCAGCGAACGCAGCCAGGTCTCCTCGGTCTGGCCGTCGATGCCGTAGATCAGGTCGATGTTGAGGACGGGGATGCGGGCCTCGCGGACCCGGGACAGGGCCGCCTCCACGTCGGCGCGGCGCTGCGGCCGTACGGCGGCCCGTGCCTCGGTGTCGACGAAGCTCTGCACCCCGAGGCTGAGCCGGGTGGCGCCGCGCTCGGCGAGGACGGCGAGCCGGTCGGCGGTGGCGGTGGCCGGCGAGGCCTCCACCGACAGCGGTACGGCCCGCAGGTCGGCGCCCATCCGGTGCTCGGCGATGTCGCACAGCCGGGTCAGCTCGGCGGCGGTGAGGAAGGTGGGGGTGCCGCCGCCGAAGGCCGCCGTGGCGAACCGCGTCTTGTCCGCGTCCCCGAGCGCCTCCCGTACGGCCGTTGCCTGGCGCTCCAGCGCGTCCAGGTAGGCACCGGTCAGGCCGTCGGGGGCGCCGATGCGGGTGAAGAGGTTGCAGAAGCCGCAGCGGACCTCGCAGAACGGGATGTGGAGATAGAGGGAGAGCGCGTCCTTCGGCTCGCCGGCCCACAGGTCGCGCAGCGCGGGGCGGTCGGCCAGACGCCGGTAGGCGGTCTTGTGCGGGTAGGCGTAGACATAGCTCTGGTACGGGCTCGCCGCGGTCGCGGTGGTCATCGGGCGGCCTCCGCCGGGTCCAGGAAGAAGTGGGCGTACGGCACGGTCCACACGGACTCGTGGCCCAGGCGGTGGCCGGTGTAGCCGTCGTCGCCGTAGGCGGTGCCGTGGTCGGAGCAGACGATCGCGAAGCAGCGGCGCCGGCTGCTCGCGGCGGCGAACAGGCGGCCGATGTGCCGGTCCACGTACTCCAGGGCGGCCGCGTGCGTGGCGCGGCTGTCGCCCGCCTCGCGGGTCGCGCCCGGCAGGTGGAACCAGTTGGGCTGGTGCAGGGCCGAGACGTTGACGAAGAGGAACAGCCGCTGTTCGTGCGGGAGTTCGCGCACGATCCGCTCGGCGCGGGCCACCTGGTTCTCGAAGGAGTGCGGTGAGGTGACGCCGAACTCCGGCTCCCAGTGCGCCTCGTGGAACATCCCGGGCAGGACGGAGCCCAGCGGACCCTGCTTGTTGAAGAAGCCGACGCCGCCGACGCACACGGTGCGGTAGCCGGCCCCGGCCAGACCGGAGACGAGGTCCGGGGTGTCGTACACGAAGGTGCCGCCGGCCGTGGTCTCGCTGCCCGCGAAGTTCGCCGCGAAGAGCCGGGGGTGCGGGCCGGGGGCGGCCGGGGTCGGCAGGAAGCCCGCGAAGATCGCCTGGTGGGAGGCGTAGGTGAAGCTGCCCGGGGCGTGCCGCTTCTCCCAGGCGCCGCCGGGCAGATGGCGGGAGAGGTGGGGGAGGCGGCCCTCGGCGGCGAGTTCCGCGGCGACGTCGTGGCGCAGGGTGTCGAGGGTGACGAGGAGCAGGTCGTGACTGCCGACCACCTCGTTCATGTCGGGCTCGGTCTTGGCCGGTTCAGCGGCCGGGGCGGGCGAGGTCATGCGGGGTTCCTTCTGGGTACGGGTGGTGCTTGTCGTACGCGTGGTGCTTGTCGTACGTGTGGTGCCTGTCGTACGGGTGGTGCTCGTGCGGTGGGAGGGTGGGCGGGCCGAGGGCGGCGCGGACCTGGGCCGCATACGTGTCCAGGCCCTCCGCACCGCTGCCGGGCAGTCCGGTGAGGCGGGGCAGCAGGTCGCCGAAGGCGTTCACCTCGCCGACGGCCGCCCGGCGCCAGCCGACGGCCGGGAGCAGGTCGACGCCGACGCACAGGGTGCGCGGGAAGCAGGCGGCGGCCCGCTCGCAGACGCCGAGCACGTCGGACCAGGCGGCGCCGGACGCCTCCACCGCCGCGCGGGCCGCGTCGAGGTCGCCCCGGCCGCCGCCGAGATGGAGGTTGGTCAGCGGGGAGCGGCTGGTGCGCACCACCGCGTGGGTGGCCCGGCCGGCCACCACGACGACCCGCAGGTCGGCGGTCCGGCCGTGCTGGGCGGCCTTCGGCAGCCAGCGCTCCAGATGCAGCCCGTCCGGTGCGAGCGCGTCGACGATCGCCGCGATCTCCGCCTCGCGCTCGTAGCGGCGCACCCGCAGGGAGTTGTGCAGGGCGCCGTCGGCCGCGCGCTCCACCGAGGTGGTCGCCCGGATCCGGCCGCCGCCCGCCGACTCCACCGCCAGCACGCCGGACGCGGACGAGCCGTGCGCGGGCTTGACGAAGAGCCGGGGCATCCGGTGCTCCCGCATCAGCGCCCGCACGTCGTCCCAGCCGCGGACCGGGGCCGCGGCCGGGCCCGAGGTGGGCGAGGCGGGCACCGGTACCCCGGCCGCGTCCAGCACGGCGTGGCAGCGGCGCTTGTCGAAGAGCACGGCGAGGTCGTCCGGGTCGGCGAGCCGTACGCCGCCGCGCAGGGTGCCCAGCGCGGCGACGAACCCGGCGTACCAGCGCGCCGAGCCCTCGACCCGGGTCGGCTCGCGGTCGCCGCGCAGCAGCCGGTCGACCTCGGGGTCCTCACCGGGGGAGTCGATCCGCACGATCTCCCCGGCGCCGAACCGGGCGCCGCCGTCCCGCAGCACGTCGAGCCACGGGACGACGCGCGGTGCGGGCAGCCCGGCCGCGCGGACGGCGTCGGCGAAGAGGGTGACGCGCCGGTTCCCGGGATTCCCCACCACCGCGAACCGACCGCCCCCCTCACCCGTCGACGAACCCACGACCCACCCCGCCCCCACCCACACGACCGCCCGAGACGACGCCGCCCGGTCGGCGATCGAGGCCCGCACGAACGCCCCGGACCGCGTCGCCGATTCCGCCCGAGCGGTGACCGAATCCGACGGTGGCGCCGGCCGTGCCCGCACAGCCGACGTCGAGCGTGCGGCCGGCTTCGACGGGGATGACGGCCCCGACCGCGTGTCCGGCCTCGACCGCGTGTCCGGCCCCGACCGTACGGCCGTCGGTCCGGGCCCTGGTGTCTCCGTCGGTCCGCTTCCGTGGTGGAGCGGGTCGTGGGGGGCCGGGGTGGGTTCGGGTGGGCACGGCGGTCACTCGCCCACGGCGACGTACCGCCATACCGTGCCGTCGTCTTCCTTGTCCTCGTCGGCGTCGTCGCGGTCGAGGTCGATCTCGACGCCGACGGGCTCCAGGGCCGACCGCAGGCGGTTCCGGAGCGGCTCGGTCACGTAGTTGTGGTGCAGGTCGAGCTTCTTGAGGTGGACGAGCGGGCGGCCGTCGAGCAGCGCCGTGGCCCCCTCGTCGGTCAGCACGCCCATCGACAGGTCCAGCACCTCCAGCCGGTCCAGGACGGGGGAGTCGGCCACGGCCGCCGCGACGGCGTCCTGCACCTCGCTGTTGCGCAGCGCGAGATGACGCAGGCTCGGCAGCCGCTCACCGGACAGGATGCCCGCGAGGTCCGCGGCCTCGCTGTCGCCGCCGTAGTCGGACGTGCCCAGCCACAGGTCGAGCTGCTCCAGGGCGGGCAGGTCGCTCTCGCCCACCGCGCGCACCACCTGGGCGGGCAGCCCGCCGCTCTCCATGGTCAGCCGGCGCAGCGCGGTGTGCCGTACCGCCGTGAGGCCCAGGCCCGAACCGCCGCGCACCCCGAACTCCTCCAGCTCCGGGAAGCCTTCGAGCAGCGGGGTGACGTCGGTCTGGTTGATCCAGGAGATCTCGCACTCCTCCATCACCATGTCGCCGAGGAAGATCGCGCGCAGCGCCGGCAGCCGGTCCCGCGCGGCCAGCAGCGCCTCGATCACGTCGGACGGGTCGCTGTCGTACGCCTCCTGCCAGGCGCCGACTATGAGCGCCCGCACCCGGGTGGGGTCGACGGCGGCCAGGAAGCGGGCGAACGCCACCGCCCAGTCCTCGTCCGCGTCGTACACGTCGCTGGTGATCCGCCACGCGACCGACTCGGCGTCGGGGAGCCGGTCCGTCGGCGCGCCGGGACCGGGGAAGGCGTACGCGGGCAGCCGGTAGAGGGCCTTGAGGTGTTCGTTGATGGTCATGCGGCTGCTCCTGTGCGGGAGATGAGGACTCTCGGTGATGATCGCAGTTCTACCAAGCCGCACTGACAACGCGGCATCCGTTCGGCGAACTGAGCGGGGGGAGGACGGGAGGCGGAGCGGGGCCCGGCCGGAAGTCACGGCCGCCGCATGACCGGCCGCCGCGGGGGGCATGCGGTAACCATGGAAGGCGCGCCTGTGATCGTGCAGCCGCCGGGCCCCGACGGCGGCCGGCGGGTCACCATCCGCGGGGAGTACGCCGGCACCGCGTACCACCTGCTCGACGTCGTCGAGTTCCTGCGCCGGGCGGATCTGCCCGAGGTCAGCACGACCGTCGACGACCCCGGCCTGATCGAGTGGCGGGGCATGGGGCCGTGGGCCTGGACGGCGGCGGAGTGAGGCGCGCCGCGGCGGGGCGCGGCTGAGCCGTCTCCGACGGCACTCCTTGTTCGACCCTACGAACTTTTCGCGTGACGGGTACACATCACTGACTGGCTCTGATAGGAAACCTTCCTATCGGTTCATCGGCCCACGCCGACCCCCACCCCCCCCACCCCCCTTCAGGAGTCCCTGTGAGGCACCCGGACAATCCCCCGAACCCCACGGCCCCGATCCCCACGGCCCCGACCTCGCGCCGCGCTCTGCTCGCCCTGCTCGGCGCCTCCGCCGTCGGAGCCGGGGTGTTGCCGCTGCGTCCCGCGCACGCCTCGGCCGCCGCGCCGGCCGCGAGCTGCGCGGGGCTCGACGACCCGGCGAAGAAGGAGATCGCCATGAAGCTGGTGTCGAGCGCGGAGAACTCCTCGCTCGACTGGAAGGCGCAGTACGGGTACATCGAGGACATCGGCGACGGCCGCGGCTACACCGCGGGGATCATCGGCTTCTGCTCGGGCACCGGCGACATGCTCGACCTCGTCCGGCTCTACACCGACCGCAAGCCCGGCAACGTGCTCGCCGGGTACCTGCCCGCGCTGCGCCGGGTGAACGGCACCGACTCCCACGACGGCCTCGACCCGGACTTCCCCGCCGCCTGGCGCAGGGCGGCCCAGGACACCGCGTTCCAGCAGGCCCAGAACGACGAGCGCGACCGCGTGTACTTCGACCCGGCGGTCGGGCAGGGCAGGACGGACGGGCTGGGCACGCTGGGACAGTTCGCCTACTACGACGCCGTCGTCATGCACGGCGACGGCGACGACCCGACCGGCTTCCGCAGCATACGAAAGCGCGCTCTCGCCGAGGCGAGGCCGCCGGCCCGGGGCGGCGACGAGACGGCGTACCTCGACGCCTTCCTCGACGCCCGCGTGTGGGCCATGGAGCAGGAGGAGGCGCACAGCGACACCACCCGGGTCGACACCGAGCAGCGGGTCTTCCTGCGCAAGGGCAACCTGTGCCTGGACACCCCGCTGGACTGGAAGGTGTACGGCGACAGCTATCACATCGGCTGACCGCTGCCCCATCGGCCGATCGCCCCGGGCTGTCGTACCGCACCCCCATGCGGTACGACAGCCCAGGGGCTCCCCCCTCCCGGAAAAAAGCGCTACGGCTTGATGCCCACCCCGGTCCACAGGCTGACCTCCGCGTCCGTGGCGGACGGCTCGGTGTCCGGGCGCCAGCGGTGGCCCACCGAGACGCCGGGGTCGAGCAGTTCGAGCCCGTCGAAGAACCGCGCCACGTCCGCGCGCGAGCGGAACTGCACCGGGGTCCCGGCGTTGTTGTAGATGTCGGTGACCTTCTGCCAGGTGCCCGGGTCGAAGTCGGGCGTGCAGTGGCTCAGGGCGAGCGCGCTGCCCGACGGCAGTATGTCCAGCAGCCGGCTCACGATCCCGTACGGGTCCTGGGCGTCCGTGACGAAGTGCATCAGCGCGTTGAGGGACAGGGCCACCGGACGGCCGAGGTCCAGCACCTCCGCCAGCTCGGGGGCGTCGATCAGCGACTGCGGGTCGTTGACGTCCGCCTCTATGTAGGTGGTGCGGCCCTCCGTGGTGCTGCGCATCAGCCGCTCGGCGTACTTGAGGACCAGCGGGTCGTTGTCCGCGTACACCACCCGCGCCTCGGGGACCACGGACTGCGCCACCTGGTGCAGGTTCGGCTCGGTGGGGATGCCGGTGCCGATGTCGAGCCACTGCCGGATGCCGTGCTCCCGGGCGAGCACCCGGGTGGCCCGGTGCATGAAGGCGCGGTTCTCGCGGGCGCAGACGAAGATGCCGGGGTAGGCGGTCGCCACGTTCTCGGCGGCCAGCTTGTCGACCTCGAAGTGGTCCTTGCCGCCCAGGTAGTAGTCGTACATGCGGGCGGAGTGGGGCCGGCTGGTGTCGATGTCCCGCGCCGCGGGCGAGTTGGTCATCATGAACCTTTCAGAGGAGTGCGTGGGGGAGTACGGCCGGTGGTGAGATGGTCGGCGAGACCCCGCTTGACCCCCGCGACGAACGCGGTGATCTCCTCCGGGGTGTAGATCAGCGCGGGGCCGGCGGGGTCGGTCGACTGCCGCAGCGCGATCCGGCCGTCGGCGAGCTGCTTCGTCTGCACGCACTGGCCTCCGTTGGGACCGCTCCAGGGCGACTCCCAGCCCTGCTCCCCTAGGTCCGCGGCGGGCATGCCGTTGTACACGTCGTTGACACTGCCGTCGATGAGGGTCATGCGTACTCCTTGCGCATGCGGTTCAGGAGCGCCCTGCTGTGCGTGTCGGAGGTCAGCAGGGACATGCGGTTGTGCGCCTCGAGATGGGCGACGACGTCGGAGCGCTGGTCCAGGTACATCGCGCCGGAGAGGATCTCGCTGTACACGACGTCCGGGAGTTCGGGCTCCTCGAAGCGGAAATACGTGAACGGGGCGCAGGCGCCCACATGGGCACCGGCGGTGAACGGCACCACGTCGACGCTGACGTGCTCCAGCTCCATGACCTCCAGGAGCCGTTCGATCTGCTCCCGCATCACCTCGGGGCCGCCGACCACGCGGTGCAGGACGGCCTCCTCCATCACCACCCACAGCGTGGGCGCGTCGGACCGCTCCAGCAGGGCCTGCCGGCGCAGCCGCAGGTCGACCCGCCGGTCCAGGTCCTCGTCGGTGTCGTTGGGAAAGCCGCCGCCGAGCACGGATCGCGCGTACGAGCGGGTCTGCAGGAGGCCCGTGACGTAGTGCGGCTCGTAGGTGCGCAGGGTCTTCGCCCCGGTCTCCAGGCTCACGTAGGCGCTGAACCAGGTGGGCAGCACATCGCGGTAGGTGTGCCACCAGCCGGGCTCGTTGGCCCGCTCGGCGAAGGCGACGAACTCGTCCATCTCCTGTTGGTCGGCGCCGTAGGTCTCCAGCAGTTTTTCCACGTAGAGGGGCTTGAGGGCCACCTCGGCCTTCTCCAGCCTGCGGATGGTCAGCGGGGTGACCCGAAGCGCCCGAGCGGCGTCCTCCAGCGACACCCCCGCGCCCTGGCGCCGCTCCTGGAGCCTGCGGCCCAGGATCATGCGCAGCACGGTGGGCGCGCTGTTGCTGCCCGCGCTCGAACGGCCTTCGCTCACGCCCTTACCTCCTGAGGGACTGTCACCACCACGAGTGTGACAGGCACTTGATGAACCGACCAGACCGATAGCCGCATCCTGAAATTATCAGGGAGTCGGTTGCAGCCTGAACTTGCGTACGAGCATAGTTACTTGAGTAAATCGCGTTCACGTTCACGGGCAACTTCCGGCTCCAGTGCGGACGTTGCTCGGCGCTGCCTGCTCCCCCCGCGTCCGCCACCCGGAAGGCAACCACCGTGTCCCCCCACACGATCCCCTCCCGTGACCTGTTAGACGTAGCCGCCCCCGACCGGGCGCACTGGATCGAGCTGCCGTCCCACCGCTCCAGCATCAGGGTCGCCCGCCGGTCGATGAGAGCCCGGCTGGCCGAGTGGGACCTGCCCGGCGAACTGTGCGAGGACGCGGTGCTGCTCGTCTCCGAGCTGGCCACCAACGCCGTCATCCACACGCTGAGCGTGCGCATCCTGTGCGGGATCGGCCTGGTCGCCGACGGCTGTCTGCGGCTGGAGGTGCACGACCACGACTACTCGGGCCGCGGCCTGCCCCGGCGCGATCCGGGCCCCGACGACGAGGGCGGCCGGGGACTGCTGCTCGTCGAGCAGCTCGCCGACTCCTGGGGCGTCGACCGCTCCAGGCTCACCAGCGGCCACGCGGTGTGGGCGACGCTGGTGGCGTGACCGGGGCCCGGGGCGGTACCGCGGCCGCTCCGCCCCCGCTTATGATCTTGGTCGTGACTGTGCAGAACACTGACAAAACGACGCCTTCCCGTAAGCAGCGACTCCAGGAGAAGCAGCGCCGCCAGCTCGCGGTGGTCGACACCGTGGACAAGGCCGAGGTCAAGGTCCGCAAGGCGGAGGCCGAACTGGCCCTCGCCGTCGCCGAGGCGGTCCAGGCGTTCGGCGACGAGCGCTCCGCCTCCGAGGGGCTCGACATGCCGGTGGAGGCCATCCGCCGGTTCGTCGGCATCGCCGCGCACGAGAAGGTCATGGCGGAGGCCGCCGAGACCGCACCGGTGTGAGACCGCGGCCGCGACCCGGGTCGCGGCCGTCCTCCCGGCCCGCCGGCTGCCGACCGTCCCCGCGGCCGGCAGTCAGGATGCGTTCAGGTGGGGCGTGGCACGGTCGGGCCCCATGACATACGAGACATCACAGACCCCCGCGTCCCCGGCCGCCGCCTCCGGCCCGGCCCCGCGCCCCCGGCCGCGCTGGAACAAGGTGCCCGAGGTCACCGTCTACTTCTGGGTCATCAAGGTGCTGTGCACGACGGTCGGGGAGACCGCCGCCGACCTGCTGAACGAGAAGGCCGGGCTCGGCCTGACCGGTGTGTCGGCGCTGATGAGCGCCCTGCTGGCGGTCGTCCTGGTGGCGCAGTTCCGCACCGGCGCCTACCGGGCGGGCGTGTACTGGTCGGCCGTCGCCCTGATCAGCGTCGTCGGCACGCTGATCAGCGACAACCTCACGGACAACATGGGGGTGCCGCTGGAGACCAGCACCACCGTCTTCGCGGTCGTCCTCGCCGTCGTGTTCGTGGTCTGGTACCGCCGGGAACGGACGCTGTCCATCCATCACATCGACACCACCGGCCGTGAGTCCTTCTACTGGCTGGCCGTGCTGTTCACCTTCGCCCTCGGCACCGCGGCCGGCGACCTGGTCTCCGAGCGGATGGACCTCGGCTACCGGCTCTCGGCGGTCCTGTTCGGCCTGGCCATCGCCGCGGTCGCGCTCGCGCACTTCAAGCTCGGGCTGGACGCGGTGTGGAGCTTCTGGATCGCCTACGTCCTCACCCGCCCGCTCGGCGCCTCCGTCGGCGACTACCTCTCCCAGCCCACCGGGGACGGCGGACTGGGCCTGGGCACCGTCATCACCAGCGCCCTGTTCCTCACGGTCGTCCTCGGCCTGGTCGTGTTCCTGTCCGTCACCCGGAAGGACGCGGCACCGGTGTCCCGGCACCCGGCCTGAACACCCGCACGGGAGACGTTCTACGACCTCACGAGGAGCCCTCCACCTTGCCGACCGCCAAGGGCGGCCTGGACCTCGGCACCATCGGCTCCTCCGCCGTCCTGCCGGCCGTCCTGGCCGGCCTCATGAGCCGGGCACAGCTGCGCGAGCGCCGGACCGCCGCCGGGCGGGCGTGACCGCTCACCCCGCGGGCAGGTCCGCCAGGAAGCGGGCGCCCGGGGTGTGGCCGGGGTCGTGCGCGACCTCGCCGCCGACGGCGCGGGCCAGGCGTCGCGCGAGCGGCAGGCCGAGGCCCGCGCCGTCGTGGCCGTCGTCCGCGTCGGCGCGGCGGCCGGGCTGGAACAGGTCGCCGGTGAACGTCTCGGGCACGCCGGGCCCGTCGTCGGTGACGTCGATCCGCACCCCGCCGGGCAGCCGCCGTGCCGACACGGTCACCGTGGAGCGGGCGTAGCGGACCGCGTTGGCCAGCAACGGGCTGACGATGCGTTCGAGGAGCGCGGGCGCGACACCGACCTCCAGCGCCGGGTCCGTGACGTCGACGACCGCGCCGACCCGGCCCTCGGGTCCGAGCCCGCCGACCAGCCGGTCCAGGACGGGCGCCACCCGGGCGGTGCCGGGGGCCTCGCCCGCACTCCACGTCCTGCCGCGGGCGTCGTCCAGCAGGGTGTCGCAGATGCCGCGCATCGACCGGGCCGCCTCGGCGATCACCTCGTGGGTGGCCCGGGTCTCGTCGGCGGAGCGCGGCCGGGCCCGCCACCAGTCGAGTTCGATGACGATCCGGGTGAGCGGGGTCCGCAGCTCGTGGGAGAGCTCACCGGTCAGCTGCCGCTCGTGCCGCAGCACGGTCCGGATCCGGTCCAGCAGCGCGTCCAACGAGGTGCCGAGACGGGCGAGTTCGGCCGGCTGGTGGTCGGCGCCGAAGCGTTCGTCGGAGCCGACGGCGCTCCACTCGGTGGCCTGGTCGGTCATGACGCGCACCGGACGCAGCGCCCGCCCGACGGCCAGCCGGGTCAGCGCGTAGGTGCACGCGAGCATCACGGCGTCCAGGACCAGCGACCCGAGCAGCACGGTGGCCGCCGAGTTGCGGTAGGGGGCGAGGTCCAGGGCCGTGACGACGGTGGCGGCGGCGCGGTGTCCGGCCACGGCGTGGGCGCACAGCCGGACCGCGTGCGGATTCCCCGGCCCCACCGTCGTACAGGCCTCGCCGGCCCGTGCCGCGAGCCGGGCGGCGGCCCGGGTCAGGGCGGAGCCGCCGACGGCCGACGGGGGCTTCTCCAGCAGGTGCCCGCCGGTGTAGATCCAGACGTTCGCGTCCAGGAGCCGGTCGTTGACGGTCTCCAGGACCCGCGCCCGGGCACCGCTGGTGTCGACGGTGGTGGCGACGGCGACCGCGCGGCTGCGCAGCTCGTCGTCCGCCTGGCGCTCCAGATGCCTCTCCGTCACGGTGTCGAACGCCACGGTCAGCACGGTCATCAGCAGGGCCGCGGTGGTCAGCGCCACCAGCGAGAGCCGGCCGCGCAGGGTACGGGGGGCCAGGAGCCGGAGGAGGCCGGTCATGACAGCCGGTGGCCGATCCCGCGCGCCGTCCCGAGGCTCAGCCCGCTGCCCGTCTCGCGCAGCTTGCGGCGCAGCCGGGTCAGGTACTGGTCGAGCGTGTTGTCGCTGACCTGGGCACCGTCCGGCCACGCGGCCCGGACCAGGTCGCGGCGGCTCACGAGGGCCCCGCCGGCGGCCACCAGGGTGGCCAGCAGCCGGAACTCCGTCGGGGACAGCTCGACCCGGGCCCCGCCGGCGCTCGCGCTGTGCCGGGTCGCGTCCAGCACCAGGTCCCCGGCGGTGGACACGGCCGCCGGGGCGGCCCGTTTGAGCGTGGCCCGCAGCCGGGCGACGAGTTCGGCGAGGTGGAACGGTTTGGGCAGGTAGTCGTCGGCCCCGGCGGAGAACCCGGACAGCCGGTCGGTGAGATGGTGCCGTGCCGTCAGGAAGATGATCGGGGCGGTGAATCCGTTGGCCCGCATCGCCTGGCACACGTCCCTGCCGTCGGCGTCGGGCAGCCCGACGTCCAGCACGACCGCGCCGATGCCCCGGGCGGTCAGCCGCAGGGCGGTGGCGCCGTCGGCGGCGGGCACGGGCTCGAAGCCCTCGTCGGCCAGGCCGCGGCGCAGCACGTCACGCAGCGCGTGATCGTCCTCGACGACCAGGATCTTGGCACGCATGGTCCTCCGTCGGTTCTTCGGCCGCGGGGGCCGCACCTGAGTGAGACGAACGGGCCCCGCTCGGGGCCCGGCTCACCCCTCGCCGCCCTCCGGCCGGGCGGCGCGCCGGCCCCGGTACACCTCGGCCAGCAGCGGCAGCAGCGAGACGACGACGATCAGCGCCACCAGCGGCAGCAGGTAGCGGTCGACGTTCGGGATCGACGAGCCCAGTCCGTACCCGGCGAGGGTGAGACCGACGCTCCAGGCGAGCCCGCCGGCGACCTGCCACAGGGTGAAGGTCCGCACCGGCACCTCCAGGGCGCCCGCCATCGGGTTCAGCACGGTGCGCACCACCGGGACGAAGCGGGCCAGGACGATGGCCTTCGCGTACCCGTACCGCTCCAGCAGTTCCTCGGCCCGCTTCATGCCCTCGTGCAGGCGCGGTGAACGGGAGCGGGCCAGCAGCTTCGTCCCGGCCTTCCGGCCGATCAGGTAACCGCACTGCGCTCCGGCGAGCGCTCCCGCCGCGGCGGCCACGAGCAGCGGCGCCAGGGACAGGTGCACACCGCTTGCGGCCGTGCCCGTGCAGAGCAGTCCGGCGGTGAAGAGCAGGGAGTCGCCGGGCAGGAAGAAGCCGACCAGCAGTCCCGTCTCCACGAACATCACCACTGCGACGCCCAGCACACCGAAGGCGGCGAGCAGCGAATGGGCGTCGAGTACGTTCACGGCCAGCTGGGAGGCGGCGGGGATCGGTGTCGTCATGGACGGGGAACCTCTCGCAATGACTACAGGCGTGTAGACGTCATCTGGAACTCTAGACGATCGCGGGGCGCCGTCCGTTCCCGCGACCCGGCGGCCCCGACGACGGAATTCTGGACCGCGGGCCGCGAAAATCCCCTGCCTATCACCGGCCCGACCCCTCTGACCAGGGGATTCGTGGGGGCGGTCAGGTTGTGTTCAGGTTGACCGCCCGCCGGTGAAAGTCATGCACCAGAGCACCCAAAGCAATGGCAAAGGCATCTGTGGCGCCGGGAGCGGGCCGTGTCATCGTGCGGTCCATGACCACAGAGCACCTCCTCGACGACCGTCCCCGCACCGCACCGCGCACCCTGGCGAACAAGGTGCCGGAGGTGACCGCGTACTTCTGGATCGTCAAGGTGCTCACCACCGGGATGGGCGAGACCGCGTCGGACCTGCTGGCCCATGTGTTCGGACCGGTGCCGGCCGTCGGGCTCGGCGCACTCGCCCTGGCGGCCTCGCTCGCCCTCCAGCTCGCCGTCCGCCGCTACGTGGCCTGGATCTACTGGACCGCCGTCGTCATGGTCAGCGTGTTCGGCACGATGGCGGCCGACGTCCTGCACGTCGGCCTGGGCGTGCCCTACGCGCTGTCCACACCGCTCTTCCTCGTCGCCCTGGCCGCGGTCTTCTCCCTCTGGTACGCCGTCGAGCGGACGCTGTCCATCCACGGCGTCCGCACCCGCCGCCGCGAGGTCTTCTACTGGGCGGCCGTCCTCGCGACCTTCGCGCTCGGCACCGCCGCCGGCGACCTGACCGCCACCGCCGGCCTCGGCTACCTCGGCTCGGCGGTCCTGTTCGGCGCCGCGATCTGCGTCCCCGCCGTCGCCCACCGGGGCGGCGCCCTGGGCGCCGTGCCCGCGTTCTGGACGGCCTACGTCATCACCCGCCCGCTCGGCGCCTCGCTCGCCGACTGGATGGCGGTGGGCCACACCCGGGGCGGACTCGGCCTCGGCCTCGCGCCGGTCACGCTCGGCTGGACGGCAGCCATCGTCTGCTGCGTCGGATACCTCGCCGTCTCCCGCCGGGACGCGTCCGGCACGGTCTCGGGGTGACGGCGCGGGGCGGCGGCGACGGCTGGCGTCGGGGGTGATGCCGGGGGGCGATGCCGAGGATCGGCGGCGCCGGTGACGGTCGCCGGGGGTGCCTCAGGCCGCCGCCGTCGGGGGTGGGGTCCCCAGCAGCCGGGCCCCGAGCGGCCGGGCGCCGAGCCGGTCGGCGAGGGGGCGCGACCGGGGTCGTAGCGCGGACATCGCGACCGCCGCCACCAGGGCGCCGACCGCGACCCCGGCCAGGACGTCGTGCGGGTAGTGCGCCCCGACCCACACCCGGGAGGCGGCCATCGCCAGCGCCGCGAGGCAGGCGAGCGCGCCCAGCCGGCGCGAGACGAAGACGAGGGCGACGGCGGCCGCGGCCGCGATCGCCGCGTGGTTGCTGGGGAAGGACCAGTCGCCGGGCGCGGGGCATGTCTCCAGCGTCCTCAGGTGGAGGCTCTGGCAGGGCCGGTCCTCGCGGACCAGCAGCTTCAGGCCCATGTCGGCGGCGTAGGCCGCGACCACCACCGCCGGTACGGCGAGCGCCCTGAGCGCGTCCGCGGCACCGGTGCGGCGGGCCTGCCACCAGCCGGCCAGCATCAGGGCGGCGAACAGGGCGAGTCCGAAGGTGGACCAGAGCGACACGGTGTCGTCGAGCCAGTCGGGTGCGTGCTGGGCGAGGCGGACCACGTCGCTGTACGTGGCGCCGTCGATCGGTGCTCCGTCGAAGCCCGGGGGTGGTGTCGGCATGCGGTGGTGCCCTTCCGTCGGAGGCGGGGGAACGAAGGTGAACGGACGAAGGCCGTCGACTACACCGCAGTAGACGGTCTACGTAACTGTAGACGCCAGGGCGGGGGATCGCGTTCCCGGCCGTCCTGTGTCTCACCCGGGCCGTCCGGTGTCTCGTCCGGGCCGTCCGCTGTCCCGGGCGGGCCATCCGTGGTGGCGCAGGGGGCCGACGTGGTGGCCCCGCTCCTCGCAGGTGTCGAGGATGCGGGGCAGCGCGCCCAGTGCCGAGCGCCAGGCGCCGGGGGCGGAGGTGCAGTCGGAGTCGTGGAGCAGGATCGTGCCGCCGCCGTCCAGGTCGGCGGTGACCGTGCGGTGGACGGACTCCGGCGTGGCCCGGGCCCGCCAGTCCTCTCCCCAGCTGGTCCACAGCACCGGGGTGAGGCCGAGGCGGCGGGCGGCCACCTGGGCGGCACCCGACATGAGACCGTACGGCGGCCGGAAGAGCACGGGCCGCTGCCCGGTGAGCGCGCCGACGCGGTCGCGGGCCCGGGCGAGGTCGTCGTAGGTGGCGCGCGGGCCGCGCAGCGGGAGCGGGCGGTGCAGCCAGCCGTGGACGCCGATCTCGTGACCGGCCGCCGCGATCTCCCGCACCAGACCGGGGGAGCGGTGCGCCTCGCTGCCGAGGAGGAAGAAGGTGGCCCGGACCCCGCGCCCGGCCAGCAGCCGCAGGAAGCGCGGGGTGGACAGCGGGTCGGGGCCGTCGTCGAACGTCAACGCGACGTGGTCCGGCCGGCCCCGGCCCGACAGCCGGGGCATCACGCGCTTGCGCAGCGGGCCGAAGGTGGACACGGCGGGCCCGGCCTGCACGGCGACCGCGACACCGGCCGCCGCCAGTGCCACGGGGCGGATCAGACGACTGGGGTTCGGGTTCACGGGCGCCGGACCTCCGGCTCGGTGGCGGTGGCGGTGGCGGTGGCGGTGCTGGTGCCGGTGCCGGCGCCGTTGGTGGTGGTCGGGGCAGCGGCGGTGCTGAACGTGACGTCGACCGCGGCGCGGGCCGGGCGGGGTGCGCAGGGTGTGCGGGTCGTGCAGGGCGTGCGGGCCGAGCGGGTTGTGCAGGGCGTACAGGGCGTGCGGGCCGAGCGGGTCGTGCGGGTCGTGCGGGTCGTGCGGGTCGTGCAGGTCGTGCAGGGTGTGCGGGCCAAGCCGGGTGTGCTGGGTGTACCGGGCGTGCGGGCCGAGCCGGGCGTGCGGGCCGGGCGGGCCGGGCGGGTCGTGCAGGGTATGCGGGCCAAGCCGGGTATGTGGGCCGGGCGGGGTGTGCGGGGCGTGCAGCACGTGCGGGCCGAGCCGGGCATGCGGGCCTGGCAGGGCGTACCGGGTGTGTGGGGTGTGGTCATGAGCGGTGGGCTCCCGGGGTGTGGTGGAGTGCCAGGTCGGTCAGGCCGTGGTCGATGGCGTGGACCAGGGCCGTGCCGTCGGCCGTCGTCGCGATGCCCGTGCCGACCGCGCAGGCCCATACGGCGGAGGCGGCCACCGCGGTGGCGGCCAGCCGGCGCCGCACGGAGGGGTGGCGCCGCTCCGCGCGGTGGTCGCGCGCGGGGGCGCCGGACCGGTGGACCCGGGCTATCTCCGCCGCCGGGCCGGCGCCGGGGCCGGGCGCGAAGAGGGCGAGCCCCGTGGCCCGTTGGCGCTGTCCCAGGGCGCCGTCGATCAGGTCGCACAGCGTCCGCTCCAGGCCGGCCGGGTCACGGATCCACGCCGCGGCGCCGGCCTCCGCGAGGGCCGCCGCGTTGGTCTGCCCGTGCCCCGGTATGCAGCGGTAGCTGGCCACGGGCAGACCCGAGGCGAACGCCTCCAGCGAGGTGAGCCCGCCGGCGTTCTGGACCAGGACGTCGGCCGCGTGCATCAGGCCGGGCATGTCCTCGACCCACCCGAAGGCGTGCTCGACCCCGTCCGCGCGCAACCGCTCGGCCAGCGCCGCGTTCCGGCCGCACACCACGACCGGCACCGCCGCGCCGCAGTCGCGCAGCTCCAGGGCCACCTCGCGGACCGGCCCGACACCCCAGGACCCGGCGACCAGCAGGGCCAGCGGTGCCCGCCCGGGCAGCCCGAACCGTGCCCGCGCCGCGGCGCGCCGCCGCTCGTCGCAGGGACGGAACCGGGGATCGGTCACCGGCCCGCAGATCCGCACGTCCCCGGCCCCGGCCGCCCGCGCCTGGGCGGCGGGCACGGCGTGGGCGGCGAGGTGCACGTCGACGCCGTCCGCGACCCACAGCGGATGCACCGAGAAGTCCGTCAGATAGGTCAGTACGGGCGCGGCCAGCCGTCCCCGCAGCCGCAGGTTCCCCAGCACCCGGCTGGCGCCCGGGTAGGTGGAGACGACCGCGCCCGTGTCCGGGGCCAGGGCCCGCAGCACCCGCTCCTCGGCCGTGCGCAGCAGCGCCCGCGCCGCCGGCCCGCCGCCGCCCGCGCGCTCGGTGCTGGAGTAGATCCGCTGGTAGGCCCAGGGCGCCCGGACCAGCATCCGGTGGTAGCCCTCCTGGACCGCCCGGCCCAGCCCGGCGGGCAGCAGGTCCAGCAGGTCGAACCTGTCCACGGCGAAGCCGTCCGCCCCGAGGCGGCGGGCGAGTTCGGCGGCGGCGCCGTCGTGACCGGCTCCGACGCTCGCGGACACGACGGCGACCCGCCCCGCGCCGGGCCCGGCGGGACGCGGCCGCGGCACGGCGCCCACGAGCGGGGGACTGGGCGCCGTGCTTCCGGCGTAGGGCATGGGTTTCCTCCGCGCATGACAGAGCGACGGAACTCTACGAGATGTAGTAGTTCGCGGTTCGAAGCCCGGAGCATACCTCCTACAAGTCGTAGGAGTACGGCCGGTAGGCTGTCCGTGACAGCGGCCAGGACCGGAACGGCGGCCAGGACCGGAACGGTGACAAGGGAAAGGCGGACGGTGGCGGACCGAGACGACGAGGAAGCCGGCGGGGCATCCGGCAGGCGGGCGCGCGGTGAACTGGAGGGCGACGTGCTCGCCGCGCTCTGGGCCGCCGACGGGCCGCTGACCGCGCGCGAGGTCCGCGAACGGCTGCCCGGCGACCTGGCCTACACCACCGTCCTGACCATCCTGTCCCGGCTGCACGACAAGGGCATGCTCGTCCGGCACCGCGAGGGCCGCGGCTACGCCTACGAGCCGACCCGGGACGAGGCGTCCCACACCGCCCGGCGCATGCACTCCCTGCTGGCCGGCGGGTCCGACCGCGAGGCGGTGCTGGCCCGGTTCGTCTCGGAGCTGTCCAGCCAGGACGAGCATGTGCTGCACCAGCTGCTGTCCGGGCATGACGCACCCGACGGCGAGCGCTCCCGCGGGGACCGGTGACCCGGTGCTGATCAGCGTCTACGTCCCGCTCCTGGTGACCGCCGCGCTCGCCGCCTCGGCGCCCGGCGTGGCACACCGGCTGCCCCCGCGCCCGGCCGCCTGGGCCCTGGCCTGCGCCGCCCTGGTGACGGCGGTCGGCTGGACGGGGTCGCTCGCGCTGCTGGCCTTCACCGGCGTGGCGCAGATCCCCGAGGTGGCGGAGGCCGGCCGCTGGTCGGTGACCGCGCTGCGCGCCGAGGACCCGGTGTACCTCGTCGTCGCGGCCGCCGGCGCGCTGCTGCTGGCCGCGGGTCTCCTCTCGGCGGGCGTGGCCGCCCTACGGCAGTTCCGGCAGCTGGCCCGGGCGCGGGCGGAGTGCGCCCGGCTGGCCGGGGACCTGGAGCTGGCCGTGGTCGACGACGACGTCCCGGTGGCCTTCGCGCTGCCCGGCGCGCCGGGCCGGATCGTGGTCTCCCGGGGCATGCTGCGCTGCCTCGGCGACGATGAGCGCGAGGCGCTGCTCGCCCACGAGCGGGCCCATCTGCGCTGCCGCCACCACCTCTTCCAGGGGCTGTGGCGGCTCACGGCCGCGCTGAACCCGATGCTGCGGCCCCTGGCCCGCACCGGCGGTTTCGTCCTCGAACGGTGGGCCGACGAGGAGGCCGCGCGGCGGGTCGGCGACCGCCGGGTCGTCGCGCACGCCGTCGGGCGTGCCGCCCTGGCGTCCGCCGGTGCCGTCCGCCCCGGCGCGCTGGCCGTGACCGGAGGTGCCGTACCGCAGCGGGTGCGGGCCCTGCTCGCCCCGCCGCCCGCCCGCCGGAGCCTGCCCTTCGTGCTGGGCGGGCTGCTCCTCGCCGTGTGCTGCGCCAGCCTGGCCAACGCCGCCTCCGACAGCGACCGGATGCTGGACACCGCCCAGCGGGCCCGGTGCGTGGCCCGGACCGGAACCCCGGACGCGCCGGCGCCGGACGGTGACGGCCACCGGCCCGGCTTCGGCCCCGGCCTCTGCTGCCACGGCCGCGGCCGGCCGTGACGGGACCGCCGGGGGAGGGGGCTCCGGGCCTTCACCGGCCCGCTCCGCCTCCCCTCGGTCAGCCCCTCGGCCGGTCCCTCAGCCGACCCTTCGGCCGCCCCCTCCTCCGGTAGAGGGGCCGCCGTACGGGTGATGCGCGCGCTCCCCGTCCCGCCGTGAAACCGGGGAAATAACGAGGAAAGGATCATTTCGGGCCCATAGATAAATCACAGATAAAAGTGGCAGTCGGTCAGCCTCCTGGACAAACTGAATCCGCCGGTTCGTGATCAGAAACCTCCACGTTTCCAGGAGATCGCATGGTGGAGCAGTCCTCCCAGGTCGAGCGGCAGCTCGCCCAGGCACTGGCCGACCTCCTCGACGTCGAGCACGTCCCGTCCGACAGCCACTTCTTCACCGACCTCGGCGCCAACTCCCTGGTCATGGCCCAGTTCTGCGCACGAATACGCAAGCGGGCCGACCTGCCGTCCCCGTCCATCAGGGACATCTACCGCCACCCCACCGTCAGGGAACTGGCGACGGCGCTCGGCGAGGCCGCCCCCGCACCGGCCGGTCCCGCGGACACCCCGCCGGCGGCCCCCGCGCCACGCGTCGACCGGCGCGCCCATCTGCTCTGCGGGACCGCCCAGTTGCTGGTCTTCCTCGGCTACTCGCTGGTCTCCGGTTTCGTCACCGCGCTCGGCTACCAGTGGATCGCCACCGGTACCGGCCTGGCCGACATCTATCTGCGCTCGCTGCTGTTCGGAGGCATCGCCTTCACAGCGCTCTGCGCGCTCCCGGTCGCCGCCAAATGGGTCCTCGTCGGCCGCTGGCGACCCGGTGAGTTCCCCCTCTGGGGCCCCACGTACCTGCGCTTCTGGCTCGTCAAGGTGCTGCTGCACGCCAACCCGATGGTCTTCCTCACCGGGACCCCGCTGTACGTGCTGTACCTGCGGGCCCTCGGCGCCCGGATCGGCAAGGGCGTGACGATCCTGTCCCACTCCGTGCCGGTCTGCACCGACCTGCTGACGATCGGCGCGGGCACGGTGATCCGCAAGGACTCGTTCCTCCTCGGCTACCGGGCCCACGCGGGACACATCCAGACCGGCCGGATCACCCTCGGCGAGAACGTCTTCGTCGGCGAGAAGACCGTCCTGGACATCGACACCGCCATGGGCGACGGCGCCCAGCTCGGCCACTCCTCCGCCCTGCACCGCGGGCAGGCCGTCCCGGACGGCGAGCACTGGCACGGCTCCCCGGCGGAGCCCACGACGACCGACTACATCAGGGTGGCCCCGGCCCGCTGCGGCACCGCCCGCAGGGTCTGGTTCGGCCTCGGCACCCTGACGCAGCTGTTCCTCCTCTACATACCGCTGCTCGTCGGCGGAATGTACATGCTGTTCACCGAGGTCCCGGTGATCGGCAAGCGACTGGACCCGGCGACGGCCGCACTGTCCCGCTCGGAGCTCGTCCCGGACGCCCTGGTGCTCTCCCTCGTGCTGTTCCTCGGCTTCGTCGTCCTGGGACCGCTGGTGCTGTGCACGCTTCCGCGCCTGGTGGGCCTGGTCGTCAGACCCGACACGGTCTATCCGCTCTACGGATTCCACTACGCGCTGCACCGGGCCACGGCCCGCATGACGAACATCAAGTTCTTCGCCTGGCTCCTCGGCGACAGTTCCTACATCGTCCACTATCTGCGCGGACTCGGATACGACCTGTCACGGGTCGAGCAGACCGGATCGAACTTCGGCACCGAAGTCCAGCACGAGACACCGCTGCTGGTGTCCGTCGGCAGCGGCACGATGGTGGCCGACGGTCTGTCCGTCGTCAACGCCGAGTTCTCCGGCACGTCCTTCCGGGTGTCCCGGGTGGCGATCGGCCCGCACAACTTCCTGGGCAACAACATCGCCTACCCGGTGGGCGGCAGGACCGGTGAGAACTGCCTGCTGGCGACGAAGGTGATGATCCCCCTCGACGGCGAGGTCCGCGAAGGGGTGGGCCTCCTCGGCTCACCGTGCTTCGAGATCCCCCGCACGGTGGACCGCGACGTACGCTTCGACCACCTCAGGACGGGCGAGACGTTCCAGCGCCGGCTCGCCGCGAAGAACCGCTACAACCTCCGCTCCATGGTGGTCATGCTGTTCGTGCGGTGGCTGCACACCTTCGCGCTCACCCTGTTCGGTCTCGCCTCCGTGGACCTGTACGGCGTGGTCGGACACGTGGTGATCGCCGGATACCTGGCGCTCACGCTCCTCTTCTCCACCCTGTACTTCGTCCTGGTGGAGCGCTGCCTCACCTCGTTCCGCGCGCTGCGCCCGCGGCTGTGCTCCATCTACGACCCGTACTTCTGGTGGCACGAACGAGTGTGGAAGGTACCGGACCACTACCTCAACGTCTTCAACGGAACCCCGTACAAGAGCCTGGTCTGGCGGCTGCTGGGCGTGCGCATCGGCAGCCGGGTGTTCGACGACGGCTGCTACATGACCGAGCGGACCCTCACCACCATCGGCGACGAGTGCACGCTCAACGCCGGCAGCAAGATCCAGTGCCACTCGCAGGAGGACGGCACCTTCAAGTCCGACGGCACCACCCTGGGCGCCGGCTGCACCCTGGGCGTCGCCGCCCATGTGCACTACGGCGTCACCCTCGGCGAGGGCTCGGTGCTCGCCCCCGACTCCTTCCTGATGAAGGGCGAGGAGGTCCCCCGCGGCGCGCGGTGGGGCGGCAACCCCGCGGTGGACATGCCGGAGCACATCGGCAACGACCGGGCCGCCGCCGCGGACCGGGCCACGTCAACAGCCAACGCCGCCACGGCGACCGTGAGTTGAGGAAGGCCATTCGATGGGAACGGGCGAGCAGGCGGACCGGGAGTTCTGGCGCCGCACACTCACAGCCGGCGGTGCCACCGGGGTGCCCCGATGGGTCCGGGAGCCGGTGCCGGGAACGGCCGGGCACGAGACACCGGTACCGGACGACGTGACACGGGCGGCGCGGGAACTCGCCGGACGGCAGGGGCTGCCGGTCGACACCCTGCTGCTGGCCGCGCACCTCAAGGTGCTGGCCGCGCTCTCCGGCGAGCCGGAGGTGGTCACCGGCCACACCGCAGGCCCGCCCGGCGAACCGCTCCCGTTCCGGCAGGCCGTCGCCCCCGGCTCCTGGCGCGACCTGCTGTCCGCCGTCCGGCACACCGAGACGCTCACCCAGGCCCACCGCGGCTTCCCGGTGGAGCGGCTGCGACGCGAACTCGGCCTGACCGAACCGCCGTACGACGTCGTGTGCGGGCCCCTCGACAGCGACGGGACGCACGCCGGCGGCGGTGCGCTGCACGTGCGCTGGACCGACCGCGACGGACGGCTGACCCTCCGTCTGCGCCACCGCACGGACGTACTGGACGCTGCCGCCGCCGCGCGGGTCGCCGGCTACCACCTGACGGCGCTCAGGCTGATGACGGCCGACCCGGACGCCGACCACACCGGGCGGAGCCTGCTCTCCGCCGAGGAGGAACGGGACCAGCTCGAAGCCCTGGCCGGCCCCGACCGGCCGCTGCCGGACGCCCGGGCGCACGAACTCTTCGAACAGCGGGCCCGCGCGCACCCGGAGGTCGTCGCCGCCGTGCACGGCGACCGGGAGTGGACGTACGGCGAACTCGACCGGCGCGCCAACCGGCTGGCCCGGGCGCTGCTGGCGCGGGGCCTCGCCCGCGAGGACGTCGTCGCCGTCGTCACCGAGCGCGACCTCGACTGGCTGGCCGCGGTGCTCGCGGTCTTCAAGGCGGGCGGCGTCTACCTGCCGATCGAGCCGCACTTCCCGCCGGGCCGCATCGAGGCCACGCTGTCCCGGGCGGGCTGCCGGCTCGTCCTGACCGAGTCCGGCAGCACCGGCAACCTGGACCGGGCGCTGGCCGCCCTCCCCGGGACCGCGAAGCTCCCGGTCGAGACCGCGTACGCCGAATCGCACGCCGACTACGGCCCCGGCGTCCGGGTCGACGCCGGCCAGCTCGCCTACATCTACTTCACGTCCGGTTCCACCGGCGAGCCCAAGGGCGCGATGTGCGAACACGCCGGCATGCTCAACCACCTCCACGCCAAGATCGACGACCTGTCGATCGGCGAGGGGACCGTGGTCGCGCAGACCGCCCCGCAGTGCTTCGACATCTCCCTGTGGCAGCTCCTGGCCCCGCTGCTGGTCGGCGGCCGGACCCTGATCGTCGAGCAGGACGTGATCACCGACGTCGAGCGGTTCGCCGACACCCTGGAACGCGGCCGGGTCGCGGTCGCCCAGGTCGTGCCGTCCTACCTGGAGGTCGTGGTCTCCTTCCTGGAGCGCCACCCGCGCACCCTGCCCGACCTGCGGTGCGTGTCGGTGACCGGCGAGGCGCTCAGACGGGAGCTGGTCCAGCGCTGGTTCGCGGTCCGGCCGGACGTCGCGCTGCTCAACGCCTACGGCCTCACGGAGACCTCCGACGACACCAACCACGAACTGCTGCGCGAGGTGCCCGAACGGGTCCTGCTCGGACGGCCCGTCACCAACGTGCGCGTCTACGTCGTGGACGAACGGCTGGCCCTGGTGCCGCTCGGCGCCCCGGGACTGATCGCCTTCTCCGGCGTCTGCGTGGGCCGCGGGTACGTCAACGACCCGGAGCGGACCAGGGAGGCGTACCGGACGGACCCGTACCGGCCCGGCGAACGGCTCTACCTCGGCGGTGACTGGGGGCGCTGGCACCCCGGCGGCAAGCTGGAGTTCCTCGGCCGCCGCGACAGCCAGGTCAAGATCCGCGGCTTCCGCATCGAGATCGGCGAGATCGAGAACTCCCTGCTGCGCGTGGCCCAAGTACGCGACGGCGCGGTCGTCGTCGCCGAGCGCAACGGCGGCAAGCAGCTGATCGCCTTCTACTCCGGCGGACATCCCCGCCCGGAGACGCTGCGCGAGGCACTCGCCGCCGACCTGCCCGGCTACATGGTCCCCTCGGCCTTCCACTGGCAGGAGAGCCTGCCGCTCACCGCCAACGGCAAGATCGACAAGAAGGCCCTGACCGCGCTGGCCGAGGCCGCCGCACCGCAGGAGCCCGCCGCGGCCGGCGACGACGCCGGCCCGCTCACCCCGGCCGAACGGCGGCTGGCCGCGGCCTGGGCCGAACTGCTCGGCGTGCCCGAACGGCGGATCGGCCGCACGGACCACTTCTTCGACTCCGGCGGCACCTCCCTGACCGCCGTCAAGCTCTCCCTCGCGCTCGACCGCGCGGTGTCCCTCAAGGACATCACCCGCCACCCGGTCCTCGCCGACCTCGCCGCCCTCATCGACGGCACCGCCCGGCGCCGCCCCGGACTGCTGCTGCCCCTCGCGAACGGGCACGGCACCCCGGACTCCGCCCTGGTCTGCTTCCCCTACGCGGGCGGCAACGCGGTCAACTACCAGCCGATGGCGAGCGCCCTGGCGGCCGGCGGCCTCACCGTCCTCGCCGTGGACCTGCCCGGACACAACCTCGCGGCCCACCCGGAGCCGTTCGCGTCGATCGAGGAGGTGGCCGAACAGGTCACCGCCGAGATCACCGCGCGCGGCCTCACCCGGGTCATGCTGTGGGGCCACTCCTCGGGAACCGCGGCGGCCGTCGAGACGGCCCGCAGGCTCCAGCGGCAGGGCGTGCGCGTCACCCGGATCTTCCTCGGCGCCCAACTGCTCGGCACCGCCGCCGAACGGCGCGCCGCGGTCACCGAACTCACCGACCGGAGCGACGCCGAGGTCGCGGCCCGGCTCGCCGCCGACGGCGGCCACACCGAACTCGCCGAACTCAACGAGCGGCACGCCGCCCGCATCGCCGCCGCCTACCGGCACGACTGCGTCTCGGCCCACCACTACTTCCGCGCGGCGCTGGAGGACCCGCCGCCGGTGAAGCTGTCCGCGCCCGTCTCGGTGGTCGTCGCCACCGACGACCCGCACACCGCCGGCCACGCCCACCGCTACCGGGACTGGCTGCTCCTGGCCGACCACATCGACCTCCACGAACTCGCCGACGGGGGGCACCACTTCCTCCGCACCCGTCCGGACGGGGCGGCGCGGGCCGTCCTGCGCACCGTCGTACCCCTCGCCTCCTCCTGACCACCGCCGAACACCGGACGGTCGACCGAAAGGAACCCGAGATGCCGTTCTCCTCCCTGGCATCACCGCTCCACGCGGAGCTGCGGCCGGACAGGCCGGCCCTGTTGCGCGTCGATCCCCCCGACGACGCCGTGACATGGGCGGCCGAGCACCGCGAGGCGCTGCGCGCGGGGGTCGCCGAGCACGGCGCGCTGCTCGTGCGCGGCCTCGGCCTGCGGGACACCGCGCAGACCGGCGCCGTCCTCACCCGGCTCGCCGGTGAACTCATGACCGAACGCGAGGCCTTCGCCCCCCGCGAGGCCCACGCGCCCGGCGTCTACTCCGGCACCCCGTGGCCGGCCAACCAGCCGATGTGCATGCACCACGAGCTGAGCTACCCGCTCCAGGTGCCCGGCCTGATGCTGTTCGCCTGCCTGACCGCGCCCGAGGAGGGCGGGGCGACCGCGGTGGCCGACGCCGAGGAGGTGCTGCGGGCACTGCCGGCCGGCCTCACCGAACGGTTCGAGCGCGAGGGCTGGCTCCTGACCCGCACCTACAACGACGAGATCGGGGCGAGCCTGAGGGAGTCGTTCGGCACCGCCGACCGCGACGGGATCGAACGCTACTGCCGGGCCAACGCCATCGACTTCACCTGGCTCCCCGACGGGTCGCTGCGCACCGGGCAGCGCCGCAACGCCGTCGTCCGGCACCCGGTCACCGGCCGGCGCTGCTGGTTCAACCAGATCGCCTTCCTCAACGAGTGGACGCTCGCCCCCGAGGTCCGCGAGTACCTCGTCGACGAGTACGGCGAGGACGGCCTGCCGTTCAACACCCGCTACGGCGACGGCACCCCGATCGGCGAGGACGTCGTCCAGCTGATCAACAGCACCTACGAGGCGCACACCCGGCGCGAGCCCTGGCACTCCGGTGACCTGCTGCTGGTGGACAACATCCGCTTCGCGCACAGCCGGGAGGCGTTCACCGGGGAGCGGCGGGTGCTGGTCGGCATGGGCGAGCCGCTGCGGCCGGCCGAGGACTGCCCGGCCCTGGAGGCGAGCGAGCGATGACCGACGTGCTGTCGTCGGCCGCCCGGCCGGCCGGGCCCGGGCGGCCCTCCGTCCCCACCTTCGCGGTGATCACCGGCGAGCAGGTGCAGCAGGCGCTGCGCGGGCGCGAGAAGGAGATCGTCGAACTGGTGGAGACCGTCTACCGGCTGCACGACGCCGGAGACTCCGTCAACCCGCCGTCGTACTTCCTGCGCTTCCCCGACCGCCCCACCTCACGCATCATCGCGCTGCCCGCCTCCCTCGGCGGCCCGGCCCCGGTGGACGGCCTGAAGTGGATCTCCAGCTTCCCGGAGAACGTGTCCGCGGGGCTGCCGCGGGCCTCCGCGGTGCTCGTCCTCAACGACCACGACACCGGCTACCCGTTCGCCTGCCTGGAGAGCTCGATCATCAGCGCCACCAGGACGGCGGCGTCCGCGGCCCTGGCCGCCGACCGGCTCAGCCGCGGCCGGCCCCGCCCCACCCGGGTCGGGTTCTTCGGCACCGGTCTGATCGCCCGCTACATCCACACCTTCCTGGCCGGCACCGGCTGGGACTTCGACGAGATCGGCGTGCACGACCTGTCCGCCGACAGCGCCGAAGGCTTCAGCGGCTACCTGCGGCAGACCGGCACCACCGCGCGGATCACCGTCCACGACAGCCCCGACGACCTGGTCCGCGCCAGCGACCTCGTGGTCTTCGCCACCGTCGCCGGCCGGCCGCACGTCATGGACGTGGGCCTGTTCGCCCACAACCCGCTGGTCCTGCACGTGTCCCTGCGCGACCTCGCCCCCGAGATCCTGCTGCACTCGGCCAACTTCGTCGACGACGTCGAGCACTGCCTGAAGGCCGACACGTCGCCCCACCTCGCCGAACAGCTCACCGGCGACCGCGACTTCCTCAACGGAACCCTCGCCGACGTCATGGCCGGACGCGCCGCGCCGCCGGCCGACCGACCGGTGGTCTTCTCACCGTTCGGACTCGGCGTCCTCGACCTCGCCGTCGGCAACTACGTCTACGACGAGGTGAACCGGTCGGGGGACCTGTGTCTCATCGATGACTTCTTCCACGAACTGCGCCGGTACGGCTGAGGCCGTCGTCGTCCTCGGCCCAGCACCAGGAGGCCCGCCGTGCCCGTCATATCCGCTCCCCACGCCTTCAACGAGGGCGACCTGTTCGTCGACCTGAAGTCGATCTGCGGATACCCGCTCTATCTGAAGTGCGAGGCCTTCAACTTCGCCGGTTCCATCAAGTTGAAGGCCGCGAACGAGATGGTGGAGAACGCCGAGCGGGACGGAATCCTGACCGCCGATTCCGTCATCGTCGAATCCTCCTCCGGAAACCTGGGTGTCGCGCTCAGCATGATCGCCGCGAGCAAGGGCTACCGGTTCCTGTGCGTCACGGACTCCCGGTGCAACCTGTCCACCAGACTCCTGATGGAGGCGCTCGGCAGCGAGGTGCACGTGGTGGCCGACCAGGACTCCAACGGCGGGTTCCTGGGCACCCGGATCGAGTACGTCCGCTCGCTGTGCGACTCAGACGACCGGTACGTCTGGCTCAGCCAGTACACCAACGAGGGCAACTGGTCGGCCCACTACCGCACCACCGCCCCCGAGATCGTCCGCCAGTTCCCGGAACTCGACGTCGTCTTCGTCGGCGCGGGCACCACCGGGACCCTGATGGGCTGCGCCCGCTTCTTCCGGCAGTGGCACCGCCCGGTGCGGGTCGTCGCCGTGGACGCGGTGGGTTCGGTGGCGTTCGGCGGCGAACCGGGCCGCCGGATGATCCCCGGCCTCGGCATGAGCATGCGCCCGCCGCTCCTCGACGAGTCCTATGTCGACGAGGTGATCCTGGTGGAGGAACCCGACACCATCAGGATGTGCCACCGAATGGCCCGGCACGGCTTCCTGTTCGGCGGCTCCACCGGAACCGTGGTCAGCGGAGCCAGGGACTGGCTGGCCCGGCACGGCAGCCCCGACCTCACCGCGGTCGCCATCGCACCGGACCTCGGCGAGCGCTACCTCGACACCATCTACCAGTCCAACTGGCTCCAGGACCTGTACGGCGACCGGGTCCTCGACACCGAGGACACCGCACCGCCCAAACCCCTCCCCAAGGAACCCAAGTCCGCCTCCCGGGCCCCGGCCCGCCGCCGCAGCCCCTGAGGCCGCCGCACGGCGGCCACGACCCGCACCGCACACACCCCGGGCCCGGCCGACCGCCGCGAGGAATCGCGCCGGTCGGCCGGGCCCGGGGGAGTGTGCCAACCACCCCGGTGAACGCCGCGCGTGCCGGCCGGGGACGTCGTCGATCCCGGGACGACCGCTGCACCGGTGCGTACGGTCATGGACCGCGACCGGAACAGCCACCTCCGTCCGACCCGGCCCGCCGTCAGCTCCTCGCCGCCGCCGGCGCCGTACCCCTCGCGGGAGCGGCCCCCGCCGACACCTCTCCTTGACGTTCACCCGTGCCACGAACGGCGCGGCGACCCTCGCCCCGGCGCCGTCCGGTCCGGTCGCGGCTCAGTCCGGTGGCCGGCGCAGTACGCGGTGGCGGAGGTAGACGACGCCGGGGCCGACGGCGCGGGTCTCGACGAGTTCGAGGTCCACCCGCTGCTCGCGCCGGGGGAAGAACGGAGTGCCGCCGCCGATCAGCACGGGGTGGACCCTGACGCGGTACTCGTCGATCAGCCCCGCCGCGGCCGCCTCGGCGGCGAGCGTCGCACCGCCGATCGCGATGTCGCCCTCTCCCGGCTCCTCCCGCAACCGCTCGATCTCCTCCCGCAGACCACCGGTGGCGAGGCGGGCATTGCCCCGCACCTGCGACAGCGTCCTGGAGAACACCACCTTGGGAAGCGGGTTCCAGAGCGCGGCCCATGCGAGTCGGGCGTCGTCCAGCGACGGATCCTGGTCGGCGGTCTCCCAGTACAGCATCGTCTCGTACAGCCGCCGCCCCATCAGATGGACGCCCACCTGCCGGATCTGGTCGGTGACGAAACGGAAGACCTCCTCGTCCGGCGCACCCCACTCCAGGTCGCCGTCCGGCCCGGCCACGTAGCCGTCGAGCGAGGCACCCATCGAATACGTCACGCTGCGCATCGGAAGCCTCCTCGGGAACCGGTCCGACCCTACCGCCACGAGTGCCTCGGGCGGCGGCAGTCGGACAGCGTTCCCCGCGTGCGGGACGGCCCCGCGTCGGCCGAACGGGTGAGGCACCGCGGAGCCCCGGCAAGGACACCCGACCGGGCGGCGGCCCGCGGCAGTTCACCGGGCGCCTCGCGGAACGGCCGCGCCTCCCGCCCGCCCTCGCTCACCCACCGTCACCTCCGGGGATGCGCGGCCGCACCCATGCCCATAACGTCGCAGGCGGGGGCCAGCCAGGGAGTGGACATGAGCCGAACCAAGCGCAGCAGGACCCGCAGCACGACCCGACAGCGGTCGCCGAGGATCGCGTCCCGCATCGTGACAGGACCGGCGGCACCCACGGCCCCCACCCCGACGGCACCCGGCGCGCAGGCGCCGCATCCGGCCCGGGTCCGGGACCGCACCCTCCCGCACGCCCCGCCGCGCCCGCTCGCCCGTATGCGCATATCCGAGACCAACCCCTGGTCGATCACGGTGATGAGCTTCCTCTTCCTGGGGTCCCTCGGCGTCTGCGTCCTCGGTGCCGTGTTCGCCGCGTCGGTGATCCTGGACATCGCCGCCCCGGGCGAGTGGCCGACACCGTGGGCGACGATGCTGGTCGCCACCGGCGTCGTCGCGCTGGAGACCCTGCTGGGCACCGCCCTGGCCTGCCTGTGCGCCTTCATGTACAACTACACCGCCCGGTTCAGCGGCGGCGTCGAGGTCGCCCTCACCGACGACCTCAGCGACCCGACACCGGCCGCCCAGGCACTCCAGTTCATGACCCGCCTGCACGGCCGGGCCCGACAGCGGCTCCAGAACTGCCTGCCCGCCCACGCCGACTCCTCCGCCGCGGACCGGCCCGGCCGGGGCACCGAGCAGCCGTAGCCGCCGACGCGGCCTTGGCGAAAACCCGTTGGCGGACCACGCCCGGCACTGCTACTTTCCTGGCGGCCGTGCGAGAGAACGAGGAGGTGGTACCCGTGAACGCAGTATCGACATGGGTGCTCCCCTCCGGGGTCACGGTCGGGCGATAGGTCGTCCGGGAGCGCCGTTCACGCGCACTCCCGAAAGGCACGACCATGCGATTCACTTCCGAACGGCGCCTCGACGACGGCGTCCTCGAACGCGAATTCGTCCTCGGCGAGATCCCCGGCACCCTGTGGACACCGGAATCCGCCGCACCCGTCCCGCTGATCCTGATGGCCCACAACAACGGCCTGCCCAAGAACGAACCCCGGCTGGTGGCCCGGGCCCGGAAGACCGCGGCGTACGGCTACGCGGTGGCCTCCGTCGACGCCGCCGGATGCGGCGACCGGCCCCGTTCCGCCGCCGACGAGCGGGCCCGCGCCGACCTGCGCCGCGCGATGAGGGCCGGTGAACCGGTCGAGGAGATCGAGGAGATCTTCGAGTCCTTCGTCGGCCCGCTGGTCGAGAACGCGGTCCCGGAGTGGCGGACCGCGCTGGACGCCCTCCTCGCGCTGCCCGGGATCGACGGCCCGGTCGGGTACTCCGGGTGGGCCGCCGTCGGCATCCGCCTCGCGGCGGCCGAGCCGCGCATCGCGGCCGCAGGTCTCTTCGCCGGCGGATACGTGCCCCGCGCCCAGCGCGAGGAGGCCCGGCAGGTCACCGTGCCGCTGCTGTTCCTGCTCCAGTGGGACGACGAGGGCAACCCCCGGCAGCGGGCCCTCGACCTGTTCGACGCCTTCGGCAGCAAGGAGAAGACGCTGCACGCCAATCTCGGCGGGCACACCGGTACCCCGTGGTTCGAGCTGGAGGACGGGAACCGGTTCTTCGGCCGCCACCTGCGGTAGGCCCGGCACGGTCCGGGCGTACACGGCACCCGGGCACCTGAGTGCCCGGGTGTCGGGGTGTCGGGGTGCCTGGGGGCGGCGGGCGGTGCCGTGCCGCCTCGGGCACTCAGTCGTGTTCGGCCTGTTCCGGATCCGTCTGTTCCTGCTGGGGCGGTGTCGGTGGGAACAGGCGGTCCTCCAGGAGGGGCAGCCCGAACAGGAGGAGTAGGGGTACCACCGGGGCGAGCAGAGCTGTCACGATCACGACGCCTCCCCGCGAAGCTGGTGATCACGGCGGTCACTTGGGGGCAAGCCGGCCATCTCCACCGTGCGGCCGAACGGGGGACACCGCACCCGGGGGCGGGAGCTTTGTAGCCCGAAC
The DNA here is from genome assembly GCF_055583825.1 of Streptomyces sp. NPDC104367. Lineage (NCBI taxonomy): Bacteria > Bacillati > Actinomycetota > Actinomycetes > Kitasatosporales > Streptomycetaceae > Streptomyces > Streptomyces sp. NPDC104367. The sequence goes on along the minus strand of NZ_JBVJND010000001.1, from coordinate 8,431 downwards.
GGGTGATGTCCGGTTCCGCCGCGCCCGTATGCGTCCATGCGGGGCCGTGATCGCCGGGAAGGGCGTCGGATGGGGTCCTCGGACCGTGGCCCGGCGCCCCTTCGGAAAGGCCGAGCCGGGCGCCCGCCGGGCCCGGCGCCGTCCGCCCCGGGGTGCCTGCCGCAGCGGAACCGGCGCGGCGGGGGGAACCGGGGCGGACCGGCGGATCAGGCCAGCCGCGCGGACACGATCACGACCGGCTCCACCGGCACGTCCCGGTGCCCGGCCATCGCGGTGGTCTCCACCGCCTCGATGGCGTCCACGACGTCGGTGCCCGCCGCCACCCTCCCGAACACCGCGTACCCCCAGCCGTCCTGGCCGGGATGGTTCAGGAAGTCGTTGCCGGCGGTGTTGATGAAGAACTGCGCGCTCGCCGAGTGCGGGTCCGACGTCCGGGCCATCGCCACCGTGTACTTCTCGTTGCGCAGGCCGTTGGCGGCCTCGTTCTCCACCTTGTCCGGCGCCGGCTTCTGGCTCATGTCCGCGGTCATACCGCCGCCCTGGAGCATGAAGCCGGAGATCACACGGTGGAAGATGGTGCCGTCGTAGTGACCGGCCCTGACGTAGCCGACGAAGTTCGCCACGGTCTTCGGCGCCTTCGCGTCGTCGAGCTCCAGGGTGATGTCCCCGGCCGACGTGTTCAGTAGCACTTGGGTCATTCGGCCACCGTATTCAACGACCGCTCCGAAACACCGCACCGGCACACGCGCGCTCCTCCGTCCCAGGGAGGCGTGCACGGTGTGATCACTTCCGGACGATCCCCGAAAAGCAAGATCCAATTATGGTGCAAAACCGCTCTTACGGGCAGGTACCGGCCGTGATGCTGTCAGTGTGGGCAGTCCACGGCTGAGCACAGGGAGTCGACCATGCCCCAGCCCCAACCCACCCACGCCCGCGACCTGGCCGCACTCGGGTACACCGTGTACTCCGACGCGGTCGTCGGTCACGCGTTCGACGACGATCCGCTGCCGGCCCGGGACGCCCTCCCGGAACGGATCCGGAGCGCCTGGTCGGCGGCGGCGGACGCCATCCGGCTCCAGGCCCTCGGCGGGCCGGAAGGCGGCGCACGATGACCCTCTCCACGTGCCGCGGCATCGACGTCTCCGAGCACCAGGCCGCGCAGGACTGGCCGGCCCTCAGAAAGGCCGGGGTGGCCTTCGGCTTCGCCAAGGCGAGCGAGGGCGAGCACTCCCAGGACAGCCGCTTCGCCCAGCACATCACCGGCATCATCGGCGCCGGACTCCTGCCCGGCTCCTACCACTTCGGCTGGCCGACCCAGGACCCCAGGACCGAGGCGGCCAACTACATCGGCGCCGTGCGGCCCTACGCCTCCGCCAACCGGTCGTACCTGCACTGGCTCGACCTGGAGGAGTACCCCGACGGCCGGAACTACGCCGGCCGCTCCGCCGCACAGATCCTGGCCTGGGCCACCGCCTGGACCACGGCCGTGCAGGCCGCGTTCCCGGAGCAGCGGGTCGGGATCTACACCTCCGGCGACGACCTCGCCGCCGGCCACGCGCCCAAGGGCCTGCCGCTGTGGTACCCGGCCTACCCCTGGGGCGCCGCCGACTACCCGCGCGCGGAGGCCGCCGCACAGCCCGCCCCGTCCGGCTGGACGCCGCTGCTGTGGCAGTTCACCAGCACCCCGCTGGACCGATCCATCGCCTACCGCTCCGAGGCCGCACTGCGGGCCTGGGCCGCGGGCACCACGGCGAGCACCGACGAGGAGGACCCCGTGCCCGACGAAGTGAACCTCGGCATCGCCCAGCCGTACACGCTGGCACCCGGAGCCTGGGACTCGATCGAGTTCACCACCGAGTGGACCGACAGCGCGAACGAGCACGCCGACGGCGGCAGTGTGTTCGTGCGCGGCGCCTGCCGCTTCACCGGCTCGGTCAGCCTGCACATCACCGGGCTCCCGGTGGGCGAGACGGTCCAGGTCCGCATGTCCGAGTACAACGGCGACCAGCACGTCGCCGACCACCCCATCGACGAGGCCACCGGCACCAGCGGTGACACCTTCCACGTCACCCCGCTCACCAAGCACCTGACGGCGGACCGCGGCATGCGCGTCCGCCTCCTCAACAACGCCGCCACGGCGGTCACGGTGCAGAGCGCGGTACTGACCGCGCTGAGCTGGCGCACCGGCTGACCCCGGTCCACCCCGCCCCGGGCGGTTCCCGTCCCGGCACGATCCGCGGCCGATGCGATCGTGCCGTGACAGACTCGCGTCCATGAGCCGTGATGTCGCCTCCCTGCGCGAGCTGATCGAAACGTCGTCGTTGATCGGCGCCGGGGCGGGCGGTGGAAAGCCGGAGGCCGCCCTGCGCGCCGCGGAAGCCGTGGTGGGGCCACTGCCGCCGTCGTACCGGTGGTGGCTGGCCGAGTACGGCGAGGGCACCGTCAACAAGGCCGGGCTGGCCTCCGTCGCGCCGTGCAGGACCTCCGACACCATGGACGTCACCGCCGAACTCGACGGCGACCGGCTCTGCTTCCACCGGGAGCCCGACGGCGGAGACAGCTTCCACTTCGCGCTCGACCGGTGGGACGGAGAGGAGTGCCCCGTCGTCCGGCGGGATCACCTCACCGGGGACTACGAGGAGTTCGCCGACTCCTTCGCGGGCTTTCTGACCGTACAGGTCGCCCTCTTCTCCGGGCTCAGGGACGGCCCCAACCCCACGATCGCGCGACTGTGGCGATCCACGCCGGGCGTCCTGCTTCCCAACGGCGTGCTGGTGTACGGGCCGCACGTCATCCGCGAACGCAACGAGACGTACGAGGTCCGCGAGTACGCGCCGGACTGGGTGCTCGTCGGTGACGACAGCGGTGGGACGGGGCTGTTCATGCGCCACCACGGCAAGGACCGCACCTCGGTGTACGCCCTGGGGCTCGGCGCCATCGGCCACGACATCGACGGCATGGGCGAGTTGCTGACCGACGACCTCATCGGCTGGCTCGCCGAGGGTGCCCCCGACGGCGAACAGCCCCCGCCCCACGGACCTCGGCACGCCTAGGTCCGGTGCCGCCTGGCACAAGCTCCTGAGCACGCACCGACCGAAGCGGCTACGGGCACCAGCTCGCCGAGGTCGCCTCGTGTGCGATGCGGTGCCACTCGGCTGTTCCGCCGGGCAGGGGCCAGGCCCAGCTGGCTCTGGCCCCGGTGTCCAGTTCCACGAGGTGGCGGGCCAGGGACGGGCCCGCGATCGCGGCACCGTCGGGGACGGCGGCGCCGTGGCGGTCGCGGAGTTCCGTGAAGCGGGCCAGCTCGGCCTCGTAGCGCCGCACCGCCTGTTCCGTTCCCGCGGCCACCTCGTCGTCCGGCGCGACGCGCTGCAGATGCAGCAGCGGGGGAGTGATCGACTCGGCGATCGACGCGGCAAGCCGCGCGTGTCCGTCCAGGATCACATGGCAGTCCAGTCCGCTGACCCACCACAGCAGCACGGGCGGGAGGGTGCCTTCGCGGGCCTGCTTGCGGTACGCCTTGACCCGGCCGTCGTGGTGGCCGGGCATCGGGCGCAGCGGGAGGATCTCCCAGGAGCCGGAGTGGACGAACCAGTCGACGTATCCGTCCGGGTGGCCCTCCACGATCATCTCGCCCCAGTACTCGGCGGGCGGCCGGCGGCCGTGGTTCCAGTGCAGGAGCGGGCTCTCCCGTGACAGCAGCCACCTTCCGTCGTGCAGCGGACCGGCCGGTGACCCGAGCAAACACCCGGCGAACCGGTGCGCCCAGCGGTCGAGCCCGCCGGCCAGGTCCCGGCCCGCCGCGGCGCGGGTCGGCGGGATGACGGAGCGGTAGGCGCCGGTGCGCCAGAACTCGACCCCGCAGTGATCGGCGTCGACGGCGGCGAGCAGCACCGGGCGCGTCTGCTGGGTGAGGAGGATCCGGCGTTCCGCGGTGCGGAGGCACAGCCCCGGACGCCTGCGGGAGCGCACCTCGACGGTCATGCCGGTCCACGTGCCGTCGTCGCGGACCACATCCGTACGTCGCATGCCGAGCACCCTAGTCCGGCCGCCGGGGCGAGTGCCCGGTCAATTCGAGCGGCAGCATCGCGACGGCCACCACGGCGGGCGGCGCCGCATGCCCTGACGGCCGGTCGTGGACGCGCCGCCGCTCCCGAGGGAACTGCCGCGGGAGGCAGCCGAGTTCGCTTCCGCGGACGACCTCCACGGCCGGGACCGACACGTCGCCTGCCGTCAGCCCGGGGCGGCTGCCCGGCGCAGGGCGTCGCGGCAGGCCAGGACCGCGGGATGCCGGCCGGCACCCTGTCGTACGACGGTGAAGACACGGCGTGTGCGCCGGCCGCGCGGCAGCCGGCGCAGGGCGACGGTCGGCGCCCTTCCGCACCAGACCAGGTCCGGGAGGAACGCGGCGGCGTGCCCCTCCTCGACGAGCCGCAGATGCAGCACGAGGTCGGTGGTCTCGAAGCGCACGTCGGGCTCGAAGCCGGCGTCGCGGCACATCGTCACCGCCCAGTGCCGGGCAGGCGTCCCGTCGGGCTCCATCACCCAGGGGTGCCCGGCCAGCGACCGCAGTGCCGCCGTCGGGCCCGGACCGCTGCCGGTCCGGGACGGGAGGGCGAGGCGGAGCGGGTCGTCCAGCAGGTCCTCCTGTTCGAGTTCGGCGGAGCGCGGGTGGGGGTTGCCGGGGTACTCCTCGGCGAGGACCAGGTCGAAGTCCCGGGCCTGCAGGGCGGGCAGCGAACGCTCCGGTTCCATGTGCGTGAGATGGACCCGCAGGTTCGGGTGCCGACCGCGGAGCAGGCCCAGCGCGGTCGGCACCAGGGCCAGCGCGGCGGTCTGGAAGGCGGCGATGCGCAGGGTGCCGGTCAGGTCGGTCAGGGAGGCGGCGATGTCGGCCTCGGCGCGCTCCAGGCGTTCGAGGACCGCCTCGGTGTGCGCGACCAGGATCTCCGCCTGCTCGGTCAGCCGCACCCGCCGCCCGACCGGTTCCAGCAGCCGGACACCGACCTCGGCCTCCAGCTGGGAGAGCTGCTGGGAGACGGAGGAGGGGGCGTACGACAGGGCGGCGGCGACGGCCGCCAGCGTGCCGCGGTGCTTGAGCTCACGCAGCAGACGCAGCCGGTGCAGGTCGAACACGGCCGGTACACCCCCTCGTCGCAGCGCCGGGCCCAATGATCGGTTTTCTCGACGAGTTTAGTTCGAAAACATTCGCTGGACCGATCGTGGGGAGGCGTCGGACGCTACAGGGGTGGCTGACAACGCATCCTCCTCCCGTGTCCTGCCGTGGTTCTCGCGATCCGGCGCCCGCAGCTGGCGGTGCGCCCCGGCACCCGCCGCCGTACCGGCGTTCCACCGGACGCTGCCCGACTACGCACCCACGCCGCTCACCGATCTCCCTTTGCTCGCACGTGAGTTGGGTGTCGGCCGGGTTCTCGTCAAGGACGAGTCCAACCGCCTGGGACTGCCCGCGTTCAAGGCGCTGGGCGTGTCCTGGGCCGTCCACCGCATGCTCGCCGAACGGACCGAGAACGGTGCCGGGGCCGGCCCGGTGACCCTGGTGACCGCCACGGACGGCAACCACGGCCGGGCGGTGGCCCGTACCGCACGCCTGCTCGGCCGGCCCGCCCAGGTCTTCGTCCCCGAGGGAGTGCACCCCGGGGCCGTCGCGGCGATCGTCGCCGAGGGGGCGAAGGTGACCGAGGTGACCGGTACGTACGACGCGGCGGTCAGGGCGGCGGCCGAGGCGGCCGAGGAGCCGGGTTCGGTCCTGGTCCAGGACACCGCGTGGCCCGGCTACGAACGGATTCCGGGACGGATAGTCGAGGGCTACTCCACGCTCTGCGCCGAGATCGACGATCAGCTGGCGGCAGGGGGTGTCGAGCGCGGCCCCGATCTCGTCGCCGTACCCGTCGGAGTGGGGTCACTCGCCCAGGCGGTCGTCGTCCACTACCGCAGCCGCCCGGACGGCCGGGCCCCGGCGCTGCTGTCCGTGGAGCCGGAGGCCGCGGACTGCGTGCTCCGCAGCCTCACCCGCGGCGAGCCGGTGAGCGTCGACACCGGCGACACCATCATGGCAGGCCTCAACTGCGGTACCCCGTCCGGCATCGCCTGGCCCTACCTGCGCGCGGGACTCGACGCCGCGGTCGCCGTCCGCGACCCGGACAGCGCCCGCGCCGCCGCCGACCTGGCGGACCTCGGCGTCTCCTCGGGCCCCTGCGGCGCCGCTCCGCTCGCGGGTGTCCGGGCCGCGCTCACCGGTCCGGGCGCGGACGAACGCCGGACGGCACTGGGACTCGGCCCGGACTCGGTGGTCGTACTGCTCAGCACCGAGGGCAGGGCCGCCAACCCGTACTCCACCCCCGCGCACTGACCACACGACGTCCCAGAGCCCCGTGCCCCCGCCTCGCGACGGCGCGCGGCGTCCGCTGCCTCCCCACCGCTCTCTCCCCACCGCCCGGTCCACGAGCCGGTGCCACCTCCGGAAGGTCCCTCATGCTCTCCGCGTCTCCTCCGACCCCCACGGCCGCCGACACCTCGGACCCCGACACCGCCCGCCGCCTGCTGGCCAGGCTCGTGTCCATCGACTCCGTCAACCCCGATCTCGTTCCCGGCGGGGCCGGCGAGAAAGCCGTCGCCGACTTCTGCGGCGGCTGGCTCAGCGCCCGGGGCTTCGACGTACGCACCCTGGAGAAGCGTCCCGGCCGCCCCTCGCTCGTCGCGGTCGCCCGCGGCACCGGCGGTGGCCGCTCCCTCATGCTCAACGGCCACATCGACACCGTCAGCCTCGCCGACCACGACGGGGACCCGCTCGACCCCAGGGTCGCCGACGGCAGGATGTACGGCCGCGGGACCTTCGACATGAAGGGCGGGATCGCGGCCATGATGGTCGCCGCCGCCCGTGCGACCGCCGGGGGTCCGCTGCGCGGGGACGTCATCGTGGCCTGTGTCGCCGATGAGGAGTACGGCAGCTCGGGCACCCAGGAGGTGCTGGAGTCCTGCACCGCCGACGCGGCGATCGTCACCGAGCCGAGCCATCTTCAGGTCACCCTCGCCCACAAGGGGTTCGCCTGGTTCGACGTGGAGATCGAGGGGCGGGCGGCCCACGGCTCCCGGCCCGAACTCGGCGTCGACGCCATCGCCAAGGCCGGTCACTTCCTGGTCGCCCTGGAACGACTGGGGCTGCGCCTCGCCCAGGGGCCCGCACATCCCCTCCTGGGTACCGGGACCGTGCACGCCTCGGTCATCCGGGGCGGGGAGGAACCCTCCACCTACCCTGCGCACTGCCGGGTCACCCTGGAGCGCCGCACCGTACCCGGCGAGAGCGTCGACGACGTCGAGCGGGAACTGACCGCCGTACTGGAACACCTGGTCGGCACGGTGCCCGACTTCGCGTACCGGCTCACCCGCGGCGTGCACCGCGAACCCTTCGAGGCCGACCCCCGCGCACCGATCGTCCGCACCCTCACCCGTCACGCCGAACGGACGCTCGGGCACCCGCCCGTCGTACGCGCCGAGCCCTTCTGGACGGACTGCTCCCTTCTGGACCGGGCCGGCATCCCCTGCCTCCTCTTCGGCGTCGACGGCGCCGGTGCCCACGCGCCCACCGAGTACGTCGACCTCACCTCGCTCGACCGCCTCACCGACATCCTCACCGCCACCATCACCGACTTCTGCTCCTGAGCCCGCCGAGGCGAGCCGTCCGGTGGGTCAGGACGGGGCGGAGGGCGGTGTCCCGCGGCGCCACCGCAGGTAGCACAGCGCGCTCGCCGTGACGGTCAGCGGCCACAGCAGGTACCAGCCGGTCATGACGGAGGAGCGCCGAGACCGCGACGAGCGAGAGCAGCGCGCAGCGGTGGGACAGGGCGCCACGGGGCAGGAGGCGCAGGGCGGCGGCGGTGCCCAGGGCGTACACGGTCACGAAGGACCCGGTGGCGGGCAAAGCGCGCGAGTTCCGGGAAGCCTGTGCGTGCAGACGCCGGAACCCGCTCACTGTCGCGCCGAACTGTCCCTCCGCGTGGGCTCGGTGGCAGCACTGCCTCGCGAGGCCGACCGATGGGATCTTGCCCTGGACTCCTTCCCGTCGACCACGCCGTCGGCATGCTGCTCCGACTCGGTACGGAGGCCGAAGTCATGGCGCCCACCGAACTGGGAACCCGGACGGCCCGGACGATCGCCACCCTGGCCACCACCTACCGGCACCCACCCACCGAGGCCTCGACGGATCCCCTCCCGCCCCCACCCGACGGCCGGCCGCTCCACCAGCCGGACTCCGGCACACCGGACAGCCGATCCACGGCGACCTCCTTCCGCCACCCGACGACGCCCCGGACCGCTGTCCCCGTTATGTTCTTCGCGGCTCCGCAATGGGGCCGCTGGCCTCCGGGCCCGGCATGACTGTGTCCCCCTGTCGAACGGATGACCTGGGGGGTGG